>JAQBRE010000005.1 GCA_028286605.1 Parcubacteria group bacterium | reverse complement strand
CCGTGAGATCAAGCAGGCGAACCTCTGCAGCGCCCAGCGCCAGCGAGAGGCCGTAGTCGCTCGGCTTGCCGAGCGTGGTGATGCCCATGCTCGTCGCGAGGTTGAGCACGTTCGGGATGCCGGCAAGATACAGCGTTTTCACCGCCGGCACGTTAATAGACTGCGCGAGCGCGGTGGTGAAGGTCATCGGGCCGCGGAACTTAGCGTCATAGTTGCCCGGCGCATAGCAAGGAGGCGTATCGTTGAAATTATCCAAGGAGAACAGCTCGTAGAGAATTGAGTAGGGAGGTCGAAGATAGTTGTTTGCGGCGTGTATCCTTTCAGGAGGGCGGCAGTATATACGAACGGCTTGAAGGAAGAACCTGGCTGGCGTGAAGCGAGCGCCGCGTTGTAGTTGCCATCGATCTCTTTATCGAAGTAGTCGCGCGAGCCAACCATGGCAAGGATCTGCCCGGTCTTCGGATCAATCGCGACGAGCGCCGCATTGCTTGCGTTGAATTTCTTTTCGTTCGCGAGCGCGTACTGATTAACGGTCGTCTCGGCCTGATGCTGCAAGTCTGCATCGATGGTGGTGATGACATTCAGGCCCTGCGTCGCGACATCGGGACCATACTTATTTTCGAGATACTGCTGAATGTAGAACACGAAGTGCGGCGCAAGAATAGTGTTATTCGCCTGACGGCTGAACGTAACCACCTCGCTCTTCGCCTGATTGTATTGATCATTATTTATATACCCGAGCTTGAGCATCTGCTTCAAGACCAGGTCTTTGCGGGTATCGAGTGCGGCGCGATTGTTTCCATACGGCGAGTAATACGTAGGGAGCTGCGGAATAGCAGCAAGATATGCAGCCTCCGCAATATCCAAATCTTTTGCAGATTTTCCATAGAAAGAACGGCTCGCAACCTCAGCGCCATAGAGCGTTCCCCCATAAGGCGTTACGTTGAAATAGAACTCCAGAATCTGATCCTTGCTGTATTTCTGCTCGAATTTAAACGCGAGAATCCACTCCTGCACTTTTCGCGTGATTGATTTCTGTCCGGAGAGAATAGTGTTCTTCACCACCTGCTGCGTAATAGTGGAACCGCCCTGTGCGAATGAGAGCGTCGTTATATCTGCAAGAAACGAACGCGCGATGCCGGTGAACGAAACGCCGCCGTGATGATAGAAATTAGAATCCTCAATAGAGATCGTCGCTTCCTGTAAATACGGGGAAATATCGGAAAGGGGAACGACGTTGCGCTTCACATCGTGATTAAGATCATACAGAACGGTCTTGCCGCTGCGATCATACAGCTTCGTAGACTGCGCTACCTTGCGCGAATCGAACGAGTTGAGCGCGGGAATCGGAGTGAGGGCAACCCACAGCACACCGATACCCAAAATAACGAGACCGATACCCGCCAGAATAAACGAAACTTTCAACAGCGGATGCGGATGATGAATCAGGTCCTTAAGGGCCTTAGAACGTGTAGAAGTACGTGAAGAACGACGCGCCATGGGAGTATGGTATCACGCGAACGCCTCCGCACGGCAAAGCCGTGCGGAGGCGTTTCATGAAACAAATGACTACACTGCGTCGTCTTCGTCGTCTGCACCCTCTACCTTGAATCCGTCGAGCTCATCTTCTTCCTCAAACGGCTCATCTTCATCCTCGGTACCCTCAGGTGCAGCTTCAGAGGACTTGGGTGCTTCTAGTTCTTCTTCTTCGAATCCATCCATAGTATCTAAATTAAAATTTGATCATGTGCCGACATATGCCGGACCGTTCCTGTATATTCGTAAACCTTTGTCAATTTTGCAAGAGCATGAACGCACAGGTGGGGATAGCGTGATTAATTATGCTCGATGTGAACTTCGGTCTGCAAGCCCCGCAATCGCCAAGGCGATCGCATCCAGTTCGTCATCCAGCCTTTTCTTCACGGGAAGCGTTATAAGATGCGGAAGCATACGCGCGATTGCCGCCTTATCGGATGCTCCGTAGCCGGTAACGGCAAGCTTCACCTGCTGCGGGGCGTATTCCTGTACCGGAATCCCCAAGGACCCCGCCGCCCCAAGGACCCCGCCACGCGCCTCCGCTACGCCGAAGGCGGTCTTGCGATTCGTACTGAAAAATATTGTTTCAATCGCAAGCGCGTCAGGCGCATATTTCTTAATTGCGTCGATAACCGCCGCATACACTACTGCCAAACGCTCTTCTTTCTCGCCCTTTGGCGGAATAACGCAATCGCTCCATATATGGGTAGGTTTGCTCGCGTCGCCTTCAAGAACAGCCAAGCCTAAGCGGTCATACCCAGGATCGATACCCAAAACACGTCTACTCTTCTGTTGATTCATACCCGCGTGCGTTGGTCGTTATCTCCTGCACGTCTTCGTGTTCGTCCAGCAAGCCAAGTATGAATGTTAGCTTCTCCTCATCGCCACCCGTAACATCCATAAGCGGTTCGTTCGGCACAAAATGACCATCGGGCTTTTTCGTAAAAGCCCACAACGCGCTTCCCGGCGTGCCAAGCTCGTACCCGTTCTTCGTAAGTAAATGTTTCACTTCCTGCGTCGTACGATTCTTATTATCGGTAAGCGCGGAAACGATTATCGCAGAACCGCCTGGTCCGTAAAACTCATAGGCAACCGAATCCAATTCGCCCGCATCCTTGGAATTCCCCTTAGCAACAGCGCGATCGATACTGTCCTTCGGCATGTTGGCTGCTTTGGCGCGAGTAATAGCACCAAGAAGCCCTGGAGAAGACAAATTTCCGTTCGCCTTCTTGGCTTCAATCGTTATCAAACGGCTGAAACGCGAGAACGTACGACTCTTTGCGGCATCCGACGCGCCCTTCTGCTGCTTTATCTGCGACCACTTATTGTGTCCTGACATATATCTACTATACCAAAATCAACATTCTCTGCCCAAGTTCGATCCCTAGTCTGCCAGCTATACTTCGAATATGCCGGAAGCATGGATTAACTTTGGAATACTGCTGTTTGTGCAGCTTCTCATATTCTTTGTATTCGCTCTCTATGAGAAGAAACTATCTAACGTATGGCAAGTCCTAGCTAAGGGGATTCCCATAGGCATACCTTTCGGTTTATCTTTCGATCTGGTGCTAGGAAAATACCTTGGACTTAGTACGTATGCTCTTGGATTCGATATGTCATTCCTTATACTTAATGCTGTTTTGTCATATGGAATTTTTGCAGCGACAATACTGCTTCTTCGTCGACAACCACTACACTTTTGCGTTGCGACGTTATTTATTACAGCTTTATATGAATTCGTAAATCTTTTCCTTCATGTATGGAAATGGCAATTTCCGGTGCCTATAGTTCTATTCCCAATCCTGCTTGGAATAGGCTATATGGTTGGAGCGATTCTTGTCGTTGGTGTGGAACGTCTATTTAGGCCAAAAAAGTTCTAACGTCACCCTAGACAGCCAGCACTAAAAAGATTGAAACAATTACTGGTTCATCGGCATCACGAGGTAGAGGAAGGTGCTGTCGCCAACGCCTTTAATTATGAGCGGACGACCGATTCCTGCAGCAGAGAGCGAAAGATTTTCAGAACTGATGAGTGAAAGCGGTGCGGCAAGGTACCGGTGGTTGAAGGAAAGCTCGATAGGTTCGCCAGAAACTGACGCAGGAATAGATTCTGAAGATTCCCCCACATCGCTATTACGTGCAGAGAATAGGATTTTCTTATCGCTCGTGGCGAAACTGATGCGCAATTTCTGGAATGAGTCCGAGAAGATAGCGGTGCGCTTGAGGGATGCCTCGAAATCCTTTCGCAGGAGCGTCGCTTCAGAGACGAACTGCTTAGGAATAATCTGGGTGTAATCGGGGTACGGAACGGTAACGAGGCGTGTGGTGACGATGCCGCCCGGCCAGGAAAATGCGCATTGATGCTCGTCGATAAGCACCTCGACATCTTCTTCCGGAAGCGTCTGCACGATATCGATCGCATTCTTCGCAGGAATAAGTATTGAAAAGGGCGCGACCGTGCCTTGTACGGACATCTTTTTCTCGGCGAGACGGAAAGAATCTGTCGCAACTGCCTTCACCACGCCGCCTTCCGCCGAAAGAAGCACTGAGGAGAGTTCAGGGCGAACGGTCGATGGCGATGCGCAACCGGCAACCGTGAGCACGAGCGTTCGAATGTGCGCTCCTGGGAGCGTAAATTTTGCCGTAGGAGAGTCCGGGAACGGCAGAGTAGGGAAATCCTCGTACGCGAGGGTCTTCAGCGTGCTACGGCCCGCAGAGGAGCTGATGAGCACAGTGTCGCCGGTGTGCTCAAGCTTGATAGCGCCTGTTCCTGAAAAAGAGTTCGTGATCTCGCGAAGAGTGGTCGCAGGTAGCGCGACCACTCCCGGCTGCTCTATCGTTCCGCCTACTTTGAAATCGATACCGGTCTCAAGGTTAGTGGCGCGCAGCTTGATACCGTCGTCCCCCGCGACGATAGCGATGCCGGCAAGAACAGGAAGAGTAGCAGATCTTCGCTCTGCGAATCGAGCGACTCTGCTTACTGCATCTGAGAACTCCTTTTTTTCTATATTGATAATCATAAATGCTTATTATTAGGGGTGTGGATACTGGGGAAAGGACATTATCTCTAGTATATACGCTCTGGAAAGGGTGTGCCTCATATTCGGAAGCTGTGGGTAGCCGGGTATAAGTAGGGTGTATAAGGGTCTTTTGGAAAATCGGTTCAAAATTGTCCCCACCCTACCAACCGCTTATCCCCACCTTTCTTCCCTGTGTTATCTCCAGCTTCTCCACATCTTTTCCCCAGAAGTTATTCACACTCAGACGAGCAGAGTGCGAATATCCTGAATCTCTTTTGCGAGTTCTGCATCTTCTGCGACTTCGCGCTTCACCTTTTCACACGAGTGAATCACTGTGGTGTGGTCACGTCCGCCCAGCTTATTGCCGATAGTCGGATACGACACGCTGAAATCTTCTCGCAGGATGTACATGATGACTTGGCGAGGACGCACCACTTCCCTTCTACGCGTCTTCTCGTAGATACTCTCTTCCTCGATGCCATAGAATTCCGCAATCTTAGAAACCACATGCTTCACCGACACTGTTTTAGAAGGACGAGAGAATGAGCGGAGCGATTGCCGCACCTCGGCGATGTCCGGCGGAGTACCTTTCAACTGTGTGTGGCATACGACTGAATTAATCACGCCTTCGAGCTCGCGAATTGATCCGCTTACGGAAGTAGCTATATATTCAGCCACCTCCTGCGAAAGCATCACGCCGCTCATAGCTGCCTTCTTATGTACGATAGCAATACGCGCTTCAAGATCCGGCTCGCCGATGTCTACGGTCATGCCGGAAAGGAAGCGCCCGCGCAGACGGTCCATAATGTCTGGGATATTCTGAGGTCCGCGATCTGACGAAAATACTATTTGCTTGTTGTTGTCATACAGATGGTTGAACAGATGGAACAATTCTTCCTGGAATCTATCCTTTTTAGAAAGGAACTGTACATCATCCATGATAAGAAGATCGTATTGGCGATATTTTTCCTTGAAACGGTTCGCCGTTCCCTGCTGAAGCGAATCGGTGAAATCTACGCCGAACTTCTCACTCGTCATATAGAAGACTTTTCGGGTCGGATAGAGCTTCTTATAGTGATTCCCTATCGCCTGAATAAGATGCGTCTTGCCACGGCCGGTGTCGCCGTAGATAAAGAGCGGATTATAGGTAATTCCCGGGCGCTCGATAGCAGCGCGCGCCGCCATGCTCGCCACCTGGTTGAATGAACCCACCACGAAGGTGTCGAACGTGTACCGCGGATTCAGATTATCGCTCTTATTTATATAGAACTCATTCAAAGGAAGCTCCTGCGTGGTTTCGCGGCGTGTTCGCTGCTCCTTCGGTTGCTTTCGGGCAATGTCCTTCACTATCATGTACTCGATATTCCGGAATTCGATGGAAATATCACGCACGATCTTCAGAAGGAGCTTGTTGAAGTTCTTCTGGTACCAGTCACGGAAGAACGGGCTCG
>JAQBRE010000001.1 GCA_028286605.1 Parcubacteria group bacterium | reverse complement strand
TAGTACGAGAGGACCGGGGTGAACTGACCTCTGGTCTACCAGCTGTCTTGCCAAAGGCACCGCTGGGTAGCTATGTCGGGTCGTGATAACTGCTGAAAGCATATAAGCGGGAAACATGCTCCAAGATAAGGAATCGTTATGAGACACCTTGCAGATTACAAGGTTGATAGGCTTTAGATGGAAGTGCAGTAATGCATTGAGTCGAGAAGTACTAATATGTCCAGTTCCCAGTGCGGAATTCTGCACGACACAATTGTGTTGTTAATAACAAACGACTTTTCAATGCGTATTCGTTCTTCTGGCACGTCAGTACGTGCCCAGAACGCTGGTGATTTATCGGAGAGGTCACACCCGTTCCCATTCCGAACACGGAAGTTAAGCTCTCTTGAGCCGATGGTACTCGAAAGGGGAGAGTAGGTTGTCGCCAGCGTTCTGGGTGCGTAAGCAGTCAGAAATGAAAAAACCGCCTTCGGGCGGTTTTTTCATTTCTATATATAATAGATGTATGGATTGGTCTACACGAAGGCGATCGATAGTATGGACGATCATTGGATCGGCTATCGTGGCGCTGCTCATCATCATCGGTATTGCAGTCTTCTATAAGACGCCGACGTGTATCGACCAGAAACAGAATCAAGGAGAGATGGGCATAGATTGCGGCGGACCCTGCTCGAAGGCGTGCGTCGCCGATGTGCATCCTGCACAGGTTCGTTTTGCACACGCCGTCGTTGCGAGCCCTAATCGCACGGACGTGATCGCATATATAGATAACCCGAATGTCGGAGACGCCGCAAACAACGTGCAGGCTACGGTGGAAGTGTATGATGCGAATCACACGTTGCTCGCATCAAAGAATGCTGCGTTCAATCTTTCGGCAGGCGGCCTGACACCAGTATTCGTACAGGGAATCCTCGCATCGAATGTACCGGTATCGCAGACCTTCTTTACGATCGATGACGCGCATGTGCAGTGGGTACGCACGACGGCGAAGCCCTTCGTGCCGAATGTACAGAACATCACGTGGCAGGGCGGCGCTATGCCACGTGCTTCGGCGATGCTCGTGAATCCGATCGCCCGGCCGTTCACGAATATTCTTCTCATTGCGACGGTATTCGACGCGAACAAGAACGCTATCGCTGCAAGCCGAACAATCGTTCCGTCACTGCCTTCACAAGGTACGGCGCAGGCGGTATTCACCTGGAGCGTTCCGTTCACGAGCGCGCCTGCGCGCGTGGAAGTGATACCGATCGGCGCACCCAGTTCGTTATGAGCGAACTCGCCCGGTTGAATCCGTGGCGAGCCGTGCTCGCCACGTGGCCGATGCTTGCGATCGCCGTTACGATATCGTTACTCGGCATCCTTACGATGCATCCGTTCGACGGTGCGAGCTCACTCGCGCCGCGTCAGCTTATCTGGCTTACGCTGGGCATCATCGTATACATAGGATGTGCGCTTACGGATATGCGTTTCATACGTCGCACGCCAGTAATAGTTACGGGCTATGTGGTGGTTATCGCACTGCTTTCCGTGCTGCTCGTCGTAGGGCATACGACGATGGGTGCGAAGAGCTGGTTCAATTTCGGACTCGTAGCGTTCCAGCCTGCAGACCTCGCGAAGCTGGTCGTCATCACGTTGCTTGCGAAGTATTTTTCACGCCGCCACATGGAGATAGGGAATATCTCGCACATCGTCATTTCAGGAATCTATACGGCGGCCATCGTGCTGCTCGTGCTGGTGCAGCCAGACCTAGGCACCGCCGTTATCCTTCTGGCGGTGTGGTTCGGCATGGTACTGGTTTCAGGTATCTCGAAGAGGCATCTCGCCATCGTGCTGACGCTCGGGGTTATCTCTGCAGGCGTGCTCTGGACGTTCGGCCTCCATGACTACCAGCGAACCCGCATCATGGCGTTCGTGAACCCCGCTGCAGACATACGCGGGGCAGGGTATAACGCCTATCAGGCGACCGTGGCAGCCGGTTCAGGCGAATTGTGGGGAAAGGGAATCGGCTACGGCACGCAGTCCAAATTGCGCTTCCTGCCTGAATATGAGACTGACTTCATCTTCGCCGCCTTCGCCGAAGAGTGGGGATTTGCCGGCGTGGTATTGCTTCTGACCCTGTACATGCTGCTTCTTCTAAATATGTTTCTTATATCGCGGCGAGCGGCGACGAACTTCGATGCGCTTTTTATAATCGGCGTCGCGCTTCTGTTCCTCGCGCACCTCGCTATTCACGCAGGCATTAACCTCGGCCTTCTTCCGGTTACAGGAACGACGATTCCATTCATGAGTTCTGGCGGCTCGCATGTGATCATGGAGTTCGCCGCGCTCGGCATCGTCGCCTCGCTTTCGCAGCATGCGCGCAGCGTACCGCGCGACAGCGCCGCGGCAGAATATGAGGGTTAGTACAGAGTGAATGTTTTTTCGATCATTTCTTCTTTTGAAAAATCAGTAACGACGTGCTCATGCAGTGCGGAAGCAAATTGCGTCGAATCGTTTGAATGTTCGATTAATCGAGTGAGAGCCGCAGCAACAGCAATAGGATTGTATGCAGGAACGAGCACCCCGTTTTTTCCATCTGTAATGATTTCAGGAATTCCTCCGACACTCGTGGCGATAACAGGAAGGGTCGCACAGCCAGCTTCAAGGATGACATAGGCAAGCGCTTCACTGCGTGATGTGTGCAGAAAGATATCGAATACTTTCAGATACGATGAGGCATCTTGTATGAAACCTGCCAAAATAACCTTTGTTTCTAGGCCTCGTTCGCGAATTAGCGTTTCAAGCGCCGGTCGCTGTTCTCCTTCGCCAAGTACCACCAAGCGCACGTCTGGATGAGTTTTGCTCAATATGGACATCGCCTCGATCGCATCTTCGATGCGCTTTGTAGGATGTAGTTCGGATATCATGCCGATTACTAATCCTTCTTGAGCCCCTGGAAGTAATTTTGCGCGTGCTTCCGTTCGCTCAACATGAGCAGAGCAAGAGACGCCATTATGAATCACGCGAAATTTCTTTCCTGAAAAGGGAAGCCACTTCATGTCTCGGCGCGTTGCATCAGAAACACATATTGTAGTTGTACTCATAAGCACACTCGTACCGTGAATTATTCTAAAAACAAATTTCTGCCATAGCGGGCGATCTTCGTTGAATGCCCAGCCGTGCGCGGTGAAGATTATTTTCGGAACGCCTGCGTAGCGGGCGGCGAATGCGCCGATGACTCCTGCCTTAGAACTATTCAGGTGAATAACATCCGGTCGAATCTTTTTTATGAATCGCACGAATTCTCCGAAGGCTACAGAATCTTTGCTGAGCTGAATATCGCGGCCGAGTGCCGGCAAGGAGATGGTTTCTACTCCGGCTGCCCGAAGTCTCTCGACGAGGGATCCAGGCTCACCATAGGCGACGGTTACTGCGTATCCGCTAGTTTTGGCTGCGACTGCAAGATCATACACATACCGCTGCGCACCGCCCCAATTGGCCTTGGTAATAGCGTACAAGACCTTCTTTGGAGGGCTAGAAACGTTCATATAAGATTGATAGTTGTATGATATAACAGTCCTACCTCGATACTCGTTACTCCATGACCTACAGCCGAAAATCGATATTCCTTCTCTTTGTCGGAGATGTGGCCGCATTCATATGCTCCCTGTGGTTGACGCTGCTTATACGCTACCGAGATATCCCTACGGAAACGTTGCTACTTGCGCACTTGCCGTCATTCGGCGTGCTGTTCGTGCTGTGGGTAATCGTCTTCTACATGGCTGGCTTATACAGCAAGCAGATCATTCTTTTCAAGAGCCGGCTCTGGGATACTATTCTGCGCGTGCAGCTCCTTAATATCGTCATTGCTGCATTATTCTTCTTTCTGATACCAGGAATCGGCATCGCGCCGAAGACGAACCTCATTCTATATTTGTTTGTTTCGCTGTTGCTCATATTCGTGTGGCGTATCTATTTCTTTCCACGCATGACGAAGCCGGCTGCGCGTACTCGCGCAGCTATCATCGGTACCGGTCCTGAACTCTGGGAACTCGTTGAGGAAGTGAATGCGAATCCGCGCTACCATCTTGCGTTTCCTGTGGTGGAAGAACCGGCAGCATTGCTTGAAGATTTTGCTCTCTTCGCGCAGAAACTCTCTGAAGAACGTGTCACCATGCTGGTTGTTGACACTACGAACGATAGCTTGCGCCCGCTCCTCGGACAGATCTACGACCTTACCTATGTGACGCATCAGTATCAGTTCGCTGATTTCTATGACATATATGAAGAGGTATTCGATCGTGTACCGCTTTCGCTTTTGGAATACGATTGGTTTTTGAAAAACGTGTCCGGCGCGGGCACCGCATTCTACGAGATAGGGAAGCGCATCATCGATATTGTTGGCGGACTAGTAATGGGAGCTGTTGCAGTGATCGCAATTCCGTTCGTCTGGCTCGCGCTATCGCTTGAGGGTTCAGGACCGCTCTTCATCGGACAGGATCGTATCGGCCTGCATGGCGCACCTATGCGTGTCTATAAATTCCGCAGCATGCGGTTCAATGACAATGGGAAATGGAAGGGGGAAGGACAAGAGAATTATGTGACGCGCGTAGGCGCTGTGCTACGCCAGACATCGCTCGACGAATTCCCGCAATTCTTGAGTATTCTTCGTGGAGACCTTTCCCTCATCGGGCCGCGCAATGATATACGCGCGCTGGGAGATCGCCTTGCCGATGCCATTCCTTATTACGGAATCCGCTATGCGGTGAAACCTGGTATTACCGGCTGGGCGCAGATCAATCAGCAGTACGAGCCAGGCAATATCAGTCCGCAGTCTATCGAAGAAACGAAGATGCGCCTTGCCTATGATTTCTACTATATTAAGAACCGCTCGCTGGCGCTTGATATCGTGATCGCGCTCAAGACGGTGAAACGTATGTTATTCCGCGTCAGTTCTTGGTAGTGTGTACCTATATATGAAGCACACTATCCTTATCACCGGAGCAGCAGGTTACGTAGGCGCGATGCTCGTTGAGAAATTCGCTGCCCGCGATGACGTGCAGCAGATCATCGGTATCGACAAAGAACCGAAGCCGGAGAATTTCAATGAAATAGAAAAGCTTACCTACTTCGAGATGAATACGGCAGACACGTGGGAGGAGCTCGTGAAGGATCTTTCGCCGGATATCATCATTCATACGGCATGGCAGATCCGTGAATTGTACGGAGACCGAGCGACGACGTGGAAATGGAATATCGACGGCTCCGACAAGATTTTCGATTATGCATTCGAGCATTCAGACGTGAAGCGCCTGATCGATTTCTCTACCGTATCTTCATATGGTGCGTTTCCTAAGAATGAGATAGATCATCTCTATACCGAAGACGAGCCGTTCCGCGTTTCTGAGTATCTGTATGCAGAAGAGAAGCGTATCGCAGAGGCGCATCTTGAAGAGAAGTACGAGGGACGAGCGAACAAGGATATTTCAGTCGCTATCGTTCGCCCGGCTGCTATCACCGGTCCTCGCGGCCGCTTCATGCGTATTCGCTTCGGGCTGCAGTCTACGCTTTCCGGACAGATGAAAGGATCGCTCGCATATCGTCTCGTTTCTGCGATGGTGTCCTTCGTGCCGATTACGCCGAAGTGGGTCCGTCAGTTCATTCATGAGGATGATGTCGTTGGTATCATCGAACGGCTCGCCTTCGGCGAGCCGGTGAAAGGATACGAAGTATTCAATATCTGTCCTCCCGGCCCCGTCGTGCGCGGCGCCGATATGGCACGTGCCGTAGGGAAGCGCATCCTGACCGTACAGCCATGGATGGTTCGCCTGCCGTTCTTCGTGTTCTGGCATCTAACGCGAGGCAAAATCCCGACCGGTCCTGGCGCATGGCGCGGCTATTCCTATCCGATCGCGGTAGACGGCACGAAGGTAACGCGTGAGCTCGGATACGAATACAAATATCAAGGGTTCGATGCGTTCTACTATACAGACGGTATCTATGAATACGCGGTGCCTGCGCTTAGTCGTCGTAACAAGCCGAAATGATCGTAGACGGACGCGCCATCGCGGCTAGCATTCTTGCCGCCACAAAACTCGAGGTCGCCAAGCTGCCGCATGTACCGGTGGTGCGCGCTGTCGTGGTCGCGCCCTCGCCGGCAACGCATTCGTATCTGCGCATAAAATCAGCGAAAGCTGAAGATGCCGGCATGAAAATGGATATCATTCATCTTCCTGATGAAGCGACGAACGAAGAAGTAATCGCAGCAGTCATCGCACCCGGCGCGGACGCTGTAATCGTACAGCTTCCGCTTCCTGAGCATCTTGATCAGGAAGCGATACTTGCGCGCATCCCGGTTGCGCTTGATGCCGACGTGCTTTCACCGGTTTCGTATCTTGCGTTCGAGCAGGGAAACGAAGGTGCGCTGCTACCTCCGGTAGCAGCAGCAGTCGCAGAAATTTGCATGCGAGGCGATGTTGAAGTCGCTGGTTCAAAAGCGCTCGTCGTTGGTAATGGTCGCTTGGTAGGGCAGCCCGTGTGGCACTGGCTTCAGCAGCAGAAAGCGAATGTGATTATCGTTACGCGCGATACGCAGGAAACATTGCCGACGCTGTTACCGAACATGGACATCGTCGTTTCAGGTGCAGGAAGTCCTGGTCTTATCCAGCCGGAGCATCTGAAACAAGGTGTCGTGCTCATAGATGCAGGCACAAGCGAGTCCAATGGAGCAATCGTGGGGGATGCAGACCCGCGTTGCGCTGAAACTGCGAGCGTTTTTACCCCAGTCCCTGGCGGCGTCGGACCCATCGCCGTAGCCTGTCTTTTCCGTAATGCAGCCATTCTGACGATGCGGGCCCTTTTGACAAACCGCGTGGCCTAAGTACACTCTAGATATCTATGTCTTTCAGGGCCGGCCGCATCCTATTCGCAGTAGTAATCATAATCCTGGCTGGCCTCCTCGGCTGGTTCGTCTGGAATACCCAGCAGACAGGGAAGTTCCCGGTACGCCTCGGTCTTGACCTTGCCGGCGGTACGGAACTTATCTACCGCGCAGATACCTCTGGCGTTACGGGTGATAAGCAAGGGGCGCTTAATTCGCTTCGCGATATCATCGACCGCCGCGTAAACCTCTTCGGCGTCGCAGAGCCGCTCGTACAGCTCGAGCGTTCGAGCGCGGTTGCAGGCCAGCAGGAAGATCGTCTCCTCGTTGATCTTCCTGGCGTAACGGATGTGAAGGCTGCTGTAGACGCGCTCGGTAAGACTCCTGTGCTTGAATTCAAGCTCAAGTCTCCGACACCCGTTACGATAAACGGCACAACGACTGACTACATTCCGACAGGTCTCACCGGCCGGTATGTGAAGTCTGCGCAGCTTCAGTTCTCAACAGGCAGCACGGGCGGTACCGCAGCGAATCAGCCTATCGTCGTACTTAATTTCGACGACACCGGTGCGAAGATGTTCGAAAAGATCACAGGCGAAAATGTTGGCGGCACACTCGCGATTTTCCTCGATGGACAGTCTATTTCAGAGCCAGTTATCAAGGAAGCTATTTCAGGCGGCGCAGCGACCATCTCCGGCGGTTTTACGCCGGTACAGGCGCGCGATCTCGTGCAGAACCTTAACTTCGGCGCACTGCCGGTTCCTATCACGCTGATTTCCAGCGACTCCGTCGGCCCATCGCTCGGCGCTGCGGCATTCCATGATGGCATCACTGCGGGTATCGTCGGCTTCGCGCTCGTCTCTCTTTTCATGATCATCTGGTACCGCCTTCCGGGTATCATCGCTGCGCTTGCGCTCGTTATCTACATGCTGATTACGATCGCACTTATCAAGCTGATTCCGATTACACTCACCGCTTCGGGCATCGCCGGATTCATTCTCTCTATCGGCTTGGCCGTGGATGCGAACGTGCTTATCTTCGAGCGCATGAAGGAAGAGCTTCGTGCAGGGAAGGGACCGCAGGAAGCATCGAAGATCGGCTTCGGCCGCGCATGGCCTGCTATTCGTGACGGCCACCTTACGATGCTCATCTCTGCGGTTATCCTCTTCTGGGTGGGAACCTCGCTCGTGAAGGGCTTCGCGCTCGTCTTCGGCTTCGGCGTCCTCACTTCGCTCTTCTCCGCAGTATTCGTCTCGCGCATCTTCCTTCAGGCAATCCTGCCTGAGCATGGCAATCGCGCGTGGCGCTTCCTCTGCTCGAGCGGATTCAATCTCGGCCGCGTGAATAAAGAAACTAAAGAATAAGTATGTACATCGTCCGCAACCGTAAGATTTTCTTCATAATCACTGGCCTTCTTCTCGCTATCGCGATAGGCGCTATCGCTGTCTTCGGCCTGCCGCTCTCTATCGACTTCACCGGCGGCTCGCTCGAGGAAGTGACGTACACGAATTCACGTCCAGGGCTCGACGTGCTGAACGCGGATGTGAAGCAGCTCGCGCTTGGCGGAGCGTCCGTACTTAACAGCGGTACCAATGGCGTTCTCCTTCGCACCCGCACGCTGACGCCAGAAGAGCATGTCGCCGTACTCGCTGCGCTTTCTGAGAACGGCAAGGCACCGCTCACCGAGCTTCGCTTCAATTCCATCGGCCCATCGCTCGGCGCTGAACTCGGCATCAAGTCTCTGTACGCGCTCCTCGCCGTTATCGCTGCGATCATGCTTTACATCGCGTGGGCATTCCGCCGCGTCTCACGTCCGGTCTCCTCATGGGTATATGGCGGCATCGTCGTGGTGATTCTCATTCATGACGTCATCATTCCGACTGGCTTCTACGCTATCCTCGCGCACTACACCGGCGCCCAAGTTGATTCGCTCTTCGTGGTGGCACTGCTCGCCATTCTTGGCTACTCGGTGAACGACACGATCGTCATTTTCGACCGCGTCCGTGAACATCTTCACGATAATCAGGAGCACAACATCAAGGAATCCTTCGATGTGACCGTGGGTAAGTCCGTCACGCAGACGCTCGGCCGCTCTATCAACACATCGCTTACCGTGGTGCTCGCGCTCCTCGCGCTCGCATTCATCGGCAGCCCTGCGACGCAGTACTTCTCCTACGTGCTCCTTGTCGGCGTCATTGCCGGAACGTATTCCTCGATTCTCCTTGCCGCACCCTTGCTTGTTCCGCTCGCGAATAAATTCTCGAAGGACGCAATCGTTTCTAACAAGCCCGCTAAGAAGAAATAAAAATGATACTCGGCATCACCGGTTCATTCGGAGCAGGGAAGGGGGCGGTGGTCGACTATCTCGTAGGACAGAAGGGGTTCGTGCACTTCGCGGCACGAACTTTTCTTATTGATGAGATCACCCGACGTAGCTTGCCGGTAGATCGCGACTCGATGGCATCAGTGGCGAATGAGCTTCGTGCGCAGCATGGTCCTACATATGTGATGGAAGAGCTCTTGAAGCAAGCGGAAGCGTCTGAAAAAGATGCAGTAATCGAAAGCTTACGCGCGAAAGCAGAAGTGACTTTTATACAACAGGAAGGCGGTATCGTTCTGGGCGTCGATGCGACGCCCGAAATACGCTTCGCACGTGTCATCAAACGTGCCAGCGAAACCGACCACGTTACGTTCGAGAAGTGGGTAGAGCAGGAAAAGAAAGAAATGAATTCAAGTGACCCGGCCAAGCAGGATATCTTCGGCGCACTCAAGCTTTCAGACGTGATCATTGAAAATGACGGAACCATCGAAGAACTCCATCAGAAGCTCGATGAATTCCTTGAGCAGTTCGCTTAGTTGATCACCGTACCTTCGAACGGCTTTCCATCAAGATAGTTCCCGAGCGCATCAAGATTCTTTCCATCCATAACAGCGACTTCAATACCGCTGTGCTGTGCCTCACGTGCAGCGATAGGGTCGAACGGGGAAGAGAGTCCTGGGTCCCAATGATCCGGAATGAGCTTTCGGAATTCATCCCATTTTATATGCTCGATCTTTTCTGCGCTCGGATCCTTCTTCGGGTCTGCGGTGTATACGTGGCTGATATTGGAAAGATTCACCACGCGCTTCGCGCCTAGTTTCTTAGCTGCCATAACGGCGCAGTAATCCGTAGACCATCCTGGCTTCCAGCCGGCACCGATGATTATAGATTTCTTCGCCTGTATCTTGCGAGTCGGATTCTTTACGATTCGTGCCTGCGCTTCGTCGATGAAAATAGCGCGCATAAGATGCGCATTCATGCGCGTCGCGTGTATGCCCAGCCAATCAAGATCTTCAGGATGCAATTCGCCGCTGGTGCGGTGCCCCGCATCTTGATACAGTCGTGCTGTTTTACCGCCGCCTGTAATTATGAAAAAAGAAAAGCCTCGACGCACATGGTCGAGGATGAAGGCACGGAAATTCTGAAGAAAGGCGACGTCAATTTCACCAGGAACTATTAAAGACCCTCCAACAGAAAGCACTATATATTCTCTTTTTGCACGGGTGAGACTCATGCAAGGCTTGACGGCTCTCTTAGTATAAACCCTCCTCGCATGCGCACAACTTGCGCACCTGCAAAAGTGTCCTACGTAGATTTGACACATTGCGTAATGCAGTGCAATGTGGCGTCAGGCAATTGCACAGGAGAGAAACGCAGATGGCTACATATTGCGTGAGGGGGACGCAGTCTTATGGAACTGATCCAACAAGCGAGGATCAACCATTCCAGATCGACTTCGAGGCTGAAGATGATGGCTCTGCTAAGACACGCTGGCCGACTCTTAAGCCTCAAGGTGCATGCTGGGAAAACGTCACCCTGACCAAAGTGCGCGTCAAACGTGAGGAATCTCACCTGCTCATCAAGTGAGATTAACGACTATCAGGATGTTATAAGAAACCCGCCGCGTTCCGACGCGGCGGTCCTTATTTATGGCCTAGTTAGGCTCTGGAAGGGCAGGGAGGCAAAGCTTGACGCGCCTATTCGCTTCCTATACTATGTCTTTACTGCCCCGCGAAGGGGCGGGGTTTGTTTTCGCTCGTTGAAAACTGAATATCTAGAAAAGTAAGTGGATCCAAGAAGTTATATTCTTGTGTTCCGCCTATTCTTAATGAGAGTTTGATCCTAGCTCAGGATGAATGCTGGCGGCGTGGATAAGGCATGCAAGTCGAACGGTCCGCAAGGACAGTGGCAGACGAGGTAGTAACACGTACGAACGCACCCCATAGTCTGGCATAGCTTACCGAAAGGTGAGGTAATTCCGGATGGTCCCTAACAAGGGTAAAGTTTTTTCGCTATGGGAGCGGCGTGCGTAATATCAGCTAGTTGGTAGGGTAATGGCCTACCAAGGCTACGACGTTTAGGGGAGCTGAGAGGCTGACCCCCACCGATGGGACTGAGACACGGCCCATACTCCTACGGGAGGCCGCAGTCGAGAATCTTCCGCAATGGACGAAAGTCTGACGGAGC
>JAQBRE010000003.1 GCA_028286605.1 Parcubacteria group bacterium | reverse complement strand
TTTGGCGCAGATTGGTCAGAGTTCATAGTACATGTAGGAGAAACACGTCACGCCCACATCTCTTTTACTGCGCCAAGCAAAGAAGTTGTTACTGAATTTTACGCAAAAGGTCTCGCTTCAGGCGGCACGGATAATGGTGCTCCTGGGTATAGGAAGAATATCAATGCCGGTCATTACGCTGCATTTGTGCTGGATCCTGAAGGTAACAATATAGAAGCAGTCTTTCACGATCCCAATCCAAGCGAGTAGCTGGCATCTGGGACGATGTTGGAACCAAAATTAACTTTTGTGTACAGAAATATTCCCAAGGAATTGGTTTATGAAATCCTGAGTACCTTTAAAATCCGTTTCTTTCAGATGCTCTGAATCAAGAACAACAATAATGCTGATTATGTCGTTGTTAATGGGGATGAAGTAAATGATCGCAGGATTATCTTGCGTGAACAGGTCTTTTGTTTGCCACACTTTTGCAGTAACACCGAGATTTGGCAGGTATAGATCCGGCATTTGAACCTGTCCCCCGCTCGGGCCGTACTTTTCCTGGTAAGCGATGCTTCCTCCTTTAAAATTTAGATTGCTTTGACTATCTGCCGTAGCTTGCATCTGAGTTATGAATACGGTACTTGACGCATTTCGAGGTGCATAGAAATGCTCAGATGTTCCCTTATCGCTCGCAAGTGAATCTTCAGTCCATCCAGGAGGATACGTGAAACTTAATCCTGCGTACGTAACAGTGTTAGCAGCTGAAGCTTGGGTAGGATCAGGATTTGATAGCGTAGTTGTGGTACCGGTGTGGCTTGAAGTAACCGTATAAGGATGAACCGGTGGAGTGAAAACGGGTGGAGAAACTTGGCTACTCCCAAAAAGAGAACTCAGTAAAAGAATTGCTGAGGAAACAATATTGTTGATCCAAGACATATTTAAATTCTAACACCTGCAAATCTTACTTCTCAGAAATGCTGGCAGTCTGGGACGATGTTGGAACCTTTATGATCAAAGCCGACTAAACGTATTCAAGAAGAAAAAGCCTGCACCAAGAAACCACCCAATGGCAAGGAGCCACCAATACCACTTATTTAAATTAAGTTTCTGTCGCAAGATAAGAGCGTAGAGAAAGATCATAAATCCCAAAGGGATAGAGATAAAATATATAACAAAAAGTGTTTGAAAAAACATTGCCCTGAATGTCTGCATGGATACAGATATAACCTCAACAAGAAGAGGTATTCCAATTCCGATTGCCACGCCAAGATAGGCTAGATTTCGAGAATGCCTGCCGCTGTTTTCAAGAATGGAATTCATATTTGTAAGTATAGCTCTTGTACGACGGCCGTACTTATCTTTCCGATAATTGCTGGCAGTCTGGGACGATGTTGGAACCTTTTTATGCTTGACAAATATGGTATAAGTAATACTATATTTATGGTTTAGGCAACATCTGTTAAACGCGCATCCGCCTGAGGGTGTGAAGGGGCTGAGATACCGTTCCAAGTAGCGGTCTCCCACATGATGGCCGACAGGTTCCGAAAGTTCCTTAGTGCAGACGAGACTTAAGGCAGGGGTTATACATCGCACTTATCCCCAAGGAATACTGTGCACGGTTATAGAATCCTAGGTGCCTAGACTAACTAAAGGTAAGGCCTCCTCCATCATGATGACTTCGGTCTTCTGGTGTGTGGAGGCCACTCCTACCGCACTTCCATTATTGGAAGTGTTTTTATTTATATTGCTGGCAGATTAGGGATCGAACCTAGAGACCCTTGCAATTCTTTGCAGGTTTGAGGCCTTTCGCTTCGGCTGCTGAACGGGTAGCGTACGTAACTCGGTTTGCAGGAAGGATGCGCGATACGCCGCTGCAGGTTGGAAGGTAGTAGACAGTGCCGGTTTTCGAGGCAATCACTTCGGTAGTTGCGGGTATGGAGGCGGCCGCTGCGGCCGCCTGTGTTTGTGGCTTCGCTGTTGGTGTTGGTTCAACGGTCACGCTTGGCACCGTAGAGGTAGCAGTGCTCCCTGCCAGCTCTTCTGCGGGCAATTGCTCGATCCAGAGCTTGTCCTGCTTTCCTACTCCCTCCTGGCCTATGAGGATTCCAGAGCCTATTCCGGCTCCTCCAGCCAGTATCACGAGGATACCGAGCAATAGACCTTTGGGTATCCGCTCCCCTACCCTGCCCCAGTATCTAGGCTCCGCCTTGTCTTGTTTGGTGGTGTCTGCTATAGTCATCCTACTAACGATAGCAGATATGGCACATACAAAAGCAGGAGGATCAACAAAGAACGGACGCGACTCAAACCCGAAATTCCTCGGTGTGAAACTCGCTGCTGGTCAGGCAGCTCGCCCCGGCATGGTGATTATCCGCCAGCGCGGCACTAATGTGATGGCAGGCCAGAATGTGAAGGTGGGCCGCGACCATACGCTATACTCGATGATTACGGGTGTCGTCTCCTTCCGCGACAAGCGCAAGACCAATTTTGACGGCCGCGTTGTTCGCCGCAAAGTTGTAGACGTTCTCGCTGCAGTATAAGGAAAAGCTGGAGTTTTCCTAAAGAGTGCGTGAATCCCTTTGGGATTCACGCACTCTTGCTTTTTATGCAATATGTGCTATTATCTCCCCCAGAGCCCGAACCACCCCGGTTTGGACCAAAAACTGCCCCTTACATAACGAATAGGTGTGTTATGAACAAGATTGCGGCTCGAATGCTGGTGCTCATCCTGAGCATCTTCATTATCGACTCGGCTCCGGCCATGGCGATCGCCAAGACCTTCGGTCTGAACGGACCGACTGCTGAATGCAAGAACAACGTGCTGGCCAAGGCCGGCATTTCCGAAGAGAAGGCTCGTCATCTGCCCGTCGGCTGGTCCTACCAGATCGGCTCGCAGACCTACGCCCTCACCAAGGAGATGCCGTTCATCTGGAGCGGCTGCCGTGAGTCCATCCTCTCCGCACAACCTGCGCGGATGGAATCCGCGCCGCGTGTCCGCGCTGAACCGAAACCCGCACCGACGACCATGCGCGCTGCGCCGGCGAAGCCGGCTGCAAACGCAGTGGTTCAGACCAAGCAAACCGTGATCGCCGCCAAGGCGCCGGTTGCTGCGAAACCCCTTGCGCCGGCGAAGCCGGTTGCAGTTCCCGTTCTGGCCAAGCCGGTTGCACCCGTCGTGAAGACGCCTGCTCCCGTACTGGCTCCGCCGGCTCCGAAGCCTGCGATCGTTCCGCCCGCACCGCCTGCGACTAAGGTCGCTGAAGAGCCTGCGGCGAGATCCCCGACAGGTTCTCACGGCATCGCCTTCTTAAACCCGGACACGGGCACCTTTGGAGACCTGCCGTCCACGCCCGCGACGTCGGCACCTGCGACCAGCATGCGCCAAGCCTCTGATACCGCTCGGATGACGACTCCTCCGGGAGTGCATCTACGAACGGCGCCAGTGAACCACGACGCTGACGTCTCGCAAAAGCCGTCCTTCTGGGCTTCCCGGACTTGGCATGTGATCCTTGCTGCTATTGGCGGCATCATCGGCCTTATTGTGGCTGCCTTTCTGGTCTGGCGCTTCTGGCCGGTTTCGTCTTCTTCACACGAAGAAGAACCGCCGACACCTGTGGCTATCCAGCACAAGGTGGAGCCGGATCCGAATCTGGTTGACCCCGAAGTGGTCCCGAATGTCGACCACGTCGATCAGCCTGAGCGCTCGCCCGAACAGATCGAGGCTATCCTCGCCGCTTCGCGGGAAATCAGAGGCGAAACGCCACACTGATCCGCACCCGTTCTAAACCGCACCTATTCGCACAGCAAAAGGCCAGTGATCCTCCGGATCACTGGCCTTTCCTCATGCCCAGATTTTCTTACTCAGCCTCGACCGAGATCGTGATGTTCCCGAAGTTCTCTCCGAATGAGACAGGAATCTCGAAGGTGCCGAGTTCCTTGATAGGCTTCTCAAGCTTGATAGCCTCTACCGGAAGCTTCGCCTCCTCTGCGATCTCCTTCGCATCTACGGCGTCGTACAGGTGACCCTGCTCGTTCGCCTTCTTGATGATCGAGATGCGTGTCTCAGAAAGCGCGGAAAGACGCTCTTCGATAAGCTTCGCATCAAGCTCACGCTTCTCATCGGTCTGCTGCTTCATTGCTTCAGCACGCTTCATTGCGAGCGGCGTAGCGAGCACAGCAAGACCCTTCGGAATGAGCATGTTAAGGCCATGTCCATCCGAAACGTCATGAACGCTGCCTGCACGGCCCATGTCTCGAACGTCTTTAAGTAGTACGACTTTCATATATAGGAATATCCTAGCTTTTAACTGCCCTATTCGCAAATTGACTTAGTCAATTTATATTGTTTATTTGCCCATGGTGAGGAACTGAATGGCGCGTGCCATCTGCGGATCCTTGCCTGCATCCACGTCAGCCTGCGTGCGATCAACCTTGATATCTGCCGTGAGGCCAGAAAGCGAGATAGAGCGGCCGGAAGGCGTGAGCCAGCGAGCCACTGTGACCTTGAGCGATGCATCTCCAACCTTCACCAATTCCTGTACGGAACCCTTTCCGAATGAGCGAGTGCCGATAAGCGTCGCGACGTGATCGTCCTGAAGCGCGCCTGAAAGAATTTCTGAAGCAGAGGCCGAACCCTGATCGATAAGGATGACCGTCTTCAAGCCGTCCGGAATGCCGCCGCTGCCTGCGCTCTTGTGCACGAGATTCTCCTGCTTGCCCTTGTAGTCTTCCGTCACCACGACATCGCCGCTTGGAAGGAAATGACTCGCGATAGAGACCGCGGCATCAAGGTATCCGCCTGGGTTTCCACGAAGATCGATGATGAGCTTCTTCGCACCGCTCTTCTGCATATCTTGCAGCGCAGTATTGAAGAGGTCGCCAGAGTTTGCGGTGAAGGTGTAGAGCGCGATCGTATAGATGCCGGTCGATGCGTCATAGCTGCTCTTTATCTCTGGAATCTCAACCGTGTCACGCGTTACCTTCACATCGATCATCTTCTGACTTCGATAGACGCTGAAGTCTACGACGGAACCCTTCGGGCCGCGGATTTCTGTTACGGCTTCGTCTACAGAAATGCCTTCAGTTGATTTTCCATTGATAGCGGTTATGAGGTCGCCGGCAAGCAAGCCATCCTTTTCTGCAGGACTTCCCTTCAGCGGCGCGATGATGGTGAGCACGTTGTCATTATTAAGACCGATCTCTGCACCGATACCCTCGAAGTTACCCTGTATCTGGGACTGGAACTGCTTCGATTGATCCGGCGGGAAGAATACGGTGTATGGGTCGCCATAGACGGCGGTCATACCCTGTATCGCGCCCCAGACGAGCTGCTGCCCTGTCGGTGGCGTGGTGGTGCTGTGCGTCTGTACGAAACGAGTATTGAGGACGTTATACACCTTCCAGAAATCAGTGAAGTCCAGGGAATTGTTCGGCGTGGCGTCTAGGCCATCACCGAGAACTGGTACGTTAGAGAATACGCGGGTGCCGGTCTTTGCGCCTACGAAGACGCCACCGACGAAACCGCCGACCACGAGTACGACAAGCAAAATACCAAGAAGAGCTTTCTTGGTTGGCTTGAACGGAGGGCGCGCCGCAGGCGCGCTTTCGAATTCATCCTCTTCTTCAGTGAACTGCCGTCCTTCCATGTATGCGTATGGTATCACACGCAACTCATGCAGCCGTGTGCATTAGGTGCGGTGCGCGGCACGGCACACGCTATACTAAATTTATATGCTTACTCGCCACACCCGCAAAGGAGTCACCTGGATAGACATGGAGTCTCCGACGCGTCAGGAACTTCAGGATGTAGTTCAGGAATTCGGCATCGATGCGCGTATCGAGGAAGAGATCATCTCTCCGACGCCGTATCCGCTCGTCGTGTCCTCTGAGAACTATCTCTACCTGATCCTTCACTTCCCTACTACCGACCCGCGCGGCGGCGCGAAGAATCAGGAAATCGATTTCATCGTCGGTAAGAATTTTATGATCACCGCACGCTATGAGGTTATAGATTCTATTCATAACCTGCATAAGGTGTTCGAAGCAGAAGAGCTACTAGGTCTTCCTGAAAAGGAGGCTGATGCAGAAGGCCTGCTTGAACGCGTGATGCGACACCTCTATGCAGCGCTCTGCGAAGAGACCGAGCAGATCGCACGCATGCTCGAGCGTATCGAGAACGACATCTTCACTGGCAAGGAGCGCGAGACTGTGCAGAATCTTTCTAAGGTGAGCCGCGTACTTCTTCGTTTCGATACCACCCTAAGCCGCCATAGCGATTCCCTTGCCGCCTTCCTTACGGAGCTCGCGACGCCGGAATTCTTCGGAAAGGATTTCAAGGAACATATCGCGCACGTGGAAGCAGAGCGCGCGCATGCCGCAAGCCTGGTCGGCAGCTATCGTGCCGTCACTAATGAGCTTCGCAAGACGAACGACTCGCTCCTTTCCACCAAGCAGAACGATATCGTCACGCGCCTTACGCTCATTGCCGTCGCCGGCCTTCCTCTCACCATCATCACGGGCCTCTTCAGCATCAGCACCGGAAACCTTCCGTTCATGAATTCGCCGCACGCGTTCCTTATCGTGCTCGGCATTATGGTAACGTCTGTCCTTATCTTCGTTTCCTACTTCCGTATCCGTAAGTGGCTGTAGCAGCGTTTCCTATATGGTACGGTAGTAGCTATGTGGCCATTTCGTTCGAGGAAGGAGCGCGAGTCGCTCGATACGCCGATATTCTTCACTAATACGCTTTCCGGTAAGAAGGAATTGTTCGCCCCGCTTCGTGCGGGCAACGTAACGATGTATTCCTGCGGACCGACCGTCTATAGCCAGGCGCACATCGGCAACCTGCGCAGCTATTTTCTTTCAGACCTTATCGCACGCGTTCTTGAGCAGCGCGGCTTGCGCGTGCGTCGCGTCATCAATATCACGGACGTCGGCCATCTCGTTTCAGATAGCGACGAGGGCGAAGACAAGATGGAAAAGAGCGCAAGGGAAAGCGGCGAGTCTGCGGAAGATATCGCGAATAGATTCACGAAGCTGTTCGAGAACGATGTCGCGGCGCTGAATATAAATACTGCGGAAATCCTCTTTCCGCACGCGACGCACTACATTCCTGAACAGATCGCGATGATTAAGGCACTCGAACAAAAAGGTCTTACGTATCGCACGCGCGATGGCGTCTATTTCGATACGAGCAAATTCCATGGATACGGCAAACTGGGCGGTATTCCTGTTTCGCATATAAAAGATGGTACTGCTGCATCGCTTGAAGATCGCATCAACATGGCAGCGCACGGGCGAATCGCTGCGAACGAAGAGAAGCGAAATCCGCAGGATTTCGCGCTGTGGAAATCATCCGCTGCAGGCATGGTGCGTCGTCAGCAGGAATGGAGCAGCCCGTGGGGCATGGGCTTCCCTGGCTGGCACATCGAATGTTCTGCCATGAGCAAAGCGTTGCTTGGCGATCAGATAGATATTCATACAGGAGCAATGGATCTTATTCCGATTCATCACAATAATGAGATCGCGCAATCGGAAAGCGCGAGCGGTCGCCAATTCGTCCGGTACTGGATGCACGGCGCATTCCTTACGATGCAGAACGAGAAGGCGTCTAAGTCTCTCGGCAACGTCGTGTATCTTTCGGAGATAATCAAGCGCGGATACAGTCCGCTTGCGCTTCGCTATCTGTTCCTTCAAGCGCACTATCGCAGCCCGCTTTCTTTCACCTGGGAGTCACTTGCTGCAGCGAATGAAGGATTGATGCGTCTATGGAAAGGCGCTCGCGAGCTTAAAGAAGCTGCAAAGGGCTTGAGCGTACCTTCCCCGCTTCAGGACCGTATGATCACCCTCCTCCGTGATGACCTCTCAACCCCGCAGGCGCTCGCGCTGCTTTGGGAAACGATAGGCGACGAAGACTTGCCGCCCAAGCAGGCATGGGGCGTCGTTGAGGCTGCTGAAGCAGTGCTCGGGCTCCATCTTATCAATGCGCCGCATCTGAGCGGCCCCGCACCCGAAATTCCCCTCATGGTGATGAATCTGGCCGCAGAACGAGAAACGGCACGCGCAAAGCAGGATTTCGAGGAAGCGGACCGTTTGCGTATCCACATAGAGAACAGTGGATATCATGTGGATGACACCCCTTCTGGGCCAGTGTTGACCAAAGCGGCCAGGTGATAAACTGGTGAGATGCCTGATCACCTCGTGCGCATTCCGCCGCAAAGCCTCGATGCCGAACGTGGTCTTCTCGGGTCTCTCCTCCTGAAGCCTGACGCTATTCACGATGTCTCGGACCTCGTGAAATACGATTCCTTTTATGCAGAGAAGCACCGCGTCATATTCGATGCGATGCGCGATCTTTCAGATCGCGGCGACCCGATAGATATTCTTTCGCTTGCAGAACGATTGGTGGCGAAGAGCGCGCTTGAACGCGCCGGCGGCCGTGCATACATCGCGGAACTCGCGAACAATGCGCCGGCTCCAGGAAACTATTCGCATTATGCAGAATTGGTCGCGAAGAAGCATGTGATGCGTTCGCTTATCGATACCGCGCACGAGATAACGGAAGCGGCGTATGACGAGGGCAAGGACACCGCTGAAGTGCTCGACAGCGCAGAGAAAGCTATCTATGCGATCGGGAACAATTCTTCCGCGCATAAGTTCGTTGCGATCGCTGACAAGCTGGACGCAACCTGGGAACGCATCGAGACTCTTTCAAAGAGCGACGGTGCCATTCGCGGCGTGCCGACCGGCTTCCCTGAGCTCGATAATCTCCTTTCGGGACTCCATCCTTCGGACCTCGTTATCCTCGCTGCCCGACCTTCGGTCGGTAAGACGACGCTCGCGCTCGATATCGCGCGCAATACTGCTATTCGTCACGGTACGCCCGTCGGCATCTTCTCATTGGAAATGAGCTCCGAGCAGCTGATAGACCGCATGCTCGCAGCGGAGTCCTACGTGAACGCATGGAAGATCCGTACCGGTACCGTGAAGAGCGAAGAAGACTTTGCGCGCATCCGCGACGCGCTCGAGGCGCTATCTAAAGCGCCTATCTATGTTGACGACAAAGCCGGCAATAACATCCTTGCCATGCGTGCCGTCGCGCGTCGCCTGAAGCGTGAACGCGGCATCGGCCTCATCATCGTGGATTATCTCCAGCTCATGGCACCTACCAACACGCGCAACTCCGATTCGATGGTGCAGCAGGTTACGGAAATCTCGCGCTCATTGAAGAGCCTTGCACGTGAGCTCGAAGTGCCCGTGCTCGCCCTTTCACAGCTCTCTCGCGCCGTGGAGCAACGTGGCGGCAAGCCGCGTCTTTCAGACCTTCGCGACTCGGGTTCTATCGAGCAGGACGCGGACGTCGTTATGTTCATCCATCGCGAGGATAAGACAAATAAGGATAGCGATCGCCCCGGCATCGCGGAAATCCTCATCGAGAAGCATCGTAACGGCCCTACGGGTTCCATCGAGCTGTTCTTCGACGACAAGCGTTCGACGTTCCAATCTATCGATAAGTCCGGATACGGCGAGTTCGCGAACGAATTCTAATATGGCAAAACGGTATGGATAGAGTAGACGATCTTGCACGCGCATTCGAGCGCTTCCCGGGCATCGGCCCGCGCCAGGCGAAGCGATTCGTCTATCATCTGCTTGCGACTAATGTGAACGATCGCAACCGCCTTGCAGACCTCATCGCGCGCATCGGCGAAAGTGTGAAGCAGTGCCCTGAATGCATGCGCTTCTGGAGCGGTGCCGGCGAGATCTGCAACTACTGCGGCGACCCGCATCGCGATGATTCGATACTCATGGTGCTGGAGAAGGATCAGGACCTTGCCGCGGTGGAGCGCACTGGCGTCTATAGGGGGCGTTATTTCGTACTGGGCGGAGTGCTTACGCTTTCGGGCAAAGGCGCTATTCGTGAGCATGAATTGATTGAACGGGTCGAACGAAGAAGCGCGAATGGGCTCGCTGAAATCATCCTCGCGCTTTCGGCCACGAGCGAAGGCGAGCATACCGCAGACCATCTTCGTGAGCGCCTCTCACCGCTGCGCTCGCACGTGAAGCTCACCCTACTTGGCCGTGGCCTTTCCACCGGTTCCGAACTTGAGTACGCAGACTCCCCCACCCTTTCAAGCGCGCTTCAGAACCGCAAAGAAACGTAGTGGATACGAAACTGGATTTGGATATAAAGGCGGCCGGCGCTCTGCGCCGGCCTTCCAACATCATTTTTTAGCAGCATCTATCTTGGTCCACCCTTCGCATGCACAGAGCTTAACCATATCCTTGTTAGCAACTACTCCCCATACAATACTCTGGCTAACATCACCTCCTGGCGTAAGTTTGTGCATGACTTTTTCGAGTGTGATTTGAATTCCTTCAACGTCCACTGTGTGGCCGATGACGCATGGACCTTTGTAGGAGGCCATTAGATATGCACGGGGACCAAGAACAGAGCCAACACCTTCCAGCGTCACAATGAGGTTTGCAAAAGCCATCTTCGTATCTCCTCGGTTAATTCGAATCTATAGGTATATGTATCAGGAAATGCGTAAAGCACAAGAAAAAACCGCCAGAGGCGGTTTTTTCTTTATCCGATCGAATCGATCTTAACCTTCACGTGCGGCTGGCGATGGCCACGGCGCTTGAGGTAACGGCTCTTAGCCTTGTACTTAACGACTTCCACCTTCTTGTTGCGGCCGACGACAGCGACGGTTCCTTTTACGGTCGTACCTGTCAGGAACGGAGCGCCCATGTTGGTGGTCGAGCCATCGTTCGTGAGGAGAACCTCATCGAAAACGATGCTATCGCCTTTCTTGGTGTCCTGAGCGCCACGACCGAGCTTCTCGATAGTAACGACGACGCCTGGAGAAACGACATACTGCTTTCCCCCTGTCTTTATAACGGCATACTGCATATAAAGGCTATTCTAGGCTATTTCATATAAAAAGCAAGCCGCCCGAGTTCTTCGGGCGGCCAAGAGAGCGTAGCGCCGAAACCATTCAGGTCTTCTGGCAGAGATAGTACCCTTCATCATCGAAACATGGCAGCGGAGGCTTGGGCGCCTCTCGCCATTCATACCCTGCTGGTAATGCCTCACTGAGGTGATGAGTGGTGACGTAGTGCCACCACAAAGTACTCAGCAATGCGACCACCAGTATCGTAATACTCCAACCGCGCACCCTTCCAATCATCAAACGTACTCCCCGTACATGTCCCGACGCATCATAGCGCTTCTATAGAAGCGCACAAGAGGGTTATTCGTCGTCGCTTCCGGGCTTCTCGAGCTGCAGCTGTTCAAGGCCGATCTTCTCATTATCGATGCGGAAGACATCCTTCTCGATCTTGCCGAGTTCCTTGTATCCGCTGTTGTAATGCGAGACCGCAGTGCCGAGCGCAGTGCCGAGTTTCTTGTAGTATTCTTCGTAGCTACCGATGTGTTTGCCAAGTTCTCCTACGCGCTTCTGAATCTCGACTGCCTTCTGCTCTATTTCAAGCGCCTTGAGCCCCTGCATAACCGTCTGAAGATAGGCGAGGAATGAGGTCGGCGAGACGATAATGACTTTGTATTTGGAAGCGGCACGCTGTATGAGATTCTCTTCTTCGTCTGCACCCACCTGATTGGTAAGAAGGTCGTAATAGATTCCTTCCGAAGGAATGAACATGAAGGCGAAGTCCATCGTGTCTTCGTCAGGGCGAATGTACTTGGCTGTTTCGGTGATGCGCATCTTGAGGTCATTCACGAAGGACTTTTCTGCATTCGTGCGTTCGACGCTTCCCACCGGCGCACTGACGAAGCGATTGTAGTTATCGAGCGAGAACTTAGAGTCCACCGGCACGAGCTTCTTGTTGATGACGATGACGGCATCGACAATCTCGCCGTTCTTGAATGGATACTGAATGCGATAGTCCTGCGGACTCATCACATTCTTAAGCACCGTCTCAAGATAATACTCGCCGAGGATACCGCGCTGCTTCGGGTTCTTAAGGAGATCCTGAAGCGACTGGAGTTGCTCTGCGTATGTCTGCGTCTGGCGGCCGATTTCCTTTACGGAGGTGAGCTCGGTCGTAATCTCCTTGATAAGGCGGTTAGACTCCCCTGCCTGCACGCGCATGTTCTCGTACACCTGCTTAGAGGATTCATTCATGCGGGAATCGAGCGTTCGCTCCAGCTTTTCAAGCTGGCCCTGCAGAAGCATCATCGCGGCGCCGTCTTCTTTGGCGGGCAAAGCAGTCGCTCGGTTCTTCTCATTCTGCCGCGCCATCAGCCACAGGCCGATTCCCTGCACCAGAACGAGCGCCAGCACGATGAGTCCGATAGAAAAGATGTCCATATATGCATTATACGAGGCCTCTGCGCTGCACGCTATCGAACATCTGCATATGCTAAACTCTTGGCATGACCCTCCACGAAACCCTCAAGAAAGGCATTCCCGACGCGCTTCGCGCCAAGGATGAAGTCCGTCTTCGCACCCTTCGCTCTGTCGTCACTCTTATGACCAACGAGGTCGTCGCCAAGAAGCGCATGCCGAGCGAGTTCCTCGCGGATGAAGAGGCACTCGTGGTACTGAAGCGCGCCGCGAACCAGCGCAAGGATTCAATCGAGCAGTTCACGAAAGCGAACCGCATGGAACTCACTGAACCGGAAATCGAAGAGCTCGCGGTTATCGAGTCCTTCCTTCCTACTCTTATGAGCCGCGAGGAGATCGAACCGATTGCAAAAGCGAAGATGGCAGAGATGGGCGTAACCACCAAAGCAGACGCCGGCAAGTTCATGGGCTCGCTCATGAACGACCTCAAAGGCAAAGCAGACGGTGGTGATGTGAAAGCCGTTGTTGATTCCCTCCTCTCCTAACGTTTATCCACAGAAACTATTGACATATTTGTGTTTAATACCTATTATATATAGGGTATTTGTAGTAATGGAGAGTTCACGTGGCAAGCACGAGACCATTCATTGACGTCAAAATCATCGAAGTCGAGACAGGAATCGCTTACGCTCGCGAACGACACCAGCTCATTATGGAGCTGGATATGTCGCGGGTGTTTTCCATCGCAAATTCGACCGGTAGAAAGCTGCACGAAGGCATGGATTTTCCTGAAGCACTGAAACGAGCGCTGAGAGGAAATCTCCCAAACAGCGTCATTGTTGGTTCGGGAAGATACAAAGCATATCGATCAGCCGTTTCAAAAATCTTCAGTAATCGCGAAGCAGTCGCACGGACGGCAGTAACTGAGCTGAAAGAAGCCGTCACTCAGGCGACAGAACTTTCTGAAGCGATTGTGTTCGAATACCGAACTCCCGTACAACAACATTTTCACTTCGTTTGATTTGACGATCGTCCACTTTGAAGGACGGGCCGCACACCACGGCCCGTCTTTTCCTTTTATCTATTGCCTCTTCAGATAAAAGTAGTATGCTCAGATGGGTTACAAAAAAGTTCTATAAAAAAGTGTTGGTGGGGTCCCGTTCATTTTGAAACAGGACCTTGATATGCAAGTCGAAACAGAAATGCCCGCTACCGAACGTTCGCTCTTCCAGGCGATCGTCACCGCGAAGAAAGTTCCGCCGCATTTCTGCGGTGGCGCAGATGTCACGCTCCAAGGGTGGTTCAGCTTGAAACTCACTTCGGACGATGATGATGACTTGAGCATCCGCTGCACGAAGCTGCAGGATGCGGTGCCAGGGCTAACGTTTATGGATCATCAGCAACAGGCGGTCGTGCTTACCTGCCTGCTTGAGCAGAAGGTGCATATTCACAGCGTGCAGAGCCTGCGCAATGCGAAGCGTCTGCTCGCTCGTCAGATCGAAGAGCATCTTAAGATCATTACGACAATTCAATAACACCATCAAAGGCCGTCGTCCTCACTACTTGGACGGCGGCTTTTTGCGTACTACAGTGTACGAATGAAGATTCCTCCGTATGTCGTTTTAGATAAGAAGCTCGGCCAGACGCCGCTCGAAGCTATTCAAGAATGGAAGGCTGCGCATCCGGAGTATGCAGACGTGCCGGCCAGCTACGCTGGCCGCCTGGACCCTATGGCAACCGGCCTCCTTCTCGTTCTTCTTGGCGATGAATGTAAACAGAAAGAGAAGTACACGAAGTTCGATAAGGAATACGAAGTGGAAGTTTTGCTCGATATCGGAAGTGATACAGGGGACGTATTAGGAATGGCAACTGAGAACGATTCGCATACCGTGCCGAACACAGACAAGGTTCGCGAAATACTCGCGCAAGAACTTGGAATACATCTTCGCGCCTATCCTGCGTTCTCCTCTAAGACCGTGAACGGCACCCCCCTCTTCCTGCATGCGTTACAAGGGACACTCGATACCATCATCATTCCTGAACACGAAGAAACGTTCTATCGCATCCAGCTTCGTTCAATAGATTCCCTCCCACTAAGCGAGTTACAGCAGCGCGTTAAAGAAATGCTCGCCGTTGCACCGAAGTCTGATGAAGTATGGAAAGCACTTGGTGCTGACTTCCGTATTCATGAGGTGCGCAATTCGTGGTCCCCGACATTCCTGCAGCCTGATCGCTCGTACACAGTTCTTACGCTTCGGATTATCTGCGGTTCAGGCGCGTATATGCGCACGCTGGCACAGCGCATCGGTACCGCGCTTGGAACGAACGCGCTTGCCTTCTCTATACGACGCACGCGCATCGGCACCTATAAGAAATTCGGCCCACTCTCCCTTTGGTTCTCTCTTTTCAAGCTTTAGGGTATCCTGCGCTTGGACTGAACAAAGGGACGGGCTATGAAAAAGAGCATCACCGCTAGACTTTCGATCGTCACACCGGAAACCACCGTGATCGTGGTACCGCCGATTGATGCATTCAGCATTGGTGCGCAATGCATGATTGCATCCATGGTGAAGACGGGTGGAAACATGCCGCCGGCCTGCACCGGCCTGGGGTATGAGTTCATCACTGACCAAGCGGGCAGGAAGATCGTGCGAGTCACTGCAGATGTTGATATGCAAATCGCGCAGCTCGCATGAGCACAAGCAAACGGGCCGCCCAGAAACTGGGCGGCCTTCGTTTTGTACTATTAAAGAAGATTCGCGCGCACGATCTGCATCCATTTATCCGATGACTTCAGTTCAAGGAATTCTGCCGGCGTAACCCATTTGTATTCGTTGTGTTCATAACTAAGCGTAATGTCTGTGCTCACGGCATTTGCTCGGTACGCAACGGTAACGACGAAGTCTTGCGCAGGAGTATACGAACCTTCAAGCGCGAGCGGAGCCATGTCGGTAACCTCAATACCGGCTTCCTCTCGTATCTCACGTCGTGCGCTTGATTCAGGGTCTTCGCCGAGCTCGAAGACGCCGCCGGGCAGGTCCCAGCAACAGGGCCGCGTAGGCGCGGTCTCGGTCCTGAACAACGTCAGGAACTTTCCTTCTGTATTGAACACGAATGTCTTCTGTGAAAGCCAGAGCTTATTGTCCGAAAGTACCATTGCCACACTATAGCAAAACCCTGTCTCCTTCTTTGCACGTTCATACCACATGCGGTAGGGTCTAGGCAGAATCAAACGCAGGAGACGGAAATGAAATTGATCCTTCCCAATACGTTCGTAGATCTGAACGAATTCCCGAGAAATCCTCTGTTCTTCATCGCCGGACCCATTCGCGGTGGTGATGACCATCAGAGCGAGCTCAGCGTGATACTCGCCAAGAAAGTGCCTGATTGCATCATCATCACTCCGTGCAGATATAGCTTAGGACATCCGCTTTACAGGTATCGCCTTGAAGGGGACGAGGAATACTTTGAACGCCAGCTCTCATACGAGCGCTACTATCTAAGGCGGGCCGCAAAAGCAAAAGCAGAAGGACGACGCGGCGGAGCGATCCTCTTCAACCTTCCCTGCGAAAGCCGAACGCGTCCTCGCACCGATGGTCAACCATACGCTCGGGATTCCTATCAGGAACTCGGCGAGTGGCGCGGCCAGATGATGTACGACAAGACGTTGAAGGTTCTTATCGCTGCTGAAGCTGGGTTCCCTGGCCTGAGCCAGATCAGGTACAACTTCAGCGCAGCGCTCGAACATGATTTTCCAATTTACAAATCAATTGATGAGTTGACCGACCAAGCTGCGCTTCTCGTCGAATAACCGCACCGACCAAAGGAACCAAACCGGCTTCCTGTAGGTCGGGGCGGTTTCTTTTATATACAAAAATGTGACCCCACGGGGAATCGAACCCCGATTTGATCCGTGAGAGGGATCTGTCCTAACCGTTAGACGATGAGGCCGTCTTTGTGTTTATACCAGAATTACCGAGGTAAGAAAAGTGGCGCACCCTTGGGTGCGCCTTGTTTTCATCGCGATTCAGCGAAGATTATTCTGTGGCAGGCCGCATGCGATTGGCGGCGATCTTGTCGGGACAGCCCCCGAGTAGCAGATATCCATCATCAGTAACTTGTTCGATGACGAATACAGGACTCGGTCGCCTTCGAAGATGACCCGACCCCTATACCTGAAGTTGTATTCCTTACAGGCTGCTTCGCGTTCTGCCTGCGATGAGGTGGCGGGTGCCGGTGCCTTCTTGCGAGTTGCTTCCTCTGCGCTATGCGCGTGACCCAGGGCCACTCTGTTTGCTTGGTGGTTATTCTGAGCTTTTGTATATTGCTTCACCATTCTATTCTCCCCTGTACTAAACCATGGGCACTATACTCCTACGGTGCTTTTTTGTATAGAATCAGCGTTTCTTCCATTCAATGTCCTGACGAACGAGCAGGTTGGAGTCTTCAGGATTTTTGAGTAGCGCTTCAACGATACGTTCGGTACGGACAGATTGCGAACCTTTTATAAGGACGACATCTCCTTCCCCAACAATGGTGATGAGTTCATCTGCCGCTTCTTCCGAAGTACTGAACATGCGTATGGAATCTTCCGGCATGCCGGCCAGTTTAGCGGCATCTGCGATGCCGCGCGAGCGTATACCCACCGTAACGAGTACGTCAGCCTGCTTTGCAACGAGTGTACCGATACGCTCATGCTCTTCGTGCGAATAGCGACCAAGTTCGAGCATGTCGCCAAGTACGGCGATACGGCGAAGGTTCAGTTCTGTTGAAATGAGCGCGAGCGAAGCGAGCGCTTCTTCGGTTGCTGCGGGCGAAGAATTATACGAATCATCTATGAGCACGGAACCATTGATTCCTTCCAGTACGCGAGCGCGGCCGGGCGGCGGCTGATACGCCGCAAGGCCGATACAAGCATCTTCAAGGCTCATCCCGAGCGCTACAGCGGTTGCGAGCGCTGCTGCCGGCGCATAGAGCGCCGGATTCCCCACCACACCAGGCACGTCGAGCGGACACTCCTTCCCCTCTATGTGAAGAGTAGCCTGCATTCCTTTTATCTTGCCGTTCTCAACATGCAGCTTCGGTTTGAGGATGCGAGCCGAAGCGGACTCACTAACGCCGAACGAAATGACGTGCGCCTGCAGGCGCGCGCTCATGGCAACTGCATATTCATCTTCTGCATTCAAGATGAGCGGCATGCCGTCATCCAGCGCATAGGCCGGATAGAATTCTTCCTCGCGCACGGCTGCAGGAGTCGCATACGCTTCCACGTGTACTGGCACTTCAGGCAGGCGCGTTACCACCACGGCATCCGGCAATGCGATGTTCATTATCTTTGCCAAATCACCAGGACGGTCTGCCCCCACTTCAAGCACAAGCATATTCGGATATATGCTTGGAAGAAAACGAAGCGCGAGAGCATTACCAAATAATTTCAGCCAAGCAAACGGATTTTGCCAAGGACTCTCCTCACCAAGTATGGTGAATGGCAAACCAAATTCACTGTTATAGCTCTTCTCACTTTTTCGCACCATGAAGCCTTGAGCAAGAGCCGCAGCGACGGCATCTTTCGTTGAAGTCTTTCCTACGCTTCCTGTTATCATCACGATCTTTGGTCGATATTTCCGCACGACGCCGCGGGCCAATAGAGAGAGTATTACAACGAACAGGCTGCGAAGGATTGATTTCATAAGCGTCTATTGAGTATACGTGGCTCGGTCTGGCGGGACGTCGTAATAATTGATCAGGAAGTGGGTCATATCGATGAAGGTCGCTGTGAGCGTTCCGGAGGCATACTCTACACCCTGCGGCTTCACCGTGTACAGGAGGATCGTGAACTTCGGTTCCGTGGCTGGGAAATAGCCGAAGAAGGAGTGGAAGTACACGGCGCCTGGAATGTACTTGCCATCAGGGCCGGCTATCTGCGCCGTACCGGTCTTTGCAGCTACGCTCATCTCAGGAATCTTGTCTTTTCCGTTCGCAAGATTGTTATCGACAACGTATGTAAGCATTTTCGTCACTTCATCCGTAGATTGCGGCTTGAACACTTGTATCGGCCCTGGGTATGTGAGAGTCTTCACCACGCCAGATTGCAATCGAATCGCCGTGGCAATATGCGGCGTAACGATGGCTCCATGGTTTGCAACTGCTGAAAGCGCACGGATAGTTTCTACCGGCGTCGTTGCGATTCCCTGACCGAATGATGCGGTGTCATACTCAACGTCGCGCGGGCTATTGAGGTTCGCGATGTTGCCGGAGATTTCGCTCGGCAAGTCGATGCCAGTTTTCTGCCCGAGATCAAGGTTCGTAAAATACTTGCGGAAGTTATCATGCCCGACTTTCGTCGCGATGTACGAAGCGCCCACATTCAGCGACTGTGAGAGAATCTGCTGCATCGGAATTACGCCGCGCGCGGCGAGGTCATAGTTACAGATGCGCGACTTATTCACTTCGATACAGCCGGTATCGTTGTATGTACTATCCGGCTGAATCGCTCCCGTATCGAGGCCCGTCGTCATGGTGAGTATCTTAAAGATAGAACCGAACTCGTACCGGCTACTCACGAGCGGATTATCGAAAACATCAACATTCGCATCTTTGAAATTGTTCGCATCGAAGGAAGGATAGGTATCCATCGCGATTATCTGGCCCGTTGAAGGATCCATGATGATGCCGCCCGTCAGCTGACTGCTGTACTGCGTATTCACCGCTTTCAGATCCTGATCCAGCTTCTCCTGCACGATAGGTTCGATAGAGGTGATGACGTCCCCTTCGCGCGTGGCACTCGCATCAACCACCACATTATCAAGGTTCGCGAAGAGTTCTGCGAAGAAGTTTCCGAACACGCCATTACCAGGTTCCTGCAATACAGAATCGTAGTAACGCTCCAAGCCGTAGCGGCCTGAAATCGTTACGCCGTCGTTGTTATATCCGGTGAAGCCGATCGTCTGCGCCCCTTCTGCGCCTGCGGGGTACACGCGCCAGCGCTCTCGTTCGACGATGATGCCAGGGATATTCTTCACATCAAGCGCACGGCCGGCTTCGTCGCTTACGTGGTGCGTTATCACTTCGTACGGGTCCGTCGTCTTCGACGCAGAAGCATAAAATGCGTCATGATTAATTGATGGTTCAACGGCAACGATAGCCTGATACGCAGCGTCCTTATCCTTGAGCATTTCCGGATCAATCGCGATAAGGAATCCGTCGGCAACCGTTGCGGCAGAAAGATACGCGCCATCCTTACGAGTGAATAGGATAGAGCCGCGATCATACAGCTGCTGACTCGAACTCACATACTGACGCTCCGCACGTAAGGAATATTCTTGCGCATGCACGATCTGTACGAAATAGAGACGCACCACCAGAAGCAGAGCGAGCAGAACGATAGCGCCAGAAACGATACGAAGCCGCCATCTGAACGCCCGACGCATATTAGTTGCCGGCGAACGTCAGGTTGTCCGGCAGGTTCGAGGCAGCGACGTATTCAACCTGCGATGGCTGAACGAAACCGAGCGTCGCCGGGTCGGTGGAGTCGAGCGTGCCGATGGATGCGTAGTACTGCGCCTCGAGCGTGCCGATTGATGCCTGCGCGTCGCTTATCGAACTCATCGCATCTGTCTGCCATGTCGCGAACACGATGGTCGTTACCACAAGTGCCATGTATGCAAGAAGCATCACGCCGACGGCGAAAGAAAGGACCGGAATGGTGCGGCTGGGCATTGCGGGGACGAGTGACATGGTAGACATACAAATAAAATTACGCGACGGATAAGGCGGCATGATCGAACACGGGCGCACAGGACTCCAGATTCGTGCAGCGTTCGAAGACACGAAGCTTCGCGCTTCGTGAACGAGGGTTCCGCATCGATTCAGCGTCGCCGGGGACGAGCGGCTTCTTGTTAACGAGGCGTCCGCTTCCCTGATACACCGCATCACGGAACATCCCTTTGACGATGCGATCCTCGATACTGTGGAAGGTTATGACCGCAACACGGCCGCCCGGGGCGAGGCGCGACAGCGCCGAAGCCAGGCCGGCGCGCAGCGCGCCGAGCTCATCATTCACCGCGATACGAAGCGCCTGGAAGGTCTTCGTCGCAGGATGCAGGCGGCGATGCTGATACCAGCCTGGTACGCCGTTCGTAACGGCTTCTGCAAGCTCGGTGGTGGTGAGTATCGGAGACTGGCGGCGCGTCGTAACGATAGATTTCGCGATGCCGCGCGCGAAACGTTCTTCTCCGTACGTAAAGATGATGTCTGAGAGTTCTTCTTCTGTCGCAGAGTTAATGAGGTCTGCAGCCGTCTTCCCTTCTTCAGGGCTTCCGTAGGTCATATACAAAGGTTCGTCGGCACGGAATGAGAAGCCACGTCCGCTCGTAAGATGGAAACTGCTCCAGCCAAGATCGAAGAGCGCCTTGTCGATATGCTCGATGCTTTCGTGCTCGAGAATCGCATCGAGGTTACGGAAGTTGTCGTGTACGAGATGCACCTGCACGCCGGAGGCATGCTCGACCTTCGCCGCACGTTCGATAGCGTCTTCATCCGCATCGATGCCGATCAGCATACCTTCGCTACCGAGACGTTCAAGTAAGGCACGGAAGTGCCCTGCCCCGCCGATGGTCGCATCAACAACGATGTCATTCGGCTGTATATCGAGGCTTTCCAGACACTCATTCAGAAGGACGCTTTCGTGAGACTGTTCCATATCCTTATGCAAGCGATTCCGCGAGTTCATCCGCTTTAGCTTCTATCTCCTTCGTATAGGTATCCCATGCTGCCTCATCCCATATCTCTAAACGCTCGTTCACCCCTGCGATGACGCTCTTCACGGTAAGGCCGCCGAAGCTCTTCAGATAATCGGGTACGAGCACACGACCAGCGGAATCGAGTTCCGCTTCGTTAGCGCCGGCGAGCATAAGGCGAGAGAGTCCGCGTCCTGCGGCGCTTCCTGTGGAGTGTGCTGCCAGCTTCGCCGCTTCTTTCTTCCACGCCATCTTCGGATACACGAAGAGACAGTGATCGAGGCCGCGCGTAATGATAACGGAGCCGCCAAGTTCTTTCCGGAACTTTGCCGGAAGAGAGATGCGATTCTTCGCATCGAATGTATGACGATATTCTCCGATGAACATTGTAGGTAAGTAGCAGCGGATTGAAGTGAATGGGCTAAATCCCACTTCATCCCACTTATACACAAGTATATGACACTTCCCCCCCACAAGCCCCCATTTATCCCCAGAAACCAAGGTATTTTTACTCTTTGACGAACACCACATGTGAGATGTACAATATTCTTATGTCAGCTCAGATTACTCGCTGGATCCTAAAGTATGTCTTCGGCCTAATACCGGTCGAGGTTTCAACTGAGGTTTCTGCGAAGTAATTACACTCCACGAAGAAACTTGAATTGAGTCCTTGACCTTCCAGTCGAGGACTCTTCTGTTTGTTCTTTCACATAAACCAGAAAAAGGGAGAAAATAATGTTCGAACCTGTTATCTATTCGCTGCGTGACACGGATGCCACGGCACATATGCTGTTCGGAAGGCTTGGAGCGACGCTCGAGGCTCAATTCAAAGATCTCGGCATGCGCGACTGCGCAGGTGATCATGCAGGGCTTGAAATTATCCGTGGCAGAGAGCCACCCTGTGCCCCTTCAAAAACGGTCTCGATCTTCACGACGAAGCAGATAACGTACCCGAGCCGATACTTCCGGTACATTGCAACTCCAGAGTGCCGGACGAAGCTAGGTGAATGTCTGCCAATCTGGGCGCGCTCGTCAAGGCTCCAGATCGCATTCAATCCCGACGCAGATATCACGCGTATGGACCCCGAAACGGGAAAATACTGCATCGAGCTTGCGTTGCTCGATCTGCAACGTAAATGCGGCGGATGGCATCCGCCGCCGAAGCAGCGCCCGAAACGCAAATACGGACGGGCTGCACGGCGCGAACGCGAACAGTTCGTCGGCTGAAGCATCTTGTTCTAAAGCGAAGCGGCCCCTAAGAAGGGGTCGCTTTTTCTTTATTTCTGCTTACGAATCACTTCGCGGACGCATGAGCGGGAATATTTGTCCCTCGCGGATAGAGACGCCTTCTAGCACGCTGAAGAGGCGCTCGGAAACGCCGAAGCCGAAGGCTGGTGGCATGCCGTATTCAAGCGCTTCTACGTAATCCGTATCATTCATCTGCGCTTCGTCGTCCCCAGCTTCACGTAGTTCCTGCTGATGCGCGAAGCGGCCTGCCTGATCAATCGGGTCATTCAATTCGGTAAAGCCCTTCCCGATTTCTGAACCGGCGATAATAGGCTGAAATCGTTCAACCACACGCGCATCTTCCTTGCTTCGTTTTGCAAGAGGCTCCATATACGCAGGAACGCCGATAAGGAAGCCAGGGCCGGTGAGAGTTTTGCGAATCTGCTTCCACAGCAGGTCGATACCGCGTTCCTTGTTGAAGCCATCTGCAGGCACAGTTATACCTGCATCCTTCATGGCGTTCGCCACCGCCTTTTCATCCGTATCAAGAGGATCGATTCCGTAGGCGTCTTTGATAAGCGCGCAGTAATCATAGGTCTCCCACGCAGCTCCCAGATCCACTTCCATATCACGTATCGTGAATACACGTGTTCCATACACTTCGTCCGCGATCGTACGATACATATCCGTAATCATCTGCATGCCATGATTGTAATCTTCGAATGCCTCGTAGAATTCAAGCTGCGTGTAGTCCTGCGCGTGTTCGAAAGACATGCCTTCATTGCGGAAGATGCGGCCGATCTCGAATACTTTCGGGAGTCCGGCAACCATCAAACGCTTCTGCCATAGTTCGCCTGCAGAGATACGGAGATACACATCGATATCGAGCGCGTTGTGATGCGTGACGAACGGGCGCGCGTCGGCACCGCCGGTCGTGGTTTCAAGCACGGGCGTCTCGACTTCAACGAATCCTTTCTTAAGAAGATAGGTACGCGCCGTATTCCAGAATGCCGAACGACGACGGATGCGGTCTGCTGTTTCTTTCGAAAGAAGAATGTCGAGGTATCGCTTTCGGAAGCGTTCGTCTTCATCCTTGATGCCATAGAATTCATCCGGCACCGGAAGAAGAGACTTCGCAAGCATATTCCAGCGGGACGCCTGCAGCGAACGCATGCCGCGCTTGGTAGTGAAGGCGAAGCCGGCGACCTCGATGATGTCTCCCGTGTCGACCGCTTCTTTGAACAGGTCGAACTGCTCTGGTTTCATGTCTGCATCCTGCTGCAGTACTACCTGTGTCTTTTCAGTGCCGTCGAAGAGGTCTGCGAACATCACACCGCCTTGGTCGCGAATACTCATGATGCGTCCTGCGATCGTAATAAGCGCATGCTCGCGCTCAAGCGCCTGGTGCTTATGTATGAAATCCCCTATCGTGTGCGAACGGTTCGAGCTGGTCGGATAGGCTTCCATGCCTGCTTCCTTCAGCTTTTCTATCTTCGTCAGCCTTTCTTTCCGGATCGTTTCTGTGTCTGCCATATATCCTCCAGACTAGCATACCTGGCCAATTGTGAGATTAGGAAAGACCCCGCTTCGCGGGGTCTTTCCTTTTGCGTCTATTTACCTTCGTTATGCGACTTTCTCTACGTGATACGTCTGCTTGCCGTTAGGCGTCTCGAAGGTGAACTGATCTCCCTTCTTCTTGCCCATGAGCGCAGCGCCGAGCGGCGATACGTGCGAAAGCTTGTGCGCACGCATGTCTGCTTCTTCTGAACCGACGATCGTGTATTCGTGCACATCATTACCGCCATCTTTCTTGATGACGATAATCGAGCCGAAGCCGACGACATCCTTCTTCTTTCCATCCGTAACGATCTTCGCGCGCTTAACTAATTCTTCGAGCTTGCGGATGCGTTCTTCTGTCGCTGCCTGAAGATCACGCGCCTCCTGATACTCCGCGTTCTCGGAGAGGTCTCCGAGCGAGCGAGCGTATTCAAGATTCTTCGCGATTTCCGTGCGACGGACAGTCTTAAGGTTGTCGAGCTCCTTTACCATCTCATCGAACTTCTCCTGGCTGACCATCGTTTCCTGTTCAGTCATCATGTAAATATTAAGTTGAAGTACCTGTATTGTACGTGGCCCCTCTGGCGCGTCAATACAAAAGAAAAACGGCCTTTCGGCCGTTTTTCTCTCCAACCTCCGTCTGATGACGAGAAGACCTGACCTTTGAATAATACTCTTTGGTAAAATCTTCGTCAACAGGAAAGTTAGAACAATTGTGCTGGCGAGGGGAATTGCGCCCCTGAAGATTGGATATCAGGCCACCTCCGTCAGCAGACCGCCAGCTGTAAGTACGGTAGCAAAAAGGTGTTCAAGGAGTCTTAAACAAAAGTTAAAATATTCCTGAAGATAGACTATTGGAAATATTCGGGCGCGACAGAGTGAAGCGCAGTGAGGAATTGGTGGATAACATAGATACCGCCGATCGCGTTCCCTGCAGGGCCTTTCTCCATAACGACGACGTATACATACTTCGGATGCTCGTACGGGAAGAAGCCGACCGCCCATGAGTTGTAATACTCGTTGTGAAAACCGAGCTGCGCCGTACCGGTCTTGCCTGCCACATTCACGAAGGAAAGATCGTTGAGACCGACTGACGTTCCTTCAGTTGCGCCGAGTCGCATGCCCTCTCGTACGATTTCAAGATCTGCAGCACTTACCGGCACTTTCGTGCTTACGACCGTCGGATTCTTAAGGAGCGTCGGTTGAACCAGGTTGCCGCCATTAGCGACTGCGGCGATCGCACGCGCTTCTTCAAGTGGCGTAATCTGAACGGCATACTGACCGATAGCAGTATGGTACGTGTCGCCGATATTCCATTTTCCACCTGTCGTAGAGAGCTTCCACGCGGGTGTCGGCAAGAAACCAGTCTTCTCACCTGCAAGTTGGATACCAGTCGGGGTGGTGAGACCGAATTGCTGGAACCAGTAATCCAAACGATCGATACCGAGACCTTTTATAGGGCCGAAGCCTCCGCCCACCGTGTAGAAGAAAACGTCAGAAGAATACGCGATACCCGTGCGCACGGTAAGCGGACCAAGCACCTTCCAGTCTTTGAACACGTTCGGATGCGCAGCGTCATACGGGTTCGGTACTGAAATGGAGCCAGTTGAAGTGATGACCGTCTCCGGTGTTATGACGCCGTCTGTGAGCGCACCGGAAGCCTCAAGCGGCTTCACAACAGAGCCTGGCGTATAGAGACCATTCACCGGGCGATCAAGGTATGGCTGACGCGGGTCCGTGCTGTATCCGGCAATCACGTCGCTTGGCCCTCCGCTTGAAAGAACGTTCGGATCATATTCCGGATACGATGTCATCGCGACGATTTCACCCGTATCAATATTCATAAGGATGCCTGCCCCGCCCTGGAACGGAATCTTGTCTGCGGTCGTCTTGATCGCGTTATAGAACGCGGTCTGCGCGCGCGAATCAACAGAGAGCGTGAGCGGCGTTCCGTTCACGGTTGGCTGCACCGTCCCTTGGCTCTGCACGTGGCCAAGCGCATCTTCTTCCACCAGAAGCGTGCCGTTCTTTCCGGCGAGCGTGCTGTTGAATGCGGATTCGACACCGGCAAGACCGGTAATATCCGTATCATAATAGTTACCGGTTGAGTCCTTCTTCGGATATGAAACGTAGCCAAGAAGATGGCCGAAGCCAGGCGTCGCGTAGGTGCGCTTCGTGCTACCATCATTCGCCTGTATGTTCGATACGAGCGGTACGCCGTTACGATCGAGAATCGCACCACGTTGTGCGAACAGCACATCGGGGCGTAGGCGATTCTTCTCGCTTTGCGTGGCATAGGTACTTCCCTTCACGAGTTCGAGATTCGCCGCCTGCGCCACGAGCGCACTGAAGATAAAGAATACGAAAATACCTAAACCGAGGTAGGTGGTACGTGCAACGGGCTTTTCAAGCCTCCCCTCAAGACTGTTCTGATTGAATTCAGGCAGGTTAGATGCGTCGAGAAATATCTCATCCGGATTGAGTTCTGGATCTTGATATCTGCGTTTGCCGAACATTCTTACATAATACGCTCCTTCACGAATGAGCGCACGAAGAGCGCTATGACGCACAGAATCACGCCGAGCATGCTCGCGAATGGCCAGTATCCAGTCGGTTCATAGAGGAGATCGGTGAGCATTCCAAGTACTATTGCGAGTGGTGGAAAGATAAGCGCGGCTGCAAAGGCAAGAATTCCAGTGAGGATACTGGGAAAAATGAATGGCGACGCACAGGCCAGAATAATGATGCCTATGCGTAGCGGTAAGCTAATGCGAATCATGAGCCGTCAGCGCTTATCGTCACCCATGTAAGGGAAAATGGGTTGAGGTAGGGATGAATCTGGAGCACGACGTTCGGTGAAGAAGGGTCGGCATTTACATGCGAGACGACGCCGACCGGTACCGCGCCGGCTGCGGCAACGTATATTCCCTGCCCTTCGGTTACGCCTGCTGCTTTCGGTAGCGTTGCGGTGAAGCCGCCCGAGCCGGCGCCGGTGAGCGTTATAGGAATGCGAGTATCGCCGGCCCATGCATCAGTCTGAAGGCCAGGATTCGAATAGAGCGTGATGCGTGATGATGTGTTCTCTACCGTTGCAACCGTGCCGATGGGCGTGCCGCCGGGGCCGTATGCCGTTGCACCAAGAACAACGTGGGTTGATGCGCCCTGATCAACGATGAGGACGTCATAAGGCGCGACCGGAGGGCGCGCCAACACGGCCGCCAATATTCCTCCTGAAGATTGCGTACGGTTGCCCAGCAGGTTCTGTAGGTCCTGCGCACGCGCCGTAAGCGTACGATTCTGTGCCGTCAGCTGATCAACCTGTGTAGCAAGCTGATCACGCTGACTAACTAAGTTCGCTGTGCTCGTAAATCCTCCTGCACCGGTAGCAACTGCTGCAGAAACTGATGTCCCTGCTTTCCAGAATGGCGATGCGATGGTGATGAACGCATTCGGAGCGGCGAATCGTACGATCGCGAGAATACCTATTAAAAGCACGAGTACGCCTACGGCGAACATGCCTGGCGAAAGCAGATTGTTGCGACTCGAACGAGAACTATATTTGCGTAAGGATGGCGTCTTCATGCATGAAAGCTTCAGCCCAGTCTCGCGGACTTTCTGTAACGATACCCGTACCACGCACCACCGCCGTAAGTGGATCGTCAGCGACCATGACCGGCACGCCGAGCATCTTCGCGAGAAGCTCCGGCAGGCCGCGCAGCAGCGCGCCGCCGCCGAATACCGTTACGCCGCGCTCAAGCACATCGGAAAGAAGTTCCGGCGGCGTGCGTTCGATCACATCCTTCATCGCTTCCATAAGACTGTCCATGGAAGGCGCGAGCGCCTCGCGTACGTGCGAATCCGTAAGTATCACTTCGCGCGGAAGACCGGTAGCGAGGTCACGGCCGCGTATCGGACGCTCCAGCACTTCGTCGAGCGGCAGCACGGCACCGACGGCGATCTTCGCGTCCTCTGCGGTACGCTCGCCTATGGCGAGCGAGAATTCACTGCGTACGAAATCGATGATGTTGTCGTTCAGGCGATCGCCCGCAACCTGCGAGCTCTTCCCTGCTACCGTTCCGCCAAGCGCAATTACTGCGATGTCGGTGGTACCGGCGCCGATGTCGAGCACCATCGTACCGAGCGCTTCATTTACGGGCAGCTTCGCGCCGATGGCGCCAGCCATCGGCTCTTCCAATATATATACTTCGCGCGCCCCGGCCGTGAGCGCGGCATCGCGAACCGCGCGGCTCTCTACGTTAGTCACGCCGGTCGGTACGCCAATCACCACGCGCGGACCGAACAGGCGCGTACGGCCGCTCTGCGCCTTATGAATAAGGTACGAAAGCAGTTCCTGCGTTACTTCGAAATCCGAAATCACGCCATGCTCGAGCGGGCGGATAGCGCGTATATGCGGCGGTGTCTTGCCGAGCATCGCTTTCGCACTGATACCCACCGCAACGACCTGCCCGGTCTTCTCATTTACCGTTACCACTGATGGTTCATTGATAACGATGCCTCGCCCGCGTACGTACACGAGCGTGTTTCCGGTACCGAGGTCTATGCCGATATCGCTGGAGAAGAGCGAATTCCTTGAGAAGCGATTTGCCATACCTATCCTGCGATTTCTGCACTAGCGACGGAGCCCATGTGCGAAAGCAATTCGTCACGAGTAACTTTTTTCACTACGGCTGTAGCGCGATCGACCACTTCAACAGCGCCGCTTGATATCGTGTCCTTGCCGATAAGGATGCGTGTCGGGATACCGATAAGATCTGCGTCTGCGAGTTTTTCGCCTGCGCGCGCGTCGCGATCGTCATACAGAACTTCCACGCCGCTTGCGGTGAGTTCCTCATAGAGTGCATCTGCGTATGCAACGACCACTTCGTCGTTCGAAGTCATTGAAACCAGATGAACGCCGAATGGCGCAATCGATGCAGGCCACACGATTCCTTTCTCGTCTGAAAGCACTTCAACCACGGTGCCCATCAAGCGGCCAAGGCCGATACCATAGCTGCCCATGTGTACCTGCTGCTGTTCTCCATTCTCATCCTTAATCGTGAGGCCCATAGCGTCCGGATATTTCGTACCGAGCGGGAAGATGTTTCCAACCTCGATTGACTTCTCTTCCACCATTGAGGCTTTATCTAGGCCGTATTGCGCGAGCGTGTCGTCATTGTATACCTCCTTGTTGACGGCAATACCCTTCTCCTTGTCTACGTAAATAATGTCTTCGCCTGCGTCTGAAATGGTCTGAAATTCATCCGTGAATCCAGTCGTGAACGTGCCGCCTGCGGCAACCGTGCGATACGTTACGTTCCCGATACCGGCACGCATGAAGATGCGAGTGTATGCTTCCGCTGCTTTTTCATAGAACGCCTTGAAATCTTCTTCGGTTCGATTGAAAGAATAAAAATCTTTCATCAGGAATTCGCGTGCGCGCATGATGCCGGATTTCGCACGCAGTTCGTTACGGAACTTCGTCTGGAATTGATACACGTACGCAGGAAGATCCTTATACGAGTTGATGTGGTGCGTGAGCATCGCGGTGATCGGTTCTTCATGCGTGTTTGCGATACCGAGCTCCGTACCGTTCGTAAGCTTCGTCTTGAACCAGTTGTCGACGACTGCGTCGTCGAACCGTCCGGTCTTCTCCCATAATTCAGGACCCTGCAGCGTCGTCATGTGCAGTTCCTGTCCGCCGATAGCATTCATCTCTTCGCGAATGATGCCGCGAATCTTTTCTATAACGCGTAAGCCAAGCGGGAGCAGATCGTACGCGCCTGCCATTTCCTTATGGATGAATCCCGCACGAATCAAAAGCTGTGCATTCTTAGACACCTCATCTGCCGGCGCTTCGCGCCGCGTCTTCGTGAAAAGCTGTGTTTGCCTCATATCCCAGACAGTATACGTCCCGAAGCCAAGGAGGCAAAACCTTCCTTTCGGACCCTAGGTGAACAGCTTGAAAATGTCGTGAGCACTCACCAAGACCATAAGCAATATGAGCAGCGCAAAGCCGACCATGTTTACGGTCTGCGCGATTCTTGGCTTGATAGGCTTACGAATAACGGCCTCGATAATAACGAACAGGAGACGTCCGCCATCGAGTGCAGGAATCGGAATGATGTTGATAAGCGCAAGATTTATAGAGATGAGCGCGGTAATCGTAAGGAGCGAGGTAATGCCCTGACTGTACGCATTCCCCACTGCTCCCGCGATACCGATAGGACCTGAAACATCAGAAAGATTCGCGGTGAACGTCGCAAGGCTGGCAAAGAACTTCGCGAGCCCTATAGCAGTTTCCTTCACGAGCTCCCAGGTGAGCGATGCGCCGTCAGTTATCGCCGTGCCCCACGATACGCGCGCAGTACCGACATCTGAAATAGCGATACCTATACCGATGCGCCACGGCTGCGAAGGAATAATGTCACTCTTCGGCGTTACTGTGAGGGTCATCGGTTTGTAATTTCGCTCGATATGGAATGTGAGCGGTGCGAAATTCGTGTCCTGGCCGATGAACGTCGTGAAATCATTCGTGACTGCACTCGTGAACGAAGAATTCGGCGCGTCTACAGAACGAATGAAATCACCGGGCATGAGTCCTGCCGTTGCGGCAGGACTTCCTGGCAATACGTCTGCAACCGCAATCACTGCATCAGGTGCGCTCAATGCTTCCTGATCTGAAAGCGCGCGCTGCGTACCGAAACCGAGAGCCAGCACCACGAGCACGTACGCGAACAAAAGATTCATAAAGATACCTGCGACCAAGGTGAGCGCCTGCAGAATTTTCGGGCGGGAGCTGAATGCGTCCTTCCCTGCTGCATCTGTTTCATCCTCACCATATATACGAACGAAACCGCCGAATGGCAGCCAGTTCAGGCTATATTCCGTAGCACCTACTTTGAACGCCGCGATGCGCGGCGGGTAGCCGATACCGAATTCGTCCACACGCATGCCCGAAAGTTTTGCGACGACAAAATGCCCGAATTCATGAACAACGATAAGCGCCACCAATACGAGTATGAAAAGGATGACAGTCATTCGCTCTAGTGTACTACAGCAGCAAATTTCAGATAAATTTTAACTTTCTCTTAGCGAATCTTGAACACCAAAAAGCAATACTGTGCGGATGAATAAGAAACTTAAAGATCTAATAGATCTGTGTCGTAAAGAATATAAGAGTTGGAAACCTGTGTACTGTGGCCCATTAAAATCTTACGTTTATTTCAATATGAAAGGATTCAATCATCTACGTTTCAGCGCTGACAATAGAGCAAGGAATCCAGATGTGGTTTTGAATCGAGTGCGCTTATTGGAATTTGTGCCTGAAATTCTACGTTCTGCAAAAGTTATCGAAGGGTATAGATATAGGAAAATTTGGAATACTGAGTATTGGTCATTTGTTGCCACTGTTCATAATCAACAACATCCGATTCGGGTTGTGGTTAGAAGAGTTGGAAATGGAAAAATTCATTTTTTGAGTGTTATGAAAAAGGAAAAATCCCTACAAAAGTAAGGATTTTCCTTGTTCGCTCGGAAGTCGGACTAGCCGTATCCAGAATAAGCTTTCGCTCACGAACGTATGCCTATTATAAACCTTGTCTTATTTGAGAGCAACTAAAGCGTAATTTCCTCCTGTTTCTTTTTCATCATCGTTTCGATCGCTTCGGTGCCTTTATCGATATGTTTCTGAACGTCATCCTTGAGGCGCTTCAAATCATCAAGTCCCATGCCGCCTTCTTTTTCTGTGGCCTCGACATCCTTCAGCGCATCGGTGCGATGCCCGCGAAGCGTCACCTTGGCCTGCTCGGCTTTTTCTCCTGCCATTTTCTGAAGCTGCGTGCGTCGTTCTGCAGTAAGCATCGGGAAAATAACGCGAAGACCTTGATCATCTACCGCAACGGAAACACCGAAATCTGCATCGTTTATCGCGCGCTCGATATCCTTTGCGATCGATTTATCCCACGGCACGATACGAAGTGTACGCGCGTCCTCGATAGTAACGCTCGCCACCTGCTGAATTGGCGTTCGTGCGCCGTATATTTCAGGCTTAACGGAATCCAGAAGCGTGGGGGTTGCGCGGCCCGTGCGGATGTTAGAAAACTCGCGCTGGAGCCATTCTTCAGTCTCTTTCACGTTCGCCGTCAGTTTTGAAAAGTCGTATGCCATATGTAGAGAAAGTGTAGCAGAAATAGGAAATTTATGGAGTGGGTGGAGTTCTACACAGCCTGAAACAGGATTGTTTTAGGGACCGCTTCGCTAGCATGAGTAGTACAGATACCTATGCAAAACGAAGACCCGAATTCCCTGCTGACTACCGTGCGCCGCGAAGCGGCGCGCCTTATACAAAGCATTTCAGATGGCCACGCTTCATCGGTAATTGCGCTGGTCGACGTGCTCATACTCCATGCGCATGCGGCAGGCGCATCAGATATGCACATTCTTCCCGGACGTAAGAACATCTGTATTCGGTTTCGAGTTGATGGCGTACTTACCACAGAACATGCGATTCCACTTTCAGTACATGCAGAACTTATTGCCCGGCTTAAAATTCTTTCGAATCTTCGTACCGATGAACACCACGCTGCCCATGATGGTCGCTTTCGATTCACACTTGATTCAGAGCGCTCAGTAGATATTCGCATCTCACTTGCACCGACCTACTACGGCGAGAATGCCGTATTGCGACTTCTTTCACTGGATACTCGCACCGGAACGCTCGAACAATTAGGATTCAGCACTGAACAGCGTGCTGCGCTTGAATATGCAATAAGCCGTGCGCACGGATTGGTACTCGTTACCGGTCCGACTGGTTCAGGGAAAACGACCACGCTCTACACGCTTATTACCGTGCTTGCACATCAGAACCAATCGATTGTTACGATTGAAGATCCGATCGAATACTCGATAGACGACATAAGTCAGATACAAGTGAATCCGCGCACAGGATTTACGTTTGCCCACGGCTTGCGTAGCATCGTACGTCAGGATCCTGACGTAATCATGGTGGGTGAAATTCGAGACGCGGAAACGGCGCGGCTTGCCTGCACCGCTGCGCTTACCGGCCACCTCGTCCTTTCAACTTTGCATACGGTTGATGCGACAACGGCACTTATTCGCTTGCGTGATCAAGGTATCGAATCATATCTCATTGCTTCAAGCGTGACCCTTATCGTGGCGCAACGCCTCGTACGGCGTGTCTGTACGAAATGTAGCGTAGAAAGAATATTGAATGCAGGAGAGAAGGAAGTTCTGGAAACGCTGATAAACGGAGGTGTTATAGAATCGCTTCCTATGCGTATTCTGCGCGGTATCGGTTGCGTTGTATGCGGAGGAACGGGCTATAGAGGACGTATAAGCATATGCGAACTACTGCCAATTGATGACGTGATTCGCGATACGCTCCACGACGTTACTGATGCGCGTGCTATAGCCAGAATCGCACGCGAACGCGGAATGATACCCCTGATGAGCGATGCGGTGCAAAAAGTTGCAGATGGCAGCACGACGCTTGAAGAAATTATTCGTCTTCATCACACCTGATATGCGTACCGATGAAGTAATTCTTTTCGTGCGACGATTATCACTCTTTCTGCGTGCTGGTATTCCTATTATTAGTGCCCTCGAACTGATACAGCAGGGCGCTTCGCGCCCTGCGTACGTACGCGTAATAAAAGCAATTAGTGAAGAGGTGCTTCGCGGCAAACGTCTTTCTGATGCGCTTGCTCGATTCCCGCGCATCTTCGATCCGCTCCATGTGAGCTTAGTGCAAGTTGGGGAAACGAGCGGATCGCTCTCGAATCATCTTGAGCAAATTGCGCTGCTCTGTACACGAAATCGTGATGACAAACGGCGCATGATGAGTGCTGCGCTCTATCCGCTTATCATCGTATGCGCCACGGTCGCACTGACCGCGTTCCTAACGCTGTACGCCTTTCCTAAGATCTTGCCTTTGTTTAAAGGATTCCATCAGACATTACCGCTACCGACTCGTATTCTCATCGGCCTGACTGAATTCACATCAAACTATGGATGGCTGGTGCTCGTTCTTATCGTTCTTTCGAGTGGTGCGTTCGTCTACGCTCTTCGCTTCTCGCGTTTCAGACAGTTGCGCGATCGCATACTGCTGAGTATTCCCGTTTTCGGTTCTATGATTCTTTACTATCATGCTGCCTCTATTGCGCGCACGCTTTCAACGTTGCTTGAGAGCGGCGTAGGCATACTTACGGCGTTGGATATGCTTGCCAAGAGTATCCAGCATAGTCAGTACGAAGAAGCGCTTACGCATTTGTATACGCGCATAAGCGAAGGACGACCAGTTGCAGAGGGATTTTCTGAACGAGTAACGCTCTTCCCCTCTGTTGCGGTGCAGCTGATTACGGCAGGTGAATTAACCGGTACGCTTCCCGAAAGTTTGCGAAATGTTGCGCAGATATATGAACAGTATCTTGAAGAGCGATCACGCACGCTGCAGGCACTCATTGAGCCTGTATTAATGCTCATCATGGGCTGCATCGTAGGATTCGTCGCGCTCGCGATCATCACGCCGATCTATGGTCTGACTCAGGGAATAAGCGCTCAGTAATATATGCGCGGAGTCACCTTGGTAGAGTTATTGATAAGTATTTCTCTCGCTGCCCTGCTTGCAAGCGTAACGATCGGGCCAGGCATACAGCAATTTGAAGCTGCGCTTGCGCAGTCCGACGGCACGCGCATGGCGGCTATCGCCCGCCATGCGCGTGCCGAAGCGATGCACGGAATACCGCACAGCCTGTATTGGTCTGATGCACCTCACGCACTTGTCATACGAGCCGCCGGTGAATCAGACCAATCGTATCCTCTTGCAGAAAACAAAGACGGCACGGCATCCGGCATCATTCAATTTCTTGGCTTGGGAAACCTACACCCCGTTGGTTGGCTTAGGCGTGCAGCCTCAAGCACGGGTGCGTGGGAAGTTGATAGCAATTCAGAAGAGGCCATTACGGTTATGCACACGCTATGAAAAAAGGTTTCTCGATAATCGAACTCATGCTTGCCTTCGTTATTCTGACAACGGCAATAGTGGCAGCGGGGCTGGTCGCATACCGTATGCCCATCGTACTTCAGAATGCATTTACAGAAGCTGAAGCAAATCGCAAGGCGCAAGCACTCCTTGAGCATTCGTTACTGCTGGCTCGTACTGATTTTACTGGACTGACTGCCATAGCAACTACGACTGCAAATGGTATCAGCACCTCTCTAATCTTGAGACCGTTTGATGACAGTGCTGTTCTACTAACCAGCACGGCGACATGGACAAGTCTTGAAGGTGTTCCGCAGTCAGCCACATACAGCACGCTCGTCGCTAATTATAAGAATGTCAGTAGTCACCCCTGCCAACCGTTCATCTTAGGAGACTGGACGCATCCGCACATCCTGGGTTCGTACGAGCTGATGCCTGGTTTCCTTCTTCCCGGAACTATTCCGGCTGGCCATTACCCCATATCATCTCTTGCAGTCCAGGGAAATGTCCTTGCCGTTGGGGTCGCAAGCACTACGCAGGCGAGTGACCCGACCTTGTTTTTCTTTCGTATAACAGACCAAGCACAACAGCCCGCCTATATAAATTCTTTCGACAACGCAAGTCCGTCAAAAATAGGTCTTACGGCACTTGCCGCGGGAGATGATCATATGTACGCAGCAAATGGATTCTCAAGTACGGACATGCCTAACTGCGCCTACAGCACAGTAAATTGTAGACAACTGCAGACATACTTTACGCCAGGAACAACGCCGGATCCCTCTGCAAATTTTCAAATTCCTACCACGAGCCCTGCACTAGCTCTTACGGCAAGCGGCGCAACTTCCCCAGGAGATGCTGTTGCCTATCGTGCGAACACCGCATATGTAGGTCTTTCGAAAACAGGTGGCGGCCAGGAACTGCAGATCGTAGATATGAGCAATCAATACGTCCCTACTCGTATAGGAGGAGTCGCTATCGGACGCGGTGTGAATGCAGTTGTCGCAGCACGCACCACAATATATGTAGGGACTGATGATAATAGCGGCTCTGGAAAAGCCATTATCGCCGAAGACGTGCATGATCCTGCTCATCCTGTTGAAATTGGATCTCATAGTTTTTCAGGTGCAGGATTCGTGCGCGTACTAGTGCGAGCAGGCTCGTATCTGTTCAGTGGTCGCTCCTACGCGAATGGCGCTTCTGAAGAATTCTCAATCCTTACGCAGGATGCTTCTCTTACCCGTGTAGGCGGAGTCGACATTGGAAACAACCTGAACCATCGCGGAGTGCAAAGTATTTTAATTCGAGGCTTCCTTGCATTTGTGCTGACGAACGATGAGCTACAGCTTTGGAATATTCAGGATTCTGCGAACCCTGTTCTGTATTCCCACATAGCTATTCCACAAGGAACCGCGACAGCAATGACCTGCAGACAAAATGTTTTGTATGTCGGTTCGGTCGGTTCAGACGGGACGGGATATCTTACCGTAGTAACGAGCTCGTGATATGCGTGCTTTCACTCTTATCGAAACGATAGTATATCTGGGCCTCTTCGGATTACTTATGAGTGGTGTACTTCCTGCTCTTGGGGGCATGCGCGCCGCTGCGGCGCGCACTGAAACGCAGTCACTTCTCTTAGAAGAAGGCACGTTCCTTCTCGAGACGATCGACTACACAATCGGAAGCGGCGGAGCCGCTTCTTCTTTCCATCTGTCTAGCTCAACGCTTCTGCAAGGATTTCCAACAGGACAAGCAGTTAGCGGAAACCAGGTGCAGGTGCATGATTTGAAATTCATACAGACGAGCAAGACTGGGGGAGAACCGGCGTTCGTCGACAGTTCCTTCACTCTGACTGCGCACACGGATGACGGAAAGGTGCTCATGCGCACCTTTACTGGACGTACGTATATAGATTTACCATGAGAGCGCTCCAAAGAAAGAACGGATATATCGCCCTTGCATCGGCACTCATCATAGCGTTTCTTCTTGCCTTATATACGCTAAATGCCGGAACGACGGCACTGCTTGCTCGCTTTGATACATCAGATTACGGAGCACACCTGCAGGCACGGTATCAAGCTCTGTCCTGCTTGTATGCCACTGCATATTCACTCACTATTGATCCAACCACCTATCACATACCAAGCACAGGTATCGATGTGTTTACAGACCCCACGCATGTTTGTCATATCGTAAGTATCACAATAATAGCCTTAGACGCGACGGTCATCACAACCGCCTCTGCACGTACTGCTTCGGTGCGCATTGAGGGCCACATAAACATGCCGGGTGTTTTTGGGGTTCCCACAATCACATCTTGGAAGGAAGTGAACGCAATATAAAGAAAACCTCGAGCGGCAAAGCGGTTAGTACCCGTATATTCATATGAAACGGATACGTATTCTTTCAAACTAAAGGTATACCCATAACACGTATACCTATGCACACGCGAAGAAAAATTCCTGCTCAAGGATTCACCCTCATCGAAATATTGGTCGTCATCGGCATGATTGCCGTACTGGCAAGCATCGTGCTTCTTGCTATCAATCCTTTGCGTCAATTTGCCGAGGCGCGCAATGCGCAACGAGAAAGCGATGTGAATGCGATCCTGAACGCTATTGGAGAACGCCTTGCAGAGAATAAAGGCATCTTTAATAATCAGGTCGGTACCTGTCTAAACCCATTGCCGAATGAAACTGAATTTATAGGTAATGGAGGTGGAAATGCGTACGACTTGCGACCATGTCTCGTTCCAAACTTCATTTCAGAAATGCCCACTGACCCGAAAGACGGAACGAATACCTGTACTTCAGCTGCCTGTGCTTCAAGCGACGAAGAATACACGTCGAAATACACCATCACAGAGAGCGCTTCGACAGGTCGCATCACCGTCTGTGCACCTGGCGCAGCTGAATCAGCCATTACTGAATCAAGCGAATTCTGCCTTACGCGGTAAGGTTGTATAATTCCTTCTATGACAGCCTTGAATCTCATTCTTTATATCGGTATTCCTGCAATATTTGCAGCAGTTGTCTACTTCGGAAGAAAGCTGCAAATCTTGGATACCGTCGCTGAAAGATTAGATATGCTAGAGCGTAAAGTAGAGAGCCTATACGAACGGTTCATAAGAGTAGAAGAACGTGTAGAGGCACTATGGATGGAAAAGTTCATTCGATCCGCAGACTAAGGTTTTGACGTAAGAATTCGTAAGGCGTACCTTTCATGAAGTATCCTTCATGAAGCCTTCATGCGTTAATGTGGATACTTCGTGAATGTTATCCAGTATTCACTAACCCCGAACGTATGCGAATCCTTATTGTTGAAGACGAAGCGAAGCTAGCCGAGGCACTTAAGAAAGGTCTGGAACTGAAAGGGTTCACCGTGGACTGGCTTTCTGATAGTGAGAAGGCTCGCACGCGCATCATGCTCTATCGCGACGAGTACGATCTGATCCTGCTCGACCTCATGCTTCCGGGTATCGATGGTGCGACTATCTGCAGAGATGTGCGCGCAGAAGGCGTTACAACGCCGATCATCATCCTCACGGCGCGGGACGAGACTGAATACAAGATCGACCTCCTTAACCTTGGTGCAGACGACTACATCGCGAAACCATTCTCCTTCGATGAAGTCGTCGCACGCATGAATGCGGTGCTACGCCGTCCATCAGAAACGCTGCCGACCACGCTCACGGTGCGGGACATAGAGCTCGACCCAAGCAAGCATACGGTTAAGAAAGATGGCAAGGATATTTCTCTCACATTGAAGGAGTTCTCCCTGCTCGAATTCTTCATGCGTCATCCGAATGAGGCACTGAAGCGTGAACAGGTTCTCGATCATGTGTGGAGTTTCGACTTCCCTGCATTCAGCAATGTACTCGACGTGCATATGAAGAACCTCCGTAAAAAACTTGATGACTATGCAAATGCCGACCCCCTCTTCGAAACGATTCGAGGCATTGGTTACCGACTTAACGGATAAGTATCGTCACAATCCGTACGTACAGACGACGGTACACATCATCCTGCTGCAGGTAATCCTGACGATCCTTACGGTCGCCATATTCGGCTGGGGCATCCAGTATTCCCAAACGCGTACGGTCGGCTCGATTAGTCAGCATATTACGGCAGTGCAGAACGGTAGCACGACCCAGATGCAGACGCTGCCGGAAAGCATCGCGGATGTGCGGTCGAAGACAATTTGGTACGTCTTCTGGTGCCTACTCTTCCTGACAACGATATTCGGTTTCCTTGCAGCACGCTTCGCGCTTCGCCCTACGCGCAATTCCCTGCAATTCCAGAAACGGTTCATCGGGAATGTCGCGCATGAGATACGCACGCCGCTCGCCATTATCAAGACCAGTACGGAAGTGGCGCTCATGGATCCAGAGGTAGACGATGAAATGCGCACCACACTTAACGAAACTATCGTTGAGCTGGATCGCATATCGGAAACGATCAACAATCTGCTTTCCTTCGACAATCTTATTCACCCGGGCAAGGTGAAGTCGGAACCGCTGGATCTGGTCCCTATAGTACGGACGGTCATCGGGCGGCATGAGACACTCGCGAAAACTCGAGGTATAACGCTTTCGGCACAGACACCTGGTACTGAATATCGAATCATGGGAAATGCCGTGGCACTGGATCAAGTCATCACGAATCTCGTGAAGAATGCCCTCAACTACACGCCGCAGAATAAGAACGGCTCGGTGGTAGTGAAACTGGATATTGATTATCGTGGCCGCGTACTTCTCTCTGTCATTGATACTGGCATCGGCATTGCACAGAAGGATCTCTACCACGTATTCGAACCGTTCTACCGTGCTGAAAGTTCTCGTGTGCGCGGTGTCGGTTCAGGCACGTCAGGCCTCGGGCTTGCCATCGTGAACGAAATCGTTCGTCTGCATCGCGGCACCATAACCGTACGCAGCGCAGTGGGTAAAGGCACTACTATCGAGCTTTCCTTTCCACGGGCGGAAGAGGCAGTAACGCATCCCATTCCAGACGTTGATGCAGACGAAGTGCATGAAATAACGCTCAACCTAAGCTAATTCATCTGGGCTTCATGTACACACGCGCATACTGCGCGGGAACGAAACGATTGATGACGTCTGCCTGATAGTAGCTGCTAACTACCCAACGGTCATGAATATCGAGATAGAGCGCCAAAGCGCATGATCGGCCCCGGGAATTCCGCAAAGCGGAATTCCCGGGGCCTTTTCATTTACCGTATGCCACTATCGAACTGAAGATGCACGCTGGTTTGCTTGTTCGGCTCAACGGTAAAAGTAACAGGAGTGAGTCGCGGGAGCGCTGCATCTGATTGAGCGCGAATGGTATAGATACCTGGACTGATGCTTTCAGAGAAATAACCCTGCGCATCCGTTTTCACCAGCACTCCCCCATTCCTTCCGATTATGGTACTCGCAAGTACCAGTGTCGTTTCATATGGCTTATCCGCACATGCAGGGTCTGGCGGATCTTTCATGACAGGACATGTCGGACCAATTGTTGCAGTAATCGCCACGCTGCTCGAGGCCTGATTTACAGGAGGTGTGGGAGGGTGCGATACAGGAACCGTTGCGGTACCGGTTGGCGCAGGTAGGTGAGTTGGCGCAGGCGTAGGTGATACGACAACAGGCATTTTTTCATACGACAGTATCTTGTTCACCAAAGGAGATACCCAATATCTTTGAGTAGCAAGGAGGCCGAGTCCGATAATAATCAGGATGAGCAGAATAATTCTAATGATTTTCATACCTTCATTCTAGCAAACAGCTGGCAGTCTGGGAGACGATGTTGGAACCTTTATGCAACTGTGTTAGGGTTCTGTCCAGAGAAAGGAGGACTCAATCATGAAGCCATTTGTTCTATTCGGCACGGCGCGAGGAACAGGAGGTATCCGCCTCGTATTTCAGATCATTGACCCTATCTACAAAATTCCGATGGTCTGGGAAGTTGTCACTGCTTCATTCAGGGACGGCAAGTTCCTTCGCGGCTACTTGAGGCATCTCCGTCTACAGGGTGAGAAAATCCCTCAGTTGTACAAAGGGCTCGATGACACGATAGGTATTGAACGTGTCTGGGTGGGCCCTACGTTTATCGTCGTGTTTGGGGATCAAAATCAGTTCCCTACAATCGCAGCTCGAATCCAAGAGGTCATGGCCACTGTGCTCGGCGACTTCGACTTCGAAGATGCTGGCGAAGACAATCATGAACTGGGCCTCATCGCGGTTCACTTACAAGAACCGGCCTGACAAACACGTCCGCTTCGGAGAACGCTCACCAGCTTCTCTGAGGCGGGCGTTTTCTTTTATATAAAGTTAGCTGGCAGACCAGGAACCGAACTAAGAGAACAAGAAGAATATGATCGAGCTCGCGCCAGCGAGCATGCAGTAATACGCGAATGGAAGAAGCGAGCGCGTGCGGAAATAGCGCGTAAGGAAGAGTACGGAAACGAGCGCAGCGAATGCGGCAGCGAGCATGCCGGCAACTATCTGTTGTGTCGGGTAGCTGTGCGTAGCGGTAAACAGGACTGGAAGTTTTAGTACCGCAGCAGCGAGAATGATCGGTGTCGCGAGAAGGAATGAGAAGCGAGCTGCGCTCGCGTGATCAAGGCCTGAAAGCAATCCCCCGCCGATAGATGCGCCGGTACGCGAGAATCCCGGGAACAGCGCAAGCGCCTGCATCGTTCCGGCGCGCAATGCCTGGAAGCCGGTGAGCCGCGAGATGTTCGTATCAAGCGCAAGCCCTCCTGCAGTCTGCAGTGACGTGGAAGGACGCTTCTTCATACGTTCAATAACGAGCAGCATAAGGCCGTTCGCGAACAGGAATACGGCAACGATATGCGGCGAAGCGAAGAGCGCACTTAGCTTGTTCTGAAAAAGGAACCCAAGAAGCCCGGCAGGAATAGTCGCGGCAATAAGCAGCCACGCGAGCTTCGCATATACGTCGCCATGAACACGACGATAGATAAGGGAGCGAAGGAAGCCCTGCGCGATGCGAATCCAGTCGCGGAAATAGAATCCGATAAGTACGAGCGCGGTTGCAAGATGCGTCGCCACGAGGAATACCACAAAGAATGGCGCGCTCTGATCGAGCTTCCATCCGAGCAGCATCGGAAGCAGCACACTATGACCTAAGCTTGATATCGGAAAGAGTTCCGTGAAGCCCTGAACAAGACCTAGGATGATCGCTTGTGTGAACGTCAGCATACGCTCAGTATACCGCGCTTAGTTCTTGAGTTTGGTACCGCGCTTGAATAACAGTATCGATGCGACAAGAAGGATTATGATCAGGCCGATTATGACGCCGAAGCTCAGGCCGAGCGATACGTCGCTTATGCCAAGGAATCCGTAGCGAAATGCATTCACCATATAGAGAATGGGGTTGGCGAGCGAAAGCGTACGGAAGATTGGCGGAAGCTGGTTTATCGAATAGAAGACGCCGCCGAGATACGTAAGCGGCGTGAGCACGAACGTCGTAACGATGTTGATCGCGTCGAACGTCTTGGCGAAAATAGCATTAACCAATCCTGCGCAAGAAAACAGCACAGATGTAAGCACTGCCGCTGCAATAAGCACAAACATGTTGTAAATAAGGAGATGCGTGAAGAAAAGCGAGACGCCGATGACGAGGATGCCCACAAGAACGCCGCGCATCACGCCGCCCGTAACGAAACCGGCGATAACCACCCAGTCCGGCATCGGCGATGCGAAGAGTTCGTCTATCGTGTGCTGCCACTTCGCGAAATAGAAGGTCGAGACGGTGTTCGTGTACGAACTGGTGATAATCGCCATCATAACCAAGCCTGGCACGATGAATTCTATATACGAGACGCCGTGGATCTTCGCGACCTGCGAACCGATGAATGTTCCGAAGATAGCGAAATACAGCGCCGTGGTGATGATCGGCGGAAGAAGGGTCTGCGCCCAGATACGCACGATGCGGATGAATTCCTTGCGCACCATCGTGTAATAGCCGGTTGTGATTGGGTGACGGTCCATAAGATTATTTCTTTTCTACCAAGCTGACGAACACTTCCTCAAGGCGGCTTCCTGAATTTCGAACATTCATTATGTTGATGCCGATAGAGGAAAGCTTACGGAAAATATCGTTCGCCGGCTGATTATGTTCCAGCTTCACTTCAAGCGTGGTCTCATCGATCTTCGTTATCGGATAGCCGCGCAGCAGTTCCATATTTGAGAGCAATACTGGCTCCTTCGTATCCACGAGCAGCGTTACCGAACTGAGGCTCGTGAGCAATTCCTTTACGGTTCCCTCTTTAATGATTTCGCCCTGATTGATTATCGCTACGCGACGGCAGAGCTGTTCTGCTTCTTCAAGATAGTGCGTCGTGAGAATGATTGTCGTGCCTGATTCGTTGAGTTCACGAAGGAAATCCCACATGCCGCGACGCAGCTCAACGTCTACGCCGGCGGTCGGTTCATCAAGAAGCAGCACGCGCGGCTTGTGCACGAGGGCGCGAGCGATGAGCAGGCGTCGCTTCATGCCGCCCGAAAGTGCCTGCGCTGCCTCATTGCGCTTTTCCCAGAGTGAAAGATCCTTGAGGACCTTTTCAGCCTGCGGCATCGCTTCTGCACGTGAGATTCCGTAGTACCCAGCCTGATCAAGCACGATGTTGATAACTTTCTCGAAGATATTGAAATTCATTTCCTGCGGAACGAGGCCAATGAACGCCTTTGCATGGTCCGCATGCTCGTCTATAGAGATGCCGTGTACGCGAACTTCCCCGCTGCTCTTAACGGCAAGGCCGGCAACGATAGAAATGAGTGAGGTTTTTCCTGCTCCGTTCGGTCCGAGGAAGGCGAAGAATTCGCCTTGGGGAACGGTGAGTGAGACGCCTTTCAAGGCATCGGTACCAGGATTCTTCTTCGTTCCTGCGTATTTCTTCTTTAGATTGACGATTTCGAGAGCAGGAACGGTGGGGTCAGGAGCCATGATTTAGGCAGTATAACGCGTTGCGTATTTCTGCACAAAAGAGGCCTGAAATACGCAAAAACGCGCCCTGTGGCGCGTTTAGTGGAGTTAAGAAGACTGATGCGCGGCTTAGTTGTAAAAAGGGTTCAACTCGAAGGTCGAACATAAGCCGCACATCACTCACCTCAACTTCCTTTGAATATATCAGACGCTTTTAGAAAAGTCAAGCGTTATCCCCATGCGCTAGACTACGGCCATGGACTTAGCTCGTTCGCCCTCGCTCCGCCGTTTTCTTCGCTATGCTCTCGTAGGAGCCAGTACGCTCGGATTTGACCTGTGCCTCCTATATATCGCTACAAGCATTCTCGGTATTCCCTACTATTTTTCCACGCCTGCGACGTTCCTTATTGCCGTCTCAATAAACTATTTCATAAGCCGTCGTTTCGTGTTCTATGGAACGAAGCGGCCGATTCATCATGGCTATGCGTACTTCATCATCGTTGCGCTTCTGGGAGCGCTCGCGACAACCGGGCTCGTTGCGTTGTTAGTTAGCTTCGCGCACCTTTATTACCTGTTGGCACGCGTGCTGGTAGCGGGAGTAATCGGCATCGTGAATTATCTCTTCAATTTGCACGTGAATTTCAGGGTTGCGGGGATGCATCACGAGTAACTAGTAAGGGCCCGTCCTCCGGACGGGCCCTACGCTACAACCTCGGTATCTACGAACGGAAGGAAATCAATACGTTCGAACCCGCTTGCCCGCTCCTTGTAATACACGTTTGCGCAAAAGGATTCTCCATCCACAGCTTGTTTGAACCACATATGATCTGAGCCGAGCATTCGATCGAATGGGAGATCCTGGATATCGTACCAGTTCGGTATCATGTCTGCGGTCTCTTTCAATTCGCCCTCGAAATACTGAGTACGGTACACATGTACACCGAAGTCAGGCTCACCTCCGGCGAAGAACGTTATGATGGCAACTTTCTTCAGTTGATCTGCATCCAGTTTTATTTCAAGCTCTTCATCAACCTCGCGGATAAGACATTCTGTTAGCGTCTCTCCGGGATCAAGCTTGCCACCGGGTCCATTCAGGGTTCCTGTGCCGATTTCACCTTTCTTCTTCTCGCCAAGCAGCACTTTTCCGTCCTGCACGATGATTGCCAGGGTTGCGAGTCTCATGGCGCTAACCATACCTCAGATTTATGTTGTTATGCACGTTTTCCACTGCTCATAAACGCTTCATGCAATGTATTATAGGTATATGTCCCTTCTCTCCAATCGCTGCCACGAAGATCGTCCGTGGGGCTCATTCGACCGTTTCACCGAGAACGAGCCTTCAGAACTGAAATTCCTGAATGTTGCTGCAGGCCAGCGCTTTTCACTGCAGAAGCATTCGAAGCGTTCCGAATTCTGGAAGACTATCAAAGGAAGCGGCATGGCTGAGGTCGATGGTGTCGAGTATCCGATGACTATAGATAGCGAAGTTGAAATTCCTATTGGCGCGACTCATCGTTTAACTGGTGGTCCTGAAGGAATAACTGTTTTGGAAATCGCACTCGGTGAATTCGATGAGAATGATATCGAACGGCTTGAAGACGATTACGGACGCGTAGCAGATACCGCACATGAGTGATCTCATAATCTTTTTCGTCGCAGTATTCATAGCGTTCTCCGTCACCGGCCTCTTTTTCTATGGACTGTGGCAGATGCTGCATGCGTTCTTCTCACAGCCGCGCATACAGGCAGTGGTGCAGGAAGCGCTGGAGCTCGTGCGCAATGCGATGAATCCTATCCTTAGAACCGGTTCTTATCACTGGGAAAAAGAATCAGTGCTGAATCCCGCGATCGTTGAAGCTGGAGGAAGGACGCATATGTTCTACCGTGCCGTAGGTGCGGACGGCGTATCGCGTATCGGCTATGCCTCCTCTAAGGACGGCGTTAATTTTGATGAGCGTCTTCCCTTTCCGGTATACGCTGCCGATGGCTTGCGTGATGGCGTTCATTATCGCTATGACCCGGTACAGTATCCTTCTGGTGGTAGCTGGGGCGGCACGGAAGACCCGCGCGCCGTCATCATAGATAATAAATTGTACCTGACGTTCAATATGTTCGACGGCTGGGACAATATGCGCGTCGCGGCAATCACCCTTGATGTCGACGACCTCATAAACCATCGCTGGAACTGGAGCAAGCCATCATTCCTTTCACCTGCCGGCGAGCGTCATAAGAATTGGGTGCTCTTCCCTGAAAAAGTGAACGGACAGTTCGCGCTTATGCATAATCTGCATACGGACGACGAGAATCGCGTGCGCATCGAATACATGAACGACCCGATGCGCATCGGCGCAGATTCTCCTCATATCGATAGCCCGAATCCTCATGCGATGCCTGATCGCACGATCGCGTGGCACAAGCGCATGCGCAGCATCGGCCCGCCACCGATTAAGACAGCATTCGGCTGGCTCTTCCTCTATCACGCGAATGACGATGAGACTCACAAATATAAGATGGGTGCAGCGCTTCTTGATTTGCTTGATCCGACGAAGATAATCGCGCGCGCGCCGTTGCCAGTGCTCGTACCTGACGCTACGTATGAGAATGAAGGAAAGCCAGGAATCGTATACGGCTGCGGCGCAACGATAAAAGACGACACGCTCCGCGTGTATTATGGCGGCGGCGATAATGTCGTCTGTTCAGCAAGCGCACCGATCGGCAGTTTTCTTGATACGCTCATGACGCACGGTACGCCGCAAATGGCGCTCGCATAGTTATTTATGTTCATCGTCACCCGCTCAAAAAACAACCCTATAATTGTGCCATCGCGTAACCGCGCGTATGAAGCGATCGGTGCGTTTAATCCCACCGTCGTGCACAAGGATGGCACGACACATCTTTTTTATAGAGCGATGGGAGAACCGGACGTCCTGCGGACGCCGCATCATGGGTTCTCTACGATCGGCTATTCTGCCGGGCACGGCGACTTAGATTTCGAGGAGCGCGCGCAAGTAATCGAGCCGACCGAAGACTGGGAGAAGTACGGATGCGAAGACCCGCGCGCGACCTTCTTCGAAGGAAAGTGGTACGTGTTCTATACCGCGCTCGGCGGATATCCGTTCGGACCGGACAACATTAAATGCGCAGTCGCTATTGGTACGCTTCCGAACGAGCTCACCGAGAAGCATATCGTCACACCCTTCAATGCCAAAGCTGCCACGCTATTCCCTGAACGCATCGATGGCGACGCCGTTCTTATGGTCACGGCGCATACCGACTGGACTGCGGATTACCCCACCTCCACCATCGGCATCGCGCGCTCGAAGAATATCGAAGACTTCTGGAATCCTTCGTTCTGGGAGGAATGGCATGCGCATCTTCCTGAACATGCACTTCCGGATATTCGCCGTAACGATACGGAACATATGGAAGTAGCGGCTACGCCGCTACGCGTGAAGGAAGGGTGGCTGCTCGTGTATTCGCACATACAGGATTATTACGACGAGCATCGTCGTATCTTTGGCGTCGAAGCATTGTTGCTTGACGCGAATGATCCACGCAAGGTTATCGGCAAGACGGAATATCCATTCATGGTGCCGGAAGAATCCTACGAACGATACGGCATCGTCGGCAACGTCGTATTCCCTTCCGGCGCGAGCCTCGATGGCGACACGCTGCACGTATATTACGGCGCTGCTGACACTTCCTGCGCAACGGCAACGCTTTCTCTTTCTGCGCTTATAGAATCGATGAGCGAAACCAGTCGCCGTAATTTCGGTACGCGCGCTGAAGGTAATCCGATACTCTCTCCTATTCCTGAACACGCATGGGAATCACGCGCGGTATTCAATGCCGCAGCAATCGATCACAGCGGTTCAGTGCATCTGCTGTACCGCGCCATGGGTGCGGACTCGACCTCGGTTATGGGATACGCGCGCCTTGAAGATGGCATTCACGTTACCGAGCGCCTCGACACGCCTGCGTACACGCCGCGCGAATCATTCGAAGCGAAAGGAGGCGCGCCCGACGGAAACTCCGGCTGCGAAGATCCACGCCTTACGCTGCTTGATGACACGCTCACCGTTTGCTACACCGCCTACGATGGGCGTGTATCGGTACGCGGCGCGATAAGCAGTATTCCTATACAGGATTTCGTCGCGAAGAAATTCAAGAACTGGTCCACGCCGAAGCTCATCACCCCTGAAGGAATTGCAGACAAAGACGTATGCATCTTCCCCGAACGCATCAACGGAAAGGTCGCGGTGATGCATCGCCTTGATCCGAACATCTGTATCGAGATGTTCGATTCCCTCGACAAGATTCACACCATAGACCGCGCCTTCGATCTTATGGGTCCGCGCCCGGGCATGTGGGACGGCCATAAGATAGGTGCCGGTTCAGCGCCGCTGAAAGTTCCTGAAGGCTGGCTATTCATTTATCACGCTATCGCACCAGACAAGAAGACGTACAGGCTTGGAGCCGCATTACTTGATGACGCTGCCGAACGGGTCATTTCGCGCATGGTTGCGCCGATACTCGAGCCGCTCGATGATTGGGAGAAGCACGGGCAGATCGGCGATGTCGTATTCACCTGCGGCATCGTGCGCCGTGATGATACGCTCTTCGTGTATTACGGCGGTGCAGACAGTAAGCTGGGTGTCGCTACGTTCTCCGTTTCAAAGCTTATGAGCCGTCTCCTCGTAAAGAACTAATATGCTTCCTTCTCTCATTTTCTTCGATCTCGATAAGACGCTCGCTGCGAGCAAGCAGCCGCTCACGCCCGAAATGGCGCAGCTTCTTTCGAAGCTTCTTGCACGTACGAACGTGGCGATAATCTCTGGCGGAAAATTCTCACAGCTTAAGGAACAAGTCGCAGACCAGCTCCCCGAAGGTACGGTGCTCGATCATCTATTCATTCTTCCCACGAGCGGCGCGGCGCTCTACGCATTCCTTGAAGGACGATGGCAGGCCGTATATGAGGAACGCCTTACCGACGCGCAGGCACAAAGCATATGCACGACCCTTGAGACCGCGATGCGCGAAACGGGTATCGTTGACCTCGCATCACATTCATATGGCGATCGCATCGAGTTCCGCGGCGCAGAAGTAACGCTCTCTGCACTTGGCCAAGAAGCACCTATCGCAGAGAAAGAAGCGTGGGATCCAGACGGTTCTAAGAAGCGCACGCTGCACGACGCGCTCGTGCCGATGCTTCCCGAATACGACGTAAAAACCGGCGGTTCAACTTCGATCGACGTTACGTTGAAAGGAATTAACAAGGCATACGGCATTCGCAAGTTGTGCGAATACCGTTCGTACATAATCGCAGACACGATGTACATCGGCGACGCGCTGTATCCGGGCGGCAACGATGAGGTGGTGAAGGAGACCGGCATCCGCACGCAACAGGTGAAAGATCCTGAAGACACGATGCGCGTTATCGGCGAGCTTCTCGCCGGATAAGTTATTCTATATATATGTACGCGCTCCTTGCCTATCTCATTATCATTCTCTGTTTCGTTGTGCTGCTCGCATTCATATATGGTGCCGTACGTGAGGTATGGCGAACGCATCATCCGGGAGAACGATTCTGGAAACAGCGCGAGAAGAAAGAGAGAGTGCAGAAAGCTCCGAAGGCAATCAAGGAGCCGAAGATGAAGCCAGTGAAAGAACGGAAGGCACCACGCGAAGTGCCGGTGCGACCGCAGGTAAATCGTGCACGCATCAGCGCTGCGCCAGTACCGGTTGCTGTTTCGATACAGCACACACCGCTCTACAAGATGATTCAGCCGCACATAACCGGTGACGTTGAGGAAAGCAGTGCAGAACGCACGAAGTATTCGCGCGACACGAGCCTCTTCACGAAGATGCCGCAGCTCGTGGTTTATCCAAAGGATGCGAACGATGTTAGCGAGCTCGTAAAGGCAGCGAATGGCGCACGTGCGCACGGCATGAATGTTTCCGTTACCGCGCGTTCGGCAGGTACCGACATGAGCGGCGGACCGCTCACCGATTCTATCGTCGCAGTATTCACCAAATACATGAACAAAGTGATCGCCGTCGGAACGGAAGGCGATCACGGATATGCCGTTACTGAACCAGGCGTGTTCTATCGTGATTTCGAGAAGGAAACGCTGAAGCAGGATTTCATACTTCCCTCGTACCCTGCTTCGCGCGAAATCTGCGCGATGGGCGGTATCGTGAACAATAATTCCGGCGGTGAACGCACACTCGAATACGGCAAGACGGCAAGGTATCTTGAGGAGGTCGATGTCGTGCTTTCAGATGGTACGCAGACAACATTCAAAGCGCTCAATGCACGCGAACTCGCTGCGAAGCAGCAGCTTCCGACGCTTGAAGGTTCTATATACAAGCGCATGAGCGCACTCATAAGCACGAACGCGAAGACCATCGAGAAAGCACGACCGCATGTAACGAAGAACTCTGCAGGCTACGCATTGTGGGATATTCATGACCCGAAGACTGGCACGTTCAACTTGGCGAAAGTTATTTGTGGCGCGCAGGGGACGCTCGCGCTCGTCACGAAAGCGAAGCTTTCGTTAGTGAAGCCGCAAAAGCATCGAGCCATGCTCATCGTCTTCCTTACGAGCCTCGATCCGTTGCCACAGGTCGTGAAGAAAGTCTTGCCGTTCAATCCGGAATCATTCGAGTCCTATGACGACCACACACTGAAGCTTGCCGTACAGTTCATGCCGCAAATGCTTTCGCAGATGGGTCTTGTTCGCGCCACACGCCTCGGTCTTTCGTTCATTCCTGAAGTGGGTATGGCAATCACCGGCGGCATACCGAAACTTATCCTGATGGCTGAATTTTCGGACGAAACTGCAGAGCGCGCGCTGAAGCGTGCAGAGGATGCGCGCGCTTCCCTCGCCTCGATGAAACTGCCCACACGTATCGCGAAGAACGAACAGGCTGCAGAGAAATATTGGATCGTGCGTCGCGAAAGCTTTGCGCTTCTCCGCAAGAACCTGAAGGGACTCTACGCTTCCCCGTTCATCGACGACTTCGTCGTGCCGCCCGACACCTATCCGAAGTTCCTTCCGGAACTCAATGCGCTCCTTGGCAAATATGACCTTATATATACGATTGCCGGACACATCGGCAACGGTAACTTCCATATCATTCCGCTCATGGATGTTTCTAAGCCTGAATCGAGAAAGATAATCCTCGAACTCGCGCCGAAGGTCTACGACATCGTTCTTAAATACGGCGGCTCCACCACCGGCGAACATAATGACGGCATCATCCGCACTCCGTACCTCACCCAGATGTTCGGCCAGGACATGGTGAGCCTTTTCGCAGAAACGAAGCGTATATTCGATCCTGAAAACATCTTCAACCCAGGCAAGAAGGTCGGCGGCACCTTCGAAGATATCGAGAAGGACATGATCCGCAGTATGTAAGATGCGATAGGATGACATTGACTTTTCCGTATTATAGAATATAATACATTTAGAGGTTTGGGTCCCCAGTCTCTACTGTATTCACAGAACATTGAGGTTACAAATGGCCGACGGCAGCACAATGCCCTCTTCCGCAAATCCCAAGACAGCCGATCTGATCGACCTTCAGGTTGGCGCTCGTATGCGCGTCAGGCGCAAAGAGCTCAACATGAGCCAGCAGACCTTGGCGGAAAAGGTAGGCATCACGTTCCAGCAAATCCAGAAGTATGAAAGCGGTGCGAATCGCATCTCTGCTTCTCGACTCAGTCACATCGCTGACGCACTCGGCGTCACGGTGGCATGGATGTTCGGTGAGGTCGGTTCCAGTGAACTGACTGACCTGCTTCCCCAGCTTTCCGATCTCAGGACTATCGAGCTCTTGAAGTGCTGCAACGGCATAAGCAGCAATGCCCTCGACATGCTCCTGGCCGCAGCACGCATTGCCCACAAGCCGACCATCTTCATCGGCACCACCTAGTCGCGCTTGTGCGACTACAGAGCGACTCCTTCGGGGGTCGCTTTTCTTTTATATAAATAGTTACTGACTGGGACGATGTTGGAACCTTCGTGAGGACTTGTTCTTATTAGAATAGGTGGTATAGTTATACTGAGTGTTCTTAGGAGGCTCGTATGAGATACGAAATACTCTATCCCGATAGGGATCAGGAACGCGGACTCTCTCGGGTTGCAGCCCTCAAAGAGGTACGCGAGTTCGCTACGCACGGCGGCATCGATTACATGAAGGTGGTTGATAAGCAGCTGGCTGGGGAGGGGTTCGATGAATCTCCTCGCATCGGCATCCACCAAATCCTCATCACCCCTACCGATGAAGATTATGACGACTGGATATACGTCCAGAGCGACGAATTCTTATCCGAAGAAGATGTTTTTGAATTCGTGCGCGAAGCAGGTCTAATCCACCTGCTCGGAACTGGGTCCCGCTCTGTATAGGCGGGACCCATACTTTTTATATGTGCTGGCAGTCTGGGACCATGTTGGAACCTACATAACAAAAGCCGCCGTTCCCTTTCGGTACTAGGCGACTCAAAGTTTAAGGTTCTCGCTAGGAGAACCGAAACAGCCGATGGAACCAGGATTCCTGGCGCGGCTTTTCAGTTTGAGGGTTTTCTTCCCTCGCCCTGATGCTCTCCGCGATCAGACAACCAAACTGGCACCGTGGATCATTGCAACCATCGCACATGGTGTCTCTCCTTCTAACCAGAGAGACTATACTACGTAAAATAAATTTGACTAGCTGACTAGTCTGGGACGATGTTGTAACCTTTTGCACTTCTGCCTTGAAAGTGATTTGATTACATGGGATTGGTTCTCGGCACTGGATTCTCCAGTAAACAAAAGGAAGGAAAGCTCTATGAGCTATAGGTTTGAGTTTAATGAGCCCGAGCATTTTGGTGGAGATGACGGCGAAGGAAGTCGGCGTGCTGGCATGACTACCCGAAAGTCAGTCGAGTATTTCGAAGCTGAATCTGATGACGCCGCGCTGGTAAAAGTCATCGGCATCATGCGCGAACGCTCAGCTCGCGATCCAAGTGGAAGGATCAAGGCAGAAGCCATCTCCCTCTACCGAGTTGTCGACATCTCTGCTCTTCGTCAGGCGAATGCCGCCTGACTCCATGGCCGCCCGGCGAAAGTCGGGCGGTTCCATATTTGTGTTGCCTTCGTCTTCATGAAGCGTATTATTTACCCTACGAGGTACTCGCAAAAGCACCTAAAAATGCCTCTCTAGAAATTATGCTGGCAGTCTGGGACGATGTTGGAATTCTTATTTAAACAGGTGTTGGTGCGGTGCGGCGGCGAAGATGGAGGAAGGCGATAATCGCTGAGATGATTAGGATTCCGATTGCAGAAGCGAGCCAGCCAAGAATCCAGCGTTGGGTGAGTTGCGACTCCTGCCATTCGGTATAGGCGAGCGAGCGGCCCGCAACGACGAAGCCGCCAGTGAGGGGTCCGCCTGTAATCGGAAGGACGACGATTGCCTGGCGCACGCCGGGTTCAGGCTGCCAGGTGAGACGATTCACGCCGGCTTTGGCCGCGGCATCGAAGATGCCGCTCGGAAGCTGCGGAAGAACACCGTGCAGATAGCCGGTTCCGGAAACCGCATCACGCTTCGCGTTGTACAGAATCGTGTACGGCGCTTCATCGCGTTCTATCGCTATATGCGTTTGCGATCCTTGTGCCGTAGCAGGAAGTGGTGCAGCATCTTCTGGCGTGGGGTTTAGTACGGGCGTATTCGTACCGGTGATTGTATCTATAGGGGCGACCGGTGCGGACGTTTGCTGTGCAGCGGTGTTAGCTGCGTTTTGCGCTATCCATTCCTGCGGTTCATTCGCCATCATGCGCCACGTCTGCTGATCGTTCACATAGGCCACGCCGGCAAGGAGCGTTATTCCAACCAGCGCTGGCAAGGCGCGAACGAAAACTTCAGTAAGAAATGAGAATACCTTCATACCTTATTTATAACGCATCGGGAGTATATGAAGTACCATGATATGCACCTATGGCGGATGAGCAGGAACTTATTGAGCAAGCGCAGGCAGGCGACGATTCTGCTTTCGATACGCTTGTGGCCCGACACCTCCCTTCCGTATATCGATTCGTCGCACGGTTTACCGGAAAGCCGGACCTCGCTGAAGATGCCGCACAAGAAACCTTCGTGAAGGCGTGGCGCAATATAAAGCGTTTCGATCCTGCGCGGCCGCTTGCGCCGTGGCTTCTTCAAATTGCACGTAACGCAGCGACGGATCTGTTGCGAAAAGAGAAGCGCACGCTTCCCTTCGCGCAGATAGAATCAGACGAAGGGCTCACATTCGCAGAACGAGAAGCGGATACCGAACCACGCGCCGATGAATTATTCGCGCGCGCTGAGTCTGCGGAAGAAGTGCGTAACGCGCTTGCGCAGCTTGCGCCGCGCGAACAGACCCTCCTTGCTCTTCGCTATGATGACGAACTCCCGTTTGAGGAAATCGCCACTATACTAGGAGTACCGGCAAGTACCGTTCGCAGTATCCATCGCCGTGCATTACTCCGTTTAAAAGCAGCCCTTCCCCATGCAACATAACCAACCTGAGCCGCGTATAGGGTATATGCATCAAGGTATAGACCTGCTCCACGAAGCTCTTCAGAGCGACCTGCCTGAAGACCTCACCATTCGTGTCCGCACTGCCCTTTCCCGCGAACGGGCTCGTCAGGCACGTATGGCACATACGGTTCGTATGCTTTCCGGCGGCATAAGCTTGATTTCATTCGGCGGCCTCTTCATTTCCATACAAGCGTTCGTGGCGGCAGCAAGCGCATCAGGCTTCACCGCATACGCATCACTGATAGTTTCAGACAGCAGCATCGTTTCCGCACACTTCACTTCGTTCTTCGCGAGCCTTGTTGAATCGGTACCTAGTATCGAAAGCACGCTCGTGCTCGCACTCGTCGCCGTGTTCCTCGTTTCCCTTCGCAGTTCGGTTGGATTCGGGATACGTCCGCGCATACGCATCGCATAATATACTGAGCATATGAAATCATTCGATACAGATAGTGCGAAGGCGTGGGTACGTAGCGAACAGTTTCGCTTAATCGCGGCAGTAGTCATCGCCGTGCTTGCGCTCTTCGTCGCCTTTCAGGCGGGTGCAGCATTCGGATTTCATCGCGCCGCGTACGGCTATCATCTTGATGAGAATTATGGTCGTACCTTCGGTACGACCACCGCACGCTTCATGCAGCCCGGTACTCCGGGCGGCCACGGCGCCATGGGAAAGATCGTGAGCGTTACACCTTCTTCAATAATTATTGCAAATACCAGCGGCCCCGAGCAGAACGTCATGTTCGACGCAGATACGATGATTCGCACGCAGAACGGCAATGCAAGCTCAAGCGCTCTGAGTGCCGGTGATTTAGTCGTCATCTTCGGTGAACCCATGGATGACGGCAGCGTTCATGCTCGCCTTATTCGTATCGTGCCTGCGCCTCCTGCACCCACTAACCCAACCCCGTAACCATGCAAACGCTCAAGAACATCCTCAGCGCAATCAAGAACTTCTTCCTAGGCGCGGGCGGCTACGCGATGCGCCATAAGATTCAGGCAGGTATCGCGATCTTGGTCGTGGCGGGTGCTGGATACTATGGGTACACCACATATAAAGCAGATCACACTGCAGCGCAGTATGTCGTAGCTGTGGCAAGCATCGCGCCAATTCAAACCACGGTTACCGGCAGCGGACAAGTGGCTTCTTCACATGAGCTCGACCTTACGCCGAAGGCTTCTGGCGTGGTTACGAGCATTGATGTGAAAGCGGGCGATCATGTAAGCGCTGGCACGCTCATCGCAACGGTCGATGATACCGCCGCGCAGAAAGCGGTGCGCGACGCGCTCGCGAACCTGCAGGGTGCAAAGATTTCATACGCGCAATCTATTTCTTCCTCGAATACGACTTCAGTAGACGCATCCGGTAACACTTTTGACGCGGTAGTGAATGATGAGACTGCGGTGCCGAACGCGATTACGGATCTTCGTTCCGTCATTGATAATAACGGCGGCCTCGTTGCAGACATGAATAGCATTCAGAGCGTCGATCCAAGCGCAGCGGTTGCAGAACTGCAGGCGATAAATTCATATCACGCAGCGATTACTGCGCACGATGCAGCAACGAGCGCATACATAACGGCGACGCGCACGTCATCACCGCAAACATTGCTCGCGCTCGCAAAAACTGAATACACCTCTTCAGCGGCAACCACGCAGGCAGTGAAAGATACGCTCGCATTTCTTACACTCGTGAATCAGACGCTTCAGGTGCACAACGCACTTGCGGTGCCAACCGACCTTGCCGCGCGTATAACGAAGATTAACGCTGATATCTCGCCGATAACCTCGGCAACCACGCAGCTCAGCACCGCAGAGACCGCACTCGCGAGCTCGCTCCAGACATTGAATTCAACTGCAGGACCATCGCTGGATGTACAGAGCGCGCAGCTTTCGCTTACCAAAGCGCAGAATGCGTACAATGACGCACTCGATGCGCTCGCAGACTACAGCGTCGTCGCGCCATTCGCCGGCACCATCGCGAAAGTGAATGTACAGAAATTCGATACGGCAGGCGGCAGCGCGGCAGCAGCAACCCTTATAACGGACGATCAATTCGCGCAGCTTTCGCTCAACGAAACAGATGCTGAAAAAGTTCAGGTAGGCCAGCCTACTACCCTCACTTTCGACGCTATCAACGGACTCACGCTTAACGGCACGGTCGCTGAAATAGATTCAGTAGGAACGGTAACGCAGGGAGTCGTCAGCTATAGCGTGAAGATAAGCCTTGGTGGCGGCGACTCGCGCGTGCGCCCAGGCATGACCGTTAACGCAACGATCGTTACGGCATCTAAAGCCGCAGCACTCGTCGTACCTTCTGCAGCAGTAAAAACGCAAGGCTCTACCTATTACGTTGAAGTTGCCGTACCAACCAGCAGTACGACGCCAGCGCAGGGCGCAACGACAGGAACGAGCACCGCCGCACGTCGTGTACGAAGCGCAACTTCCACCACCGCGTTCGTAGGACGCACCGGAAGCAGCACCGCATCAAGCACTCGTACATTTACCGGCACAGGTAGCGCAGCGTTCGGTGCGCGCACCGCAACCGTAAGTGCTGATACCGTCACTCTTAAGCGCGTACCCGTAACGATAGGCTTACAGAGCGATACGATGACGGAAGTGCTCACCGGCCTTACGCCTGGCATGCGGGTGGTAACACAAACGATTGCCGCGAGCGGCAAGACCACCGCAACGAGCGCAACCGCGCCAAGCCTTCTTGGTTCGCTAGGCGGTAGTCGTGCAGGCGCGACCGGTGCAACGACTCGTACGACCGGCGGTGGAAATAGCGGCTTCGCAGGACGCACCGGCGGCTAAGCCTTATGATCGAAGTCACTGATATCAGCAAGATCTATTCAACGGGCGAAACAGAAACGCGCGCGCTCGATCACGTGTCGTTCAAAATAAACACCGGCGAATTCGTCGCCATCATGGGTCCTTCCGGTTCCGGAAAGTCTACGCTCATGCACATCCTGGGGTGTCTTGATACACCGACTTCCGGCACGTATGTGCTTGATGGTGAGGATGTCTCTACCCTTTCAGACGATGAGCTCGCTGACGTACGCAAGCGCAACATCGGCTTCGTCTTCCAGGCATTCAATCTGCTTCCCCGTACTACCGTACTTCGCAACGTGATGCTTCCTCTTATGTATGCAAATATTCCTGAAGCAGAACGCGAAGAACGCGCGAAGAAATCACTCAAAGCTGCTGGCCTCGACGAATCGCGCTACGAGCATAAATCGAACCAGCTTTCCGGCGGACAGATACAACGCGTCGCTATCGCACGCGCACTGGTGAACGATCCGGCACTCATTCTTGCGGATGAGCCGACGGGTAATCTTGATTCCAAGACGACGGAAATCGTGCTCGACACGTTCAGCCGCCTGAACGAAGAGCATGGGCGCACCATTATTCTTATTACGCATGAAGAAGATGTCGCGCTCTATGCGAAACGAATCATTCGTGTACGCGACGGCCACATAGAAAGCGATGACAGCACGCACACGCGCAGAAAGATTCACCATATGGCTGAAGCCGCACCTACACTCGCATGACCTCAAAAGATCTTTTTGAAGAAACATTCACTGCCCTTTCCGCGAACAAGGCGCGTGCCGGCCTTACGATGCTCGGCATCGTAATCGGTATCGCTTCCGTTATCGCGCTCGTCGCTATCGGCAATGGCGCGCAGGCTTCGATACAATCGAGTATTCAATCCCTCGGCTCGAACCTGCTTATCGTTACGCCAGGCGCTACAAAGAACGTTGGCGGCTTCGGAGCGTCCGCAGGACGCGGCTCTTCGCACACGCTCACTATCGCGGATGCTAACGCGATCAGCGCGCAAGTTTCCGGCATCACTGCTGTTGCGCAGGAAATTTCTTCGCGCTATCAGGTTACTGCGAAAGGAACGAATACGAATACCACCGTTGATGGTGTGAGTCCTGAATACGCGACGGTTCGTGACGTAACCGTTACCGACGGCACATTCTTTTCTTCTGAACAGGTGCAGTCCTTATCGAAAGTTGCCGTCATCGGCCCGACCACCATGACCGATCTCTTCGGCGCAGATGCAGTTGCTGCTGATGTGATCGGACAACAGATCCGCATTAACGGTATCGTCTTTACCATCATCGGCGTAACACAGGCGAAAGGCGGCACTGGATTCACTAACTCAGACGACATGGTGTACATTCCTGTCGCAACTGCAGCGCGCTATCTTGCCGGTGGCGAATACCTCACCACCGTAGACATCCAGGCGCAAAGCGCAGACGCCATGACACAGGTCCAGACTGATACGACGAACCTTCTTCTTCAGCGCCATCAGATAAGCGATCCGACGCAAGCCGATTTCAGTATTCTTAACCAAGCTTCGATCGTCGCTACGGCATCATCAGTAACCGGTACGTTCACGCTGCTCCTTGGCGCAGTCGCCGGCATCTCGCTGCTTGTGGGCGGCATCGGTATCATGAACATGATGCTCACCAGCGTTACGGAACGTACGCGTGAGATAGGCTTGCGCAAAGCTATCGGCGCGAACCAGAAAGATATCAGCAATCAGTTTCTTCTTGAGTCTCTCGTGCTTACGGTCATCGGCGGTACCGTCGGTATCCTGTTAGGCGTGCTCATCGCTTTCTTAACGACGGCCACTGGTCTGCTCGCCGCCTCTGTTTCCCTCGGTTCAATCGCGCTTGCCTTCGGCGTTTCCGCCGCGATCGGTGTTATCTTCGGCTGGTACCCCGCACGCCGCGCGGCACGCATGAATCCTATCGATGCGCTCCGCTACGAGTAGGCCGGTATACTTTTCCCCACCTTTAGTCAACTGCCTTGCGATTTGGGGTGTTTTGTAGCATACTGCTAATGACTCGCCGATTTCCAGAAGCTTTGTGCGACCGCTCCAAAACGTGTCTCCCCAAGTGTTCGGTGCCAGCGAGATTATTACGTAGTATTCTCAGCCCTCATGGCAACAAACAAGCTCTATGTCGGCGGTATTCCATACCGCACGACCGAGGATGAACTCCGCGCTACCTTCGAAGAAGCAGGTACGGTGACGTCCGCATCAATTATCATGGATCGTATGACCAATCGCTCACGCGGCTTCGGCTTCGTGGAGATGGCTGACGAGACGATGGCACAGGCTGCGATCGACCGTTGGGATGGCAAGGAACTAGACGGGCGTATGCTCTCTGTTTCCTTCGCTCGCCCACAGGGTGATCGTCCAGCTGGCGACCGTCCTGCTCGTCGCGAAGGCGGCTTCGGCGGCGCTCGCGGCGGAGGCTATGGTGGTGGAGGTGGCGATCGCGGCGGCTTCGGCGGCGGCAACAGCTACTAATCTAGCACCAAAGAAAACACACCTGCTAAAAGCAGGTGTGTTTTCTTTTAAATCGTCAGAAAAACTTTATCTTTTCTTTGAAGAGTTTTGACCACTCATTTCGTATGCTTCTACATAGCTGGCGGTCCTGGATGGCGGGTTTAAGTCTTGACACGCTATGCCTGAGGATTCGATTTCCTCCGCCAGCATAGTAGGAATAATTGACACAGATTCCGAGAAAGAATACTATAGTGAGGTCAAGACTTAGTTCATACTTGTATGGACATAGCGTGGAGAAAAACGGCCGAAAGGCCGTTTTTCTTTTTAGAACATAGAGCGAACTACTCGCCGAAGCGGCTATGCACATCAAGCTTGCGACCTTCTGCCATCCAGCCGATAAGGTTTGAAAGCGTCATGAAGAACGAAGCGATACCTGCGACGGCGAGGATAATTATCACGGGCCACGCATACGGCGTTGCGAAGTAGCTGAATACCACGAGGAAGCTGAACCAGAGGCCGGTGCACCACGGGCAATTCAGAAGCGCGCCGAGCGTACCGCCGAGAGAATTCTCACGTGCGCCTGCGAACCAATCGCGAATGAACTTCGTGATGATGTCATACGTGAAGAGGCGAATGAGACGATACGTCGCAAGCGCGAGGAGGAGGAGATCGCGGAACGGCACCTGATAGAAGAGACGGCCGGTCGCAAAAAGCCACCAGATAGCCGCAACCATGAGTACGGCGAAAAATAGGGAAAGCAGAGTGTTCCAAAGATGTATGCGCATATGCCCGCATTCTACTATAGAATTAGAGAATGATACCTGACCCCCAGGGCGTACCCCACGAGGATATCGTGGCGCTAATACGGGATAAATATGAGGGCAAAGCGAGCGATAGCGAGCTTGAAGCGGACTTAGCGCGGCTCGCCGCAGGCGAGCCGCTGGCCTATGTCATTGGCTGGATTCCCTTCCTTAACCTGCACATCCGTCTCGATTCGCATCCCCTTATTCCCCGCCCTGAAACGGAATGGTGGACGAACGAACTCATCACGCATCTGCGCGAACGATTCGGCGATACTCCATTTCATTTACTCGACCTCTGCGCCGGTTCCGGCGCGATAGGTCTCGCGATACTCAGCGCGTTCCCGAACGCGCACGTATCATTCGGCGAACTCATGCCAGAACACGTTGCACAGATTAAAATGAATCTGGAAGAAAATAATCTCGATGCATCGCGTGCACATATGTACGAAAGCGATCTCTTCACGGCAGTACCGGGGTCGTTCGATGTCATCGCATCCAACCCGCCGTATATTCCGCAGGAGCGCGCACTCGATACGAGCGTTACGAATTTCGAACCGCCAGAATCATTGTTCGGAGGGAATGACGGGTTGGGCGTAATCCGAAGAATCGCCCTGGAAGCGCAGATGCATCTCAACCCTGAAGGCGAACTCTGGCTTGAAGCGGATATGGAGAATGTTGGGCTCGCCAAGACGATACTCGATACCTACGGCACGAGCAGCTCCGAGATACGCACCGACCAGTATGGCCGCCAGCGATTCGTGGTGGCATACTATCCGTAATGGCCGCAGACGCTCCGACTCCTACGCTGAATAGCACCGCGCCGCCCGTGAATCTTATGGCGCAGTGGTTCCATTACGGAAACAGCAACACGCCGGCAACTCAGAATTCTCAAGCTGTTCAAACAAGCCAAGCGCAGACCGGCCAACCTGCCCCGCTTCCGCAGATTAATATCTCAGGATTCGTTCCCGTCGTATTCAGCGGGATCTTCCTTATATGGGTTATCTATACCTTCGTCGTGATTTATCACTGGTTCCGCTATCGTCACAAATCATGGTTCGCCGTGCCGGCAATCGCGCTACACTTGTTCGTATCAGGATCAATAATCATATATATGATCAGCGGCCTGCAATAATATGGAAGAATTCGAACTAGAACCGGGTGAGACGATAACCGAAACGGTGCATCAGCATCCGTTCCTTATCGCGCTGCGTTTCATACCGTTCATCGTGCTCACTATCGCACCGCTCATAGTGATTCCAATCGCTGCCGCCATTACGAGCCATGTCGGCACGGCATCCACGGGCGCAATTAATATAAATTTCAACAATCCCATCGTTCGATTTCTCCTTGGCGTGTACTGGCTCTTCGTCTGGATGTCCGCATTCACGATGATTACGAAATTCTTCCTGACGCTCTGGGTCATCACCTCGCATCGCATTGTCGATATCACCCAGTACCGATACTTCGATCGTCGCGTCTCGAGCTTCCTTCTTTCGCGTGTGCAGGACATCACGACAGATGTCGAAGGATTCTTTCCCACCCTCATCGGCTACGGCACATTGAATGTTGAAACAGCAGGACGACAGGAAAAATTCCAGATGGAAGGTATCGCGCATCCTGAACAGATCCGTGACCTCGTGATGCGCGAGATCGCTGCGCTGCAGAACACCGGCAGCATGGGTACGAATGTTACAGCCACTTCAACAGACGGACTTGTGTAAACTTAGACGACTTCAGGAAGACGTGAAGGTGAGAATTTTTCTTTCCACAACATGTTTACTCGATCTTCAACGATGATGAATCGCTCATGGAGGTCTCTCAAAGATGCATCAATGCGGTCGATACTGCTCTTAAATAGAGACATATTCTCTTCGAGCGATTTCATGTTTTGCTTAAGAGAACCCCAAGCAGCACCAACACTTATAAGCATCGCCGCTATACCGACAAAGGCCTGTAGGTCGCTTATCTGAATAACATTTGTTGCTTCGGTCATACGCTCATTATAATTCCGGCTTTTAACAGCGTCTAGTAACGATGAAGGATTTATTGATTATTTCTTCAGAAAGATTTCATAACTTTCATAGTTTGAGCAATATTTGATAGACTTACCTATATATGAGCGAGAATGAACCGCTTAGCACGGAGGCATATAAAGGCGTACGGGATTTCTATCCGAACGACTTTGCGAGGCGCGAAGCGGTCTTCGCGGCGATTCGGCGTACCCTCGGCCTCTATGGCTACGAGGAATATAACGCCTCCCCACTCGAGCGTGCAGAGCTCTATGAAGCGAAAACGAGCGAGGAAATCGTTAATGAACAGACATACACGTTCACGGATCGCGGCGATCGTCGTGTGACGCTTCGCCCAGAGATGACACCGTCGCTTGCGCGCATGGTGGCGGGAAAGCGTCGTGAGCTCGTGTTCCCTCTTCGCTGGTTCTCTATCGGTAACCGGTTCCGCTACGAGCGGCCGCAACGCGGCCGCCTCCGCGAGTTCTTCCAGACAGACGTTGACCTTCTTGGTCTTCCCGCCGGCGATGCCGATATCGAAGTCGTCTCGCTTTCTGTACGCGTCCTTAAGGACCTCGGCGCAAAAGATGAAGACTTCATCGTCCGCATCAATTCGCGTGAATTGCTTACGCAGGCATGCAGCGCAGCGGGCCTCACTGGTGATCGCATAAAGGAATACATGCGCCTGCTCGATAAGAAGGACAAGATGCCCGAAGGCGTCTTCAATGCAGCCGTACGCGAGATTACGCAGACGGACCCGCTCGCGCTCATCGCGAATGATTCGCCAAGCTTGGTTGATGCGAAGCGCAACATACTGGGCACTATCGTTCTCCTAAAGGAACAGGGCGTAGCGAATGCGGTATTTGATCCGACGCTCGTACGTGGTTTCGATTATTACACCGGCATTACGTTCGAAGTGTTTGATACGAACCCGGAGAATCCACGTGCCATCTTCGGCGGAGGCCGCTATGACCGCTTGGTCTCGCTCTTCGGCGGTGATCCGATTCCTGCAGTCGGGTTCGCTATCGGCGATGTCACGCTCATGGATTTCCTTGAGACGCACGACATTATGCCCGATGGAGAAGGCAAAGCGCAGCTTTATTTAGGTACTTTTCCCGATGGCCTGGAAGAAGCACGCACGTTCGCAGAGGCGCTGCGCGCTTCTGGCATCCGGGTATTCATGAATCTCACTTCCCGCAACCTTGGCGACCAGATCCGCGAAGCGGCGAAGCGTGGTATTCCCTATTTCACTACCTATGGTCCTGATGAAGTGAAGTCCGGCAACATGCGCCTTAAGAAGCTCGATACCGGCGCAGAAGAATCACTTGATGAGCAGGACTTCGCTTCATACCTGCTTCAAGTTTCAAAATAATATGCGCGCAATCACGTTCGATATAGAAACTGCTAATGCCTTTCCGAGCCTCGCCCGGAACGATCTTTCGCGCATGGAGGTATCGATAGTTGGGATACACGATTCCGAAACGAACGAATACAGCTCGTATTCCAAAGAAGAATTCCCGCAGCTTTGGCCCATCCTTGAGCGCGCAGATATGCTCATCGGCTTCAACTCCGACACGTTCGATATTCCTATCCTTAACCGCTATTACCCGGGCGACCTCACGAAAATAAAATCTCTCGACCTTCTCGTTGAATTCCAGAAAGCGCTCGGCCGCCGCGTACGCCTGCAGTCGCTCGCTGAAGCAACGCTTGGAAAAGGAAAAGGCGGAAATGGGTTGCAGGCCGTTGAGTGGTGGGCCGCAGGCGAATATGAAAAAGTGCGAAAGTATTGCATCGAAGATGTGCGCATCACTCGCGAACTCTACGACTACGCGCTTACGAACGGCTCGCTCAAATATAAAGACCTGAAGACGAGCCGCAGCGTGAAAATTGATACGCGTGCGTGGGAAACGCTTCCCGAAGCTCCCGCAATCACGCACACGCTCGGTTTCTAGCCATATTCTTGGCTGCGCCACGGCATTCGTGTATACTTACTCAAATGTGACCTGCGATGTCCGTAGGTCACGAACCATTTGGGGAGTTAGAGAGTGAGATTTGAAGGCCGATGCCCGCCTGAGGCAGAACCCATTGTGCGCAGGTGCGCTGAGATCAATCTGAAGACAAGTCTCATGAAGGAGCTATACGATCCCGCAGAAATCGAGAATGCTCGAATCACCTTTCTTTCGTGCAAAGGCAAGCGCGTCGTCGAGGTTCATACCTGGGACTGCTTGCTCGATAAGAAGAAGATCAATGTCATCAAAGAAGCCGTCTATGTTTCTTTCGGCGAGCAATTCACCGTACGAATCATAGACGGCCCTAACGGGAAAATTCTTGCTGAGCGCATATGCTTCGCGCACGAGCACATCTGACTTCTTCCACCTCTACCCTTTCGCTCCGGCGGCGCCTCACGGCCCGTCGGAGTTTCTTTTATACAAGTGTGGCAGGCCGCTGCGGCCTGCATGTTATCCTGATAGGCATATGGATGAACAGGATCAGGCACTGGAAGAACTGCATCGTACGCAAGAGAACCGGAATCGCTGGTTCCTTCCTGGTGCGATTATTGTTGCCGGCATCATGATCGCAATAAGCGTGTATGTGGTACGCGCGACTCATGTCTTAGGTCCGCCGAAGGGTGATGTTTCAGCACTCGCTCCTATCACCAGCCAAGACCACATAATCGGCAGCCCGAGCGCGTCCGTCGTTATCGTGGAATATGCGGACATCGATTCCAGCTATTCGAAATCATTCCAGAAAGTGATGGAGCAGCTTATGGTTACCTATGGGCCGACCGGAAAAGTCGCCTGGGTGTATCGCCACTTCCCGCTTATTGATGAGTACCCCAATAGCGAACAGCACGCCGAAGCCGCAGAGTGCGCCTCTTCACTTGGCAACGCGAACGCATTCTGGAGCTTCATCGATTTCCTTCAGACGTATGCGCCAGACAATCAGCAGTTCGATCCTTCCGGCTATGACAATGTTGCGCAGGCGCTCGGTATCGACACCGTTCGCTTCGACTCCTGCCTGGGTGCACACACGTATCAAACTCGCGTGAATGCTGATATCTCGAACGCTATCGCTATTGGCGCTTCAGGTTCGCCATACACGGTTATCGTGATTCACGGTCAGAAGTCCATCCCGCTCAGCGGCTCGCTTCCCTACGATGCGATGAAGAAGATCGTGGATCAGGCGATCGCGAAGGCAAAATAGCCGAGTCTTGACATTTTATACTAAAAGAGTACTATATTTCTAGGTGATTTTGCCTGATGGTGAAGAGGTAAGAGGGTACCAGCCCTGCTTTCCTTCCCATCTAGAGAAGCCAGAACTTAGCTGCAATGCTGATTCGGCCACGGTCGCGCCGTAGGTCTTGAGCTTCAAGGACACAAAGGAACATCGATTCTGATTGTGTGATCGCCCTCGCTGGAAAAAGGAGCCCTCGTTACATCGAGGGCTCCATCTTTTATATAAAAAGCTTGAGGAGGTCGTCGTAGACGGAAGGTTCGCCCTTGCGCCAGGTGCCATCCCAGAGTTCAGTGATAACTTCTTCGAGTGTCTGCACGAGCGCGCTGCGCGTTTCGTCGTTCAGCGGCACGGGAAATTCTTCTACATGTTCAGGACCTACCTGCACGATGCTTGCCGTCGTGGTGTTGTGTCCGTTCGCGCGAAGCAGCAGATCATAGAATGCGAGCTGGCGCGCGTGCTTCTCATCTTTTATATGGACGTCGCTGGAGGTCTTGAAATCCACGATGCATTCACCGTTCGGCGTATTGAAAATCGCATCCACCTTTCCCTGCAGCTTGATATCATGGCCGGCAATTGTCTGGCTTATTGAATAGGCTTTCTCGATAGCGATAGGTTCTTTCAGCGTGCCGTCGTGAGCGATGTAGCTCGCGAGGCTTTCGCGTGCGTGCGTAACGACGCGGTCATACGCGGCGTTACGCTGCAGGAGGGATTTCTTCAGTTGGCGAGTCAGCGCGGCGTACGCAGCATCTTCGTCTTTCGCTTCCAGGTACGCAGCGATGCCGGCGTGTACGGCGATTCCTATCGCCGTTGCGGGCGCCTCTGCCTCATGCAGGCGCAGTACACGACGAGCGAAGAATGTCGCTGGTGATTCCAGATACTCATTGAATGCAGAGGGCGAGAGACCATCCTTGGTGAGGAATTCATGCACCAGCTCGCATACGAGCTTCGATGCTTCAATGGTCGTATGCAGCACCGGCAACGGATCGAAGCTGGGTGCGATAGCAGGAAGGCTTTCTGGTAGTAGTGCTGAGGGCGGCGTGTCGCGACCGTCCGCGCTTTCCACTGCATATGAAAATACGAGCTCATCTTTCGCACGCGTTATTGCCACATAGAAAAGCTTCGTGATGTCTTCAAGGCTTCGGGTCTGATCCACGGGCGAAGGGATCTTTGCAGGCATGCCGCCCTTCTCCCACTGCCGTGCGTTCATTCCTACGACAAATACTTTCTTGAATTCCATTCCCTTCGCCTTGTGCGCGGTTATAACCGTCACCTTCCCTTCCGTTAGCGTGATACTCGTCTTCACGTTCTCGAGGCCATGCTCATTCGCCTGCGTGAATGTACGGACGATGTCTGCAAAGGATTGATCCGGATTGCGGGCGACAAGTTCTTCGATATGCATAAACACTTTGCGCATAAGCGTGATGTCTTCGAAGTAGTCTGCGTGTGAAAGAAGGAACGCGCGTGCGCCGGATTCAACGAGAATCTTAGAGAGAAGCGGGAGCGGAGCTTCGGTGAGTACGGCGTCGCGAAGCGACGCTATTGTCTTTGAAATTTGTGGCACGCTCGTTTCAAGCGAGAGCGGGAGATCGTTGTCGCGATTCCGGCGCAGAAGTTCCGCGCGCTCGGTGAGCGTGAGCGGCCACCACGGCGCAAGCAGCGCCTCGCGCAGCGAGGCAGAATCAAGCGGGTCCGCAACCGCGCGCATCAACGCAAGTATCGCGCGCATGATAGGACGGCTACTTAATAGGACATCGCCCGCACGAAGCATCGGTACGCCGCGCGCCTGCAAAGCGTCTGCGAACTGGTCTGCGGTACTGTTGCGCGCGGATATGACGGCGATTTCGTGCGGCTCCGTCCCCCCATCAATCGCGTCAGAAATGAGCTGCGCAATCTGGTCTCGTTCGGCCAACGGGTCGGGCGCTGCAAGCACTGAAATGCTCGCCGGAAGCTCTGAACCCACCAGCTGCATATGGGCGCCATTCGCTGCTGGAACGCCCTGTATAAGGGCGTGTGCGGCGTCCAGAATGCCCTGACGCGAGCGATAGCTCGTATCGAGCGCTATCACCTCGGTACGAGGAAAATGCTCCATAAAACTGCCGAAACCTGAGCTGTCCGCTCCTTGGAATCGATATATGGCCTGCTTCTCATCCCCCACCACGAAGATATTCGGATGCTCGTCATAGGCAAGCACATCCAGCAGCGCATGCTGCAATGCGTTTGCATCCTGATGCTCGTCTGCAAGCACGTACTGATACTGCTCCTGAATCGTCGCGCGCAATTCCGGATCTTGCGCTAAGCCATCAACGGCAATGCGCAATACGTCCGCGAAGTCATATACGTCGCGTTCCTCTTTCAATGCTTCGTACGCTTCGATCAAGCGCGCAGCTTCGAATACTTTTTCCAACCGCTCGAGCTTCTTGAAGCCCTCCGGCTTCATCGTACCTTTCGCGCCATGTTTGCTGTCTCGCACATACGTGAACGACTCGTCGCTCTTGATGCGATCCGCTTCTTCATTCGCCCATGCGCGGTATGCATCCAGAGTGATGCGTTCGCGTAGCAAATCGTTACGAAGCATGGAAAGATCCTTCAGATAGAAGTATGGGCTCTTCGTAGTACGGAGCGCGACGAGCTCTTCGGTATCTAATACTTCGCGCCACAGCAGCGCGCTTTCTACATCGCCAGCGAGCCGCTTCCCGATAGCCTGCGGAAATGAATCTTGATACTGCTGCAGCAGATGTTCGGCGAAGCCGTGGAAAGTGGAAATGAATACGTCGCGCGCAGGAGCTTCGCCTATCAAATTCGAAAGGCGCGCACGTACCGTGCGCGCCGCGCTTTCCGTAAACGTAAGCACCAGAATATTGGTGGCATTCGCCTGCGTTACATTCAGGATGTTCGCGATGCGCAGCGTCAGGATATGCGTCTTGCCGGTACCTGGGCCGGCAATCACCAGCACCGGTCCTTCAACGGTATCCACCGCCTTCTTCTGGGCCGGGTTCAGCTTCGCATAGGCCTCCTTGAAGGTCGCCTCATGGCTGCGTGCATTCTCCTTGGCGTTCATTCCTCCATTCTACGGTATCACTCTCCCCCATGCACAACGCAACGATTATGGTATGGTTTCAGCGGGTCAATCGGAGTACATCAGATGAAGGTAATCGTTTTACGAGGAATCACGGGCGCAGCATTGCTCGCCTTGTCGGCTGTCGCCGCACAGCCGGAAACCGAGCGCACCAGCTCAGGTATGCCGAAGCTGCCATACCTTCCTCCCAAAGAAAAGAGTTGGCAGAAGCAGTCCAAACAAGACCACCGCAATGAAGATCAATGAAGCCGGCAGCGCATGAAAGACAAAGGGTGGCAACCATTCTAGGTACGCCCCCGCTACAAAATGAAAGACCGCACTCCCGAAGGGATGTGCGGTCTTTTTCGTCCGAGGACGAATTTAGATAAGATGCAGCAAACGCGTCGATGCGTCGACCACGCCCGTATGGATAGTGAAGTTGTTATCGAGCAGTTCAGGCACCGTGCTCAAAAGAGCTCGGTGCGCCTCGCGCGTTACGAAGCGAGCTTCTTCTTCGGCCATATTCCAGCCGTAGCTTCCGCGTTCTTCACGAGCAAGCTTAGCGATGAGCAGCATGCGACCCGCTTCGGGATCAAGCCTCCCTTCCTTCAAGTTGCTTAGAATGATCTTCCCCGCAGTACCAACTGCCTTCGGCCACTCGAGCCCGTACGGGCCAACGATGAGCGCCATGTTCGGCAGATGCAGCCAATCGAACCCGCGACCCACGGCGATAATCTGTTCGCGATGGTTCAGGTCTATAGGCATACGGTTCGCTGCACGTACCTTCTTGATATGACGCTGGTTTCCTTTCACCAACTCAAGAAGATCAATGAGGATCCGTTCGCGCATCTCTGGATAGAGATGCGCGAAATGCTGGGCCAGCATTCCTGGTGTCATGTCGAGATTGTCCGCAAGCGAGAAGGCTTCTCCTTCTTCGCTATGGAACACGAGCGCCTCGTCATCTGTTTCAATACCCACCATGATGGGATGAACCGCACGATACGGACGACCGAACACGCGAGCCGCCTGCACTACCAGTTCGGCAGCGCCTGCTCGCGCAGCGTCGGTGTCGTAATTGTGACCAGCACATCCACGATGGGAATCACCCTTTGAATAGTGATAGGTCATAAGCATGAGGCAGTCTCGGCCTTTCGTGGTCGAAACATAGACCCATTCCTTAAGCAGCTGAGCCAGAAACGGCCAGCCCATGTCGAACGTGCCGCCGATGTTGCGGTACGGGTGCAGGATTCCAACCGGCGTCTCTGTCATAAGAGAGAGATTGAGCCGGCCGTCCATGCATTTCAGTGCGGCAATTTCTGTAGGGTGCACGCTGCGATACTGCTGACGCGCCAAACGCGCACTTGCATTGCAAAACTCGTCGCTCTGCGTGCGATTACGGTCCAAGATGAATTTCGATAGATCGCGGACGGAGCCTGCGACATAGGGCTCTTTATTGGTTTCGATAGTGCGATCAGACATAGTATCAAGCATGATTCCCCCAAGAGGTTACAGATAAATAACAAGCGGTCGCCGAAGCGACCAAGCGGATATTCTACTCCTTCTTTATATTTCCTTCAACTTTACTTCATGAAGCGTGTGAATGGCTTTCTGTGCTATAACGATGGCAGACCTCCAGAACGCCTCCAAGAAGGCATCTGAATATACTGGGGGACCGGCGAGCGAAACCGAAGGAGCTGTGTGTGCAGGCCAGATGCTGGATTGGTTGGGAAGAACCCTTCCATGTATCCCCGCGCGAACTCGCAACCACCATGGATAGTGCAGGCCATGCCTGATCACTCGAGCGCGTGAACTTCCTTTCATGCGATGCCCATGACATGGTGAGAACCTCAGTCGGAGACGTATACTCGTCAAACTTCTGAAGATGCCCGGTTGTCGGGCATCTTTTTTATTAATGCATATCGTACGCCTGAAGCTGGGTACGGCGGCGCACATGGTCCGGAACGGTCTGTGCGACGAGCGCCCAGAACTTTGCAGAATGGTTGTGCTCTTTCACGTGTGAGAGCTCGTGGACTATCAGGTAGTCCTGCAGTTCTGGCGGAAGGAATGTAATACGGTAGTTAAAGGAAAGATTACCGGCAGCTGAACAGCTTCCCCATCGCGTCTTCTGATTGCGAATAGAGATGGAGCCGTATCGGAAACCGTAGTGCTGATTGAAATGCTGGAGGTGACTTGCTGCGAGCGAGCGAGCCGCCTTCACGGCGTCTTTGTATGCCTTGGAACCGCGACGCGGTTTCGGGAGCGGTTCAGGTGCCGGCAGGCCGAGTTTCGCTCGCTTTGTTTCGGCACGCCTGCGGCGTGCCTCGAATTTAACCACAGTCTCCTCTATCCACTTCCTCCGTGATCGCACGAACGCCTCAACCATGAGCATCGGCAAGCGAAGAGGCTTCGTCACCACGACGCGCCCATCGGGGTATATATCTATCCGCACGTGCTTCGCGCGTGCGGATTCCTTGATTTCATAGTGCTCTGTTTGACCCATATCGCGTATCTGCTATCATACTCTTATTATGGCTTCGGCCTCCGAGGCTCACGCAGAAATGCGTTTGCCGTGCGTAACTGTAAAAAGTTACATTATGGCTTCGGCCTCCGAGAATTCCCGCAGAGATGCGGGAATTCGTCTTTAATTAATTGAGTTAATAAGAACTCGTTTGAGCTTTTTAAAATCAGTCTCGTTCACCATATCTATTTTACGTAAAAGTCGCTTGGTACTGATGACCTGTATTTGAGTTAACTTTGCCCAGGAAATACGATCACCAACTCGAATTGAGCAATGAAATCGATTATCATTTTTCTTACTGGTGAGCGGCAGGACAAGCACCATGTCGCGATTATATACTTTCATAATCACAACCGGTCGCTCAAAATTTTCATTCTTTCCATCTATCTCTGCTCCAATATTGACGCCGAGAGAACACCACCACACTTCGCGCGCATGCGTAAATCTAGTACCCGCCTGAGTGTCGAGTAGTTTCTTAGATTCATTCCATGTATCAAAATCTTTTGTCTCCGGCATAGCTCGAAGAGCATACACCATGCAGATAGAGTAAATATCGAGAGAATATAAAAGAATTGGGCCCCGCACCAAGGTGCGGGGCCCATCGTCTAGTTCGGCAACGAGACGTACGCGGCTTCGCTCAAAGCGTGCCAGCCGCAGCAGCCCTTCTTGATGAGCTTGCGGAAGTGGCGCGAGATCGGCTGCGGCGTGTTGTCGGCGAGGGCGGCGCGCGGGTCGAAAGCGCTCGTGCCGCACAGCGTAGTCTTGCGGGCCAAGTTGCGGCGGCCGTGATGGCCAGGATTCTTACCCGCCATGCCGGCGTTGTCGCGACGATTTACATCTCTTTGATAATGCACTAAGTACTCCCAAGATCAGGTACTGAACCAAGCGTCCAGAACGTATAATCTATGACACATATTCATTAAAGTCAATTCATTGTATCATTTCATCATGGCACGAATAGAGGATCTAACCGCCGAGGTTACCGCCTTCCGCGACGAACGGGACTGGAAGCAGTTCCATAATCCCAAGGATATGGCGATTTCCCTTTCGCTCGAAGCAGCAGAAGTGCTCGAGCATTTCCAGTGGAAAAACAAGGAAGAGGTTGATACGCACCTAGCATCTCACAAGACTGAAATCTCTGAAGAACTCGCTGATGTCCTGTATTGGGTACTCCTTATGAGCAACGATCTTGAGATAGATATCTCTGACGCATTCCGTAAGAAGCTGAAAAAGAACGGTACGAAGTACCCTGTCGAGAAAGCCAAGGGAAAGCACACGAAGTATACGGAGTTATGAAACCTGAACCAGGCCACTGGCTCGTAAAGTCTGAACCGACCAGCTACTCCATAGACAATCTTAAGAAGGACAAGAAGACGCCATGGACCGGCGTCCGCAACTATACGGCCCGCAACTTCATGCGCGACGGCATGCGCCCTGGCGACCCTGTCCTCTTCTATCACTCCAGCTGCCCGGTTCCCGGCGTGTATGGCGTGGCGAAGGTCGCCTCCGAAGCGTATCCTGACCCGACTCAGTTTGATCCAAAAAGCCCGTACTACGACCCCAAAGCTACAAAGGAAAAACCCATCTGGTTTTTGGTAGATATCGCCTTCGTTAAGAAACTAGCGCAACCGATAAGGCTTGAACAGATTAAGAAGGATATGCGCCTCAAGGATATGACGTTGCTGCAGCGCGGGAATAGGTTGTCGGTTATGAGTGTTAACTTAAGCGAATTTAGAGTAATTGATTACTGATACCCTATTCGAGTTCACAGAATGAAAATGTGTAAATAAAAATTAGGCAACTGGATGAAAAATCCACTTCTGCGGCTCACCTGACCACTCCTCATTATTTAAGAAGACCAAGTCATAGGGATTCTGAATCATTTGAGGCTCATAGCTCTCCGCATTCATCTTGCTGCGATCCACAAGATAGAGGAAGTAAGTTTCCTTTCTGAGTTTAGCTTGGGCAACTTCATTCCTAGACCAGAAAAATCGCTGGTCACCAGAATGTGACTTAACCTCGATGAAACGGTCATATTCGCTTGAGGCTGTGTCCCGATAAGAGACCACATCGTAGCCGGCGGCAACATCGTAATCAGAAATCTTTTCAACCGTACTTACTTTAGGGTGCTTCACTAAGCGCACCTTCTCGAATGCAAGGACGAAGTCCTCAGCCTCTGCGCCATGCAGTTGGTTACGCTCCAACATCGCTTCCAAGTGTTCTATACCCATCTTCCTCTTCGTAACCTCATGAAGAATGTACTTGTCGAAGTCTATTTTGAACCTTGAGTTGACGATTAGTTTCCTGATTCCCCTATCGGGGTGCCGCGTGAGGAATCCAAAGTCGATAAGCAGCCGACGGAAATTCGCGTACTTGAGAGGAAAAGCGGATACATCAATCTGGATTAGATGGTAGATGATGTCATAAGAGATGTTCTCCGAACAAAAGATTTCATCGAAGACTGGGTCAATCGACAGAATCGATAGCACTCCGCTGAGTATCTTCGATCTGGCGTACTCCTCACTTGGAAGGAATGTAGCAAGCTCAGGGTTAATTGCGAGTGAACCATCAGGATTTTTCCCTATCAAGCCAATAGCATCCGCAAACGGAAGACATCCATCAAATACTACTTGGCCACCGACGATTCTATTTGAGAAATACTTATGGACATCGGCTTCAGTCCATCGACTGTCGCCTTCCTTAAGCTTAGTGAGAAGTTCCCAGAAAAAGTCCGGAGTGCCGAGACTTTCATACCTGCTAAGAGCGTCGAGCATAGTCTTGCAGGAGGGCTCGTATCAAATCGGTCTCATCGGCATCATCAATTCTTGTGAATAGAGGAATCTCATCATCTATAATCTGCTCCATCCTGCTCACTTTTGCGCCGAGAGAGGAGTGAATCACACCGTCTATCGAGTCTTCGGATACGAGATAGTAATAGTTGGTCTTCTGATTCGCAGAAAGTCCGACGCGATGTATGCGGTCTTTCGATTGTACGAAGTTCGAGCAATTATAGTCGCGTTCAAGATAGATGGCGTTATGACAACCCTTATGCAATGAGATCGATTCGGCAACTGAGAACGGGTTAGCAATTATCACCTGGAAGCTCCGGTCATTCGGGTCATTGAACTTCTCTATGACAATCTCTCTATCAGCCTGTTCCACCTCTCCTATCAGTAGCTCAACAGGTATCCCTGAATCAATAAGATACTTCTGAAGTTCCTTGGCATTCTGTATAAAGATCGTCCAGATTATTACCTTACCTTCCGAGTCAATAATCTTTTCGACTATTTCCTTAGCAGCCAGGAATTTCCTCGGGGTCTCAAGTGTGGAATAATTTTTTATCTTGCTCAGAATTTCTGAATCGTCCTGGAATTCTTCGAAGACCTTCTTTTTAAAATCAGTCCTCTCTTCAAAGTCGTCTGTGCTTAAGGTCTCCTGAAGAGGTCGTAGAAGCAAGGCTGGATTAGTGGCAGCCTGCCTCAGACGAATCAGCTTTGCCTTATTGAGCACGTCTTTCGCGGTCGCTGAGCCACTATCGCGAAATGATTTAATATATCGACTTTCAATAAAATCATAAATTGCACGCTGGTGCGGGTCCATGGACACGGAAGTTATCTGCTCGGTAATCGGTGGCAGCTTCAGGTCGCTCTTCTTGATACGTATAAAATATGGAGAAATGTTCTGGATTAAATCCTCAACCCGTGAGCTGTTCTCATCCGCATTCTTTGTAAGCTCGACCAGATTGCCGTAGTGGAAGCCCAGAATGTCCTTGTATTTGTAGGGGTAAAGGTATTGGAATAAGTTATAAAGATCTTCATAGCCGTTCGGCACAGGCGTTCCAGTAAGGATTACCCTCGCCCTTGCTTCCTTGCTTATCTCAACGATACTCTTGCCCCATACGCCATCGGGATTCTTTATCCTGTGCGCCTCATCGACTACAACCATAGTCTTATTTCTCTTCAGAAAACTGATGATTTCTCCTTGCAGACTATCGACACCCCCATGATATATGAGAGTAAGTTCAGCAGGATTGGAAGAGTATAGATGCTCCTTTTTATGAGTCTTTGAGACAGTGCCATCACCTGAAAGCCGTTTTGACTTCGTTTCTACTCCGAAGCATTCCTCATATTCCCGCTCCCATGGTGCGAATGAAGAGATTGGACCTATCACCAGCAGCTTGTCGATATGTCGCGGATGGTCTTCAGGCAGGCTTTTAAGGTAAGCATACGCCGCATATACTATCGATGTCTTCCCTGCGCCAGGAACAGCGAAGTTACACGAGTACTGTGCGAACGCCATGTGATATGCAGACAGGAGCTGCAGGGGATACAGCGTTCGCACGAGCCGCTTTCCAATTATCTTCTGAAAAGAGTTGAACTCTTCTATGAGCTCAGGCTTGTCCTTGAACATATCATTCCGTATGTCCCGTGCCTTCTCCGAGAACTCATGAAACATATCTTGATCGCGCGCGAAACTTTCCACATCAGCCCGTACATCACTAGACATCTGTTCTGAGAAACCGAATTTCGTCAGCAGTTCCTGGATTTCCTGGAGAGTATCTATCTCTGTATGGGGCTCATAAGGGATTATTATTGCCTCTTCATCCACCTCGTAGTTGAGGCGCTTGAAAGAAAACATTAATCTTTGGTTCGCAAGAACAGCAACCACATCGCCCGTAAGGATGAAGTGGAAATTATCTTTCCCTATTTTTATACCTTGAGACGTATCCATAACGACAAAATCAAGACCGCTTCAAATCCTTCTCGAGCTGGTAGGCAATGCTTTCAATCTCCTTGATTCTCTCCAACGTCTTATCCTTCTCAGCGATCCCGTTATCGATGCTGAGTGACTTAAGCATGGCTACGATTCGCGCAAGCAAACGCTCTGGGGACTTGGTTCCGAGCATCTCGAATGTCTTCTGGTTGATTTCCTCGATTCGTGTGAGCACCTCTGCAGACGACGATGTTTTGTTCTTCTGATCGATTGCTGCGAGCGCATCTGCCGCGTCCGCAACAAGCTTTAGCGGCTTACTGGAGTACTTACGATTCTCCAGCTGCCTACGGTGAATATCAATATTCTCTTCAAGGAAACTCCTGCCGTCTGCATCCTCAGTGCGCTCAAGAAACTTCCTGTCCCGATCATCGAGAGTACGGCTAAGATTCTCCGAATCGAGGTTTACGGCTCCCTCAGTATCCTTAACAGGCTGAATCTTTTCAAAGTGAGTATCTCGGAAACTGACCCAAATGCTCTTGTCTCCAAAGATATGGTTCATCTTCTGTCCCTCGGCAATGATTCTGAATTCCTTACCTTCGAATCGAGCACGGATGTAGTCAAAAGCAATTTGCTTGAGATCATCTACATCCGAATTTTTGTATCCATCAAAACCTTTGGCACTGCCCTTTATCACTTTCTCTCCGCTAAAATTCCTCATCCACTTGGTGAGGCTTATAAAGAGATCCTCACGACCATCGAGCTGTGTATAGATACCGTTATAGCCAAGGTAGTCGAGGTAGTCATCCATAGTTGCCATCACCTCAAGATATTCCTTGACCTTTGGCTCTGACTCGCCCATCCATGAAGCTATATCGGATTCGGAGATACCGCGAAGTTTAAGTCCTTTAGCTTTGAGATACTTCTCAACGGGGTTGTATCCGAGCTTCTCGTCCTCGCCCATCTGATATGTCGTCTCTAGCCGTTCAATTTCGAGCGGATTTTCCTCAAGGGTTACGTCGAGAACAACGGTCTTGAAAAGACTTTTACCAACCTGCCTTAGCAACATCGAGCGTCTATTGCCATCAATAACGATTCCGTCCCTGGTTATGATTCCTACTTTCTCCTGTCCGATACGTCTGATACTCTCGAGTGTTTGCTTATTGCGGCCCGGATTCGATTCTAGTAAAAGCTTCTCGAGCTCAGCTTTTCCTTCATCAGTCTCGGGATTAATCTCATGACTTTGATTCTCCAGGGACTTGGTTCGACTTAGGATGCGTCCGTTGTACTTATTATATATGAGGCAATCGAGAGGAATAAGATAGACAGGCATCGCTACAAGCCTGTCCTGCCATGGAATATCAATCCTGCCATGCGGATGTTCTTTATCCCTGGCAACAATGGCGGCGATTTTCTCAATGCGTGTTTCCTTATTCATCGGTTTTGAGTATATATTTGATGCTCACACCGTATAAGGAATTTGTCAAACAGCCGAGATAAGGCGGTTTAGCGCATACATGGCATACACCTGTCGGGCTGGGAGAAGGGTGCGTCCAGCTATGGGCCGGGCACTATGTATGCGTACGTCTTCCTCCGCATAAGAGGTGGAGATGAACTCTGCAATACGTTCGACAAGTATCTCAGGGTTCATGTCCCTCTCGTAGTCGCGAGGATTCTCATACGCACTCTGAAGCTTAGAGACGTTCTCCAGTACGTCGCTGAAATTCTTCTTAAAGTCTTCTACGAATTGCTTCCCGAGCTCGCCTCCGCTACTGATTATGATTTTCTCAAGATACTCGTATGTCCCTGGCTCTAACACCTCAAGCGCGAACCCTTTTCCTGTTCCGTGGAATACACTGCTATGCCAGCTCAATTCCGATCCCAGCTTCGGCTTAGATGGATCATAGTTGGTTAAAGCTACAGTCATATTCCCGTCCTTGAAAGGATGTTTCCTGAAGCGAGATTGTGACTTGCGCTGCGGAGGTGCCGTAAAATCCTTCTCGTCATATGTATTCAGATTCGGTATCTTGTCGTGGTTGCCAATCAGATCATCGAAACTGATAGACCCGTGTTTGATTGGAGCCAAGCCGAGAGAGGTGCGCACGGTCTTGGCCAGCGCAGCACTCAAGTGCGTTGGTACAGCATTCCCAATCTGCGCCCATTTGGTCGACTCGCCGCCCGTGAACTGGTATGCGAGCGGGAATCCCATGAGGCATGCAACCTCTCGGATGGTTGGAGTACGGTATTCACCATCTCCCTTTCGTTTGTACTCAGACTTGTATATGAGAGACTCTCTTGAGCTCGCTGAACGGGTAGCCATAACCGTCCTGCTTGGACTCATCTCGTTCTCGGGAAACGACATCCTCCCCATGAAAGGATGGTTGATCTTATAATCGCGAGCACTGCGCCAATGGGCTTCGTATACGCCCGTATCATAGAAATGGTCCGTTATTTCTTCAGCGGGTATAAGCAAGCTTGGGTAGTTTGGATCTCGGAGCTCCTTGCGTGTCCTCTTGAGAGTTGGGCTCGGGAGTTTGCTTCTTATATCCTTCACCCTAACATACTCGGAATGAGTCTTGTCCGGGAACACAAAACGCTTTTCACGCATTACTTCCCCACATACAAATCGCTGTCTCTTTTGAGGCGCACCGTACTCCGCAGCATTGAGAATGGTACTGTTCGAAGCAATCTCCAACGCAACGTCCTCTGGGTTCTTGCCCTGTTCTTTAGCCCATTCAGTGATACCTAAATCTTTGAACGTATAGTGCGCCTTTATGTATTTGCGTGAGTTCGGTACGTTCTCAAGGAACCATGCCTTTAGCTTTGAGCCTTTCTGGTGTTTCTTTATAGCAATGACGCGAAGATAAGCTTCAATCAATCGTATACCAAGCGATTTATCCGCTTTACCTGCTCGGTTAGACATACTGAAGAGGACGCATGGCGGACTGCCGATGATTATCTCAGTATTAGGAAGAGCATTAATCTCATTCAGAGATTCGAAGTCCAACACATCCTTAGGGACGTCATTGAGAGTATGGTTTATGTTGTGGGATTCGATTGCAGGCCGCCAATTGTCCACACCCATGACCACCTTGAAGCCTTGCTGACGGAATCCTTCGGAGAATCCACCTGCTCCGCAGAAGAAATCTATAACTTCAAGTTGTTTCTTAGGTGCTCGTGACATACCTATATTCTAACCGATCGAGGCTACTGATCCTAATCATAACTTCCCGACTATAGAGATGTCTTGACGATCCTCATGTATGTCTTAGATCGCGTTATCCACGATCCAAAAAGTTTTTGGATCTGACGATCTGATCAGATCGAACTAAGATGAAATATGAAAGGGCCATGCCTTTCGGCATAACCCTTTCGGAAAATCATTATCCCAGTTCGCTGACTGATGGCCATGTAGACCAATAGTTAGCGAGCAAGGACCGCTTGCACCTTTTGATCATACGATAGGTGCAGGGGGCAGAAGGTGCGTTATTCACACAAGCCCACTTATGACTAAGAAGGATGCAATGAATATGCCAGGTTACCGTACCAGGAATCAAGACGGTCGCCTCCGAGACAAGCGCGATGATACGCATATGGGTACCATCGAGAAGCAGTACGGACGCGACTTCGGGGTCCGGAGCGACATGGAGCTTGGCAACTTTCTCAAGAAGAACAAAATCGCTTCTCTGAACGATTTGTTGCACAGCCAAAAATAAACTGTGACATGTGAACAAACATCCCACTCCATGGAGTGGGATGTTTGTTCATTTAATAGCTCTTGAGGCGGCGACTCTTCTCATGCGTCCTGATCTTCTCAAGTGCCTTAGCCTCGATCTGGCGGATGCGCTCGCGCGTAACACCGAACTCCTTCCCCACTTCTTCAAGGGTGTGATACACGCCGTCGAGGAGGCCATGGCGCATCTCGAGGATCTTGCGCTCCTTCGGGGAGAGGTCGTCAAGGATGTCGCGGACCTGTTCCGTGAGGATGCGCTCGGATGATTCCTGCACGGGCGATGGGATCTTGTCGTCTGCGATGAAGTCGCCGAGGGTTGAGTTGTCGCCATCATCGGAACCGACCGGGTTCTCAAGGCTGAGGGTATCCTGATTGATCTTCTCGATCTGGTAGATCTTCTCTACTTCGACACCCATCTCGATAGCTATCTCTTCCGGCTGCGGGTCGCGGCCGAGTGCCTGCGAAAGGCGGCGCGATACCTGCTTGTATTTCGCGATGGTCTCCACCATGTGCACCGGGATACGGATGGTACGGCTTTGATCTGCGAGTGCACGGGTGATAGCCTGGCGGATCCACCAGGTTGCATAGGTTGAGAACTTATAGCCCTTCTTCCAGTCGAACTTGTCGACGGCCTTGAAGAGGCCGAGGTTTCCTTCCTGGATGAGGTCGAGCAGCGTGAGGTCCGGTGAGCGACCTACATATTTCTTCGCGATGGAAACGACGAGACGGAGGTTTGAACGGGCAAGGATGTTGCGCGCCTCTGCGTCGCCAGCGTCGATACGCTTGGCGAGCTCCTTCTCCTCCATACCGGTGAGAAGCGGATACTGACCGATTTCACGGAGGTATATCTGGATGGAATCGTAGCCTGAAGAATCACGGCCCTTGATGTTGCGGGTCGCGAGGTATTCGTCTGCATTGTCTTCGAGCATGCCGCCTTCGAGTATGTCGATGCCGGCAACGGTGAAGCGCTCGTAGAGTTCGTCCAGGAAGTTAACGTCTTCTTCGACATGCGGGAATTCCTTGAGGATTTCGCTGTATGTGATGTACCCGCGTTCCTTGCCCTTCGTGATGAGGCGGAGTGCTTTGTCCTGGTTTGCTGCTGCGGCTTTCGCCTTAGCGCCGCCTACGGCGGCGCGCACCACGGCTTTCATCTTCTTGCTCGCGACTTTCTTTGGAGCAGTTTTTTTAGTTACCTTCTTTACGCTCTTCTTGGGCGCAGACTTTTTCACCGCCTTCTTAGGGGCAGTTTTTTTGGAAACTTTCTTTGGCGCTGCTTTCTTAGCAGCTCCTTTCTTTACTACCTTTTTCTTGGGTGTAGGCATAGGCAATATATATAAAATTAGTTGAAAGAGGCCATCCGGGCGGAAAGTTCGCGAAATGTGCGCATCGCTTCGGTCATGGCTTCGGTGTCATTGGATGCCTCTGCAGTTCGGAGCGCTTGTGTGGCTTCGCGTAACTTGGCAGAGAGCACGGTATATTCGAACATCTGGAGCAATTCATCGCCCGCACTTTGGTCTGGCGTCTCCCCGTAGGTGAGTCCCGCCTCGAAAAGGGCTCGCTCGTCCACTGGTAAATCCAGCGAATCGTCAGCGCCTGTAATACGAATATACTCGGTTTTAAGACGTTCTGCAAGAGCCGTATCGGCATATGCCTGCATAACTGCTAACACCATCGCACGGCGAACCTCAAGAACTGATGAAGACGGAGAGGCGTGAACGAGAGCGCTCTTAGTTAGCTCGGTCTTCTCTTCCGGAGCTATTTCTATCTTGGGAAGCGCCCTGCGCACGGCTTCAGGGGTGGAGTTCACGGCACGCGCGATGATGTCTACGAATCGGTTCTGTTCCAGCGGACTTTTCACCGCTACCACCAGCGGAAGCACGATGCCTTCCACGGCGCGAAGCAATCGCGTCTCATCCTTTTCCTGCGCAGAAAGCACGGCAAGGAAGAACTCGATGACGCTCTTGGCATCCTGAACGAGCGCTGTGAATGCCTTGGCATCTTCGCTTACGACATCGGCAGGATCCTTCCCTTCCGGCAGACGAACGGCCTTCACGCGCATGCCCGAAAGGAGCGCAGCGCGTGCATTCTTGGCCGAGGCAGCGAGGCCGGCGCGATCCGCATCCAGGCACAGCATCAGATTATCGGCATAGCGCTTGATAAGCGAAAGGTGCTGGCTTGAAAGCGCGGTACCGGAAAGCGCGATGGTATTGGTGAAGCCGGCCTGATGTAGCAGCACCAAATCGAACTGTCCTTCCACTAATATAGCGAAACCTCGTTGGCGAATAGCATCCTTCGCCTTGTCCATGCCGAACAGCACTTCCGATTTCTTGAAGAGATCGGTTTCGGGCGAGTTCAGATACTTCGCCTGGTCATCCTTCGCGAGCGCGCGGCCCGTGAAGGCCACCGTGCGGCCTGCGGAATCGCGTATAGGAAACATCAAGCGATTGCGGAACCTATCATAGAACGTGCCGCGCTTCTCGTCTGCTTCCTTCACCAAACCGGCTGCGGTAAGTTCAGGCAGCGTGAAGCCTTCCGCTGAAAGCGCTTCCAATAAACTGCGCCAGCCGTCCGGCGCTAAGCCCAAGCTCCACGCGCTAATGGTTTCCGGCGTAAGGCCACGCTCACGCGCATACACGTAGGCATCGGTCTCTTCGCCAAGCGCGCGGCTGAAATACGCTTCAGCACTTCCCATCGCTTCGCGCAACCTATCAAGCCTGTCCTTCGATGCCTTGCTCTCGCCGCTGCCGCTATACACTATTTCAACTCCCGCTTTCTCCGCCAAAATCTTCAGCGCGCCCTTGAAGTCCACGCCCTCCATTTTCTCAATGAACGTGAACTGGTCACCGCCCTGTCCTGAAGAGAAGCAGTAATAGGAACCGCGTTCGGGGTTCACATAGAAGGACGGTGTCTTTTCCTTATTGAAGGGAGACAGTCCGCGATAGTATTTCCCTGCCTTGGTGAGCTTCACGTACGGCGAAATCACCTCCACGATGGAAAGCTTGTCCTTCACCTGCTGTACGGTATCTACCCCTGCCATTTCCCTCATTCTACTCCAAATTCCTGCCTGCGTATAAAAAGAAAAAAGCCCTCGATGAGACACTGGGTGGGGTCATGGTCGAGGGCTTTCTTGGGGCGGTTTGGTCTCCTTCTGTATGAGGTTGATGTTCAGGTCCGGCTGTGGACCTAGTGGGTGTTGCCCTCGTGGGTCCCGCCGGCCGAAGTGAGAGCGATCGCGAAAGGGGCGACGGTGGGATCGTGAACGGAACGGTGCATGGTGAGTCCTTTTCAGACTGTCCCTCATCCGAGCCATCTCGGGGACTCAATAACTCTACACCCGCGCGAAGAACGGTCAACGGGTTATGAACAGCCTGCCTTAGGATAGGGTTTTGAGCGCGTGGCGCGTGCGAGAATGGACATATGCCGAAAATTGTCGGCTAGTAGTTCCTTGGGGAGGCGTACATGCTTAGGAGGACAATTCTATTCAGTGTGGTCATGGTTTTTGTTGTCGCCGCTGCTACGTTCGCGATTCCGGACACGCGCACCGCTGGCCAAGTGCCTGACATGCGAGCGGGCTACAAGAACAACCAATGCCATGAATGGGCTGTTCGTGCAGATCCTGCTTCGATCAGCTCATATCGCGATCGTGAATGCGGCAAGAAGTGATCGCCAACCGCGTACCAAGAAGGACCCGACGCTAACTACGCCGGGCCTTTTCTTTTTAGTACAGAAATGCGACAATCTTTTCATGCTGGAATTCGCCGGCTTTCTTTAGTTCCTGGGGAAGAATCAATGTTCAACAAGACGCACCTGGCTAATGGCATGATCATTGCCTCTGCCCTGCTTGCCGCGGCCTTTGTTTCCACCGGTTGTCAGAACCGGGAGACCAAGCACAGTGCGGCGACGCAGGTGCCGACCACCGTGCAGACCGTGCAGAAGATGCACGTGAACTATCGGGAATACGCCTATCCCGCCGATGTTCGCAAGAGACTCGACCAGCTCGTCGTCGTGGCTTCTGCGCAGAAACGCTGAAGCAAAGCTGGCTCGAAGAGCCAGCTACATCAAAAGACCCGGCGCAGAACGCGCCGGGTCTTTTCTCTTTACGAAACAAAAAAGAAAAACGGCCTTGCGGCTGTTTTTCTCGATCTCCTCGCCTTATTAAGCGAGTACGTCCCTCATCGCTTACGAGTATATTCTCCCTTTCTCATCACGTCAATATCTGTATACATAGAGTTTTAAAAAAATTCTAAAGAAGTTCAGGAAAAGAAAAACCGCTCCCTCTGGGAGCGGTTTTTCTTTTTCTTTAAACTAATTCGTTACACCTTGATCGCGACGCCCGGAGCTTCCACTTCTTCCTCATACTTCGGCATGCGTGCAGCGCGGGCTGCCTGAAGCGCTGCGATAGACGCATGCTTGCGGCTGGCCTTGAAGCCGGTACCTGCCGGGATGAGTCGTCCGAGGATGACATTCTCCTTGAGGCCGCGAAGCGTATCCACGGAACCCTTGAGGGCTGCGTTGATAAGAATCTTCGTCGTCTGCTCGAAGGATGCAGCAGAGAGGAATGAACGGCGTGAAAGCGCGGACTCCTTGATGCCGAGCACCATTTCGCGTGCGGTCGGCGCAATCTTGCCCTGGTCTTCCATCGCCTTCACTTCCTGTTCCATTTCCCAATGCTCGATGACATCGTTGATGGACCATTCGGAATCGCCCGTTGCCGTCACCTTGGCGCGGCTGAACATCTGCTTCACCACGACTTCGAGGTGCTTGCGAGAAACGCTCGCGCCCTGAAGCTCGTAGATCTTCGATGTTTCCGTGATGATGTATTCCTGCACCGCAGCGCGGCCGGCATACTCGAAGAGGTCGTCGAGGTCGACGGAACCGTCCGAAAGGAGCTGTCCACGCGTAACGCTGTCCCCTTCCTTCACGAAGGCCTGGCGAGGATACGGCGCGCTGTATTCGATAGCCGTTCCGTTCTTCTTGCCCTGGCCCACTTCCGGCTGCACGACGATGATCTTCTCGCGGCCCTGCTCACGGATTTCGGTCACCATGCCGTCTGTCTTAGAGACAATAGCCGGGTTCTTAGGCGAGCGCTTCTCGAAGAGTTCCTCGACGCGAGGAAGACCCTGCGTGATATCGCCGCCGACGGATGCGGTACCTCCTGCATGGAAGGTACGCATCGTAAGCTGCGTTCCCGGCTCGCCGATAGCCTGTGCGGCAATCGTACCGACTGCTTCGCCAAGGTCCACCATAAGCTGCGTGGTGAGGTCCATGCCGTAACAGAGTGCGCAGATGCCATAGCGGGTTTCGCAGCTCATCGGCGAAAGCACCTGTACGCGCTCGATAGATTCATCTGCCGCAATAGCGCGTGAGTCATCTGCGGTGATGTAATGACGGGTCTTGAAGCCTCCCGCTGGTGCGGAAAGCACGCGACCGCGAACGCTCTCAGCGAAATCAATCTTGATGCCCGAAGCGGAAACGCGATTGATTGTTACGCCACGCTTCGTACCGCAATCCTGCTCCGTAATGATGGAGTCCTGCGCGACGTCGAAGAGACGGCGCGTGAGGTATCCGGCGCGAGCGGTTCCGAGCGCGGTGTCGGTCAAGCCCTTACGCGCGCCGTGCGTACTCATGAAGTACTCGAGCGGATTAAGGCCTTCGGTCATGGAAGACACGATCGGCACTTCGATAGTCTCGCCGGCGGTGTTCTGAATGAGACCCTTCATGCCGGCCATCTGGGTGAGGTTACCCATCGAACCGCGAGCACCAGAAGTCACCATGTCGGCAACAGAACCCATAGGGTCGAGGTTGTCGGCAACGAGCGTCTCCACTTCCTGCTTCGTGTTGTGCCACACCTCAATAACCATGCGGCGCTTCTCTTCTGCAGAAAGGAGTCCATCCTTGTAGTCGCCCTCGATTTTCGCGATCTTGATGCGCGTTGCGGCGATGACGGCTGCCTTTCCTGAAGGAACGGACACGTCGTCGAGGCTCCACGATACGCCAGACTTCGTTGCGTATTCGAAGCCGAACTTCTTGATCTTGTTCACGATGCCCGGAATAGCGTCGAGGCCGTACTTCACGATGCAGTCCATCATGATAGCCGAGAGCACCTTCTTGGTGATAGCGTCGTTGATGTACGGATAGTCGCTTGGAAGGACGGTGTTGTAGAGAAGGCGGCCGACGGTCGTCTCGAAGGTCTTTCCTTCGAACGGCGCGTACTTCACTTTCTCTGCGGTCGGAAGCACATGGACCTTCGCGCGAAGGTCGAGCGCGCCGTACTCGTAGGCGAGGATAGCGGCGTTCGGCGATGCGAAGTAATTCCCTTCTCCCTTTCCACCGGCGACTTCCTTCGTCAGCCAGTATGCGCCGAGCACGATGTCGAGCGGCTTCTCGGTAAGAACCACCATCTTGCCGGAACCCGGCTTGAGGATGTTCTTGTTCGCAGACATGATGTTCGCTGCTTCCCACTGCGCCTCTTCTGAAAGCGGCACGTGAATTGCCATCTGGTCGCCGTCGAAGTCTGCGTTGAAGGCCGGACACACGAGCGGATGCAGCTGGATAGCATCGCCTTCGATGAGCTTCGGCTGGAAGGCCTGAATACCCTGGCGGTGAAGCGTTGGTGCGCGGTTAAGCAATACGTGCTTGCCCTGAATCGCTTCTTCAAGGATTTCCCACACTTCCGGTACGCCGTCTTCAATCAGGCGGCCTGCACCGCGGATGTTGAAGGCGAGCTCGCGATCAAGCAGGCCGGCAATGACGAACGGGCGGAAGAGCTCGAGCGCCATGTGCTTCGGCAAACCGCACTGGTCGAGTTCGAGGTCCGGACCGACGACGATAACCGAACGTCCGGAATAGTCCACGCGCTTTCCAAGAAGGTTCTGGCGGAAATATCCCTGCTTGCCCTTAAGGTAGTCAGCGAGCGACTTCAGCGGACGGCGCTGTGCCGGCGTAAGCGCGCCACCTGATGCTCCGCTCTTGCGAATGGAATTATCAAGGAGTGCGTCAACGGCTTCCTGGAGGATGCGCTTCTCGTTGCGAAGAATAACTTCCGGCGCATGGATGTCGAGGAGCTTGCGCAGACGATTGTTGCGGTTGATGACGCGGCGATAGAGGTCGTTCACGTCGCTCGTTGCGTGACGGCCGCCTTCGAGCGCCACCATAGGGCGGAGCGCCGGAGGAATGACCGGGATCTTCGTAAGGAACATCCACTCAGGACGAACGCCTGCAGCGATCATGTTGCTTATAAGGGAGATGCGCTTCGCGAGCTTCTCGCGTTCAGCGGCGCCAGCCTTGGTGTAGCGCTCTTCGAGCGTGTCCTTCAGCTTCGGCAGGTCGAGGCCGCGGAAGATATCGTAGATAGCTTCGGCGCCGATCTTCGCTTCGAACAGCGTGCCGTACTTCACCGAGAAACGGTGGTATGCCATTTCGTCGAATACTTTTCCAACGACGACAGAGTCGATTTCAGACTTCGCCGTGGTCATGCGCTCCTTAAGAGCATCACGCGCGGCATCGGTTTCGGAAGCCTTGTGCTTCGTCTTGTATTCAGCCTCAAGTTCATTAAGCAAGCGCTTCTTCACATCTTCGTTTACTTTCGTAACGATGTAACCAGCGAAGTAGATGACCTTTTCAAGATCAGCGGAAGGAATGCCCAGAAGCTGCGCCATGCGCGACGGCATAGAGCGAAGGAACCAGATGTGCGCTACTGGCGAAACGAGTTCGATGTGACCCATGCGCTCGCGACGAACGATAGAGCGCGTGATTTCAACGCCACACTTGTCGCAGATGATGCCCTTATAACGGATACCTTTGTACTTGCCGCAGTAACACTCGTAGTCGCGCTCAGGGCCGAAGATCTTCTCGTCGAAGAGCCCGTGCTTTTCAGAGCGCTGGGTACGGTAGTTGATGGTTTCCGGCTTCGTGATTTCGCCGCGAGACCATTCGAGGATGCGCTCAGGCGAGGCGATGGAAAGGCGCAATGCGTTCCAGTCGTTGCCGCGCGGTCCGCGCGGGCGTGGCGATGAGCCGTCGTTCTTCTTGCCCGGGAATGTGTTTGGAGTTGCCATAGTGGTTTGGGATTAGAAGATACGATTACGCATCGACATCGATGACGCGTTCCATCGGCTCGATGTCGAGCGCGAGTCCGCGGATCTGGTTAGTAAGTACGGCGAATGATGCCGGGGTGCCGGAATGCGATACCGGCTCGCCCTTCACGATGGCGTCGAAGGTCGCGGAGCGACCGGTGATGTCATCAGACTTGATGGTGAGCATTTCGCGGAGCGTGTATGCCGAGCCGTAGCCGAGCAGCGCCCACACTTCCATTTCTCCGAAACGCTGACCGCCGTTCTGCGCCTTTCCTCCGAGCGGCTGCTGGGTGATGAGGCTGTACGGACCGATAGAGCGCATGTGGATCTTGTCTTCCACCATGTGATGGAGTTTCAGGATGTACATGTAGCCCACGGATACGGCCTGTGCGAATGGGTTGCCGGTGTGGCCATCGAAGAGCTGCATTTTACCGGTCTTGTCGAAACCTGCCTTCACAAGTTCTTCGCGAATTTCTTCAGCGGAAGCTCCTGCGAACGGAGGCACAATAGCCTGATAGCCAAGCGAGTTGGCAGCAAGGCCGAGGTGCAGCTCGAGGATCTGTCCGAGGTTCATGCGCGACGGCACGCCGAGCGGAGTGAGGATGATGTCCACAGGATTGCCGTTCTCGTCGTACGGCATGTCTTCCACCGGAAGCACGCGTGAGATGACGCCCTTGTTGCCGTGACGGCCGGCGAGCTTGTCGCCCACTGACACGTTACGGACCTGTGCGACGGTAACGACGATCTTCTTGATGATGCCGCTCTCGAGCTGGTCGCCGCGTTCGCGGCTGAACACCTTCACGCCGATGACGCGTCCGCGCTTTCCGCCTTCCATGCGAAGCGACGTATCCTTCACGTCCTTCGCCTTGTCTCCGAAGATAGAACGGAGCAGGCGCTCTTCAGGAGTAAGCTGCGTCTCGCCCTTCGGCGTCACCTTTCCAACGAGAATGTCGCCGGAGCGCACTTCCGCGCCGATGCGGATGACACCTTCCTCATCGAGGTTCTTAAGGCGCATCTCGCCGACGTTCGGAATGTCGTGCGTGGTAACTTCGGGACCGAGCTTCGTGTCGCGAACGGCTGCTTCGAAGTCTTCGATGTGCACGGTAGTAAATTTGGAATCCTGCACGAGGCGCTCGGACACGATGATCGCGTCTTCGTAGTTAGCGCCGTTCCAGCTCATGAAGGCGACGCGCACGTTCTGGCCGAGTGCCATCTGGCCCTGGTCGGAACTTGAGGCGTCAGCAAGGACATCGCCCTTCTTCACCTTGTCGCCCATCATCACGGAAGGACGCTGGCTGAATGCCGAGTTCTGGTTCGTCTGCGTAAGGCCCTGGAGCTTGTACTCCTTCTTCTTCCCTTCCTTGTTCGTAATAGTGATGTGGCGTGCGTCTACGAAGGTAACTTCTCCGTTCTCTTCAGCCATAATGAGGCGGCCCGTGTTGCGTGCGGCGTGTCCTTCGATACCGGTAGCGACGATAGGCGCTTCCGGAATAAGGACCGGCGTCGCCTGCTTCTGCATGTTCGAACCCATGAGTGCGCGGTTCGCGTCGTCATGGTCCACGAAGGGAATCATCGCCGTTGCGGCGCTGAACATCTGGTACGTGGATGCGTCGATGAGCTCGATCTCGCTGCGCTCGACGATAGCCGGCTCGCCATTCTTGCGCGCCTCGATGGAATCAGGAACGATGCGTCCCTTGTCATCAACAGGCGTTGCGGCGTGCGCGATAGTAACCGACTCTTCTTCAAGCGCATTCAGGTATACGACCTCTTCGCTCACGACACCCTTGTTCACCTTCACGTACGGCGTCTCGATAACGCCGAATTCGTTCGTGCGCGCATGGAGTGCGAGGCGAAGGATAAGGCCGATGTTCTGGCCTTCCGGCGTATGGATCGGGCAGAGGCGTCCGTAGTGCGAAGGGTGCACGTCGCGCACTTCGAAGCCGGCGCGCTCACGAGTGAGGCCGCCCGGACCGAGCGCGGAAAGCGTGCGGAGCCCTTCGAGCTCAGCAAGGATGTTCTGCTGGTCCATGAACTGCGAAAGCTGGTTCGCCGTGAAGAATTCACGGATGGAAGCCTGAAGCGGGCGAGGATTCACGAATGCCATCGGAAGCGTCGTCTCCGATTCAATCGTACTCATACGATCCTGGATATTGCGCTTCATGCGGCTCATGCCCACGCGCATGCGGGCCTGAAGGAGCTCGCCAACGAAACGGACGCGGCGGAAGCCGAGGTGATCGATATCATCCGGCTGTGCATCGGGCGTTACGTTAAGGCGTGCGATTTCCGCAGTGATGCGGGTAAGGTCATCAAGCGTTAGCGCGCGCTGCTCAAGGGATTTCTTGTCGGTCGGCAGACCGAAACGTGCGTTAAGGCGATGGCGCCCGACCTTAGAAAGGTCGTAGCGTTCAGGAGCGAACAAAGTGTTCACGTACTGCTTCGCGTTGTCCGGCGTCGCGAGGTCGCCGTCGCGCATGCGGCGGTGAATCTCAACGTATGCGTCGTCCACGGTCTTTGCCGTGTCGTGCGCGATAGTCGCCTGCATAGCAGCGAGCGCGATAGGATCCTTCGCGAAGAGGCCCATCACGTCTTCCTTCGTACCGGCACCGAAGATGGTGAGCAGGTTCGAAATAGGGAAACGGCGCTTGCGATCGATCTTCACGAAGATTGAACCGTCAGTATCGGTTTCAATTTCAATCCATACGCCGCGCGCAGGAAGGATCTTCGCGCCGAAGTAGGTCTTGCCCTTCGTCTCTTCCGAAGCGAAGAACGCGCCGAATGAACGCGCGAGCTGCGGAATGATAGCGCGCTCAACGCCGGATACGATAAAGGACCCTTGAGGGGTCATCATAGGAATATCCGCAAGGAAAATATCCTGCGTCTTTTCAGAACCGAATGTCTTGTTGAGAAGCGTAACGGTCGCCTTCAAAGGAGCTTCATACGTGCGCATGTTTTCGCGCGCAGATTCCTCATCGCCCTTAGGCTCGCCGATTTCGAATCCATCGAAACGCAGTTCGAACTTCTTGCTTGAATAATCGCCGATAGGAGAGAACTCATTGAAGAGCTCTTTCAGGCCATCGCGAAGGAACCACTGAAACGATTCCCGCTGGTGCCCCACCAGATCCGGGAAATCGACGCGCGGTGCGCGGTATGCACCGAACGTCTTCTGCACGAGCGTTTTTGCCTTCGGCATAGAGTAGGTAAAAAATGAAGCTCAGAAACGCCAAATGGGCTCATGTACGCCATGAGCCGCGTCCGTCGTTTCCGAGACGCTTGTAAATCGTTGTATTTTCTTGCTTGGGAGCTCTTTTGAAACTCTTCGCCCGCCAGAGTGCCTGCCGCCACTCAATCCGTTCTGGTTAAAACCAGTATATATCGTATAGAAAATCGGGTCAAGGCTGGGTGGTGAATATCCTATGAA
>JAQBRE010000004.1 GCA_028286605.1 Parcubacteria group bacterium | reverse complement strand
CACGGCGGAAACGGCGTGATTCGCTGGCTGCATATAAAGGGAAATGAGAAGGCCGGCCCTGCAGGCGGGGATGGCGGTCGCGGCGGCGATATTATTTTGCGTGCCGTGCAGGACCTTGGCGTATTGGCGCGTTATCGTTTCGCGAAGAAGTTTCGTGCAGAGAACGGTGCGCCCGGCGGCGGAAATGACAAGCATGGCAAAGACGGCGAAGACATCGTTATCCTCGTACCGGTTGGAACGGTTGCAAAGAACTGCACGACCCAGGAAATATTCGAATTCTTTGAAGCCGGCGAAGAAAAAATCATCTTCAAAGGCGGTATAGGAGGTCTTGGCAATCCCCACTTCAAAAGCTCCATAAATCAGAATCCGAAGGAGGCGACACCCGGCAAGCCGGGGCAGGCTGGGGATATCCAAATCACCCTTAAGCTCATCGCGGATGTCGGTTTCGTCGGCTTCCCGAATGCAGGGAAGTCCTCGCTCCTGAACTCGCTCACCCGCGCGCAGTCGAAGGTGGGCGCGTACCCGTTCACCACGCTCGATCCGCATCTCGGCGAATTCTACGGACACATGCTCGCAGACATTCCGGGTCTCATAGAAGGCTCCTCGTCTGGAAAAGGACTCGGTTCAAGGTTCCTGCGTCACATAGAACGTACCAAGATTATTACGCATCTCGTCTCGGCTGAACAAGAAGATATCGCGGGAAGCTATACTGCCATACGAAAGGAGCTGGAAACGTTCAGCGGTCATCTGGAAGAAAAGGAAGAGATCGTCGTGCTCTCGAAGGCCGATATTCTGACCCCAGAAGAGCTAACTGAGAAACTGAAAATACTCTCTGAGGTATCTGGGAAGCAGGCGATACCGCTTTCGGTGATAGATGATGACCTCCTGAAGGCTTTTTCCGATACTCTTGCACAGCGCCTCGAAGCGGCAAAAAAGAACGTGACATAGTGGCGCTTGGTTGCGCGTTTAGCTTAGAACCTCTAGGCTAGAGCTATGTCCGACCCTCGTTCCGAATACCGCACCACCATCGGCCTCGAGATCCATGCCGAACTCGCCACGCAGACAAAGATGTTCTGCGATTCGCCGAACGATCCTGAAGAGACGCGTCCGAACGTAAACGTGTGTCCGGTGTGCCTCGCGCATCCGGGTACGATTCCTGTTCCGAATCGCGCAGCGATTCATCAGGTGTTACGTGTTGGAACAGCACTCGGTTCGAAACTCGCAGACTACAGCGAGTTCGATCGCAAATCATATTTCTATCCGGACATCCCGAAGGGCTATCAGATCAGCCAGTATGAATATCCGTTCGTCGCGGGCGGCTCGCTTGCGGGAGTCGATATAACGCGCGTGCACCTGGAAGAAGACACCGCGCGATCTTCGCATGCGGGTGGCGCAAGTTTAGTTGATTTTAATCGTGCCGGCGTGCCGCTTATGGAACTCGTTACTGAACCGGTGATTCATGACGCAGAGACGGCAGGCAAGTTCGCACGCGAATTGCAGCTTCTTCTGCGTACGCTCGGTGCGTCGCATGCGAACCTTGAAAAAGGGGAGATGCGCATCGAAGCGAATATTTCCGTGTCGAAAACTGAAACCTTCGGAACGAAAGTTGAGGTTAAAAACATTAACTCGTTTCGCTCTGTCGAGCGCGCGATCGCATACGAAGTTGATCGTCAGATCAAGCTGATTGAAGAGGGCGGCACAGTTGTGCAGGAAACGCGCGGTTGGGACGAAGGAAAACAGGTGACATTCCATCAGCGAATCAAGGAGGGCAGTGCAGACTACCGCTATTTCCCTGAGCCTGATATTCCGAAGATATACCGCTCTCGTATTCCGGAATGGAGCGACGAAGCCCTCAAGGCCTCACTGCCAGAATTGCCGTGGGAGAAACGCGCGCGCTACACCGAATTTGGTATGAAAGAAGAAGACGCTGCCTATGTTGCGAACGATGCTGAGCGCGCCGTATTTTTCGATGCAGTGATTAGTGCAGTGGGTGATGAAGAGAAGTTACGTACGCTTGCGATAAATTATTTCGTATCGGATCTTGCGGGTATATATGCGAATAGTTCTGATGAAATAAAAGTTACACCGGATACATTTACGAAATTAATTCGCATGATCGGCAGCAGTCAGCTTTCATCACGAGGTGCAAAAGATACACTTGCCATTATGGCGACAGAGGGAAGCGATCCTGAACGTATCGCGAAGGAACATGGCCTTTTGCAGGTGAGCGATACAGGAGCTCTGTTAAAGGCAGTACAGGAAGTCATCGCCGCGAATGAATCGGTCGTTCTTGAGTACAAGGCAGGGAAGGAGGCATCGCTCCAGTTCCTGGTTGGGCAGGCCATGAAGGCAACCAAAGGCGCTGGCAACCCCGGCACCCTGAAAGATCTACTCATTTCCGAGCTAAAGAAATAGCCTAAGCCATTTCAAAACATCGCACAGCGCGACAGCGCGAGCGTAGCAATTTTCCAGCAGGAAAATATGCGTGTTTTGAAATGGCTTAGGCTATTTCTTATACACAGTTGAGGTCTATGTCATTCGAGACGAGATAGCCTTATACTTTCTGTATGAATGAACTTACTATTGATGGCAAGATGTACATCTCGTCTAAAAAGGCTGCAGATCTGACGGGCTACGCGAAGGACTATGTGGGGCAGCTCTGCCGCGAAGGCCACGTGGAAGCGCGCATGGTTGGACGCAGCTGGTATGTGCTTGAAAGCTCCATACGTGCGCACCGCTTCGGTGGTGATCCGCACGCAGAGCCGGTAGAAGCTCCTGTACAGGCAGAACCGCTAACAACGCCTATGGATACCTGGGAGAAGCCAACGTATGTGCCTGAAATGGCTCCCTCAATGCCCATTCCAACGGTTCAGCGCCCACCGGAGGTTATGCCAGAACCAGCGCCTACGGTGCCTGACGAGAATATACTTTCCACAGCCGAAACACTCACCGATATGCAGGCTGCATGGAAGGAATGGTTCGCTCAGAAGCAGGATACGCTTATAGAAACACCGGAAATCATTGATGCACGCGAGGAAGTACACGAACGAGAAGAGGAAGTCGCGCTCAATATTCAGGCTTTCAAGGATGCGCATCAAGATATTGAGGAATCACATCACGCAGAAATGGCCCTTGAAGAGAAAGAAGAGCCTGTTTCTATACTTCCAATCCATCCAATCACAGAAGAAGTAGCGCAGTACGAGGAGGTTGAAGAAGAATCTGAGCCGGTAGTAATTCATCATGTGGCAGAAGTGCAGCGCTCTGCTCCTGTAGAAGAGCCAATATTAAGCAGGAAGCAACGCAAGCAAGCACAAATACAGGCTCGCAGAGCTCGCGTATCACGTGCTCGTCGTTCTGGCGGGGCAGGATCTTTCGTGCTGCAAGCCTTGCTTGTGGTGGTGATTTTGGTGAGCATCGTAGTTACTGCAATTGGTACCGGATATGCGGCGAGATTCGCTACAGCGAATCCATTTCTTCTTCCAGTATTTGATTATCTCGGAGGGACGAGTACATATAGCAAGTAAATAAAGGGTTTTATATCTCGGATAGAGAAGGGAGATACACAATAAGCGAAAAGCGAGCCTAAAAGGCTCGCTTTTCGCTTAAACGACCGATTTAAATGCCCTGTAAGCGTTTTAATTTTCCAACACGCTACTTTGCTACCTACAAATATGTGTGCGAGGTACATGATCTTCGCCTATTTTGTACTCAATGTATATGTAGGTAGGTGTCAGTGAGGCATGGACACATAGCAACCTATTACATAAAACTATACAAACGATATCTCAATCTATTCTAAGAACGAAAATATAAATACGTTTAATTTATTAGGTATATCGGCAATGCGACCCGACTATATAAGATAAGTATCGTGCGCGTTTAAAATGCTTCGAGTACCGCCTACGGTGATACTTTTTGATCTTTTTTCGATAGATGCTCCTTGCCGAAGGTGTGTGCGTGCTCGCATGGGTGCTTGTTTCGCTCGCGGTGCAGGAAAATTATCGGATCGGATGCCAGCAAAGACTACAAAGCACCCTCGCAAAAACGTTTGGTGCGTGTTGAAGAGTTTTCAAAGAGAATTTGAATGCAAAAAATCTCGTTTG
>JAQBRE010000002.1 GCA_028286605.1 Parcubacteria group bacterium | reverse complement strand
CCGCACAACGCGAGCGCGCCCGCCGTAGGGATCAAGGACGAGTTCGACCTTGTCCCCTACCAATACGCGGATACGATGCAGACGCATCTTTCCGGCAAGGTAGGCGAGCAACAGCTCACCAGAGGGCATGCGGACACGGAACAACGAGTTAGGGAGCACCTCTTCAACGGTACCCGTTGTTCCTTCTGCTTTGACCTCTTCCATGTGAAGCCTTCGTATCGTACCAAGTAGCGTTCAGCCCGTCAACTAGCTTCACCGAATCTATGGCCTATTTCGCGCTCGCGGCGACGCCGGTGTCTGTCGTGACGGTAATTTTCGCCGGGTCCTGAGGGAACGTAGTCGCCCAGAATGGACGCAGTACGAGCACTGCCTTGCTTACTTCAGGGAAGCCGGAAAGCGCTACCTGTGCTGAATCACGGGTCTTTCCTGCCACCGCACCTGCAATCTTCGTCGTGTCGATCTTCCATACGATCGTTGCGGTGCCGCTTAGATTGAATGCGAATGTCGTTTCTCCATTAACCGGCGCGGTGTTTACGGCAGGAACGAGCTTGAGCGTGCTTACGTCTGGAAGCGTTACCTCCTGGCCGCTGTACGTGCCGACGACTTTGTACGCGATTGCTTTAGCAATCGCTGCTTCGGGGAATACCACAGCGGTCATAGTTCCCTGCTCGTTCACATTCACTTTGCCGCCATCTGCAGCGGTATCGGTCTGCGGCGAGTACGTAACGAAGGTAGACCCTGGAATTAGTACGTATCCAGCAGGAATCTTCGTCTTTATATCTGCAGCGAGCGTGTTCTGTAGGCTGGCCTGATTCGTTGCGTTCTGTGCCTGGTCTGTTGCCTGGCTAACTGTGGCGCGGGTACCAGAGAATCCGCCGGTCATAGCAACCGTAGACTTCGCCGTAACCTGATTGAATGCTGCTGAACCCTTAAGGCCAGGAACCGTGAAGGCGCTTGGAGGAATGTTGTACGTAACCCCACCCTGATCTGCATATGCGGTAGCCGTTACGCTGCCTCCTGCGGGGATAGTAACTGCATCATGGATACGGAAGATAAGGCCTGCAGCCGTCTGGAAGCGAGTGTTCTTGATGAGCGTCTGCGGCGATGGCTGCGCATTGCTAATGACGATAGGGCCGCTTGCCGGATCATTCGCCGTTTCAGTGCTTTCAGAAGGAACGGTCTGGCTCGCAGTCTTCGAGTCAGTTATAACTTCGAACGGAAGGTCGCCGCTCCCTGCGGTCGCGGTGAAGTCTGAAGCGATGCTGGAGGTATTGGTTTCTGGCGTAACCGTTACTTTCGCTCCCGAGAAATAGTAGAGGGCAGCAACGGCACCGGCGATAACGATAAGAGCGACAAGGGCGGTTCCATACGGGAATCCTTTGCCTGAACGCGGCGCGCGCGGCGGCTTGCTGGGGCGGTCCGAAAGCGGACGCGGCGGCAGGCTTGGGGGTGGCGCGCCTGTGCTGTCTTCAACCATCGTGCGACGGCGCGACGGCGGAATGATGTCGTTCAACGTTCGATTCATAAAGAATATGTATATGCCCTAAGCGCCCGCCAATAAGTACCTTATAAGTATACTCCTCTGCCAGAAAGGCGAACAATGCCCTGTGGGCAGCGGATTTGGCGATTACATCAAGGTTTTGAGGTGAAGTGATTTAGACAAAACAAATAATGACCGAAATCCGGTCATTATTTGTTTTGCTCATTTCGATGGTTCGATCCCTAGTCTGCCAGCACCTATATAAAAAGAAAACCACCCAACGGACAGCTTTCCATTAGGCGGTACTATACTATTTTCTCCCACTTATGTTCCCGTAGGTACTTACTGAATGTGGGATAGTTATCCTTAATTTCAACGTAGGGAGAACAAGGATCTGTCAGGGGATCAAGATTACTTAAGTACATATAGATGTCCCCATCTTCCTCGCCCCTGTAGTTTGCAGATTCGAGGAAGTGTTCAATTTTATGTATTGTAAACAAATACTCGTTCGCGAGACATACCGACGTGTGCAGCGGGGAAGGTGCAGAAAGCCCGCTGTCCCTGCGCCAAAAGGAGTATCTCCTATTGGCTTTCTCGTTATGCACATGCATGACATAGAAACAGCGCGCCATAATGGCCTCCATAAAATCCTAGTTTTATATTACCTAAATATTTATATGTTGTCAACATGATGGTTCCAATATCGTCCCAGCCAGCCAGCCACCATGTATATAAAAGAAACAGCCCCTTCGCACGAAACGAAGGGGTTTAAGTTTCGTTTCGCCGAGGAGGGCTGTTGTTGTTTAGAGAATTGCTTGAATCGTATTCCGACCGTGAATTACGTAGACCCTATCTCCCGTTGTCAGGCTGTCGTCAAAGCGAGATTGTCGAAGGTTTATTACATGCGGAGAGTAGCCCATTGCCGTGATTCGCTTTATGACTTCTGCCCCGCTCTTTGCAGAGTCAAGAATAGACTTAATTCGCTGTTCACAAGCCTTTCGATTATTGCGGGAAGCAAAACCGGTACGTTCATACACATTAGTTTCCATTGGAAGCCCTTTCTCAGTTGTTTTATCTGAAAATAGATTACATATAGAAATTAAATATGTCAAGTATAATAGGTTTCAACATCATCTCAGACTGCCAGCGCTTTATATAAATAGAAAAGCCGCCTTTTGGAAGGGCGACTTGATATGTGTTGTGGACTCAACTTTCGCTCTATGATGACGGCTCATTCAGAAGCAGTTCTCGTGCGGTCTGCATCACCTCTTCCTTTGTGAGACCGCGCTCCTCTGCATAGGTCGCTATCGCTGCGCCAAGCCGCGCACTGAGGTCGGCTTGGAGTTGTTCTTGCGTTAGAGTTTTTTCGCCAGACATAGTGTGTCTCCTTCTGTCTATCGGCACTCTACAAGAAATCAGTCTGTGTAGCAATTAAGGCTTAAGCATTATCGCAAACAGTGTTACATGCTGAAATCGGGTTCTTCGTCTTCAGGTGAGGTGGCAGTTACCATGTCGCCCATCGTTGGGCGCTGCAAGGCAGCGGCCTCTTTCGCCGCGCGCGCTTCTTCTTTTTGCCGCTCCTTCAGGGCTTTCTTCTCCTTCCCTGTCAGCTTCTTCGGTTTCTGTATCACATCAGGCTCGTTCTCAACCGGCTGCGCGCTCTTAGTTTGATACAGCGCAAGAAGATCAAGGAAGATGTCGCCGGTCGCCATGCCGAATGTTTTCACGTACGGCGTGAACTGTGCGTGCGATACTGGAACGATGCGAAGCGGTTCATCTGAAAGCCATAACGTATGGAGCGAAGGGGTATCGAGCGTGCGCACTAGGAAGCCTCGCACATCATCATCCGCAAGAAGGAATAATGTGCGTGGAAGCGCATGACGCGTGGAGAAATCCTTCAAAAGACCAGAAAGATCGTTTATCCATCCTTCTTCTGCTGCTTCTACGCGTGCACTGAAGCGTTCATTGCGGCTCGGATTCAGATAACTTGCACCAAGGCCTGAGCCCATCGGCAAGACTGGTGGCGGTTCGGTGATATCGCTTGCCTTTCGGCCAATGGCGAGCAACGCACGGGTACCGTTCGGTATTGAACCCACATCGCGGAGCAAGCCGGTCTGAATAAATGCCAGATCAGTTCGTTCGCCGCGAATATCCAATATCAGATAATCATTCTCGTGCGGATAGAGATCGCGGAATACGCGATACGATACCGGCGCGAAGCCGGTGAAGGAAATCTCGTGTGTATGGAATGCCTTACGCAGCGTCTTCTCCACTGCTTCGGTGATTGATTTCAATAAGGTGGAAGAAAGTATGACGAGCTCCGCGCGCTTCACCTGCTTGCCGAACGGGTTCGGGATCTCGTATCCGTTAAGGATGGTCGCGATGACGGACTCGCCGGAGTCTATACGATCTTCAGGAACATGCGTCGTCTTTGCGACGGTGTCATTCAGAAGCTTCTTCGTGAACGTGAATGGCCGTACGGACTGTATTGTTTCAACGCGCACGCGCGTATCCTGCCACGGCGCTGCTATGGAAACGATTATTGAATCGGCATGCGCATTACCTAATTCCCGGTGCACCGAAGGTGCACCTTCCTTTACCAGCAAGTCCGTAAGTTCCGTCAGCGTTCGCAGCATTCCTGTCTGTAGCTCCTCACCTTCGCGCTGCTCCAGATTGATGCGCGCATTGTAGTAAATGGTCGGAAGCTGGCCGCTCTTGAAATGCACATACGCGCCACCGACGGAGGCGGAGCCGACGTCGATGAGTATGTGCGTCGCTTTATTCTTCTTGCCGAAAAGACCCATTACTAAAAGTATACCAAGCCTTTCTAGTATGAGGCTGGGATATCTACGAAAGATCGAGATGCCGTGCAGGTGAAAGTATTGCCGAAGGATTTGCTTTCCATTCGTCTGAAACATCTGCGTAGAGTTCGAGCTCATTGCCGTCCGGGTCGAGTATGTAGAGCGAATGTGTAACGCCATGATCCGTCGCGCCGATGATGCGTACGTTCTGTGCCCGTAACTCGTTGAATGCTTTCTTTACATCTTCGGTGCTATCTCCTATCTTGAAGCCAATGTGATACAACCCCGGTTCTGGCGCATGCGCAGGCTTTGGCTTCCCTCCCACTTCAATCATCAGCATCTCGTGATGCGTACGTCCGCCAGAGAAGATAGCGATGCCCGGCTCACGTGCGATCTGTCTGAAGCCGAGCGTGTCGCGATAGAAATCTGCCATCGTCGTGGCATCTGTAACATAGAGCACGACGTGTCCGAGTTCTTTTATTTGCATAGGAGTATTCTATCGTATTTGGATAAAGGAATGGCGCAGGCTATGCCTGCGCCATTCCGCACACAAGGAACCGCGATTACGCGCGTCGAATCGCCTTCACGATAACCAGAAGGACGACTGCACCGAGGATTGCAACGAGGAGGCTGTAGATATTGAAGCCGCTCACGCCGCCGTAACCCAGAAGGCTCATGATCCAGCCACCGATAAGCGCACCGACGATACCCACAATGATATCGATCAGAAGGCCCTGATTGCTCTTAACGATCATCGAAGCGATCCAACCAGCGATAGCACCGAATACAATCCAAAGAATAATTCCCATACAAGTGTGTTTAGTTAAGCGGGTACGTCCACCATAAAAGCACTACCTCGATTAAGAATCCGTGAGGACAAGAACCTACATTCCCATTCGGTTCGCATCCATTATTTCGGCGTATGCGCTTGGAATCTCCACTAGATGCGGATGACCTACGAACATCGCTGCCGCTGCTTCATGTGATTCTGCCTGTACGAGTAGGTACCAGTTCAAATCATTCTTAATGTCGCTCACACCATTCGCATCAACGCGCTTCGTCTTTCCGAGCGGAAGACCCTTATCAAGAATCGCATCCGCATGCGCCGTCATCCACGTCTCCCAATCGATCATCATCTTATCCATCTGTTCTTTGCGCGTCGCTTCATCAACGTTCGTCATCCACTCCTGAATCGATGCAGCAGGAATGCCAAACAACACGAAATACTTGTTCATAGGTAATCAGTTAATTATGAATGATATTTTCCATTCTATACCTAGTTATCAATTTTTGTATGAATTGTTGCTGCTTATTTGGTCAATCCGTATTCATATGTTACAGGGTGAGCAAGAAGAGACTCATCATAGATACATGCGGAATTTGAGTGCTTTCCTTCGTGTCCCGTGATGCGAATTTGGGATATGATTTTTCCATCCTGCGTATAGCAGTAATCAAGAATGCTATCACCTCCTGACGCTGCCCTGCCCCCGACCGTTTCGTAGATGCGGAACTCTTTTCCAAATGAATCGATCCCGGCAATAGTGAAATTGGTTATGCCAGGTATTGCAGCACAACGAATATATCGTATGGAATCTAGAGAAAAATTAGGAACCCTAATAGCAGGATTCGATTTCGCTACTTCAAGAGAGCTCGTGAGCATCTCGAAGCACACGTTCGATTTAGGAGGAAACGCTTGGTGCGAGACAACGTATTCGTAGCCCATACCGCACAGCACTAAAGCCACTAGTATGAGCAAGAGTATTTTATGCATGCTGCTGGGAATCGAACGCTAAATATTTCTTAGGCAATTACCGCCTTGATGCGACGAATACCGGCTGCCACTGCTTCCTCTTTCTGAATCTTGAAATGCGTGCCGCCTTCGTGAATCTCTTTCGTATTTGAAACGTGCGGACCGCCGCAGAACTCAAGTGAGAATGCGTTCGGAATATCAGGGTTCTCTTCCGTTGCGTGGATAGGGCCCACCGAATAGACCGAGACCATGTCGGGATACTTAACGCCGAACTCCATCTGTGCACCAAGTTTCTCTGCTTCCTCTTTTGGCATCACCGTGCGCGATACAGGAAGATCCTGATAGATAACTTCGTTCACGATGCGCTCAACTTCTGCTTTCTGCTCGTCCGTCATCTTGCCGGGTGAAGAGAAGTCGATACGAAGACGTTCGCTCGTAATATTGGAGCCGCGCTGCTTCACTTCGGGGCCGAGCACTTGCTGAAGCGCGGCAAGAAGGATGTGATGCGTGGTGTGGTAGCGGACCGTCTGCTCTGCATGGTCTGCAAGGCCGCCTGCGAAACGCTGCGCGCCTCCGGCGCGCGATGTTTCCTGATGCTGCTCCATTAAACTTTCAAAAGCGTCTCGGTCAATTCTGACACCTCTTTCTTGAGCCTGCTCAACAATCATCTCGAATGGATATCCGTGTGTAGTTGCGAACTGAAAAGCAATTTGGGCATCCAAAACACCTCCATTGAAAATGGCTTCCTGTAAGGCATTGTCTAGCCTGGCACCTTCACGCTTTAAAATGATTCTGAAATCCTCCTCTTCCTTCTCTATCGTTTCAACAATAGTTTTATGGTGCTCCAGCAATATAGGATAGGCCTGCTCATATTCATGAACATAAATACTTGCTATCTTTGAAAGATTTCCTGCGGGAATAGCAAGATTATCGGAAAAGCGTATTGCTCTACGAAGGAGACGTCGTACCACGTAGCCCTGATCGCTTTTGCTTGGCTGTACACTTCCTGCGATAAGGAATGTTGATGCGCGTAAGTGATCAAGAATTACACGATAGAAGAATCGCATAGTACCTGCTGGCATGCCCACAGGATTTTCTTTGCCAATTACTATAATCCCACTCGGATTTTCTGATGGACCACCATTGTCCGAATAGGAGACACCAGTTAAAGAAGCAATTTGAGCCTTTGCAGAGGCGAAGACATCAATATTAAAGACATCAGCATCGTTATTTGTTGCAGCAGCGAGTCGCTCAAGACCTCCGCCAAAGTCGACATTCTGCTTCGGAAGATTTGAGAATGATCCGTCTTGATTTTTTACGAACTGCATAAACACCGAGTTACCTATTTCTATGAAACGACCGCAATCGCAATTCGGATGGCAATTTACTCCCCATATTTTTGCTGAATCAAGAGTTGCATGACCACCATCAAAACCAGAGTTCGGCATAAAGTCATAGAAAACTTCAGAATCTGGACCACCTGGCTCCCCCGCGGGCATATTGCTTGGAATGCCTGCGCGACTCCACCAGTTTTTCTTCGCGTCATATGCAAAAATTCGTGCCTTGGTCATTTGTGCGTCTGGAGCATTTTCATCGCTCCACATACCCTTCTTATAACCATTCGTTTCGGAACCAACATCAGAAAAATGCGCATCAATATTTTTTGCTTTGAAAAGCTCTTTCCATATCTCGACAGATTCGTTATCTGCTTTCATTCCACTTTCAGTATCGCCAGCAAATACTGTGACAAAAAGCTTATCAATATCTAATCCCAATCCAAGTTCTTCATCTGTTAAAAAATCAAACAACCAAGGAAGTTGTTTTTCCTTGAAATAGTCACCAAGTGACCAGTTACCGAGCATCTCGAAGAATGTAGTGTGGCGGTTGTCGCCGACCTCTTCGATGTCTCCTGCACGGAAGCTCATCTGGGAGTTCGCGAGGCGAACCCCTGCTGGATGATCCTTCCCAAGCAGGTACGGCACCAGCGGCTGCATCCCCGAAGAGGTGAAGAGCGTGGTGGGGTCATTGCCAGGCACGATAGGCGCGGACGGGATGATCACGTGGCCCCGAGCCGCGTAGAAATCGAGGAATCGCTTGCGTACTTCTGAAACAGTCATAGAGATGAAGATACCACGAGACGTATATAAATGAAGAAGCCCCGAGCGGAGTCGGGACTCCTTCGGGACTTGTCAGGCGGACTGATGCCGCTCTGCTCGCGTACTGCGTTTTTCAGCCCTCATGTGTTGCCGAAGACGGAACTCAATATTTTCCATAATGCTTTCGCGGTTTTTCAACACATCAGGAGCAAGGCCCGCCGGATTGCTCAGTCGATTCTTCTGGCGTTTCAGCTTAGTCACCACATTTGGTGAAAGAAGTTTTCCTGACACTACTCGTATCCCTTGTATTGCACCAGTTTTCTTTATAACCCTACTTCGCCTTTGTGTCAAAACTTCCTGACGCAGCGAGTGAAAGCTTGTCGAATGGAATGAGTTTCGCGACTGCTTTCAAGTCGTCTAGCGTAACGGCACGGATTAAATCCGGATACGCGTCGATATAAGAGAGCGGCTTTCCTTCGATACCGATGCTATGCAGGGTCGACGCAAGGCCATTGGTCGTTGAAAGCCCGACAACGTAGGAACCTGCGAATTGATCCTGTCGCGCAAGAAGCCCTTGTTCTGTGAGCTTCGTTTTTAGGAATATAGAAATTTCCTTACGAGTTTTCTCTACAGCCACCTTGAATGTCGCAGGAGAGAAAGTTGCCCAGATACGAAAGAACCCTTCACTTAGAGCGCCAAATCCGCCCGCACGCACATAAATGCCATAGGTTAAGCCATCACGTTCACGGATTGTGCTCATTAGGTGGCCGCTTGAGAGGCCACGCGCACCGAGCATGCTGTTGAATATAGTGAAGGCGAGATATAACGGATGGTCGTAATTAATTGGAAGCGCGACTCCGAGATACGTATCGATATTCGCTTTGTCAGTAATAGGCACGAGCAGCTCTTTTGCCTCTGGCCTCTTCTGATTAAGTTTTCGCACTGGCGTTTCAGTCGTACCCTTAGGTAGCTTCTCGATTGCTGAACGAATAGAGCGTTCGGCAGATGCTGGCGTGATGTCTCCCGCAACGGAAATCACGAGTCCTTCGCGACCGAGCATCTTTCGGAATGCAAGAAGTTCTGCGCGTGTAATTGAATTAAGAAATTTTATTCGCTCCTCGATGGTGTCTGCGTAATTGATATGTGACGGGTCATACATCATCCTGCTCAGCGCGATGGTGGCGCGGAAGTTCGTGTCAGTTTTTCCTTCTTCTAGTTCGCCGCGCATACGCTCCTTAGCGAGTGCGATTTCTTTCGTAGGAAATGTCGCGCCGGTGAGGCACTCAACTATCGTCTTTAGTAAGAATGAAAAGTCTTCCGGAAGGCAGGAACCAGAGAAAAAAGTACGATCGGTGCCTGACGAGAATGAAAGGCCTATGCCGCGCGCAGCAAGAGCCTCGCGAATTTGATCTTTGGTTTTTTCTACCGTTCCAGCGTCCAGGAGTTCAACGGCAAGTGCCTGAGTTATTTCTTTTCCGCGCGGCAGCATGAGCATGCCACCTAAGACGCTTCCCTGCAGGGTTACGACATCTTTCGCTTTTGTTGGTGCGATGAAGATGCGAACACCATCGGCGAGTTCCAGTTCAGTTACGTTTGAAGCGATAGGTTCCATAGTGTTATGAGTTGGTTGCGATGAACTGGCCGAATACGGACTGATCTTCATTGAAATACGTATTCGCGACGCGCTTCACATCTGCTGCGGTTACATTCATTATCTGTTCCGGCTGTTTCGCGAATCGCGTCCAGTCGCCTGTCGCAAGGTCTTCATTCAGGCTCGAGAGGAATGCGTATGCGCCGTCACGACGGCTGGCAATGAACCTGCGAACGGCGCGCTTCGCACGCGCCAGCTCTGCGGCGGTAATCCCCTTTTCTTTTATTGCTGCATACTCACGAAGAAGAATCTTCTCGCCTTCCGCATGCGTTGTTTTCGGCGTTAGCGTTATATAGGAAAGGAAAAGAGAAGGATCATGCAGCTCATAGCAGTACGTGCTTGCATCCGTGGCCTTAGCGGAATCAACGAACGCACGATACAGACGGCTCGTATCGCCTCCGGCGAGCACATTCGTGAGGACGAGCAACGCAGGAATATCGGCATGATGCGCGTTCGGTATCTTGTGCGCGATAGCAATCATGTTCGTACCTGATCGCTTCACTATCACGCGGCGCTGGCCTTGCTGCGGCGGCTCTTCGGTATACATCGCCGGAAACGGTTTCGGAGATTTCGTATGCTGGCCGAATTCTTTCTTTACGAGCTTCAGGATGGCGAGTTCATCGAACTTTCCAGTTACGGTCAGCGTTGCGTTATTCGGCCAGTAGAAATCATTGTAAAACTGATTGAGTCGTTCTATGGAAACTCCCTCGATGTCACTCTTCCATCCAATGGTCGAATGGTGATACGGATGCGCAAGGAATGCTGCGGACCACATCTCTTTATCGAGCGCTTCCATTGGATTATTCTCGCCACGCTCATATTCATTACGGACGATCGGCATCTCGCTTGCACGATCTTTCTCCGTTATACGTGCGGTACGCATGCGATCAGCTTCGATCTCGATAGGCAGATGAACGCTGCTTGCGGGAACGATGGAATAGTAATTCGTACGATCGAACCAAGTAGTCGCGTTCAGCATGCCGCCGAGCGACTCGATAGTTATTTCCATTAAGTTTCCATTCTCACGATTGAACTTTTCCGAGCCCTTGAACATAAGGTGTTCAAGAAGGTGCGTTGCGCCGGTATATCCGATGGCTTCGTTTCGAGAACCGACATGATAGGTGATCATCACGCCTGCGACCGGTACAGAATCATCGGGAACGAGAAGGATACGCAGGCCGTTGCTGGTGAGCGTGTATTCCTTGATACCTTCGAGTTCTTGTACGAAGGTGATGCCGGGAATAGTTGATGCTGTTGGAGCAGCTTTCCTGGCTGATTTTGTTGCTGCTTTTGCCGCCATATCTATTCAAGATACCAGCTCTTGTTTCTATAGCCAATCGATCGGTTTTTCACCGTGCGCTTTGAGGTATGCGTTGGCTTTGCTAAAGGGTTTTGAACCGAAAAAGCCATTGTATGCAGAGAATGGTGAGGGGTGCGCGGATTCGATAACGAGATGCTTCGTGCGGTCTATGCGCGCGCCTTTGGCGCGCGCATAGTTCCCCCACAGGATAAACACCAAATGCTCACGCTCATCCGAAAGTTTCTGTATCACGGCATCGGTGAATTCTTCCCACCCCTTTCCCTGATGCGAACCTGCCGTAGCGGCACGTACCGTGAGCGTTGCATTCAGAAGCAGCACTCCTTGTTCTGCCCAGCGGGAAAGATCACCACCCGTATGCACCATCGGCGTGCTGAAGTCGCTCTCGATTTCCTTGAAAATATTCTGCAGCGAAGGAGGGTTGCGCACGCCTTCATTCACCGCGAACGAAAGGCCGATAGCCTGCTTCGGTCCGTGGTACGGATCCTGACCAAGTATTACCACTTTCACCTCATCGAACGGCGTCAGCTCGAAAGCACGGAATATATTCTTCGGCGCAGGATAGACACTGCCTTTCTCATACTCTTTCTTTACGAATTCAGTGAGTTCCTTGAAATAAGGTTTCTCGAATTCATCTTTCAGATGCTTTTTCCACGATGATTCGATCTTTACTTCCATGTCAATGAGTATAAGTTAAAGAAGATATAAAGAATATATGACGTGAAATTTGCCGCCTATTCTGATGGTGGAATACTTCTCAAATGCAAAAGTCCTTTGAGGAGAAACAGAAGTCACTTTATAGATCTTTCCAACCTATCTTCTGTGCAGCCTTGCAGGAAATGATTTACTTTAACTCGGAAGGGTTACACCACTTGTTATATGACAGACGTACGCAGCGCCCAAGAATAAAATCCCAGAGGCGCTATCGATTGAGCCTTCTTCCCTATATTCATATTGTTCTTTCAAATGCTATTCAAGCATTTGAAATGATTAAATCTGAAGACCCGCTCGTAGTAACGTGGGGTCTATCATTTCCTGTATTCACCAATGGTGTTGAATGTGAGGTAAAAGTTGTTGTTATACGCAATAAGCCTTCAGGAAAGCTTCATTTCTTAAGCGTGATGTGTGAACGTAAATGTAAAATGTGAAAAACCCGAGGCGAACCTCGGGTTTTTCATGATACTCGTTGCTCGCTCAACACAAAAGTGTAGCGGGGGAAGGCCTTACGGCCACGAGTACTACAATGAATATACGCCTTCGGCAGCAGGAGTCAATTATTGGTATTCTTTACATGAATTAAATTTATTAGTATAATAGTTTTAGCTGAACAGGAGGGAGAGGCAGATGATGATTCCGAAAACGATGTTCGTTGAAGGGTCTATGGAGGAACAGAAACTCCGTGCAGAGCGGATTTTCGGAGAACAAGCGGACTCTGTGTCTGTCTATACGATCTCGGTCGAAGACGCACGGATGCAACTTGTCGAAAATGCGGAAATCAGATGGGTTATCATGGGCCATCTTAAATTCAATCGTCAGGAAGGCCTGGATAATCTCGCACGAATAATCCATCGCCCGAAATAAGATGGACAAGCCAAGGGCCGCGCAACGCGCGGCCCTTTCGTCTTAGCTACAGGATCGGCTGAAGCTCTATCTTCGTGCATTCGCTCAGCAGGCACACGTGGCTTTCGCGAGTGTTGGCGTTGCGCAGCCATACTTCTTCGCCGTCTATCCAGACAACCTCGTAATACGGATGGAGATTCGGTCCTTTGCGGACCAGGTCATCTTTCGTAATCGGTACGTCAGTCTCTTCAGCCATCGGTTCCTCCTAAAGGGCGTTCGGAATCAGTATGAACGCACGAACCTGTATGGCTCGTTAAGGCTAGTCTGTCTTCTTGATGTGCAGGCTTTTCTTGTGGAGATCGAGCAGCTTCTTCCCTGCTGCTTCACGGTACGGGCAGAACTCGCAGGCGCTTCCGGTTGCGGGAATCTCATCGCTATCGAGTGCTGTCTTTATCTTCGGAAGGATCTCATCTATCCATGAAGTGTCGCCCTCCATCGGCACGACAGTCACATCGAACTCAAGCTGGCCATCGAACGCTGCTTTGTCGCTGCTTGCATTCGCATATACGAAATATCCCTTCGGTGAAACGGTGAAGCCGTTGTTACGGAGCAGCCACTGATACACGCCCATCTGCCGGCTGTACTGGTCTTTCCACGAGGAGTCGTCGAGCGTTACGATCTTTCCTTCCTTTGATGTCGCCTTGTAGTCCACGACGATAAGCTCGCCTTCTGGATTAACCCAGATATCGTCAACGGCACCAGAAATAGTGAAGCCCGTTTCTTTATGCTTAAACTCCACGCCCTCGAAGTTCTCGCGCCATGTATTCATATTCTTATGCTTGAACGGAATCGCGTCGATGCCGTACTGCTCCATGAGTGGGTGCGCCGAACCTTCTATGCGATGCTCATCGAATTCTTTCTTCAGGAGCGCATCAACGGCGATGTTGAGCGTGAAGGAAGGGCCGCGCGGACGTGCGGTGCCGAGCTTATTATCTAAATAGAAACAACGCGGGCATTCAGTGAAAAGCTCTATCTTCGAACGTGAGAGACGCCACTTCGGGCCGCCATAGTTCCAATCAGGACTACGGTTCGGGTTATATCTCTTAACGTATTCAGCCATGCACCTATTCTATCGCGTATCGTTCAAGGTCTCAATTTCTGCGACGATAGCGCCGACGCGTTCAGGCGATACGCCGATCTCGCGGAGCAATTCACGATGCTGGCGAAGGAGGTCCGTGGTGGAGATGTTGCGATCGATAAGGAGGCGCTTCTCTGCTTTGCGCAGCGTAGTGAGTGCGGTTATCGGATACAGTGCGCTCGCGATGATGCGGTCATACAGGTTTCCGTGATGCGGATAGCTCCAGCCAAGAAGATTCATGCCGGAACAGGTAGCGTATTCGATAGCCTGCGACGTGAACTTCGTGTTGGTGATAAGGTATCCGCGATCTATCGGGCAGGTTCCCTGCACGTTCGGATCGCACTGCCAGATGTCGTCGAAGCGCGCTTTTACATAGAGTGCGATCTTCACGTCGGTCTTGTATCCTGGATCATTATGATATTTGAGTTCCGCAGCAAGCGTTTCTTTTCCACGCGTCGCATACACATCCACCTCATGCGTGACGCACTTTCCAGGGATGAGTCGTCGCGTCTCGATATTCCAGCCCTCTTTCTTGAAAAGCTCGCCAACGAAGTCTTCGAACGGGTGGCCAGATGGACCGAATTCGAAAAGTGCGCGACGCAGGCTGTAGCGTGCCGCTGCGGCCCGCCCTTCCGTGCGAAGCATCTGGAACGCGCGCCTATAGATGTCATTGCTCTCTGAACCCGGCGCGATGCTCGCTTCGATGGTACGACGGATCTTTTCTGCAGCACCGGCACCTGCGCCTGCACGACGCAGCGAATCCTCGAGTTTCTCCGGAAGGAATGTCTCTATCGTTCCGTCTGCTTTAACTATTTCAGCCATTTACTCGATGATACCACCTCCGATACAGGTATCGCCGAAATACAGCACGAGCGACTGCCCTGCCGCGACAGGTTCACGGAATGCATCGTCCGGAGTGAAGGATTTTGCGTGCGTGTTATAGCGGCCCGCGATGCGCGGCCCGTGATAACGGTATTGCGCTTCAACCGCACCTTCTAATAGTGCAGGCTCGAACCAATTCACTTCACGAAGCGTGAGCGAGCCAGCCGGTGCAGCGAGCTCGACGTTTCCCTTGCGTACCGTAAGCACGTTCGTATCTAAATCTTTCCTAATCACATACCAAGGGCCAGCATCTGCATCCTGCAAGCTGATGCGCGCGCCAAGCGTGTGCAGTACGGCGCCGTCGTGCATGCCGATATCCTTCCCGCTTTCATCTATTGCTTTGCCAGGCGTGGTACCGAGTTCTTGTCGCAGGAACTCACCAACAGAAATCGAACCAAGGAAACAGATTCCCTGGCTATCGCGCTTGTCTGCAACGGGAAGCTTGAACTTCTCTGCAAGCGTACGTACTTCGCTCTTCGGCATGTCGCCAACCGGGAACAGCGTATGTGTAAGCGATTCCTCCGGAATCGCCCACAGGAAATAACTCTGGTCCTTTCCCTCATCAATACCTCGCAGCAGTCGTCCACTCTCAGTGCGTGCATAATGCCCCGTCGCAATGAAATCTGCGCCGTGCGCTTTCGCGAACTGATAGAACGCGCCGAACTTCACTTCCCGGTTGCACATGATGTCCGGATTCGGCGTCCGTCCTGCAGCATATTCGCTGAGCAGGTAATCAATTACTCCTTTCTTGTATTCGCTAGATGCATCGAGTGTATGAAATGGAATACCTAGATGCGCAGCAACGCGCATCGCATCACGGCGATCCTGCGCCCAGGTACACGGCATGCCGGGCGGATACCATCCTTTTATGAATACGCCGGTCAGCTCAGCGCCTGCGTGTTGCAATAACGCAGCCGAAACCGCCGAATCTACGCCGCCAGAAAGCCCCACGAATACTTTCTTTCCTTTTACCGATTCCATTATCGCTACCATACCGCATGTTGCGCTCTTTTGCTGGCTGTTTGAACCGTTGTATTTGACACATTATGTAAATAGTATCAAAGTGGTTTCGGGTAGAACCCAAGGCAGTGATGCCTATTAACACCCGTGAGGGTCCTAGTGAATAGGAACGTTCTATGAACCTTTCAGTTTCAGACCTTGTTCGAGGACAAGAAAATATCGACCGTATGAAGAAGGATATAGATACGACCATTCGGCTGTGTATGAGCAGCCTTACGGCAGAAGAATTTCTTCACGGTAGCACTAAAGACGCGTTGGATATTGGTACTGATTCCACTGGCAGATGGCGTATAACTGGCGTCTACTCACAGGAGTATCTATATGTTCTGCACTGCTGGACTCCACACGGAAACCTAATCTATGCAGGTCAGTGTGGAGCTTCATTGGGATATAGTGTGCAACCAAATCTCAAGAATGTCTTGGCCATGCACCAAATGCTTCCTATCTTTCTAAACGGGATTCTTGAACAGTTCCCTGCCCTCAAGGAACGTCTCGAGCCATATCGTCTCGCGGCAGCTGTCGAGTTTTAGATTATTTTTATGCCCCCACCGCAATCCGGCGTGTGGGGGCTTTTCGTTGCTGGCTGTCTGGGACGATGTTGGAACCTTTCTGCAGCGTAATGACAACACTCTATTCGTATGACATAGTCTCTCTGGACTACGGTCCTCTTGGTCCACGGACCACAACCCAGTTGCACCACGGTGCAGGAAGGAATCGGCCATGGCCGGTATTACTGAGTACAAGAGACTAATTGATTTTGTCCTTGCGGCTGACCAGCGAAGAGACGGCTCCGCGGTTGCCGCCGTCCTCGGCGGTATCTGGGAACTGACTGCTGCAGATACTGCTCTGGGCGCCAGAGTAGGAGAACGCATCATCACGTCATTACCTACCGGTGCGTTTTATTTCGAGCAGCACGCAATATTGTACGGGCTCGTATTGCGCGGGTGGGCAGAAACCTTTGATGAAGTCCTCGAAGAAAAGTTGGCGAAAGCCATCCATTCAACGAAATGGGCAGAGTCCGCCCGTAAAGAAATCGCGAATCGTTTTTCCGAGTTCCTCAAAGAACGCGAAGCAACGATGCGATTCAGATCGACTATACCTTTCACTGTTGAGGAGCATCGGCACGGGAAAAAGCTGAAGCGCTTTATCGTCAGCGCTGGAGACAATACCTCAAGCGAGAGCGTGAAGGTGGCGGCGCATGCCTATCTCCGTCTTGTCTCTCCTTTTGAGGTTCGTGCGTTGTTCTTGACCTAAGAAAACGGCGCTGAGTTCTACTCGAACTCAGCGCTTTTCTTTTATAAAAATATTGCTGGCAGACTAGGGATCGAACTATTTTAAATACTTTGCGATGTTGGCTTCGTGCTGTGCGAACGTCGTCGCGTAATGCATCGTGCCATCGGTGCCGGTTATGTAATAGATGTAGGAAGTTTTCGTAGGAGTAACGGCAGCAAGAAGCGAATCCAAGCCGGGGTTAGATATTGGTGTCGGCGGGAGGCCAGAGAAACGATACGTGTTGTACGGAGAGTTTCCGGTGAGATCTGCAGAAGTCGGCGTGTAGCCATCTATGTCATGCGCATAGCCGAACGCAGCATCAACTTGCAACGGCATGCCTTTATTGAGGCGATTATAAAGAATTCCTGCAACAATACGCTCATCTTTCGTACCTTTCACTTCGCGCTCGAGTATTGAGGCGATAATCACATCATCGCGAAGCGGTTTTCCGAACTTAGTGATCTGTGGCTGTATGGTCGCAACCTTCGCATCGAATTGAGTGTGTAAACGCTGTACGATATCTTCCGGTGTCGTGCCAGGGAGAATGAAATAGGTATCGGGGAACAGATACCCTTCGCTCGTTGATGCGGCGTTCAGGAATCCTGTGGTATCGAAGCCAGGAAGCTGTGCTGCGATTACCTGTGCCATGTCTTTCGCCGTCATGCCTTCCGTTAACGTAACGCGTGCTTCGGCGATGCCGTGATTACCGGTGGCGAGTCGATTCATAACACTCACGAGTCCGAGTGACTGTTTGAATACGTACATGCCGGATTCAAGCTGACGATCCTGTCCGGTGAGGCGTGCGAGTACTTTGAACTGAAACGCGCTTCGTATCACATGCTGTGCAGCAAGCTGGCTCGCGATCTGATCGCTCGCGCTGTCTGCAGGAATCGAAATGATCTGTCCTTTCGGGAAACCAACCGCTGGCGTGAAGAGGATGTATATAGGAATGAGCAATACGAGCACGATTGCTGCGACCACATAACGCCATTTTCCTTTCAGTGCTCTTGTGCGGAGTTTCTGTTCGGTCAGCCAGAATCGCACGGACACGAACATCGAGTGAGCTCGCTCGCGAACAGTCATGCTAGATAGGGAGATTCGACGGCGCGCCGCTTGTTGAAGATTGCATGCGCGGAAGTGCCGGCGTCTGCACGGTACTTGAAGGCACATGGAAAAGCGTCGCGAGTTCTTCGGTACTCATGATTGACCACGGGCCGTTGTACGGCTGATTGAAATACGCCCGCTGACGATAGAGGTCCACGACCTTCTTCTCGACCGCGCGATGCGCGTATCCTTTCGGGTCTTCCCATGGATAGTCGTTGAACGCAGCGGAGTATTGCTGAACGGGCGCGAAACCTGCGCCGTTCTCATTCGTGAACGGCTTGAAGAGCGACATGAAAAACGCGATCATGCCACCCTGGTACGCATCCTTCGGCGCGGAATAGATCATGCGTATGCCGACATCGAAGCCCGCTTTGTTCGTGTTGCGCTCGATAGCGTTGATCGTTTCCTGCTGACCCTTGGTTGGGTTCGGGAAGCCGCTCGTCTCTATCGTGTTACCGGTTACGGGGTCTACGCGCGTGGTTTTCTTCACGGTTGCTGCACGAATTTTCTCCACTTCGGCTGCGCCGACCTTCTTCCAGTCTTCGCCATGCTTTTCGGCCTTGCTCTGGCGAATAATGAATTGTATCCAGAACTGTTCCTTCGGACCGATTGATCCTAAGAGCTCGATAACCTGCGCGAGCGGATCGATCTGCTCTTCCGGTTTCGTTCCCGCTTTATCGAGACCGTAGTCTACGTATGTCTTTATCGGATACGGATCTGCTTTTGCATCCTTGTTCGCATGCACTTTCTTGAATTCTTCGCCGAACATGCTGTTCTTGCTGAAATCCGATGGGTCGAAGATACGGCTGTAGTCTTCTGCTTCGATTATTTCCATGTCCGGATACTGCGAATACAGATAGCTTTCGATACCACGTCGCTGCATTTCACGTGTCCAAATAAAGAAATGAACACGTCCTTCAATTGAAGCTATCTCGAAGGACCACCACGGGCGCATAGCACCTGCCTTTATCTTGTACGTGGTCGATTCACCCGGCCCGAAGTGCATATTGGAGAAGAACGTTTCCATAGCGAGCGGCGTCTTCATGGTGTCGCGCGGCAGACGCATTTCAAGGAGTACGTATTTCTGCTTAAGCAGGAAATCTTCGCGGTTCGCCTGGAGTTTGCGAAGCGTTGCAGCTTGTACCAGTACTATCGGCAGCCAGAGCGGTGCGAAGAAGAGCAAGAATTCGTAGTTACGGAACGTCTGCACCGGAGCGATGATAAGGAATATGATATTAAGGCCTGCGAACGTATACGCGATCGGTTTCCAGTCGACGAAGCGTCCGTGACTCGCAGCATAGCCGTGAATGTTCTCGATCGTTTTAATTCCCGGAAGCGAAGACCAATCCATTGCCTGCAGTATAGCAAGAAGAAGGGCCGGCTCCTGCGGAGCCGGCCCTTCTTCTGTGTACGGAATGTATTACGCGACGGTGTACGTGCCGTTCTTGTTGCGCTTGAAGTAGCGCGGGTCGTTCAGGTTCACGAGAATCGTGTTGTCCTTCACGTAGCGGACCTTCTTCACTTCTTCCATGACGCGTTCGCGCGTAAGGGGACCTTCCTTCTTAAGGACGACCTTGATGACGTCGCGTACGACGCCTGGCTGGTAGCCCCATTCAGAAAGCGCGTAGAGGCCGCGACCGACCAGCACGAAGCGAGCATCCTTGATGAGCTCGTTGTGCGTGGTTGCGACATGAGCCTCCTTCGCGAACATCGTGCTGATGGACTTCGCTACGTCAGAGAAGTGCATAGGAGCGCCGGCACGCTTTATAACGAGGTATGCGTAGTCGCGGATACCCTTCGTACGGATAGCCGGAGCTTCAGCGCGTCCCCATTCAGCGAGCGGGTTCGAAGAGATCGTCTTGGAAAGAGAGAGCCAACGCTTGAGGACTTCCTCGTTGCGGTATGCCTCGTTGATATCCTTCAGTTCGTCGAGGAACTTGTCCATCATCTCGCCTTCGGCAAGGTCCTGCGTATCGGAAAGCTGCGCGTAGAGGCTGGTGAGAGCCTTGTGCACGAGTTCAGCCGTCGCGTGGTCAACATGCCAGCGTGCGTAGAATTCGTCTGTCTCGCGTTCGCGGAAGAATGCAGACCCCACGACGAGAAGGAAACGGAAACGGTTGCGTGCCTTTTCGTCTGAAGCGAGTCCGTTAAGGAGCGTCTCTTCTTCAACGACGGCGCCGAGCGTACGCACGTATGCGGCGAGCTCATCGAATGAACCGGTCGCATCCTTGAATGCCTTGCTCGAGCGAATCGCTTCGAGGCCGGCTGCTTCGATCTGTCGTACGCGTTCACGCGTAATGCTCCAGCGCTCGCCGATAGCCTCGAGGGTCTCGCGGTCTGCAGAAGTGCCGAGGCCGAAACGATAGACGAGCACTTCGCGAGCGCGTTCCGGCACCTCAGAAAGGAGCTTTTTGACCAGCACCGCACTATCGAATGGCATCTTTACGGCCGCAGTCTTGCTTGCCGCCTTGGTGGCGGTCTTTTTCTTAGCAGGAACCTTCTTGGTGCTTTTTGCGGCCATAAGAGTTGGATAATGCAATGAATTAATGTGTTATAACTTTACCAGATACCTTTTAATCCGTCAACTAGGCCATATTCAAAGGTCCTTGGGGATAACCAGTAATATGTGTTCAAATATGAGCTTTAACGGTGCCGAGCGTTCATGAAGAATAGGAAGGAATGCGTCGAGGTCCGAGAGGAACGCCATGAGCTCTTCCTGCTCAACGGCATCCTTCGCTACCTCCCTTTTAGCGTACGAAGCCTCGATCAAGCCTTCTACAAGAAGCACCGCTTCGTTCCGAGCCCCCTGCTTAACGGTGTCCGTGTCTGATTTTGCCCTATCCAGGAGCTTTGCGACTAGTTTTTCACGTTCCGGTGAACTTGCCTTAAGAAATGCTTGAACTTCTGGTGATGTTTGTTCTATCCCATCTTCGGCAATCGTTGCAGAAGGAAGCGGAAGTAATCGTGAACGTAGTGTCGGCAGCAGCATGCCTTCGGCTGGAATAACTAATATAAGTGTCGTGCCGGGTGACGGCTCTTCGAATATCTTTAGCATCGCGTTCTGCGCTTCGTGGAATAAGCGAAGCGCTGAGACGACGATCGCTTTCTGTGAACCGTTCATCGCAGCACGATTCGTCATGTCCGCCAGCTTGCGGGCATCGTCCACAGAAAACAGCCCATGCCGAAGCACTACTAGATCCGGATTATTTTCACGCGTGAGGCCGAGCTCGTTTTTAGCGTGCGCAAGCGCACGCTCGATTCCCTGCTCGCTTTCGCCTGTTACAAAATATGCGTGGTGCGCCATGGCCCTATTCTAGTCTATTTTCTCGCGCACCAGAATCTCTTGATTCCAAGGGTGCGGGGCGCATACTACGTGCAGGTCAGGGTGCATTCGCGCTCGGATGTCAGTAACCAGAAGGGGGACTACGATGCGCTTAGCATTCTTCGCTCTTTTCGCTCTATTTTATAGCTTTGCCTTCCCCGCTCATGCGCAGGAAGCTGGCGACGCGCAGCGTCTCCATGATGCGGCATTCGCTGAACGACCCTCCAACTACACCTGGAACATTCAGGCTGCGCCGTACAGTACGGTTACGTTTGGGCGCTTCACGGTTGAGCCGAGCTATTCGCTCAAACGCACCGCTGAAGAGTGGCGCGTTCCTGAAAGCGGCCAGGACATGACCACCAGCCAGCTTGCCTTCAGGGCCTATGCTGCCGATCACCCGATCGTGAAGTTCGGCGCCACGCTGTTCATGCGCAGCGGTCATCATGCTGACTCGTTCGACACTCACGATCCTTCGTCGATGGCGCAACGAGTCGGACATGAGCCAAACGAAAAAAAGTTCATGTTCAATCTTGCGTGGCTGTTCGCGCATAAAGACTAACGGCAAGACAAACGAAGAAGGGCCCGCACCTACGTGCGGGCCCTATTTTTATCTTGCAAACAGTATGTAAATTTTGTATACTTACCCTGTTCACGCTCGACGACAGAAAATTATATCGGCCTGCTGCGGACACCAATCAAACGGTGTACTCATGGATGAAATGGGAGAAATCCCTGCCGTCATCCCGAGCAGAAAAAACACCTCCAAGGAGGTGTTTTTTCATTTCTGCCTATCATCGTCACGGGTTTGGAAATGTATTGAACGTATTTGAAGCGTTTTTTCTTTCTCCTCAACAAGAATACGTACTGCTGGACGCCCGATGTCTCGATAGTCTTTCGAGTAAAAATATTTTGAAGGTATAGTTTTAGGTTCGTATTCGAGATAATCAAAATCTGACAGCACGTCGCTAATCATGCGTATTGCAAAATGTATTGCATCTAAAGTTTCAACTTCTGAATGCTTAATAAAAAAAGCCTCCTTTCGTTCCTCAACAAAATGTTTTCGTGCTCTTCTGGAGATATAAACTCTACATAGAGCATGCGGATGTTTGAGAGATGCATTATTTGGAATGTCAGCAATACGTAAAAGTTCCACATGATTATCTATCAGGTCTCCTTTATCAAGTAGAAAGTACTCGTCCACTAACGAAATAATTTTTGTAATTCTATTTTCTGCAGATGAGTTTTCTTTCATATAAAAACGCCCCGAAGGGCGTACTTAAATGATATTCAACTCAAAGGCTTTAGCGCCTACTTGTGTAGAGGGATAACCTCAATTCTCTTCATAAAGATTTTATAAATTCTTTAGCGCTTCGAGATGATGCTCTTCTGGTAGGTATCCAGATGCTTGAGCGCGATACCCGTACCGCGCGCGACGCAGAAGTATGCATCCTGCGCGAGCTTGCTCTGCACGCCGGTGCGGCGGAACACGAGTTCAGGAAGATGGCGGAGCTGCGAGGTGCCGCCCGTAAGGATGATGCCGTTGTCGATGATGTCGCTGGCGAGTTCCGGCGGCGTTTCCTGAAGCACTTTGCGGATAGCGCCCATCATCTCGCGTAGCTCGCGGCTCATCGCCTGCACCACTTCATTAGTCTTCAGCTCGATGGTGCGCGGCAATCCGGAAACCAAATCGCGACCCTTCACCGCCATCGCGAGTTCTTCATTCACCGGCACAGCTGAACCAATCGTTATCTTTATTTCTTCTGCAGTCTTGTCGCCGATAGCGAGGTTGTACTTCCTTTTCACGTAGTCTATGATCGCGCGATCAAGTTTCGTGCCTGCGCACTTCACGCTCGTTGAAGCGACGATGCCGCCAAGCGAGATCACGGCGACGTCGATAGTGCCGCCACCGATGTCTGCAACCATGCGGCCGAGCGCTTCCTGAATAGGAATGCCGGCACCGATAGCTGCAAGGATAGGCTCCTTCACGACGAACGCATTAGATGCTCCTGCTTTCGCTGCCGCTTCGATAACCGCGCGCTTCTCGGTTGAAGTGACGCCGGCAGGAACGGAAATGAGAACAATCGGCTTGAAGAGATTCCATTTGCCGAGCGCTTTGCGCATGAAGTATCGAAGCATCGCTTCGGTTACGCGATAGTCCGCGATCACGCCGTCTTTCATCGGGCGGTATGCGGTGATGGTGTCGGGCGTGCGGCCGATCATCGCTTTCGCTTCAGCGCCTATCGCGAGCACTTTGTTCGTTTCCGTGGAAACCGCAACGACGGAGGGCTCATTCAGCACGACGCCGCGGCCAGGGACGAAGACAAGCACATTGGTCGTGCCAAGATCGATACCCAGTTTCGGAGAAAAGGATGCCATTACCTGCACATCATACTTCTTTTAAGAATAGGCAACAAATATGCACCCGAACTCCCATTGACTATTCTATATAAATAGGACATAATAGTAGAGGAGGTGTCAAATGTCTCAACAATTCTATTTCTGGATCAAGTCGGCCGGCTCGGATTTCAAGCAAGTCACTATTGAAAAATATCTGGAAGAGAAAACGATCCAGGGTTTTAGTGGCGATAAGCTTTTCCCGACCGAAACCGAGCACTTCAGCGGCTTCATGGGTCCTGTTGAAATCGAAGGCTGCGTTACGACGGAGCCGACGCTTTCGCAAAAAATTCAGAACGGATGGCACTGACGTAATTCGTTACGCCGTTCGCCAAAGGCCCGTCGCACCACGCGATGGGCCTTTTCTTATACATATCTCTTCGGTGTACAATACCCACCAATGGCACCTGCTGCGGAAATGGGATTCGTGATCGAAGGCGGAAAGAAGCTGCATGGATCTGTCGTCACGAATCGCTCGAAGAACGGCGCGGTCGCACTGCTTGCCGCTTCCCTTTTAAATAAAGGCACGACGACGTTGAAGAAAGTGCCAAACATCGAAGAAGTCAATCGCCTCGTTGAGGTGCTTGAGTCGATCGGTGTGAAAGTGGAGCGAAGCGATCATGCACTGAAGATCACCCCGCCAGAAAAGGTTTCCCTTGATGGGCTTGATACAGAAGCCGCTATTCGCACGCGAAGCATCCTGATGTTCATCGGTCCGCTGATTCATCAGTTCAAGACCTTTGACCTTCCGCAGTCCGGCGGCTGCGATTTCGGGAATCGTACGATTCGTCCGCACCTATGGGCGCTCGAACGCTTCGGCGTTTCTATCGAAGTTCGTTCTGATCGCTTCATCGTTTCGCATACGAAGCTTCTGCCGGCGACCATCGTTCTTCAGGAGTCGAGCGACACCGCAACCGAGAACGCTCTTTTCGCAGCGGCGCTTATTCCTGGCACGTCAGTCATAAAATACGCATCGGCGAACTATCAGGTGCAGGAAGTGTGCGCGTTCCTGCAGCAGCTTGGCGTAACGATAGAAGGCTTCGGCACCTCGACGCTAACTGTTACGGGCGTTTCAAATATCGATATGGATGTCGAGTGCACTATCGGCGAAGATCCGATAGATGCGATGTTCTTCATCGCGGCTGCTGCAACTACGAAATCAGAACTTACCGTTAAGAACGCACCTATCGAGTTTCTTGAGATCGAACTTTCTATCCTTGAAAAGATGGGGCTCATTTTCACGCTGAGCGATGCGGGCGTTTCCGAGAACGGCGTTACGAAACTCGTAGATATTCATATCAAGCCGTCGGAACTTGTTGCATACCCAGAGCGCATTCATCCGCGTCCGTATCCTGGTCTCAACATAGACAACCTCCCGTTCTTCGCCGTGATTGCAACACAGGCCGATGGCGATACGCTCATCAACGATTGGGTCTTCGAGAAGCGCGCTATTTATTACACGGAGCTCGATAACTTGGGTGCAACCACCCTGCTGCTCGATCCGCATCGCATACAGATAACGGGGCCTAAGAAGTTGCGCGCTGCAGACATCGTCGCGCCTCCGGCGCTTCGCCCTGCGTCCATTCTTATCATCGCAATGCTTGCCGCTGAAGGCACCTCCATACTTCGCAACATATATATAGTGAATCGTGGCTATGAAGCACTGATTTCCCGCCTCACCTCTATTGGGGCACAGATTTCAGCTCTGTGATATCGTTAGCATTATTATGAATACGATTCTTCTCCGTATCTGGGCTTATATCCGCCGCCACGTATTGCTATTGCTCATAGTACTGCTCTTCGTGCTGCTTGTTATCGGCTATGCGCTCGGCTACCGCCCTGGTCCTAGTTTCACCGTGGTTCGCGCCGGTAACCTGACTCTTTCAGGCATTCCTGCAGGCGGCGTCGTATATGCAGACCAGACCAAGCGCGCCACTTCCGTAGGCAAGGATGTACGTATCGATCTTGAGCCAGGCAGCCACAACATCATCGTAGATGTTCCTGGCGATAACCCATGGAATGATGTGATAAGCATTTCTCCACGAATGGACACGAAGGCGTCTCCGATCCTCGTGCCGCTAAAGGGTGAAGCGGTCTTCGTAACGGCAGCGCAGGCAGATGCAGCGAACACAGACATCACTTCGTATGTACCGCCAAGCGAAACGAAGCCGCTCGTTATGGAAAATGGAAACGCGAACGTATACGTTCTGAATAATCGCATCGTCGCATCTCCCGCAACAACTACCGGCGCGGTACCTCCTTCATACCTTTGCATCGGCGGCACCTGCGCAACGACAGTTGTCTTCGCACCAACAGCACCGCTTCGCGCCGTCCTTCCGTATCCTGGCCGCCAGGATGCACTCATCGTTTCCTACGGAAGCGTACTTGCTGTGATTGAAATCGATCCGCTCAAGCCGCAATTCTTCGCACCGCTCTACACGGGCCTTCAGCCCGCAGCGGCAACCTTCGACGCGAAGCACATAGTTGTTCGCGATGCAGGCAAGACGTTCACGATCGCGTTCTAGTCATCAACACAAAAGCCGCCACATACAAAAGCGCAACGGCTTTTGTATGTGGCGGCTTTTTAATTACCACCGCTCCCTATGTATGTTTTCTCTGTAGGAAACCAATTCGGGAAGCCGCTCGGGCATTCGCGCCCTGCTCTGAAGCATGCTGCGCGTTGCTGCGATTTGGTGCCGCTTCACTACCTGCTTGGTCAGATAGTGATCAACCTGTACTCGATAGCGATTCCTTGCGAGCGGCATGAATGTTATACGGTGCATCGTAAACTCTCCCTGATGAACTCTGGACAGAACCTATCACGACTTCATAAAGATTCAAATCTAATTTGATACGATAGAGGGATGTATGTGGTCGAAGTTATTCCCTTCTCGCGCACGGCTCCTCCCGGAACGCTTTCGTATAGGAGCCGTGATGCGCTTGCCGAAGGGACCATTGTTGAAGTCTCGCTACGTAGAAGGATAGTGCAGGGGTTGGTGGTGAGTTGCCAGAGCGTTGCAGAAGCGAAAGCAGTGCTGAAGAATGCGACCTTCATGCTGACGAAGACGGTGCCACATGCCTCGAGCGTGCTGCCGGAAAGCTTACGAAGCGCTGCGGAAGGCATTGCGCAATTGCACGCGGCGACGCTTGGTAGCGCGCTCGCGAGCTTGTTCGGCGAGCATATTAGAAGTGACTTATCGTTGGCGGACACGATAGAGATGAAGCATGGTACAGGGTTTTCTATTGATACGGTTGAGATGCCGCTTGAGGCGCGCGCAGCGCGCTATCGCGCTATCGTTGAGGCGAATGCCGTTCATGCTGTTGCAACGCTTATCGTGGTGCCGACGATAGCCGAGACTGAGTATTGGAAGCAGGAGTTCGCTGATAAGAAACCATTGGTGCTTTCAGGTGCGATAACGGGAAGGCGCCGCGAAGCGGCGCTACAGGCCGCGGTGTCTTCCACCGGCCTCGTTATCGCTACTCCTTTATTCTCGTGGACGCCGATACTCACGCTTGGCAGTATCATCATCGAGCGTACGGGCGCCGGCAGCTATCGCTCGCCGAAGCGTCCGTATCTTGATTTCCGCATCGCCCTCACCGAACTCGCTCGCTCCCGTTCCCTGCAGCTTGCATACGGAGACTATCCGCTTCCGCTTGAATATCGTACGTATACTGAAGCTCCTCTCGTTGCTGCGCCAAGCAGCGTTTCCATACTGGATTTGCGTCGTGAAAAGATAGAAGAAGTTAAGCCGAAGCCTGGTGAAGCAGTGGTGCTAGAAACTGAGCAAGAAGCGTGGGCGGCAGTGCCGAAGCTAATGCGCGAAGAGATCGCGAATGTTCTGAACGATGGAGGTCGTGCATTGGTGCTTGCGGTGCGTAAGGGGTACGCACCGAGCGTTATCTGCAGGGATTGCGGCACGGCGCGTACTGATGAATTCGGTAACGTCCTCACCTTCACGAAAGAAGGTCCGCACGGTCGCGCATTCAGGAGCGTTGACGGCCGCGTCATCGAGAGTACGAACGTACTTTGTGCCATATGCGGCAGCTGGAACCTTATGCCGCTTGGCGTGGGCGTTGAGCGAGTTGAAGAGGAAATGCGTTCAGCGTTTCCTGATGCTCGCATCATCCGTTTCGATGGCGACACGGTTCGCACTATCGCTATGGCGAAGAAAGCGCTCGAGGGTGCGGGTGAGCCGAACACAATCGTCATCGGTACGGAAGGTGCGCTTCCGTGGCTGCTCGCCGTACATGCGCACCAGTTCAATCTTGCGGTCGTAGCCTCTGCAGATAGTTTGCTTGCTCTGCCGTTCTGGCGCGCGCGCGAACGCTTCGTGCGACTCGGTCTTCTTCTCACCTCAATGGCGAATCGCGTCCTGCTTGGTACGCGTTTGCCTGAGGACGCCGCAGCGAATGCAATTGAACATCCTGAGACAACCGGATTCTTCAAAGAAGAATCCGGTCTACGCAAAGCGCTCGGCTATCCGCCGTTCGGCACGCTCATTGCGCTACAGGCTGAAGCGACACGTACGCAGCTTGACGCACTCGACACGCCTATCCGTGAAGCTATCGCCGCATACGCATTCACCATTCTTCCTGATCGCTCGCTTACGCGCACTCAGGCGCGTCGTTCATATGTGCTGCGTCTTCCAGAAGGCGTATGGCCTGAACAGGAGCTTTCGAGCCGCCTGCATGCCCTTCCGCCCTCAGTTCGTGTCCTTATTGACCCTGAAGCTTTTTAATCATAGGATGCGTGGGACCAGTTCATTTTGGAATCAAGTTCTGTCGTAGGAGAAATCGTGTCATAGGCGATATATAACGCTGAAAGACAACAAACGAAAGTATCTTGCGACGGAGGTGCCGCTAGCGCTACGGTTTGAGGCCTGCTCTCCCCTGGAGGACGTTCTTGCGCGGGGTCGTCCCTCCCTTTGGCCTTGCTGTATGCGCTGGCGGCACCAGATTTTCTGTTGCCGTGCTTTATGTCTTTATCGCCGACTTCAAATGAAGTCGGCTTTTTCGTACCCGTGTATATGCTATGGTGTCCGCATGTCTGTAATAGTTCAGGACGGCGACCCCGTACTTCGTGAAATAGCTCCGCAAATGCCTGCGGAGGAATTCGGCACGCCTGCCCTGCAGGATCTCATTGATGATATGGCGCGGACGCTCGATGCAGAGCCGGACGGCGTTGCCCTTGCAGCACCCCAGGTTGGCGTTTCAAAGCGCCTGTTCATCGTTCGCTATGATCGGCTCGTATCCAGCGAAGAAGCAGCTGCCATGGGTACGCAGCTCGGCGTATATATCAATCCTGAATTCATAAAGTCTTCGCGCCGCCAAGTGGAAATGGATGAAGGCTGTCTTTCTGTGCGCGGTATCTATGGAAAGACCATTCGTCATGATCGCGCGACGCTGCGTGCGTATGATGCGAATGGAAAGAAGTTCGAGCGTGGCGGAGGCGGTATCCTTGCGCAGGTGTTCCAGCACGAGACGAATCATTTGGATGGTATTCTCTTCACGGACCATGCGCACATACAGTTCGAATCGGCACGTGCAGGCGAATACATCCACCATGAAGACTGATCTTTGCTATGGGTTCTTCGGTACGCCGATGGTTGCGGTGTGGGTATTGGAAGAACTAGAGACGGCAGGCATGCTGCCTGCCGTCATCGTTACAGCACCAGATAAGCCCGCAGGGCGCGGCATGCAGCTCACGAAGCCCGAAGTGAAGGTATGGGGCGAAGCGCACGGCATTCCGGTATTGCAGCCCGAGAAGCTTGATGACGTCTTTGTGGCATCACTTGCAGAATATGGCTGCGACGTGTTGCTCGTTGCGGCATATGGAAAGATCCTTCGCGACAACATCCTGACGCTTACGCCAGGCGGATGCCTGAACGTGCACCCTTCGCTTCTGCCGAAGTATCGCGGTGCCGCACCTATCGAAGCGCAGCTGCTTGCTGATGAACAGGGCGTTGGCGTGAGCTTGATGCAGATGGATGCAGAAATGGATCACGGACCGATCATCGCGCAGGAACGTATCGAGATTGCAGGATGGCCGATTATGCGAAGCGCACTTTCAGAAGTGCTGGCACGCGCCGGCGGCCGCATGGCGGCCGCCACGATGCCCGTATGGGTCGCGGGCACCATCACGCCAACCCCGCAGCAGCACGACCTTGCCACCTACACGCGCAAGACAGAGAAGGAAGACGGACTCATCGACCCGAATGGCCCGGCCCGCGCGAACTATCTTAAATACTGTGCTTACGAAGGCTGGCCCGGCCTTTATTTTTTCGTACAGAGGAACGACAAGCAGATGCGCGTGAAAATAACGAAAGCCTCATACGAAAACGACTCCTTCGTTATCGAAGAAGTCGTTCCCGAAGGCAAGCGTGCGATGCCCTACGCCCAGTTCAGCGCTACGGTGATCTGAAATCGTTCTGCATAAGCGATTTCCAGAACCCGTTCTCCTTTCGATGAATGCTACGCCCACGTGCATGATGCGTTCGCAGCTCGCTTTCTAGTTCCCGTACCGCACGATCTGCTGCTCTCTCGGGCGTCGCTTCCGACGCCTCTGCATGGAAGCGATCGCCTGCGGCGTCCACATTGATGCTTGCACGCCACGCCGCTTCAGAATGCTGCGAACCGGTGACTTTCGTTATTTCAACATAGGCCTGTGCCTCGAACTTCCCTTCGCCGGTGAGCTTATCAAGCCGTGCGATCTTTTTCTCCGTTCGTGCCAGAAGGTCCTTCGGCACATCCTGATGTATGAGCTTGAAGTATATTTCCATATGTTTTTTGTTACGCTTCTTTTCCAAAATGCTTGTGCAGATATTCTACGATATCGTCCGACTCATACATCTCCGTATTGTTGTCACTATCAACCAGATACGGAAATTGCCGCTTACCCCCGCGTGCAATGAGTTCTTCAACCATTGCTGGGTCACTGCTATTCTTCAGATCAAATTCAATCCCGAGCTCCTCGCCTGCGGCGAGTACTTTCGCGCAATACGGACAGCCGGTCTTAACATACAGTGTGAGCATAGGTGAATGAGGTAAGCGTGTAATGGGTTCAGTGTATCAAACGAAAGCCCCACGATCGATGAAGACCGTGGGGCTGGCTCGCTAGAGCGCTTCTTTTGCACATAAGGTAAATCGCTCGCGCTGCGAACCGTCCGGCATGCTCAGATACTGGAACCATCCGGACTTCTCTCCGTGCTCCGTACCAACGAGCAGTCGCCGGCCATTCGGCCTCTTCGTCTTCGTATCCGCTGACGCGGTCAGGACGAAGTATGCCGTGTGGCCCGTTGCAGTGCGACCCCGCTCAATTCCAAGGACACGGAATCGTTTCCCCTCCGTATCCTGATAAATTTCAGGTGATATCAGTTCGAGAATCTTCTGATGCTCGACGCTGTATTCACCACCTGGCGCGACGGCAACCATATAGAGCCTGACCACCCACGCATGCAGTTCCTCAATTCTCGTTCGTTCATATCCTTCAAGCCGGTGCGCATCACTCATCCCCTGTACTCTCCAAACTCCAGCAGAAGCGTAGCCCACCAACAGGCGAAGCGTCAACACCAGATTCCCCATTGCCGAATCAGATTTTTCGGCTAGAATACGACTATTCCGCGGTAGCTCAGTGGTAGAGCAGGTCGCTGTTAACGACTTGGTCGTAGGTTCGAATCCTACCCGCGGAGCTCGAGTTGACAATGTAGTATAAATATGTTTATTATAGAGCCTGAATCAACAGGCTCTTTGCCGTTTTAGAAAGGTGCGTCATGCACAAGCTTTATCGTGCCTACTTCGCCGTCGCGCTTCTGCTAGGCTTCCACAAGCACGTGCTGCGCGTCAGCAATTGCTGGGGCAGCGCAAGCCCAAAGATAAGACTCGCTAAGCTCAACGCGGCGTATGCAGCCACTCAGATGCTCATCGACGACGGATACCACCGGTGTCCGTCCTGCTATTGGGCAATCGAGACTAAAGACGAGCATGTGAACGTTGTCGGCAGTTTCTGCCATGACGAACAGCTGCACTACCTCCGGCGGCAACGGCGCGAAGGCAAGTGGCTTCCACCCGAAAGTGTGGCGCAACTGGCAACGCTACGTCGTATCCGCCGTGAACGTAGCTATGAGGATACCCTTCACTAGATTATGCCTACCGACTTGGGAAGACGGTTTATATCTTCCCCTCTATTGAGCCCATAATTTCGGTCGTGGTCTCATTGAGAATTGTTCTTAGCAAAATGGAGTGTTTGAAATGGCAGAACAAAATCATCTTGAATGGTGCAAGGTACGTGCACTCGATGTCCTGAAGTCGGGCGACATACCTGGAGCCTATGCTTCGATGGTGACTGATCTCAGGAGCGACTCTTCGACTGAAAACCATCCGGCAATTATGCTTGGTATGCAGCTCATGATGGGCGGACATCTAAGCAAGCCAGAAGAGATGGAGAAGTTCATCAACGATTTCAACTAACCGCTCGAAGAGCCGACCGGAGAGCAATCTCCCCGCTCTTCGGGCGGCTTCTTTTTATACAAAGCAGGTTCGAACATCCTCCAGCCAGTGGAGCAAATACTTGACAATTCATATTAAATATTCAATAAAGTAACTAAGCCTATCGGCTAGACAAAGGAGAGATCTTTGGAAGAGGATATTCTGGCAATCACTGCGAGACTTTATGAAAGCCTCTCGGAGCTACTGTCGCACAAAAACTCCGCTGCACCGCCGCAACTCCTGCTCAAGAGAAGGCCGGACGAGATCCTGATCGGCAAAGCGACCAAAGAGCAGCGGGCTATCGCGTTGCTCTATAGTCAGGTCGTGCTGAGCCACGACCGAATGCATGTGATTAGCGGCGAGCCGTTCGGCATCAATCCATATGTGGATTTCGACCATTTCGAACTGCATGTAATGAGACCGATACTGTTCGAGATGCTTAAGTGGTCAGTACACAGGGCATATCCCGAACAGAAGACTGACCTGTCGATCCGTTTCGACGATGACTGGAATATGTACGCTGTGCCCAAGCAGGAACCCGAAACGGCATCATGACCGCCCGAAGCGAACCCGGAGGAATATCCTTGCCGCGTTCCTCCGGGCGGCTTTCTTTTATACAAAACAGGTTCTAACCTCTTCCAGTATGCTTAGACGAGCTGGGTCGTGTTGACTTTAATCGAAGGTTTTGTTGAGATACAAGAGGAACCATTGTCACTTGGAGCGATTCACGATGTCCTATCTTGAAGTAAGAAAGCGTGGGAGGTTTTTTCGCTCCCATGGCGACAAGGTCGTTCATCTTGATGATGCGACCACGAAGTCTGGATCATTGCCAGCTTCGAAGCCTCCGCCATTCGCACGAAGGCCTTACAAATTCTTGTTGCTATTCTTAGGCAGCATGGCGGCTGCATTAGTGTTGTGCTTAGGCATGATGCTTATAGAACCCACGAGCCAACGGATTCCCGGTTTTATGGGTTTGGGAGGAATCTTGCTGCTCACTCTGGCTAGAAGATGGGCAGACGCTCATTACGACTGGAAGCCGAGGCGTTTCAAGTTACGTCTGTTCAACTTCAAATAACAGAAACCCCGCATGGAAACGTGCGGGGATTTTGATAACTATTAGTTTGGTGAGCTAAATAGTATAGAGCACGACAACTCGCCTTCCTGATATAATTACCAAATATGGCAAGAATAAATCCCTGGATCAACTTCAACGGCAATGCGGAAGAAGCGTTTACATTTTATAAATCAGTATTCGGTGGTGAGTTTACGAAGATCACTCGTTTCAAGGATCTCGCGAGCCAAGGATCCCACGTATCAGACGCAGATGCAGAGAAAATCATACTCATCTCGCTACCGATTGGTATGAACAGCATACTGATGGCTAATGATGTGCCTTCGTCTATGGGTACCGTGAGTGAAAATGAAAACCGAAGCAAGATTTCGGTCAGCGCAGATAGTAAGGAAGAAGCAGACGCGATATTTGATGGTCTTTCAGCAGGAGGTGAAGTTGAGGTTCCAATGAGTGAGGGTGCATGGGGTACGTATTTTGGCATGCTCAGAGACAAATATGGCATCGAATGGATGGTTGAATTTGCAGCTACATAAATACTCTGTCGCGAATATGTTCTGGGCTCTTCCTGTGTACGATGCAACGTTTTGCAATCTGGCTACGTATAGAATGTATGCCGCCTAAAGGGCCGTTAATTAATGCTGCTCAAGCGAATTTCAAGCTTGTTTTCGTATTGCTTGGTGCCCTACTACTAACAAGCTCCTGCCTCCTCTTCTGGAATCTTCAGAAATCACCATTTGCCGACTACGACGAAGCTATCTATGCGGAGGTGCTGGCAAGCACCGTCCAGCACTCATCATTTTTCGTGCTTTATGACCAAGGTCAGCCATGGTTCAACAAGCCTCCCCTCTATTTCTGGCTTGCGCTCGGGACTGACAAAGTATTTCATGATCCAGAGCTCTCCTACCGCCTCCCTGCTGCGGTACTGGGTCTTATCAGTATTCTGCTCGTTACGGCAATTGCGTTTGAACTGACCGCAAGTCCCTACGTAGCTATACTTGCTGGTTTTATCCTTGCAGGAACCGGAGATTTCATCGAATCAGCACGACAGCTTCGTATTGAATCTGGCGTAATGATGGCAATTCTTTTCACATTCTATTGTTATCTGCGAGCAAAGAAGGACAAGCGATGGCTCATGGGGGTGCTGGCTGGAGTGGCCGTCGGTATTATGTTCAAAAGCATCATCGGCACATTAGGTATTTCAACCATTATCATTTTTTCCTTATTCGATAAGGATTTTTCTTGGCTAAAAAGCAAATTCCTTTGGATCGGAGCAGCAATAGGGCTGCTTATTTTGGCGCCGTGGCATGTATATGAGACGTATTTGTTCGGTTTTATATTCTGGCAGGATTACCTCTTTCATCAGGTGTTCCAGAGATTCGTTTCAAACGTAAATGGTGGCGGCTATCAATCCAATTGGGTTTATGTTCGGGACACATTTCTTTTTGCGTTCCCGTGGAGTGTCTTATTTCTTGCAAGTATCCTCTCGTTATTTTTCAAGAAATTCCTCGGTAATCGCTATCGCACGGTGGCTGCTTTGGTAGCGAGCGTCTGTTTCATCTTCCTAGTCTTCGCGGTAGCTCAAACGAAGATCGCGTATTACGCACTTCCAGGTATTATCTTTTTCTCGATCATCAGTGCTCTACTCTTTGAACGCTGGTACGTGCAGTGCAGGACCATCCTTCATAAGCGATTCTTTTGGACCTCACTCATTGTCATTGTCCTACTTGGGTTTGCTAACAGCATATACGTCGGGTTTCACTATCAATCTGACTTCAGTAGCCCGCAGGCAGTGATATATGAAGAACATACCATTGGTACGATACTCAGCACGCAGCCCTCACTTCCGATCGCTACCTTCTATGATCCAGACTGGGACACTATTAGATATTATAGTAAAGACAAGGATCCTTTTATTCTCATTCAGAATGGCTATAGCACCACGAGTCCGATGTACGTACTAATGACGACGGCGCTCTACAAGAGCGACCCATTCTCAAACGTTGTCATGGCGGAGCTGAAACCACAGTATGCTGGCATGACGCTCACTCTTCTACGATACCAACCATCAAAGGGTTAAACGCCGTTCAGGTTTTTAGATATGCACGCTCTCGTTTGCGAGCGTGGCGAATACCACGACGCGATCGGTATACTCGTGCTTATCCGGCACCCAATCGCCCGCGCATGTTATAAGGGCAATCTGTGGCGTATTAGAATGTACGAAAAGCATGCTGGTGTCTGCATCGTAGGCAAGTTGCTGTCGCCCCGTAACCACGAACCGTTGCTGCACGCCGGCTCGGTCCGTTACATAGATGCTCTCCCCTTCGGTGAGATCTCCAAGATGATAGAACACCGCTTCAGGAACGGTATGGGTATCAAGATGGCCGTCGATAATAGCGATACCAGGAGATCCGGGCACCGGCCCGCGGTTATACCATGCGACATCTGTCGCATTATTTGGAGTACCGATATCTCCGGTACCCGTTTCGGCAATACCTACCGATTGCACCGCAGCATCAATGCCGATTGAGGGAATGATAAGACGTACAGGATTCCCAGCAGCGGTAGTGTCATCAGTCTGCACAGAAACCGTCGTAGGCACGGAGGCTGCGGTCGTGGTAGCTATCTTCTGCAGCGCGCTCGCGCCATCGTTCATCACGGCATGCACGCTATCGCTTATCACGATTGATATCGCGGTACCGAAAAAGCCTGCAGCAAGAGGAAGCACGAGCGCTGCCTGCCAGGAAAGCGAGCGTCCCTTATTCATGCGCTACCACTTGCCATAGCCACCACCAGTATTGGGTAGGCCAGGCACGGTAACCACGGGCGTAACTGCGGTGCCAATCACATCTATGGAGCACGTCGCAGAAGCGCCTCCGCTCGTTACCGTAACGGTACGGGTGCCCGGAGTAACATACGTTACGTATGAGCCGGTACCAGTAGGGTTATTGAGCGAGAGCTCCGGTATGTTCCAGAAGTAGGAACCGTTGCCGCCGGTGGCAGTGAGAGAGGCCGTCTGTCCTGCTGCAACGCTTTGCGAGCTAGGAAGACATTCAAGCGTGCCGGATGAGGAACTGTTCGAAACGAAATTCGAATCGCTGCTCGTCGCAGGAAGAACCGTAATCGAGCACGTGCTTGTCTGGCCGTTACTTCGTACCTGAACGGTATTCGTACCGGATGACGGGAAGCTTACTAAAAACTGCGAGCCTGAAGAATCACCCATCGAGCTGAAGCTATTAGCAGACCACACATAGGATCCGTTGCCGCCTGAAGCAGTGAAGACCGCGGTCTGATTCACGTTTACGTTCTGCATAGTGCTCGAGCAAGACGGAGCATTATTTACTTGCGCAAGGCTGGTACCTGCATACATAAGCACCGCTACGAATACGAGAGTTGCGCCCGAAGCGAGAATATAGCGTCGTGTAGTCATATACGCCTGATGATACCTCCTCCTCGTGGATATTGCATGAAGATAGGAAGTACTCATCCCATAATTTGACAAAAGTATTTTTTACTATATACCTGCCTTCAGTGGGTAGGGTATTCCCTCCCGTTCCTTAGTTAGTGGAAAGGCTTACTACGATGCGTACGAATGGAATAACTCTCTTACGTTCCGTGTTGGTCGCTGTCGTTCTCTACGCAGCTCCCGCCTATGCGGAAGAATTGAATTCGCCGAACGGTAACGGCGGCACGATCGAGATCGGCCTCTCCCAAGGCCATCTCGATCCGAATTATGGGATCGATCTCGCTCCGGAAAAGACTGTGGCGCAGACCTCGATCTCCTACACTTACGATCACTTCACCGGCACCTGGCGCACGCTGAACATGCTCTCTTCGGGGCGCAGCTACGGGCGCTTGGGCTTGGGTAACGAGGAGCAGCTGGAACTCGCGTATCACAACGCAGACCAGACGCGGCTCGGCACCTTCGAATATCTGGGCTCCGTCAACTATCGATTCATCGACACGGGCCACAATGCCGGCATGAGCGACGACTACATCGAGGTTACCGGCCAGCTCGGCTATCCTGTGAAAATCGTAGGATCGCTGAAGGTCATGCCTTATGTTCGGGCGGTGAAGGATGTTCCGGTGGGACATAACAATCCGCTCTTCTGGGATATGGCTGGCGTTCGCATCAACGGGCCCATTCTCAGCGATGCGAAGTTCTATCTAAACTTAACTTCAGTTCACAACGTCAATTCGGAGACCGCCGTTCCTCACAAGAACGTGTGGTATGCCGAAGCAGGCGTGAGCAGGCTCCTATACGGCCTCGTTGTCGGCACGCTAGGCGCCACGTACAGCGAGTACAGCAAGGAAGATACGCGGTTCGAGTATCTTCCTCAACGGGATGCGCGACTCAATCCGGTTCCCAGGCTTGAGAAGGACTGGACGAGACCGGGGCCGAAACTTTTCGGCAAGCTCTCCTATTCGTTCTACTAAAACAGCTGCCGCAGGTACGAGGATACATCCCTCGCCTGCGGCTTCTTTTTATACAAACAGGTTCTTTGATAGAGTGTATTCATGACGACATACGTAGCCCTGTTGCGCGGCATCATGCCGATGAATTCGAATATGAAGGGCGAGAAACTGAAAGGCGTATTCGAATCGCTAGGATTTAAGAATGTCGCCACGGTTATCGCTAGCGGCAATGTGGTCTTCGACTCGCCTTCTAAAAGTAAAACGGCACTAGAGGCGAAGATTGAAAAGGCATTGCCTGCGCAACTCGGCTTTACGAGCACCACAATCGTACGAAGCCGAGAGGATCTGGAAGCTCTTGTTAGTAAAAATCCATTCAAAGGAATCAAGGATGAGAAGCCGAACTACCTCGTCGTTACCTTTTTTAAGGATGGCAAGCCGGAAGTGCCGACGGTGATTGATCTAAATACGCAGGAAACTACCAAATTCATGGGTGCAATGGAAAAGAAGCACAGCAAGGAGATAACGACGCGTACCTGGAAAACAATCCACCGTATCCTTGCGAAAATGGACAGTAAGCGTTTTTAGGGTAAGATGAAAATACTATGGCAAAAATGAAAAAGCAGGGAGTGAGCCCGAAGCGTCCACGCAAGCACCCGCAGAAGACAGCGAAGCGTCTTGCTATCAAGCTCGCACGCAAACACCCCGATTCGAAGCATCCAGGTTCAAAAGCGAAGTAGTTCATACGGACTCCTACGAATACCATGATGAAACTCCATGGTCGGCAAATCTATACGATGCAGCAACTGCGCGTGGCCGCAGTATTCTTCGTGTCGTATTTCGTGGTGTATGGATTGACGGCCACGTTTGCGCCGCCTTCGGCGGCGCTATATCCCGCAACCGCTATCGGTATCGCTGCCCTGTTCTTCGGTGGTCTGCGTTTGTGGCCCTTCGTGCTGCTCGCTTCGCTCACAGCCGGTCTTGCCTTTCACATTCCCACCGCTCATCTTTTAACACTCGCCGCAGCAGATGTCGTTCAGGCTCTTCTTGGCGCGTCGATATTGCGCAAGTCAAACGTTGATCCCCTCTTCCGCAAATACAGCGATATGTTCGCTTTGATTGCGATGGCGGGAATCACATCGCTCGTATTTCCCACTCTCGACGCTATCACCCGGTTGAGTTTGGGAGCACCCTATACGAGTATCTTCTGGGGCCATCACTATGCCGGTGCTATTTTCAGCATTCTTATCGTTACGCCGTTTATTCTCCGCTGGTTCGGAAAGATACGCTTTAGCCGCTCACGCGCAGAGACTATCGAGACGCTCGTAATATTCGCACTGCTTATCGTTATAAACAGTGCGCTTTTCGTATTCAAGGTTGCTGATGTGTTCGGTATCTATCTGATATATCTGCTTCTCTTTCCGTTATTCTGGATCGCGCTGCGCATGCGTCCGCGTTTCGTTACGCTTGCGTTGCTTCTGACCGGTATTTTCGGCGTGTGGAATGTTGTTAGCACCGTACCTCCGGAATTGTTCAACGTGCAGCTTTTCACCGTACAGACGCTTCTTATCACTATTTCTATTGTCATACTGATCATCGTTTCTCTGGAGGAGGATCGTCGCCTGAACACGACCCTTATGCGCTCACAGCTTTCTACTCTTGAAAACGCAGTGGCGCGCATCGGTGCGGAATCGCAGGCCAAGAATGATTTTATCGCAGTGCTTGCTCATGAGCTCCGTAACCCGCTCGCGCCCGTGGTGAGCGCTATCGACTACCTGAAGATCTCTGCGCCGCGCGATGCAGAAGAAATGGATACGCTCGACATGATGGATAGCCGTATGAAGATCGTCCGTCGTCTTCTTGATGACCTGCTCGACGTCTCGCGTATTTCTGAAGGCAAGCTCAGTATTACGCGTGAAAGGGTGAACATCGAGATGATCATCAAGCGCGCGATACTTTCCACCGCGCACCATATCAAGGAGCGCCACCAGACGCTTATCTATAAAGACGGAATTAAATCTCTATTCGTCTCGGGCGATCCTGTTCGCCTTGAACAGATCTTCTCGAACCTCATTACGAACGCTTCCAAATATTCCGATTCCGGCGATTCGATCACCGTAGTCTTGAAGAAGAACAACGGTACTGTAGAAATAAAAATTACGGATGAAGGTATAGGTATTCCCGCTGAATCGCTCCAGCATATCTTCACGCCGTTTCATCAGGTGGGTACCGGCAAGCGCACGCAGAACGGTTTGGGTATCGGCTTGGCGCTTGTGCAGAGTTTCGTAGGAGCTCATGGCGGCTCGGTTACGGTGAGCAGCAAGGGTGTTGGCAAAGGAAGTGAGTTCATGGTGCTCCTGCCGCTTATTTAAGATAACGACATATATATTGCTAAAGGCAAATACTAGGGTACTATCAAGATAGACTTGAACCCCTCAACCCGGAGTGAACCCATGGGTACGATTCGCACCCTGGACCCCGACGCGGGCCTCAGGGACACTATTCAATTCCTCGCGTCGTGCGAGCATGAATTCCCTAAAGACTGGAAAGAATTCGCTGCAGAATTCGATCGACACTCCCGCAAGAAGATCATCACGCTCTATCGTGAAAAGCATTTCAAAGAAATCAAGATCTATCAAGATTCGGATACGGGCGTAGCGGTCCGAGACGCGATGACATCCCGCGCCATCATCCGCAATCCGACCCAGAAGAAATTTATCATCGAGATGAGTCGGACATATGAGGATGGCGAAACCGTTCCAAACTACCCCGGCTATCCTGACGTGATTCCTCTTGAAATGTGGTCAATTTCGGAAACGATGCAGAAAGGTGAAGATCCTCTCAAAACGCTCTTGCGCGGCATGCAAGACGAAATGGGTTTCAAGCCCGACAACATAATGCCGCGCGAAACGGTACGAGTCGGAATAACTCTACCGGCGTTCGATGACTTCCACCCCTCATCGGTGTACAAGGGGGTCTGGACCAGAAAGACGACGTTCTGGCACACGGTACAAACCCATCAATTCTCCTCTAGCTTCAAGCTCCCGAGAAAGCGTGACAATAGCGTGCTTTTGAATTGGGAATGGGTTGATGAACTCTGACAGGCACTCTTACCGGTGTCTGTCTCTTTTTATACTTTAGGGAGATTTCATGTACGGTCTGATATAATCCAGCAAATGCAAGAGTATTTGGACATCGCGAAGGAAATCGCGCTAGAAGCGGGCGTCATTATGACGGAGTATTTCGGCATGGACGTTGAATATACTCTTAAAGAGGATTCTCAGAGTGCCTCGAATCAGTCCCCTGTTACCGTGGCCGATGAACGCATCCAGCAGTTAGTGGTGGCACGTTTGGAAGCGGCGTATCCCGAACACAGCTTATATGGCGAAGAAGGAAAGAGAATGAAGGAGAGCGAGTTCGTGTGGGTCTTCGACCCGATCGACGGCACTGCGGCATTCGTGCGCGGCGTTCCTACGAATGTTTTTTCACTAGCCTTAGTGAAGAAGGGCACACCTGTCGTGGGTGTGGTGTACGACCCTCACATGAAGCGTTTGTATCACGCTGTTCACGGCGAGGGCGCGTTCATGAATGACCTGCCTATCCATACGGCAGCGCGAACGGAGCTTGACGGAAGCTATATCGAAACAGATGGTCACAAAGGATTTAAGAACTTGAATTTTTTTGAGCAGGCACGGCAAGAACGCGTCCGCCTGCTTTCATACAGCTCAACGGTGTATGCGCACATGATGGTTGCGGCCGGACAGCTCGATGGCGTCGTATTCCCTCTTTCGAATCCGTGGGACTGCGCAGCGGCGAAAGTAATCGTGGAAGAAGCTGGTGGCGTAACCTCAGATCTTCACGGCGAACCGCAGCGGTACGATGGCGATACGAAGGGATTCGTTTCAGCAGCCACTTCGGAATTCCACAAAAAGCTGCTTGCGCTTATTGCGCCATCAGTCTGATACCAGTACTGTGAGTGCATGAAGAAGATCCTCATCGTTGATGATAATCAGGCTGCGGCCGATGGATTGGTGAAGCTGCTGAAAGCGATGGGATGGGAGGCGCAGGCGCTCTATTCCGGTGCCGAACTGATTGAGTATCTTCACGATACCGAAGCGAGCATCGCGTTCATAGATATCGGCATGCCGGATATGGATGGGTACGCAACGGTTGTTGCGATGCGCGCATTCGGCCACACATTGCCTGCGGTTGCCCTTACAGGATACGGCCAGCAGGAAGATAAGGAGAAGGCTATTGCTGCAGGATTTACAGCGCATTTAACGAAGCCGATAGGCGCAGCGGAGCTGCGCCTTATTTTGGGCGAACTGGTTAGCAAGAACTAGCTCGCGTGCGTTCCAGAAAGGAGCATCTCCACAGCGTGTTCCATTGAACCCGCCTCTGTAACGGTTCCTCCATTCACGAAGAAGATACTATCTGCGCTTTGAATAGTATTAAGGCGATGCGCGATAATAACTTTCGTCGTGGTGCGCGGAAGCTGTTCAAGGATTTCTTCAAGAAGCTGTTCCGTAACGGTATCGATGTTCGCCGTTGCTTCATCAAGAATAAGCAGTGCCGGCGCGCGGAGTACCGCGCGCATGAACGCGATGAGCTGCTTCTGCCCCAATGAAATACCTTCTCCTGCCGCAACTACATTCGTATCCAATCCATCATTAAATCGTTCAATGAGCTGCACGAGATTTTTCTCTTTCAATACCGCTCGCAACTCATCATCATTCATCGCGACGAGTTCAGGATTTCCATACGAAATGTTGTCACGAATAGTGCCGCTGAACAGGAACGGTTCCTGCAAGATAAAACCGATATGTTTCGCGCGTTCTTCAGGCGTATACGTTCGAATATCTTTTCCATTCAGTTCGATAGTTCCTGAGACAGGATCAAAGAGACGTGCCATGAGCGATGCGGTCGTGGTTTTGCCTCCACCCGTGGGACCAACGAGTGCGTACGTCTTTCCCTGCGCAAGCTCGAAGGAAACATCATGCAGCACATTCTTCCCTTCAGGATAGGCGAAGGAGACGTCGTCGAAAGAAAGCAGCGTGTGTGCATGCTTCGAATCTGTTGAGGTAACCGGCAGTATCGGCAGATTGCTTTCAAGACCGAGCACTTCCTGAATGCGGTCGAGCGACGCAAGGGCAAGCTGCAAGCTGGACCATACGCTGGCGAGCTGGCGAAGCGGGTTATAGAAGCTCGTTACGTATAGAAGGTACCCAATCAAGAGACCCACCGTGAGCGAACCGTTCGATATCAGCAGGACGCCATAGCCAAGCACCACGATCTGCGCGATGTTCGCCGCAACCGTATACAGTGGCGTGAATAGGTTCGAGGCGATACCAGCGCCGACGGATGCTTTGTAGTTTCGTACATTCGCCTGATCGAACTTCTGACGGAAATAATCCAAACGATCGAAGGCGACGATCACTTTGAAGTTCGCGATGCTTTCCTGCACTTCGGCAGAAAGCGAACCGAGGCTCTGCAGGCCGTCGCGGCTCTTGCGCTTCACCCACGGTGAAAGGAATTGCGTGATAATGAGCACGCCTGCAGCTGGCAAGAGTGCGCCGAGGCCTAAGTGCCAATTCAGCACAAGTAGCAATACGCCTGCGCCAAGAATAACGAAGAAGCTGCCGATGAACTGCATCAGCGCCTGCGCGAAGAATTGGTTGAGCTTGTCGGTATCATTGTTGATGCGCGAAATAAGATCGCCTGCCTTGTTCTGATTGAAGAACGCGATAGGCAGTTCAGAAAGCTTGGTGAAAAGCGCATTACGAAGCTTGAAAAGAACGCCGCGACCGACCGTTCCCATACGAATGGTCTGCAAATACCCTGCAATAAGGCCGGCAACATACACTACGCCAAGCAGCGCGCTTTCACGCAGCACCTCAACGAAGTTGTGCGTAGCGATTGCTGTATCGATAACGTGCGCGATGACGATAGGTGCAAGCAGGTTCGTTGCAGAGTTCACGAGTACTGCAATAAGCGCGATAGCCAGGTTCGTCTTCTCATCACGAAGAAGCGGCGCAAGGCTTTCCCACGCGCCTGCGAGCGCTTTCTTTTTTTCGTCTCCTCCTGATGTGGTTAGGGTGTAATCCATAGGTTATGCGGTTGGGTGCTTCGGTGCATCATATTGTTCAGTGGACTGCTGCGAATCATATATCTGGACGTATTCCGGTGAAGTGTGCATCAGATCCTTGTGTACGCCGGTCGCCAGTATTTCTCCTTCCATAAGTACGATGATCTGATCGTAGTCTTCTATCGGCGCGATCTTCTGCGTAACGGAAATGAGCGTGAGGTCTGGATAATTCTTACGCACGTTCGCAAGGATGGATTGCTCGGTGCGCGTATCTACACGCGCAGTGAAATCATCAAGCAGCAGGATCTTCGGATCCTGCGCGAGTGCACGGGCAAGCATTACGCGCTGCTTCTGGCCGCCGGAAAGCGATGTGCCGCGTTCGGAAACGATAGTGTCGAGGCCATCTGGAAGCGATGCGATGAAATCATGTAGCTCTGCGGTGTCGATAGCTTTCGCGAGCTGCTCATCCGTAACGCTCGTGCTGAATGCGATGTTCTCGCGAAGCGTAAGGTTGAACATGCTGCTGTCCTGGAATACGAAACCGATCTGCGAATAGAATGATGCCTTCTGATATGCATTGATAGGTTCGCCGTCATACAAAACCGTACCGGAGTTCGGTGCGAGCAGGCCGGTCATAAGATACAGGAGCTGCGACTTTCCTGCTGCCGTGGGACCAAGAATAGCGTTCTTCGTTCCTGGCTTGATGGAGAAGGATACGTCGCGAAGCACTTTCTGTTCGCCGAACGATTGCGAGAGGTCGTGAACTTCGATAGCTCCGGTCAGAGGCGAACTTCGCTCGCCTCCTGCATCGCGTACTGGCTTGCCAAGCACCACGGAAATACGCGCATATGATGCACTCGCCTGTGCGATCGCGTTGCTCATAAAACCAATGATGATTATCGGGAAGATAAGGATACCCAAGTAACTATTGAACGCCGTGAACTGACCAAGCGTCATCGTTCCTCCGATCACGAACTCGCCACCCAGTATAAGAATTACGAGCGTCGCGACGTTCGTAAGGAACGTAATAACCGGAATCATTGCGGCAAACAGGCGTAATATCTGCATGCTGATGCTTCGTGCATTACCGTTCGCATCAAGGAACTTGCCGTACTCTTGTGTTTGCGAATTTAGAAGACGAATAAGCGCCGCACCCAACACGCTTTCATTAATCACCTTATTCAGGCGATCAATAGCTTCCTGCGATCTACGGAATAGCTTACGAACGCGACCGAGCACTACATAGAAGGTTCCGCCAATGAATGGAAGAACGGCAAGCACGGCGAGCGCGAGCTTCCAGTTAATCGAAAGTAGCAACGCGCTCGCGCCGATGATAAGGAAAATCGAAGAGATGATAGACGCCACGGCCTGCGAAACGAATGTCTTCACTGCGTCTACGTCAGAAGTAAGGTTCGTCAGAAGGGTCGATGGGGTCATCTCTTCCGCGCTCGCGTAGTCCTGATGCGAGATAGCAGTGGCGATACGGGTACGCAGATCACGTGCAACGCGCTCTGATGCATATGTCTGCACCAGGCTCTGCAGGTTGTTCAAAAGGAAGATTCCGAAGGCCACGAAACCGAACAGCGTAAGCGTTCGGCCCAGAACCAGCGTGTGCGTGGTGTACGCATCAATAGCCTGCGAAAGAATCTGCGGCACTGCAAGGTTAAGCGCGTTCCCGCCTATCGTGAATACGAGCAGCAGAATTATCCACCCGCTGTACGGGCGTAGCAGGTCAAAAAGAGTTCCCTCCGCAGGAGGGGTTGAAGCTTGTTTATCAGCCATAATTCACCATTATAAGGTATTTCATCGTAGTATACTAAGTATTCAATACCCTCTAACCGAAATTCCGTATGAAAACTCCTTACGTTATCGGCCTCATCATCGTACTCGTCCTCATTGCAGGCGGTGTATACGCATGGATGAAGAATAATGCAGCTTCCATACCAGCAACAACTCAGGCGGTGTCATCAACCACCATGCCAACTGGTATGGATATAAGCGGCACCGCGGCTCCTGCGATGGTGCAAGCGAATGTGACAATCGGAGCGACTCCTGTACCTTCAGCGGGCACTCCCGCAGCGATGCACTTCGTTGTAAACGGAAATGATGCGACGGCAGACCTCAAGACCATTACGGTTAAGAAAGGAACGCCGGTAAGCATCACCTTCGGCGCTGACGCGGGAACCACGTATCATGGCGGCCTCGACTACCGCAGCGCGACTCTTTCCACAGGAACTATTACTCCTGGCAGCACGAAGATGGTAAGCTTCACCGCCGCGTCGAACATGACGTTCACGCCGTACTGGCCCGCAACGAATATTGCGAAGCCGTACACGATCAACGTCATCGTAGATTAGGTTTTCGCCTGACCAAAGTATAAAAAGTGGGCCTCTCCATTTCTGGAGAGGCCCTTTTCGTGCCGCCTCGGCGGCACGTGGTTTAGTCGTCGTCGCGCTTCTGCGTTCTAGGCGGTGGCGGCCAGGGCCGTCTTCCGCTTCGTGTTGCGCAGGGTGGCGCCGACGCCGCCGAAGCCCAGGATCATCAGAGCCCAGCTCGCCGGTTCCGGAACGCCGCCCGCGACCTTGGTCGCCGAGAACGTGATCGAGTGTTCGCCGTCGGCGGTGCCGCCGGGGGTTTCGGTGCTGCTGATGCGCACGAGGCCCAAGCCGCTCCCCGGGTCGAAGGCCAGATTGAAGTCGCCGAGGGTCGCCGTGTGGTAGGACGCGCCATTGAAGTCGAAGGGCTCCGCCGCCGTCGGCGAGAAGAGCTGATCCGCCGAGCCGAAGCTCGAGGTGCCGCCGATTGCGCTGGTGCTGGTGCCCACGATTTGCGTGCCGGTGAAGTTGGTGATCACAGACGAGCTGTTCAAGGTGAATTGCCCGGTGGCCGAATCGTTGCCGCCGACGGTGTCGATCCAGCTGAAGTCGTAGATCGAGGCCTGCGCCCCGAAGGCCGCAGTGGTCAGACCGAGCGCCAGAGCGGCGCCCGCGAGAAGCTTGATATTCATTGGTCAGATCTCCCTGAACCGGTTGGTGTTGTACAAGACGTACCGTCAGTCCCCCAAGGGCGAACCGCTGTAGTCCCGTGTATTTAAATCTATATTGGTCATTTTGTCAATACCTTGGAAATACTGGGTTTCCTGTGAATAGCCCTTGACAGAATCGTGGTTGTTTGTAGTATATAGAGGAAATACAGTTCTTCTTGCTTCCCATAGATTAACCTAGTTCAACAGTCTCTTGAAGGAGAGTCTACATGCGACACGTTTCTCTGCTTGGGGCCGCTTCGGCCCTCGCTTTGGCGGGTGCGCTTCTCGCGCTCTCGACTCCGGCGAACGCCACGACGGTCATCGTTTCGGTGGGCGTTCCTCCGGGCTTTATCGCCACGAACTCCGTGGATTTCACGGGCTTCACCGGCACGGCTCCGGGTGTGAGTACCTACACCAATGACGGCATGATTTTCGACGTCAAGAGCCTTTCTTCGACGCAGGACATCATCAGCACGCTGGCGGGTTCCAACCCGAGCTTCGCGCCTTCGCAGCACCTCGGCTACATCGACATCCACTCGGCTCCCGGCACCGCCTTCAAAGCGCTGAGCCTCGACTTCGGCAGCTTCTTCAGCGCGCCGGGCGACAATCTGCTTCTGCGGGTGATGAACGGCACGACCTTCGTTACGGCCCAGACCTTCGGCGGCGTTCCGTTCCACAGCTTCGAGACCCTCAACATCGAGGCGACCAGCGGCACGTTCACCGATCTTTGGCTGGCTGTGAAGCCCACCAGTGAGACCGACCCCCTCGGCACCACCGGCCTGGAACACAACGCCATCGCCATCGACAACGTCTTTGCGCAAATCACCGAAGTTCATGCGGTTCCCGAACCGTCGATGTGGGCTTTGATGCTCGTCGGCTTCGGCGGCGTCGGTGCGATGTTCCGGAAGCTTCGGCGTCCGGTGGTCGTTCCGACCTGATCTATGGCGCAAGCCAATCTGAAAATCGCCCTCTTCCTGCTATCGCATTTATTGCGAGACACAGGAGGAGGAGCGGTTTTTCTTTTTACCTGTGCAGTAAAGTTGTGTATGTTGTGTGCAAATTGTGTGGATAACATACAACATGCATGCGTGATGGGTGTATCTTGTAGATATATGGCAACGCACAATATTCTCACCGGTGCACAGGAAGAAACGCTCAATTTTATAAAGCAGTATTTTGCGAAAAATCAGCAGGCTCCGACCATTACTGAAATGCGTATCGGCCTGAATCTACGCTCGCTTCGCAGCGTTACGCAGCGTCTTGAATCATTAGAACGAAAAGGCTTTACGAAGCGCGACCGCAACCAGCATCGCAGCATCACTATCCTTGATACTGAATTCCCTTTCGCGCACTCAGGCATCATTCAGATTCCTGTCATCGCTTCTGCAGGGTGTGATGCTGTTGAGGTGTTCGCGCAGAATGAGTTCGGAGAATTCATCGCTATCGATAGCCGCTTGGTTGGCACCAAGAAGAATCTTGCAGCGGTTCGTGCAGTTGGCGACAGTATGATCGATGCAGGTATCCGCAGCGGCGACTACGTAATAGTTGAGGTAACCGAAGAAGTGAGCGACGGAGACCAAGTGGTTGCGGTACTCGGTAACATGGCCGTTATCAAGCAGTATCGAAAGATAGATGAAATGGTGTACTTGAATCCGCAGAATCATTACGGTACGTATCAGCCTATTCCGGTGAATCAGGAGGATTCAAGGATTTTCGGTAAGGTGTTAAGTGTTATTCCAGGCACTGAGTGGGTGGATGACATTAAGATCGAGTATTACCCCGGATACCCGTAGCCGTTCAGGTCTTCATTGACCCTTTAGGCCCAAATATGCATACTGCGCGCATATGCATCTATACGAGCGAATAACCTTCATTCTGTTAGCTGGGACATTCGGACTCTTCTTCCTTGCCATCGTGCTGGGTGCTTTCGGTGTGATCTTTGCTTTGTATCCAGAGTTTGATCGGGCGCTTCGCGCCCGTCTTTCCCTAGTCCTCACCATGGCTCATACCCTCTACCATGAGCTAGGCGAACGAACGGTCCTTCTGTACAAGAACACCCTACGAAGCCGCCAAACGCTGCATTCCTAGCCGCATAGACGGGTCAGGGACTGCGTGCGAGGATGGGAGCAATGGCTTTCTCCGCACGTGTTCTTGTTCCTGCAGTACTGGCGGTACTGATTCTTTTGGGCGGCGGATATGCGCTTTATCACGAATACACCGTAGCGAGCATCGCACAGAGCAATCTGGCTTCAACGACTGCGGCAGAGGATGCGTTGCAGGCTACTCTTGCACGCACCACTCAGGATCGAAATTCACTGCAGGATGCGCTAACGGCTGAGCAGAATAAGAATCAGACGTTCGAAAAGCAGATCTCACAGATAAGCGGCACGGTGGGGCAATTGGACCAGCTTTCAAAGACAGACCCGCAGCTCCTTGCAAAGTATTCGAAAGTCTATTTCTTGAATGAGAATTACACTCCAGCTTCCATTGCAGATATCGATTCGAAATATCTATACGAGCCGACACGCACCGTGCAGACGCTCGCACCTATACAGGGTCATCTGTACGCGATGCTCGATGCAGCACGAGCAAGCGGTGTAGACATGCTCGTGGCCTCTGGATACCGCTCATTCGGCACGCAGGCGGCTCTGAAGAGCGAATATAAGGTTACGTATGGCGCAGGCACGGCGAACTCATTCTCTGCGGATCAGGGCTATTCAGAGCACCAGCTGGGCACTGCCTTCGACCTCACCACAACGAAAGTCGGCGGAACCTTCACTGGCTTCGAGAAAACAAGCACCTACACGTGGCTCGAGGCAAATGCGTATCAATACGGCTTCATCCTTTCGTATCCGAAAGGGAATTCGTATTACGAATACGAGCCATGGCATTGGCGTTATGTGGGCATAGACCTTGCCACCAAGCTCCACGTAGAAGGCCAGAACTTTTATGACCTGGATTAGCGCGAGATAAACGGCTATCTGATCTCCTTCTTCAATTAATACACGCAAAACGCCGAGCACAGCTCGGCGTTTTGTTAACACGAGCCTTATTAGGCTCGTCGCTTCTTCTGACCGTTTCCGGTAACGGCGCACTTCGCGCACTTGCAGCCGCCATCGCCAAGGATGATGTCATTGAAATACTCTGCGCCGTAGTCGTAGGTAAGCTCCTCGCCTTTCTTGATCGTTTTCTTAGACATGATGAAGATGCGGCCCTTGTATATTTCAGGCTCGCAATTCGCTGCGCAGGAATGATTGATATAGCCCGCCTTATTTATCTTCGGCTTCCCATCCACCATGCGTTTTTCACCGATACCGAATAGGTAGCGACTCTTGTTGGTGTACTGATCTGCTTCAGGGACCTCTTTGCCAACATATTCGATAACGCAGACGCCTTTCGGAATATCCTGCCCTGCGAATAAACCAATACCGGCGCTGGAGCGCTTCGGCGTCAGTATGTAATCGCCCGGAACGAACTTGCTTGCCATGAAGAATATCGCTACTAGTAGTGCGAACAGTGTAGCCTATTCCTTACTGCTTCGCACCCTGAAGGACGCTCCACATTGCAGGATCCTCGCCGCCATCGAATTTGAAGATAGATACGCCGCGCAGGCCGAGTGATTTTGCCAGCGCTACTTTCTGCTGTATCGCCTGTGCATCGCTCCACCAGAGAACCTGTACTGGAGACTGCTTGCCGCTCGTCTGCGCGAGCGCGAGCGCTCCTGCTGCAGCAAGGCTGCCATTCGATGTTCCCTTCGGCGCCAGCGCGGAAAGAAGCGAGTTAGAAGGCAGCGCGGAGACTGTTTCCTTCGGTACGTAGGTTAGCGACATCTCGCCGTCTGGCATGCGGGTCGGCGTGATGCCATACTGCTGCTCGATTTGCGTTGCGTAGCCCGGATTAAAGGCCTCAAGAAGCGTGTAGTCGTAATCGCTGCCATCGGTCGTTGGCATGACCTGATAGATGTAGCCGTACGTCGCGATACCGAGTTCTATCTTATTCTTATCGATAGTCTGCTCTGTAAGCGCTACTACTTTCTGGATCCATGCTGGGTCTGCGATAGGCGCATACAGCTGGCCTTTATTCGCTGCATCAAGCTTCAGGTCTGCGGAGTCCTGGTCGTAGGTCATGAGGCGAACACGGTCGCAATACTGGTTTATGACGTTGTAGTCGTTCGCATACTGAATATCGCTGAGCGCGACGCTCGTATTGAGCGAATCGGGCGGCGTGCGAGCCTCGATAGTACATTCGAGCCACTTGTTCTTGGTCTGTGCAGCGAGTGCAGCGTTCAGCTCGCGCAGGAAGGCGGAGTAATTATCCTTATCGGAAGCGAGCTTGCCCTCATAGTCGATATCGACGCCATCAAGATTATATTTGTTCACCGTATCCACGATGCTCTGGATATGCGTTGCGCGGAGCGTCGGGTTGGAAAGCACATTGTGAATGGAACCGGTATCGCTCCACATGATGGTCGCGACGACACGTACATTCTGTGCGCGTGCCTGGACAATAAGCGCCTGCCAGGTCGGGTCTTCAATAGTGAGGGTATCTGCAAGCGTTCCGTCTGTCTTCACGCTGAATCCGAAGGGATTAATCTCTGTAAGCTCAGAAAGGTGGGGCGTAACGTCAGCAACAGCTTTTGCTTCAGCCCAATACGGAATCCAGCCTGATACTTCGAACTGTCCGCCGTTAGATGGAGTCGGCTTTATCGCTACAGAAGGCGTAGAAGTGTTCGTTGTTGAAGTTGAGCCTGATGTGCTAGCAAGCTGTGCCTGAAGGGCTGCGACCATTGCCTGTAGGGCCGCAAGCTGTGTGGCTGGGGTCGTTGCCGTTGTGGTGGTAGTTGGTACTGATGTTGTCGTAGATACGGATGTTCCTGCCTTGAGCGAATTAAGAGCGGTACGCGTTGAAGGGCCCGTGTAGCCTACGGGAGAGATCTTGTGAGCCGTCTGGAACTTCTCGAGCGCAGCCATGGTTGCAGGGCCAAAGTTACCGTTCGCTGTTGCTTTAAAATAGCCCTGCGCCGCAAGTGCTTTCTGAAGTGCTGTCACTTCGGCACCTGATGAGCCAGTCTTAAGCACGCTGACGAAAGTGGTTTTTGAAGTGGTTGCCGCGTATGTGGCAGGCGCCATTATAGAAAAAGAAAAAACAATGGCCAGCACGAGGAAGAAAGAGCGTTTCGTAATCATATAAAGAGTATATTTTATTGAGACGGCTTTGGCCACACACTCTTACACATACTTCATGAAGATTATATGCAAAAAACTACACGCCCGAGGATTAATCGGGTGTGTAGTTTTTCATTGCGCTGAAAAGATTAGCGGGTTGCAAGCACGGGAGGAGCGACGAATGCCGCGAGTTCAGCCTGGGTCTTAGGAATATCCTTGACCGCAATATGGCCTACGACGCGAATCGTAACCTTCCCGCACAAGCCGAGCGCTTTGCCCGGATTAACCTCCTTTCCATCGAGCGGCACCGTATCATTCTGGTCGAGAAGCACGTCGACCGTATTCGTGATACGAGTGTTCATGGCATCTGCGATAACGCGATAACCGATCTGCTGCTGCACCTTGCTGTAATTACAGCTGGGGGTGTCGCTGCCGGATCGCTCGATCGCGATGATCGTTCCGTAAGGAAGATCACTCGCAAGGTCGCCTGAACGGGCTGCTACGACTTCGGGATTCGAGAACGAGCCGCTTGCCGTCACAAAGGGGTTTGCATCCGTTTGTGAAGGCACGGCGTTATAAGCGGTGAGTTTGACCGTAAAGGGAGTGGTAGCTTCCTTTGTGCCAGGCACCACAGGTTTGAAGCTCGTCGGGGCGGTCGTTACTGCTACGGTTGTAGAAGCGACAACTGCTGCGGGCATCGGCGCTGTGAGGCTAGCCGGTAGAACCATTAAACCCACCAGGGTTGATATCAGAAAAGGCATAAACGCAAAAACGCCTTGCGGCGCTCTTACTCCAATAAGGTAGCATGTCCAGTCCTTCGCGTCAAGTCCTTTTGGCCTGTTTTATGGGTGAAGGGGACAAAAATACCGCCTAGGTAGGCGGTATTTTTTCTATACAAAACAGCACATTTATATCAAATGTCTAGAGTATCAGGTTCAATATACGACCTGGAACATATATCACCCGGGCCGGCAGCCGGCCCTCCAGGTACTTCTGCACTTCTGGCACCCCAAGGGCTGCCGCAAGCGCTTCTTCTTCGCTCGCTTCAGGGCTCAACGTCACTTCCCCGCGGCGTTTTCCAGCGATCTGCACGCCCATAGTGATAGTTTCGCTGGTCAGCATCGCTTCATCAACCTCAGGCCAGAGCTGCTGATGGATGCTTGTACCCGCGGAATCGATTTCCGTATGCGTGCTGGTTAGCTGCGTACTCTCGAATAGGTATTCAGCCACGTGCGGCGCATAGGGTGCGAGTATCGTCACCAACTGAAGATATGCGCTCTTCGGAACCGAAGCTAAAGCCTCAAGCTCGTTCGTAAGCACCATAAGAGTAGAGATTGCCGTGTTCAGCTTGAAGCGTTCGGTATCAAGGGCCACTTTCTCGGTTGCCTTAGCAAGGGCGCGCAGTGTCGCATCATTCGGTTCTTCGTCCGAGAGGCGCTGGGAAAGGGCGACGATGCGGTCCAGGAACTTTCGCATCGCGAATACGCCTTCAGGCTTCCAGGGATAATTACCCGGTTCGTTGTACGGACCAAGGAAGGCGAGATACATGCGCACAGTATCTGCGCCGTATTTCTCCACCACTTCATCAGGGTTAATGACGTTCCCTTTCGATTTAGACATCTTCTGGCCGTCAGGACCCATAACGAGTCCACGGTTGTATCGTTCGAAAAATGGCTCGGCGGTGGGAACGAGAGCAAGATCGAACAGTGCCTTCTGGAAGAAACGCGCATACAGAAGATGCATAGTGGTATGCTCTGCGCCGCCGGCATAGCGATTAACCGGAAGCCATTGCTTCATCATGGCAGGGTCCGAGAAATCGTGATCGTCCTTCGAATCTAGATACCGAAGGAAATACCAGGAAGAATCCACGAATGTATCGAGCGTGTCATATTCAGGCGTCCAGCCTTCGCCGAACAAGCGCTCGACGCGCTCTTTAAGTTCTTTACTCGTCGCGAGCGGGGAATTACCGGCGCCTCCGGCGCCGGGCGTAAAGTCCACATCTTCCGGAAGCAGCCACGGTAGGTGCTCGGTCGGAACAAGGTGCGCATTCCCTTCCGGATCATAGACGACAGGAATCGGGCATCCCCAATAGCGCTGACGCGAGACGAGCCAGTCGCGAATGCGATAGTTCGTCGTTATCTCGCCGCCGACTGCAGCGACGATCTCATTCATGACCTCCTGATTGCTGCGGCCATCGAATGAACCCGAGTTACGGAGTAATCCATTACCGGTATACGGCTGATAGTTCGTGAAGCGCTGTAGTACGTATTCGTGAAGCTCGTCATGTATCTCGCGCGCCGCCACTTCAGGCGTAACCCACTCAACCGTAAACTTTCCTTTCTCATCTTCCTCAAGCGCCTGTTCGTTCTGCTTCTCGCTCTTCAGCTTGAAGTGAAGGAGCGTCGAATGCGCTATCCATGCCTTGTTCTTCGAGAATGCGAAGTATTCATGATGGACCTGCTCATCTGCCTGCTCAACAAGTTCAAGGTCTGCATAGCCGGTTTCTTCTGTAATCTCACGAGCTGCGGTTACGCTTGCCTCTTCGCCCTCTTCTGCAGTGCCGCCAACAAGCAATCGCCCGCCAAGTTCAGGCTTCCAGTGAATGGTAAGAACTTCGCCCTTAGCGTTCTCAACGAGTGCGACAATCTTTGCTTTATCCGTTGGATTCTCCTGTTTCTCACCCGTGACAGGATCAATAACATGCACGATAGGGAGATCGAACTTCTGCGCGAATGCGAAATCACGTTCATCATGCGCAGGTACGGCCATAACGGCGCCAGTTCCGTATGAACCGAGCACATAGTCTGCGACGTAGATGGGAATCTCTTTCAGCGTTGCAGGGTTGACCGCCATTACGCCTTCAAGCCGCACGCCGGTCTTCTCCTTATTCTCGGAGCGCTCGCGCTCCGTCTTTCGTGCAGTCGTTTCGCGATATGCGTTGACGGCGTCTGCATTCGTGAATACCGGCATCAATGTATCAATAAGTGCGTGTTCCGGGGCGAGCACTACATAGGTTGCGCCGAATATCGTATCAGGGCGCGTGGTGAACACCTCGATTGCAGTTGAGCCTTCTGCACTGCTTATGGGTGCCATCGCCGTGTCGGCATTCACCACCTGGAAGCGAAGCTTCGCGCCTTCAGACTTTCCTATCCATGCGCGCTGGGCATCTTTTATATCTTCACGCCATGGAAGCGGTTCCAAATCTGTAAGCAAGCGTTCGGCGTATTCAGTGATCTTGAGGAACCACTGCGTAAGGAACTTCTCTTCAACGACGCTTCCGCAGCGTTCGCAGTGACCATCGATAACCTGCTCGTTCGCGAGTACGGTTAGGTCATGTGGGCACCACTTCACCGATGCATTACGACGCTCGGCAAGCTTGTGCTCATACAGCTTCGCGAAGAGCCATTGCGTCCACTTGTAGTATTCAGGGCTGCAGGTCACCACTTCCTTGTTCCAGTCCACGGAGGTTCCCATCGTTCGTATCTGCGCACGCATGCGTTCCATGTTCGCATACGTCCAATCACGCGGGTTCACGCCGTTCTTTATCGCCGCGTTCTCCGCAGGCAAGCCGAAGGCATCAAAGCCGATAGGAAACAACACATTCTTTCCCTTCATACGCAGGAAACGCGCGTATATGTCGGTTAGTGCGAAGGCATACCAATGCCCCACATGCAGATCGCCTGACGGATACGGGAATTCAAACAGAAGGTAGAACGGATCTTTCGTCGTGTCCGTAAGATCGCTCTCGTATATATTCAATGCTTCCCACTTGGCCTGGGCTTTCTTCTCTATCTCCTGATGATCAAAACTGTTCTTTGCCATGGTACGAAAAGCACGAAGCCGCTAAAGCGGCTTAATCGGATGTGCAGGAGAAACGGTTGAATAGCGCTTAGGGTCAATCGTACGATCGAAACAGACCGTGCCTGCGCCATGTTGCCAATTCTGTTCCATGGTGTCGTTCGGCGAAGTTGCCGAACTGAACATCGCGCAAAGCTGGAATGCGGTCTGGTTCACAACCTTATACGTATATGGTGCTCCGGACTGCGGATCAACAGGAATACTCATTTGGGAAAGCGAATCAGTGAGCGCGCCGAGTTCTGCAGGAAGCATTCCGTTCTGCTGCCAGTAGTCTGTGATCTGGCTCTGAATGTTCTGCAGATCCTGTACTTTCTCTGCATCGAGGCGAAGCATGCGCACCTGGCCCGGCGTACCGATGATAAAGAATCCAGCGACGACTACCGCGATAGCGAGTACGAATACGCCGATACCCACCGAAGTGGCCTTGCGCGGGTTCGTGATCCAGTACCCCCACATGTCTGCAAGGAAGTGCATGAACACGCCGGCGGCAACGAGCAGAACCATAAGCACCTTCAATCCGAAGCGCTCAGTTATTTCACCGCCCAGGAACGTATTGATGAGCGTGATGAGGTCTATGAGGATCGTTACCGTCGCGATGAAAAGCGTAAGGCCGAGTGCCCAGCGACGAACCCAGATATTCGCCTTCCCTGGTTCGCGCTCGATAGTGTCGCGAATAATACGGAGCAGGATGATGAGCGTAGGAACGAGAACGATAAGCGCAGCCATAGCGACGCGGACCGGTCCGTTGTACGGATCAACATATCCTGCGAGCGCATCCGGGAATGCGTAGTTTATGTACTCGAACAGAAGCGTAAGGAGCGAACCGATGCTGCCATAGAGCGCGATGATGACGCCGGCCCACAGGAAGAAGTCTTTTGGCGAGGTTTTTGCTGACGAAGTTGCGGGTGCGGGAGCTGCGGCCATGGGTTCCATATAGGCCATATTATACCACTAAACAGGACAGGGGCGGCCGCAAAGCGGCCGCCCCTGTCCCCTCTGAGCCCTCAGGAAATTGAGAGCTGGGAAAGGCGGCGAGAGGAACGGTTTCAAGCGACCGTTCTCTGTGTTACGGGCTTAATCGCTCTTGGCGAAACCCTTATCGCCCGCTACTTCAACCTCATCTAGCGCAATACTGCCGCCCAACGGAAAGCTTCCCGTTGGGCGGTTTTCTGTTTTACTAGCTGGCTGTCTGGGACGATATTGGAACCTTTATGCAACTGTGTTAGGGTTCTGTCCAGAGGAGGATTGACTATGCAGACAACGTGCCAAGAAGTTGCAATTCGTGCAGCTTTGCAACGAACTAGTCCTGATCTTGATAAAAAAGGCTTCGATATCGAATTGTTATGGGCTTTGGAAGATGTCAGTTTTAGGCATGATGGAACAATTTTCTGGAGAGCGTTTAAATTAGGTAGGGAGTTTTTCGTATGTTTATGCGAAGCTCAAAATTGGCGTTGCTGTTATTGTGGAGTACGAACGAATGAACTGGATACATCACCAGCAACTATTGAGCATGTAATCCCTAAAAGCAAGGGTGGTTTAGATCATCCTGAAAACATGGTAATGGCCTGCAAAGTTTGCAATGTAGCTCGCTCATAACACAGGCACTTGGCCGCTCCATTTGGAGCGGTTTCTTTTATATAAATTGAGAGCTGGCAGACTAGGGATCAAACCGGAGGATTAGCTATGCAGGAAAACCATCACGTCGCCATCTTTAGTGACGTAGGTTTTTCCTTCCGTACGAATGTCGCCCTTATCGCGTGCAGCGCTCCATGAGCCGTCTGCGAGGAGCGTGTCCCAGCCGACCACTTCAGCGCGGATGAACTTGTCTTTGAAATCAGTATGAATGGCAGCGCCCGCCTCGGGCGCTGTTGCGCCTTTCGCAACCGTCCACGCGCGTGATTCCTTCGGTCCTGTGGTGAAGAAGGTGATGAGACCGAGTGTTCGGTATGCGCCACGGATGAGTGCTTCTAGGCCGTCTTCAGACACGCCGAGCTCTGAGCGGAACATCTGTTTGTCTTCTTCTGCAACATCGTTCAGTTCGCCTTCTGTTACTGCGTCTACGCGAACATAGTCTGCGCCATATGATTCGATCAGCTCGAACGCGGCACGAGAACGTCCATCATTAACTTCATCAAGGTTGTGGCCGCCAGACTTTCCGTTAAGCGCATACAGGATCGGCTTCAGCGTAAGAAGATTCATCGGCTTGATGAGTTTCGCTTCCTCAGGCGAAAGATCAACCGTTATTGCAAGGCCGCCCTTAAGAAGAACCTGCTCTATCTTGGAAAGCACCGCATCTTCTGCGACCGCTTCTTTCTTCTGTGCACGAACATCGCCGGTGAGACGCTCACGACGGCCGGTAACGCTCTGCTGGTCCGCAAGGATAAGCTCAAGATTGATAACCTCGATATCACGGACCGGATCAACTTCCCCATGTACATGGATAATATCGGTATCATCGAAGAAACGAACCATTTCCAGAATGGCATCAACTTCACGGATATGTGAAAGGAATTGATTGCCCAGACCTTCACCCATAGAAGCGCCTTGCACGAGGCCGGCGATATCGACGAACTCAATAGCTGCCGGAATGGTCTTATCGGAACCTGAAAGGAGAGCGAGCTTATCCAGACGTTCGTCCGGCACACCAACGACGCCCACGGAGGGGTCTATGGTGCAGAACGGATAATTCTCCGCGGGCACACTCGCCTTCGTAAGCGCATTGAATAGTGTTGATTTCCCGACGTTCGGGAGTCCGACGATACCGATCTTCATATACGCACCCTATCAGTTACTTACCCTTCTTAGCAAGAACAGCGATCTTCTTCATCCACTTTACTTTCTGCGGCTCGGTGAGTTTCTCGCTCATACCCACTTCGGTCAGGGATACCTTGTAGCCAGAGAACCCGAGGATGGCACGAGAGATTTCGTTCGTGTAGTCGCCGAAGAGCGCCATGATCATAACCGGCCAACTCTTTGAAAGGATGATGAGGCGAGCCGTGCGGCCAGCGAGGAGCTTGTCCCAGCCAAGGCCGTCCTTGTGGAAATGAAAGGCGAAGCCTGGAATCCATGCGCGATCGATGAAGCCCTTCAGGAGTGCTGGCATCGAAGACCACCAGACGGGATAGATAAGCACGAAGTGCTCGGCCCATTTCATATCCTCTTGAACTTTCAGAAGATCCGGCTCAAGCGGCTGTATCACCTTGTATCCAAGATGCAGGATCGGATCGAACTGAAGGTCTCCAAGATTCGTACGACGCACCTCATGGCCCGCCGCTTTCGCTTCGTTTTCGTATGTGTCTGCGATCTTGCTTGAAAGCGTTCCGTCCTTGTCAGGATTCCCCATTAATATGAATATCTTCTTTGTCTTTGTTGCCATGATTACGCGGTGAATGGATTCGCTTTTAGTGCTTGTGCACAGTGTACCAAGCTTTTCGCCGTTGCCTCTGCCATGTGCGCGACTGCAGGATTCTTACGGCGTCTCTCGCTGTCTGTCTTCGGATCCATGCCAACCTCGCCAACCCAATACGTACAGCACTGCGGTGGCAGCGTGAAGTTCATGAATGAAAGCACCTCCATGATGCCGGCCATAACGGCTTGCGCACCATCTTCGCTTCCGGTTATCACGATACCGGCGACTTTATTCAGAAGACCTTCGCGCCCGTTCACCCCAGGAATCGTTCCTTCGTCGAAGGCATCCATGCGTTCAATAACGCGCTGCATTAGGCTCGAACGGCCGCCCCACCATATCGGCGTTGCAAAGATAATGACGTCTGCCTTGATTATCTGATCAACAATACCAGGCCATTCGTCGTCTTCACTCATCTTGTATGAGAGTCCCACGGGAATGTTCTTGTCTGAAAGACGTACGATGGATGATTCAATCGCTACGTGCGCACCCATATTCTCAAGAACCATGTTCACTACCTCTTCAGTCGCAGACAGCTCAGGGCCGTGCTTAAGCGACGCATTCAATACCAGAACATTCAGCGTGTCGGCCATAATTACTATTTAGGCTGCATGAGCTGCGAAAGCTCAGTGCGATATTTCTTCATGACTTCCATCGTCGCTTTCATCTGGTCTTCTCCGCCTTTCTTAACGCGACGATCTACTTCCTCTCCGATCTTCTTGAAGAGTTCAGGGTCCTTCTGCACGAGTGCCATAAGCTGGTCTCGCTGTTCCGGAGGAACGTCCTTCATCTTCATTTTCATCGCCTGCTGCAATATAAAATTTTGTATACCCATATGCACCGATTATACCAGAATTGACATAAGGTGCGATTGGTAGAATCATCCTACTAGGACAGTTCTGGAGGAACACATGCGCCTAATTCGTGATATGGGAATCGCACTGATTCCGCCAATCGTGGGAGATTTTCTTTTCGCGCTCCTCGTTCACATAGACAAGACGTGGGAGGAGATTCTTCGTGGATGGCCTGTTTTCGTCATTTTTGGTCTTGGTCTCTGGGTAGGTACGTTTGCCCTTCTCAGCGAGCGAAAGCCCGACTCTTCGTGAGTTGGGCTTTTCTACTTCAAAGAACAAGCCTTTTCAACCGCCGGTGCGATGCGTGCAGCTACTTTTACATACCCAGCGTCATTAGGATGTACTTCGTCGCTCATAAGATTGCTGTTGCCGATAAGACCAGAAAGAATATTCGATACGGATACGACTTTGTACTGCTGCGCGAGACTCAAGAACATCGGTGCGTATGGATCGGTTGGAATGCCACCGAGCACTCCTACGAGCACAACCTGTATATTCGCCTTCTGAAACGTATCAATAATTGTTGAAAGATCCTGCTTCGTCGTTGCGAGTGGCACTTTCTGTAACGCATCGTTTCCACCAAGGAGAACGATTACTACGTCTGGTTTCGCACTGATGACATTGTTGATTCGCGCGAGCGCGTCTGCAGTGGTGTCTCCGCTAACGCCAAAATTCGATACTGGTACGCCAAGCGTTTTCGAAAGCAGCGAAGGGAAATCATTCCCCTGCATAGCGCCATAACCGGCGACGAGACTGTCACCGAACGCTGCAACTTTTAAATTCTTGGTTGAACACGCCGTCGAATCGGTCGCTGCTTTGTGGATGAAGAATATATATCCTAGAGATAAAATCCCTATCAAGATGATTGCGATAAACGCATACGTAATTACGCTCAACTTCGCAGGGTTTCCGATAGGGTTAATAGGCATGGAGACAGAATTACAAGGAAATATAGCATTTATTGATGGACAGAACCTGCATCTTGGAACAAAAGCTGATGGCTGGGCAATAGATCATAGGAAATTTAGAATCTATTTGAGAGATAAGCATCAAATTATCAGTGTGTATTACTTTCTTGGATATAGATCTGAAAAATACCAAGATTTATATGACGATCTTGAACAAGCTGGATTTATTCTGAACTTCAAAGAGCACTCTTCTGGTCTTTCAAGCAATAAGAAAGGAAACGTAGATTCCGATATTATCTTTGTTGCTATGAAGATGCTGGTTGAGAAAGAAGTATTCAATAAAATCTATGTCGTTTCTGGTGATGGAGATTATAAAAAGCTGATTGATTATTTGATTAAAAAGAATCGCTTTGGAAAGATATTATTTCCAAACCTTACATTTACATCTTCTTTGTATAAGGAACTTGATGAAAAATTTATTGCTTTCTTAAATGACGAGGATAGTAAAAAGAAAATAGCCTATATAAAATAGGCTATTTTCTTGAAGGGGCTCCCATTAGGCACTTACACCGTTCGGGTCCGTCTTCGTCTTGATACCTTTCTATTATATACCTTCTTAAGGTTACAGCAACACGGTCGCTTGGTTGTTCGAGACTTCCACCAGGCCTTTGTCTTCAATCTGAAGCGTGATCGGCTCGCCTTCTGCAGGATCGATGCGTATGGTGCCTGGCTTGAGCGGCGTTACGAATGCTTCGTGTTCAGCGAGGATGGTGAGCACCCCTTCTCCACCAGGCACGGTAACGCTCTTCGCCTGTCCTTCGAACAGGTTCTCGCCGACGCGTGCGATGGTGAGGTGAAAAGTCTTTGCCATCAGGAAGTGATTAGCCTGTTACCTGGTCGATACCTCCCTTCATGTAGAAGGCTGCTTCTGGCTTGTCGTCATGCTTGCCGTCGACGATCTCGCCGAAACCACGAACCGTCTCTTCACGAGTTACGTATGCACCCTTCGCGCCGGTGAACGGTTCAGCCACAGAGAACGGCTGCGAAAGGAAGCGTTGGAGCTTGCGGGCACGGTACACGATAGTCTTGTCTTCGTCCGAAAGCTCCTCGATACCGAGGATAGCAATAATATCCTGAAGATCCTTATAACGCTGAAGCACCTGCTTCACCTTGTTGGCAACGCGGTAGTGCTCTTCGCCCACGATTGCAACCGTGAGGGCACCGGAAGATGATTCGAGCGGGTCGATTGCAGGATAGATGCCGAGCGACGCGAGTTGACGTGAAAGCACCACCGTACCATCAAGGTGCGCGAAGGTAGTTGCTGGTGCGGGGTCGGTGAAGTCATCGGCTGGCACGTACACAGCCTGGACCGAAGTGATGGAACCTTTGTTCGTTGAAGTGATGCGCTCCTGGAGCTTACCCATTTCCTCGGCTAAGGTTGGCTGGTATCCCACAGCGGAAGGCACGCGGCCGAGCAGTGAAGATACTTCAGAACCTGCCTGAATGAAACGGAATACGTTGTCCATGAAGAAGAGAACATCCTTTCCGGATTCATCACGGAAGTATTCTGCCTGCGTTAGACCGGTGAGCGCGACACGAGCGCGAGCGCCGGGCACTTCGTTCATCTGGCCGAATACGAGCGCGGTCTTGTCGAGCACGCCGGATTCTTCCATTTCATGATAGAGGTCGTTACCTTCACGCACGCGCTCACCGACGCCAGCGAATACCGAGTAGCCGCCGTGATTCGATGCGACGTTGTGGATGAGCTCCTGAATGGTGACCGTCTTGCCCACGCCGGCACCGCCGAAGAGGCCAATCTTTCCCCCCTTAAGGAACGGAATGACGAGGTCGATAGCCTTGATACCGGTCTCAAAGATTTCAGCCTTCGTGGTCTGCTGGTCGAAGGAAGGTGGCTGGCGGTGAATAGGAAGACGCTTGTTGGACGCCGGAATCTCCTCCTTGCCGTCTACCGTTTCGCCGAGCACGTTGAACAGGCGGCCGAGTGTCGCTTCGCCCACCGGAACTGAAATAGGAGCGCCCGTAGCGCTGACCGTTTCGCCGCGAGCGAGACCTGCGGTCTCGCTCATCGAGATGCAGCGCACGCGATCGAGCCCGAGGTGTGTAGACACTTCAAGCACGATACGGCCGTGTTTATCGTTCTTTTCGATAACGAGCGCATCCTCTATAGAAGGACGATCCTTCTCGAAATGCACGTCGACGACTGGCCCGATGATTTCTGTAATGGTTCCGGTGTTCATATGTTGTTTTTAATCTATCAAATTTATGCGGCAAGCGCCTCTCGGCCACTGACTATCTCCGAAACCTCGCGCGTAATAGCAGCCTGACGAATCTTGTTGTATTTACGCGTGAGGTCACGAGTCACTTCTTTCGACTTATCGGACGCGTTCTTCATCGCCACCATGCGCGCTGAATGCTCGGAAGCCTTAGACTCCAGAAGCATGTGATACAGCGCGATGGCGGTGAGGCGCGGGATAAGCACGCCCAATACTTCGTCTGCAGATGGCTCGACTTCGTAGGAAGCCGGTGCTTCTAGCGACTGCTCATTGCTCCACTTTCCTTTCGCTGGCACGATTCCAGAGACCACTTCTGCAAGCGCAGGAAGGGAAAGCGGAAGGAGCTGGCGAACGGTCGGAATCTGTTCGAATGTTGATTTGAAGTTCGTATACGCGACGACCACCTTATCGAAGTCTCCGGCGAGGAATCCTGCAGAGAGTTCGTTCGAAAGTTCCTCCATGCTTGAAAGTGGAACATCATCCTGCTTGTTCTCCATTGATTTCACGATCGTGTAGCCGCGATTCGTGAAGAAGTCTTCTCCCTTGCGGCCATAGGCGTACACGAGCACCTGCTCCTTCGTGAAATCCTTCGCTGCGAGGCTTGCCTGCTTCAGTACGCCGCTGTTGAGGCCTCCTGCAAGCCCTTTATCGCTGGTCATAACGACGAGCGCGATCTTCTTCACCTCGCGTTCTTTCGCGAGCGGATGCTTCTTAACGGCCTCAGTTCCTGCAATGCGCGTAAGGATAGCGATAGCAGCACGAGCATAGGAACGGCCGGAAAGCGCAGACGCCTGCGTCTTGCGCATCTTTACGGCCGAGACCGCCTCCATGGCACGGGTAACCGTGTTCATGCGCTTGGTCGCCCCTATCTTCGCTTTGATATCCTTGAGTGCCATTGATGATTATGCGGAGCGTGCGACGAACTTCTCGAGTACGCTGCGAAGCTTCGCTTCGGTCTCGTCGCTGATCGCCTTCTCGGTACGGATTGCCGTGAGCACATCTTCAGCATCGCGCTGAAGGTAGTCCTGTAGGCGCTTCTCCTGCGCATTCGTTTCGTCCGGCGTGAATGAATCGAAGTATCCGTTCGTAGCGGCGAAAATGACCGCTGCCTGCATCTCGAATGGAAGCGGCTCACCCACATTCTGCTTAAGCACTTCTGTCATACGACGACCGTCATCGATCTGGCGCTTCGTGTCTGCATCAAGATCCGAAGCGAACTGCATGAAGGCTTCGAGCTCACGGAACTGCGCGAGCTGCAGCTTGATCTTGCCGGAGACTTTCTTCATCGCCTTGGTCTGTGCGGATGAACCCACGCGCGACACTGAGTTACCCACATCGATAGCCGGGCGCTGACCCTTGTTGAAGAGGTCTGCAAGAAGGAAGATCTGTCCGTCCGTGATCGAGATCACGTTGGTCGGAATGTATGCAGAGATATCTCCTTCCTGCGTTTCGATGATAGGAAGCGCCGTAAGCGAACCGCCGCCCTTTTCCTTCGAGAGCTTCGCCGCGCGCTCGAGCAAACGAGAGTGCAGATAGAAGACGTCTCCAGGATATGCCTCGCGTCCTGGCGGGCGACGAAGAAGGAGCGACATCTGACGGTATGCAACAGCGTGCTTGGAAAGATCGTCATAGATAACGAGCGCGTCCTTGCCCTGCTCCATGAATACTTCGCCGATGGTAGCGCCGGCGAATGGTGCGAGGAACTGGAATGCTGCCGGCGAAGACGCCGGCGCCGTTACCACGATCGTGTACTCCATAGCTCCCGCTTCAGCGAGCTGCGCGACGATCTTCGCCGTCTTCGATTCTTTCTGGCCGATAGCGACATAGATACAGATAGGACGCGTCTTCGGGTCTTCGCTCTTCTGGTTAAGGATCGTATCGATAGCGATCGCCGTCTTTCCAACGCCGCGGTCTCCGATGATGAGCTCGCGCTGGCCGCGACCGACCGGGATCATCGCGTCGATAGCCTTCACGCCGGTGTGAAGCGGCTGGTTCACGGCTGAACGATCCATAACGCCGTATGCTTCGCGCTCGATAGGACGAATATCCTTCGCATTCGTCGGGCCTTTGCCATCAACCGGTTCGCCAAGCGGATTAACCACACGGCCGATGAGCTCTGCACCGACAGGAATAGAAAGAAGTCGCCCGAGACGGCGCACGAGCATTCCTTCATACACGCGTGAACCATCGCCAAGAATAACGGTACGAACACCGTCTTCCTCGAGGTTCAGCACCAGGCCGTAGATAGGATCAGCATCCTTCAGCGCTGCTTCGAGGCTGCGATCGAAGGTCGGGTCGAAAAGCACCATCTCGCTCATGATGGCGTTCGAGAGCCCGTCGATCTCGGCGATACCGTCGCCCGTGGCGCGTACGGTACCTGTTTCTTCCGCTCCCATTTCTGGTGCGAACGAGGCGATCTCTTGTTCGATGCGCTTGATGATGCTTTCCATGACGTTGTGAGTAATTAAATAATTGAGCGATTCTAAGGTGCTATGCGGTCGTGATGCGTCGGTACAGGTCTACCAGTGCGCGCTTGCCGGAATGATCGATGAGCGTGCTGCCCTGGCGTGCACGCCAGCCGCGAATGAGGGATGGATTCACTTCTGCATGCTTGGCTTCAATGCCGAGCTTCGCAGCTGCGGCGAGTGCGGCGTGCGATTCGTCTTTGTGCGCCACTTCTACTAACGCTTCTTCGGAACGCGCGTACATCTGCGCCTTTTTCAGTTCGCGCGCGATACCTGGAAGGAGTTTCATACGGCCCGTCGCTTTCAACTGAGCGAAAAGCTGATCCATGATCCGCTTCTCATCTGCGCCTTCTTTCGAAAGCAAGGACTGAAGCGCCTGAGCGTATGCTTTCTCCATAGTTAGGTGCGCATCGCCTTTTCTGCAGCGAGAATAGCGAGACGAGCGATTTCCTTTTCGCTTTCGCGAAGAGACTTCGCTGCAGTTTCCTTGGCACGCGCATCTGCGTCGGCCGCGATACTCGCTGCGCGAGCATCCGCCTCCTTAACGATACGCATCTTCTCGCTCCCCGCTTCTTCGCGTGCAGAAGCGACGATACCTTCTGCTTCCTTCTCTGCCTGCTGCACCGTTACGGTCGCTTCTGCGTCTGCAGTCGAAAGCTTCTTCGTAGCCTCTTCCGCATCCAGGACTCCCTGTGCAACTTTTTGCTTGCGTGCCTCGATAGTCTTCATAACCGGCTTATACAGCAGGTACGTAAGCGCAATCATGAGTATGGCGAAGTTCACCAGCTGCGCGATGAGAAGCGGGAGTTGAAGGCCGAATGCTGCGAAGAGAGCTGCCATAAGAAGAGTAAAGACGCGTGAAGAACTAGACGAACTTGATGATGAACGAAACCACGAGCGCAAGGATGCCGAGCGCCTCGGTGAACACGATCGCGAGGATCATGTTCGAGACGATCTTACCTGAAGCTTCTGGGTTGCGGCCGATTGCTTGCATAGCGCCGCCACCGATGATGCCGATGCCGATGCCAGGGCCAATAACGCCAAGGCCGGCTGCGAGCGCCATACCTATCATGCGTGCTGAATTAATATCCATAGTTGTTACTTAATTTTTTAATTGAGACTCCATCCCGGAGCCGCATGAAGCCGCTAGCAACTGCTAGTGCGCCTCGTGCGGATCTGTGATCGATAGCTTGATGAAGAACATCGTGAGCATCGCGAACACGAGTGCCTGAATCGCCCCGATGAACATCTCGAAGCCGATGAGCGGCACCGGCAGCAGATACGGAAGAAAGTATCCTGCGACCAGGATCATCACTTCGCCCGCGAAGATATTGCCGAAGAGACGGAAGGAGAACGAAACGAGGCGGCCCAGATTCGAGACGATCTCGATGATGCCAACGGCAAAGCCGACCGGTGACTTTAGATTAACAAATCGGCCGGCGTACTTCAAACCGCCCAGCACCGCGATGCCGGTGACCTCGATGGTGAAGAACGCGATGAAGGTAAGTGCGAGGGTGAAGTTAAGGTCTGCAGCGGGTGCGCGCAGCAATGGCGCGAAGTCTGTGCCGTGAAAGAATCCTATCGATCCGACTCCCGGAAAGAACTCGAGTTCGTTGCCAACCAATATGAATAGGAAGATCGTCGCGATAAGAGGAAAGAATCGCTTCGCGAGTGCATCGCTTTCGAAAACTTCTGCAATATATGCGTACGCACCTTCGAATCCCCACTCGATAGCTGCCTGCAACTTTCCCGGAATCATCTTCAGCGAACGGCCGAAGAAATACGCGAATGCGATAAGCAGCACCATAACCAGCCACGTCATAAGTAGCGAGTTCGTGATAGGGAAACCGAGAATATGGCCCAAGGTCTCAGCCTTGAGGCTTACGTGTATGCCTGAACTCATTTATCCTTATTTTATCATTTACGGCCTATATGGCCAACTATTTTCCTTTCTTCAATGCCTCAAGGTCTTTCAAAAGCTGGCTGACATCCTGTGAAAGCTTGTCGAGGAGTTCAGCCTCGCTGGCAATCTTCTTCTTTCGCTTCACCTCTTTCTCTACCTCCTCTTTTTCTTCCTCGCTCATCTCCTCAATATCTTCAGACATTTCTTCAACGTCCTCTTGAATCTCATCAATATCCTCGGACATCTCTTCAACGTCTTCCTGAATTTCTCCGATATCCTCCTGAATCTCATCCAGGTCTTCGCCGAGCTCCTCCACATCCTCTTGAATCTCATCGATGTCTTCCTCCACCTCACGAAGGCTGGCCGTGTTCTTGTTCACCGTCATCTGAATGAAAATGGCGAGATAGATCGCTTCGAGGGAAACGGCTGTGGTGAGCACGAGCAGCATCGTCGTCAGCGTAACCAGCGAAAGCGCCACCAGCAAGAAGCAAGCAATGAAGAATATCGTATGTGCAATGAGCGAGCTGCGTGAACCTATCCACGTGGTGAATCGCTCAGTAAGCGTCGGAGGAGTAATGGGCTTCTTCATAGTTAGACCGTAGCACTAAGTGAGTGCATGTCCACACATTTGCTGTTCATGAAATAGGGGAAAATTACGGTTCCGTTATCGCGCATTACTGGCTACAATGGAATGACATGCCTTCGGTGAAATTCCCGAATAGTCTTATGCCGCATTCGAACGGTCCGCGGCAGCGAAAAGTTAAGCCCGCACAATCTTCTTTCAAGAAGCGGGGATCTTCGCTGATGCCTGTTGTAACGTGCACGCTGATACTCGTCATCGGATTCTTCTCATTACCTTCCCTGCTCGCCGTTGATCTTTCGCTCACCCAAACGATTCATCAGCCGCAGGCGCAGTTTACCGTTACGGTTGATCCTGCGAACAAGACCATAACAACGAACCCGCAAGTCGAGGCGCTCCTCGACACCAAACCAACCACCCTTACTGCCGCAGCGAATGACGCGGGCAATATCTTCACCAAGATTGCGGTAGCTATCGCGAACTCTCCTGCGTATCAGCAGATTGCGGGCGCCGCAGGCGCCAAGACTCTTTTCGTCACCATCAAGCCAGGGTTCCGTGATGAACAGGTGGCTGCCGCAATCGGTGGCACGCTTGATTGGAAACCTGCACAGATAGCGACATTTCTGAAAGACGCGCATGCCTCAGAAAAAGATAAAGGCCTTCCTGATGGCCAGTTCACCCCTGGCACCTATTTCCTAAGCGTTACCGAACCCGCTGACGTTGTATCGCTCCTTAACAGCCGTTTCCAGGACGATGTTCTTTCCCGCTACAGCACCACCACGGAAGAGCAGGTGCCGATCGCGGATGCTATGACGGTTGCATCGCTCATTGAGCGAGAATCTGGGGGATGGGACGATGCACGCGATATCTCAGGCGTTATCTGGAATCGTATCTTCGCCGGTATGCCGCTTCAGATCGATGCCACCCTTCAATATGCAAAGGCGAACGCAACAACTGGCAAGACGGGAATCTGGTGGCCGCAGGTGGTGCCGAAGGATAAATATATAAAGTCTGCGTACAACACGTACATGAATGGCGGTTTGCCGCCGGGCCCTATCGCGAATCCTTCTATAGCATCAGTAGTGGCTGCACTCAACCCGAAGAAGACGGACTGTCTCTTCTATTTCCATGATCAGAACGGCAACTTCCACTGCACGAAAACATACACCGAGCACGTCGCGCTCCTAAAGAAGTATTACGGACAAGGCAAATAGTTACTGAAGAGGGCCTTTGTCTACGGGAATAACATAATCCTCGAACATGACCGTGGTGAGCCGCTCGATATTCGTCTCTAGCAACGTGCGAAGATGCTCGATTGATTCAGGTGCGTACATCGTTTCCATAGCTTTCCAAAGAGAATGTTCTGCAAGAAGATTCTTCGCTGCCTGAACGTACACGGCGTATGCAGCGCTTACGTCTCCTCGATACGCACGTACATGCAAAAGACTTTTATATGCGGCCTCCACCTGTGCAACAGCGCGCTTTGCAGGAACAGGAAGGATATCCATTCTTTCCTGAATGGTCGCAGTTATAATCACAACGGCATCCGTAGGATCGGGCTGTTTCTCTTCTTCTGGTTCCATCGAAGCCAGTACGGCTTCTTTCGGTTTCTTCGAAGGTCCTTCATTCATATCTATTTAACAAGCAAACGGCATGAAGACGCATCCTTCGGATTTGCGCACGATATTCCGCACGCATACGTACTGCTTTGACCTGTCGGATCAACGCTTGCAGTAATCGTAATCGCAGCCCAATCACGACAGTTCCCAAGCGTGCCAGAATCCTGTGTCTGCGGATTATCAGATAGATCACTCTTGTCCGGATAATAGAATCCAGTCACGCTTTCCCATGGTGCAGGCGAATTTGCCCACACTACCGACGCAATATCATTCTTCGGATTCCCAATAGCGAACCAACAAACAATGGCAAGAATCGCGAGAATAAGCGCGAGGACTTTCATAGGGAAAGTATACCCCTCTAAAACTCTAAGTTTTAAGACGGCTGCACAGTAAAGTTTGTGTCTACTGCGTAATTTGCTGTCTCTCAACTGGGAGCGGAGGGTGAGGCGGTTGAAGAAGGACTGGTATGGGAAGGATACCGGCAAGGCAACCTAGCTTCCAATAGTAGTGCGAATCGGGAGTGAAAGGCGCCAGCTCAGTAAGTATTTACAGGACAAGATTTGAAAAGAAGTTGCTATCCTCTTTGTCTGTAGTCTTCCTGGAAAAGTGGTTGTAAAGTTCCTGATCACTCAGCATCTTCAGCAAGATGCGTCTTGCAATGTTTTCTAGAAAACTTGGATAGTAATCCCAAGATTCTCCATTCTTAAGTTTCCGTTCTTGCTTGCGAGCAAAATTGTCACCATGGAGAATAGAGCTTCTAAAGTCGTATGCGATTTTAAGATTTTCGAATATATCTTTTCTCTCTTCCACATCGTCAGTAAGAAAGCGTGTGGCTCGAAGCCGAACCTTATACGATATATCAGTCTTGTCGTCTCGATCAGAAAATAGACTTTCTAGACAAATAAAAAGTAAAACAATCTTCATCAAATACCAGTTTGTTGTGTAGGCCTGATCAAAAAACCGGAGAGCGTTTCTCAATCGTGAAAACGATTCTGAACTTATGTCTATTAGTGGTTTTATTGCGGATAGGCGCTCATATGTCTGAGCCAGTTGCGGCAAATCCTCCATTTTAATATTTGCGCTACTGGATCTGACGGAATCCGCATCACCCAGATAACCAGGATAATAGGTTACGGGGGATGAATCGAGATCATAGTATATGACGCCATAAGAATGGGCTGTGCCGCCAGCAAAAATTCTTAGAACAAGGATAAAATCCCAGAGCATTTGCTGGAACTCAAATGGCCATTCCAATGAGCGCTTTTTATCAAGTGTATAGAGTATGAAGCGACCGTTTTGAGGACGGGATATACCTGTTGTTGACTCTAGTTCAGTTAGATACTCATTAATATCGTCTCTTGCAGCTGGTCCGAGTATCTGCAGACCGGGAATAAGTTCTATATCTGAGTCTTGGTCAATTACCTTAAAATCTCGGATATAGCCTACCCCATGTGTTACAAGTTCGTTATCCAACAACATGGGAGTAATGCGTCATATCTGGTGCAGGGGCAGCCGTGACAAATTGAGTTTTTATGGGGTGGACCGTACAGGATTCGAACCTGCGACATCTTCATTGCAAATGAAGCGCTCTACCAACTGAGCTAACGGCCCTTGTGAATTTCGTAACGGGCCACCAAGCAGCTAACGGCCCGTATTTGGAACTTTACCGTTTCTTTCCTGTCCGTGCAAGGTCAATTATATGGGATAAGAATTCCCCGAAGGACACGCCCACCGCAGCCAGGGACTTAGGCAGGAGCGATTCGCCGGTGAGGCCCGGAAGCGAATTAGTCTCCAGATAATAGATGCCTTTGGGCGTGATGATGAAATCAGAGCGTGAGTAGTGGCGCAGCTCGAGCGCCTCATGCATGAGGCGCGCCTGGCGCATCAGCTCATCCGTCACCTGTTTCGTGAAGCGGCCCGGGACGATCTCTTTCGAGGAGCCCGAATACTTGGCGTCATACGAGAAGAAGTCTGATTCAGGTGGGAGGATTTCGATGGGCGGAAGCGCATACAGGGCTTCGCCTCGAAGCCCTTCCACGACGCCCGCGGTTGCCTCAGTTCCTTTTATGTATTCCTCCACCAGTACACCGCCGGAACCTTGCCTAAGAAGGCCTGTAACAGCCGTGTGGAGCGGTGCATAGCCCGTGGTGAGCGTAACGCCCACTGATGAGCCCCAGCGCGTCGGCTTCACCACCACGGGCTGCGGGAAGGTTCGCACCACATCGCGCAGCATCTTTTCCATTTCGATGTTGTTCGTGCTCTCTTCGATGTATCGATACTCAGGAGTGAGCAGGCCCGCATCTTTCGCCTTCTCCTTAGACATCACCTTATGCATCGCTACGAACGAAGCGAATGAACCTGAGCCGGTGTATGGCACACCGTATTTCTCCAAAAGTTTCTGCACCTCGCCGTCTTCTCCGTATTCGCCATGCAAACCGATAACGACGACATCTACGGAATGCAGTGCGCGATCCGGCGTGATAGGACGGCCACGTTCGTGCCAGGCTCCCTGCTTGTCTATATAAATGTCACGAACGGTGAAGCGATCTTTCGGAAGGTTCGCAATAATCGCATGCCCGCTCGCAAGCGAAACCTCATGCTCGCGCGACGGACCGCCACGCAATACTCCAACAACGGTGCCACGCATATGTGAAGAGTATAGCAGGCAAGAATATGGAAATAGGAAAGGGGCGGCACGATAAATGAAATCGTACCGCCCCCGCTGTATTTATTAGCGCTCCTGCCTCAAAAGATTAGACGTAAGGGTGCCATTGGAAGTTCGTTCTCCCCTGAGAGTGCGATTGTTCTAATGGGGTTCTTCCCTTACGCCTCGACCTGAGTCCAAGTCATTGGCATTCCCCGAATGGCGAAAAGATCATCATACAGCATCGAGCTGCGTTGAGCGGAAGGCGCGTCCGCCCTCCCTGGAGGGCCAGCGGCAATTTCTCGCCGAACGTCCGAACCGTTTTTAAAATACCCCACTAACGTTCTATTGTCAAGAGCCGGTGCGCACGCTCTTATTTCAAGCTTGAGATGAAGAAAAGATAAAGTGAATTAGCCCTTATCCAATTTAAAAATGCCTCTTGTGTTTGCTTCATTACACATACTTGATAGATGAATGAACCTGCCAGCATTCCAAGAAGAATCGGAACAATCAAAGCACTTGCACGCGAGTATTTTGATATGGAATACGGCGAGTTAATTGAGCGTCCACTAGAATTACTGCGAATATTTGATATTCGTGGCTCAAGGCATGAAAAACATCCACGTAAAGGAACACGGGTATATATCAGTCGCAAATCATTAAAGCATTTCGTTGAGGAGCGGAAAGTTGATCTTATGAAGCGCCATCCTGAGGAAGAGGTGTTCGGGCGAATATTGTTTGCACTTGAACATCTCCAGGAGACTATTACAGATTACGAACTGTATGAAGAAGACAGAACACGAACACCTGTCGGTCATTTCTATACTAAGGATTATTCAGCAAAAGACTATCCTCAGCTTCGGATATTATTAGATGAAAAACACGACTCTGCAGAAATTTGTTCGATTCATTTTAAAACTGCAAGAAATAAATAAACCATCCCCCGAAGAGGATGGTTTATTTTACCTGGGGCGACGGCAAGGGATTTCCCCAATTCGCCCATTAGTACACCGTTTGATTAGTGTCCGCAGCAAGCCGATTCAATTTTCTGTCGTCAGGTATACGTTTGAAAACGTATGAGTCAATTATATACCTCTCTAAATAAATTTCAATTATGCCGAACGCATGGTCTTGTTGCGGGCCTTGCGGTGGAGCGTTATGGAGAATCGATGCGCTTCGCTATTAGCAAGGACTGCGTCTGCTTCGGTGATGCCGGCGCGCATCGCGCCGATCACTTCGCGTGGACGGTGCTTCTCATCCTTAACCACCGCAGCCACAGGAATACCTATTTCATACTGCTTCAAGACTTCTTCTGCAGCCTTCTTGTGCGTCTTCCCGCCGTCTACGACGATTGCGCGCGGTAGCGGCCATTCTGGATGCCCCAAACGGCGTGTGAGGATCTCTTTTAGCGACGCGATGTCATCATTCGTGGACTTGCCACCACGACCCTGAATCTTAAACGTGCGATATTCGCGCTTCATGATGAGGCCGTTCTCTACCACCGTCATAACGCCGATAGCATTGGTACCAGAAAGGTGCGCCGTGTCATACGCTTCGATGCGCGGCGCCTCTTTGTCTTCGTTTCGTTCATCTTTAATAAGAGAAACATCCTGCACATGATCCAGCGCGAAAAGCTGTCTGCGAATTATGCCCGCCTCTTCGAATTCTTCCTTCTTTGCAGAGTCTTTCATTTCTTTCGTAAGGACGGTGCGCAGTGCTTTCACGCGGCCGGAAAGGAAATAGCCAACGTTGCGTATGGAGCGCATGTATTGGCTCTGACTCATATCACGCGGATACTGACCTATCTGCCGGTTGAACTCAACCTTCGCTTGCAGATGCTTATTCCCTTCGCCCACAGGCTTCGGCGTGTCATAGAACGGGAAGATGCGACGGATCAGACGCAGTGCTTCGCGCAGCTGATAACCGGAAGGAAACGGCCCGTAAGTATGCTTCAGCTTGAAACCGTTCGCACGCATGTTTTCAAAATCAATATCCTTGCCGCGTATCGCAAGAACGCGTGGAATCTCTTCGTCTGTAATGACGGCATACAGGAATGACTTCCCGTCTTTGCCCAGCGTGTTCGCCGGCGGATCATATTCACGAATAAGTGCGGCTTCGCGCACGAGCGCCTCCAGCACGGTTGGCGTGGTCTCATGCATCAGGCCGTCTGCCTGCGTGACCATATCTACGATACGCGGACCGCGGGTCGCGATGAGCTCGATATCGAAATAGGAGCGCACGCGATCACGCAGGGAAGTCGCCTTCCCCACGTATAGAATCTTTTTGGACTTACCTTTGCCCTGCGTGAACAGATAGACGCCAGGAACGTCAGGAAGCTCAAATTTTTTTAGGTCTTCGCGCTGCATAATTTGACTATTTAATTATACAATATATAGTTTGAAACAGGAATTGAACCGGGAGGAATTGAGATGAGTCGTGAAAGCGATCACAATGCGAAGCAGCTTGGCTTTCGTCTTACGCTTGGACTTGAGCAGACATTCAGCTCTCGTGCGAAAGAAGAACTTGTTCGTCGTATCAAGCGGTACCCTGAAAGCGCGATTGCTGACTTCTACAAGGAGGTGGAATCTCTCTGGAGGTTACGAGGAACGAGTGAAGAGGCGCTAGTGAATTTTCGAAACTACTGCGAAGAGATATACCCTATGCTGGCCGCGTAGGGCCTGGGCCGTCCATCTGGACGGCCCTTTAGAATTTACGCCTTAGACTCTTTCTTTTTCTTGCCGTGCTTCTTGAGGATCTTCGCGAGATATTCGCCGGTGAATGAGTTCTCGTTTTCAGCGACTTCCTCTGGAGTTCCCTTCGCGATAATCTTGCCGCCCTTGATGCCGCCTTCAGGACCGAAGTCTATGAGGTAATCGCAGGACTTCACGAGGTCCAGATTGTGCTCGATAACCACGACAGTATTGCCGCGAAGAACGAGTTCCTGAAGGATCTCGATGAGCTTGCGTACGTCTTCGTAGTGGAGGCCGACGGTCGGCTCATCAAGAAGGTAGAGCGTCTTCATCGTGGTCGGCCGATAGAGTTCTGCAGCGATCTTCACTCGCTGCGCTTCCCCGCCGGAAAGTGTCGTTGCAGACTGGCCGAGCGTAAGATATTCAAGACCCGTTGATTTGAGCGTTTCAAGACGTTCGCCGATACTTGGAATGTCCTCGAAGAACTTCGCGGCATCTTCAACGGTCATCTGCAACACGTCATAGATACTCTTGCCGCGATACGTAACCTCGAGCGTCTCTTTCATGAATCGCTTTCCTTCGCAGACGTCGCACGTTACGTACACGGTTGGAAGGAAGTGCATCTCTACGGCGATCATGCCGTTTCCTTGGCAGGCTTCGCAACGGCCGCCCGGAACATTGAAGGAGAATCGCCCTGGCTTCCAGCCGCGCGCACGTGCTTCGCTTGTTGAAGCGAAGAGGTCACGGATATGCGTGAAGGAACCGGTGTATGTTGCCGGGTTCGAGCGTGGTGTGCGACCGATCGCGGACTGATCAATAAGTACCACGCGCGCAAGGTATTCGGTGCCCGTCATACTTGAAACGTGCTCAAGCTTCACTTCACGGCGCGCGAAGCGTGCCGCAACGTTCTTGTGCAGGATGTCATACAGGAACGTGGACTTTCCGGAACCGGAAACACCGGTGATGCCAACCAGCTTTCCAAGCGGAATATCAATATTCTGATTCACCAGATTATGTAACGAAGCACCCTTCACTTTGATCCAGCCTTTCTCGCTCGTACGACGTTCCTCCGGAAGTTCGATGCGCGTCTCTTCGCGCAGGTATGAAAGGGTGAGCGAACCGGATTCGTTCGTCGGCGCGGTAAGAAGATCATCAAGCCAGCCTTCAGCGACCACTTTGCCACCATGTACCCCGGCGCCAGGACCGATATCTACGATGTAGTCTGCGGCATAAATAGTGTCTTCGTCATGCTCCACAACAAGAATAGTGTTGCCGAGCTCCTTAAGCGTGAGCATAGTTTTAATGAGGCGATCATTGTCGCGCTGGTGCAGGCCGATAGTTGGCTCATCAAGCACATACAGCGCGCCCACGAGGCCTGTACCGAGCTGGGAAGCAAGGCGGATACGCTGGGACTCGCCGCCGGAAAGCGTCGCTGCAGAGCGATTAAGCGTGAGGTAGTCCAGGCCGACATTAAGCATGAAATCAAGACGCGCGACGATTTCGCGGATGATCGGCTTCGCGATTTCCATACGCATGTCAGACATGTGCAGGTTATCCATGAAGTCTTTCGCATCTCGTATAGAGAAGTTCGTGAAGTCCACGATGTTATTGCCGAGCGGGTGCTGCTTCGTGTTTTTCTTCTGCGCAAGATACACGCGAAGCGCTTCAGGGCGCAGACGCTTTCCTTCGCAGACCGGACACACTTCGCTTGAAAACAGAGACTTCGTACCCAAGCCGTTACAGGCAGGGCAGGCACCATACGGGCTATTGAATGAGAACAAACGCGGCTCGACCTCAGGGAAGGACATGCCGTCTTCAGGACAGATAAACTTGGAAGAAAGCGTTTCCATCGTGCCGTCAGCATGCTTGATCTTCACGAGACCGTCTGCCTCTTTGAGGGCGAGTTCGAGCGCCTCGGAGAGGCGCTCACGTGCAGCGTCCGGCGTGCGCACGAATTCAGATACGAAGATGTTATCCACGACGGCATCAATCTCGTGACGCTTGTTCCTGTCGAGCACCGCCTTCTCACGAAGCGACTGTTCCTTTCCATTTATCACCACGCGCTCGAAACCTTTGCTCAAAAGATCGTAGAGAAGCTGGTAGTACTCGCCCTTACGGCCCACCACCACCGGCGCGTAAATTGTTACAGTGCTACGATCGAACTCAACGCCCATGACGCGTGCTTTCTCGGCTGCAGCATCTTCTCCATCCGCTGCTTTTGTGTCTCCTGTCTTCGCATACACATGATTCCACACCAAACGCATCATCTCTTCCTTCGAAAGGCGGGAAATTGGCACATCATGCTGCGTGCAGTATGGCTGGCCCGCACGCGCGTAGAGCACGCGCAGGTAATCGTAGATTTCCGTCACCGTTGCCACCGTTGAACGCGGGTTATTGGAACGACTCTTCTGATCTATGGAAATAGCGGGGGAAAGACCGGTGATCTCATCAACATCCGGCTTCTGCATCTGGTTCAGGAACTGGCGCGCGTACGCGGAAAGTGATTCCACATAACGGCGCTGCCCTTCGGCGAAAATCGTATCAAAAGCGAGCGAAGATTTACCGGAGCCGGACAAACCGGTGAGCACGGTCATAGCCCCGCGCGGCAGCTTGACCGAGAGGTTCTTCAAATTGTGCGTACGTGCACCTTTCACTTCTATCCAGTTTTCACCAGTGAATTGCGAGTGTGCGTCTTCAGATTTGCTTGATGTTTTCTTCATCTATGACTTATATCTACGGAATTGCCCCGGTCCATGGCGGGACCGGTACTGGATGAGTATACTCGTAGGCGTGTAATTGCGCTATCGAACACCTGCGCACAATAAAAACTTGTGTATGAACGTTATATGACGAACGGCTTCTCTTCTGTTCCTTCTCCATCACCGATTTCAGGTGCAGCAGCAGGGGCTACCGCTTCAGGTACTGGCATCAGCGCTGGCGTCGGTGCCGGAGCAGCAGCAGGCATAGGGCTTGCAGCCGGCGGAGCTACTGGCGCAGCGCCTGCAACCGGCATGAACTTCTGCATGCGGTTCACGATCTCTTCGATCTCGACTTCTGCCTTCACGATATAGTCGTTAGCGCCGAGTGCCATTGCTTTGTCCTTATCAGACTGCTGGCCAAGGTTAGAAACAATGATCACCGGCACATCCTTCGACGCGTCAGGGCGTGCACGGATCTGCTGAAGAATCGTGAATCCGTCCATGTCGGGAAGCATGAGGTCCAGAAGGACGATTGCCGGCGTGTACTGATTGAACAGTGCGAGCGCTTCAGCGCCATTAGAGGCGTACAGCGTCTGATACTTTCCTGCGAACGTGTGCCCGAGCAAGTTCTTAAGAATAGGATCATCCTCCACCACTAGTATGAAATTCGTTGAATCAGCCATGATATAGGAAGTATAGCACTAGGCACTAACCGGGAAAGAAAGGATGAACGTGGTGCCCGGACCCTCAGTGTTTCCCTTGAAATCAAGGTCGCCGCCGTGATCCGTAGCGATCGTGCGTGCGATATAGAGACCCAGACCGTTGCCGGCATTTTCCTTCGTTATCGCGTTGCCCGCTCGATAGAAACGCTCGAAGATATTGCCGCGCTCCTGTTCAGGGATACCGATACCCGTGTCGCGCACGCGAACCTGCACCTGATTCGCGATGATATCTGTCGACACGGTTATGGAACCGCCGGTAGGAGTGTAGCGAATGGCATTCTCGATAAGATTATTGAGAATCCATTTGATGCGATCGCGATCACCTTTTATCTGCGGCAACGGTTCAGCGCTTGGCTGGAATAGAAGCGATACCTGGCGCTGCGCAGCAAGCGGCGTGAAATCATTACCTACTTCATTCACGAGCTCGCCAAGATCCATCGGTATAAAGTTGTATTTATATTTTCCTGATTCGATTGCGGAAATGTCGAGCAGCGTGCCGACAATTGCGACGAGGTCATGACTCTTATCGACGGCACTCTTAACGAGCGCCTGTTGATCCTGCGAAAGCTGTTCCTGCTGGAGTGCCTCGAGCGCCCAGCGAATACCGGTGAGCGGCGTGCGGAGCTGGTGCGCGGCGGTAGAGATGAAATCTGATTTCACACGGGAGACTTCTTCGTCCTTCTTATGCGAAAGCTCCACTTTATCCATCGAGGCGACGAGTGCTGCCGTTAGAGACGTCAGCTCCGTGGGCATGAGGGAGGAGCTAGGGAGCGCTACGCGCTCCCCCCGTTCTGCGAACGCCGTCATCGCGACCACGATAGCGCGAAGCGGCTGCGCGATCGCTGCGCTCAGAATCAAGAACAGCGTTATCGCGATGATGATACTAAGGAGCGTGAATGCGCCTGCCTGATACATGAGTGATGCGCTGATTCCCGAAATAACCTGAGGAACGACATCCGAAGGCAATAGCTGCATGAACTCGCCCTGCAAGAGGTACATGGCTCCGAACACGACCACGAGAAATAGCACGAGCGCAGCGAGTGCGAGTACGGTCAGTAGCGTACGGATGCTCATCTTCATGAACCTATAGTAGCATCCCGTAAAGCGGCCTTTGGCCGCTTTACGCACTTATTTATCGACCCCGTCGGCGCGTACTTCGTGCCTTTCCCGCCTTCTTTTCTGGCACTTCCTTGCCCTCGAGCGTATATATCTCGTCTCGAATGATGGCAGCCGTCTCAAAATCGAGCGCTTCAACCGCTTCATTCATCTGGCGACGCTTATCCTTTATGAACGCTTTCGGATCTTCCTCATACAGTTTCGAATCGAGCTCAAGGAGCGAATGGACCGTCTTCTGATGCTCGCTGCGCATACTCTCTGCGATGTCCTTGATCTCCTTCTTGATGGTCATCGGAGTTATGCCATGTTCCTTGTTGTACGCTTCCTGAATAGTGCGGCGGCGATCAGTCTCGCCGATAGCGCGCTCCATCGAGCCGGTCATTACATCCGCATACAGAATCACGCGACCGAGCACGTTACGTGCCGCGCGGCCGATAGTTTGGATGAGCGATGTTTCCGAACGAAGGAACCCTTCCTTGTCGGCATCAAGGATGCCGACCAATTCAACTTCCGGAAGATCGAGGCCCTCACGCAGCAGGTTCACGCCGACAAGGATGTCGAACTCGCCTCTACGAAATGCAGTGAGGATATCGATGCGCTCGATCGTCTTGATGTCACTATGAATGTATTCGGATTTGATTCCCTTCTCGCGCAGGAAGTCTGCAAGGTCTTCCGCCATCTGCTTGGTGAGCGTCGTCGCGAGTGCGCGGCCGCCGCCCTTAATAGTCTTCTCTGCCTCGGCGATGAAATCTGCCACCTGTCCTTTGTATTCTCCTGACTCATTAATAGGACGCACGACGAGTTCGGGATCAACGAGTCCAGTCGGGCGAATGATCTGCTGTACTATTTGCCCGTTCGGTGCAACCGAATGCTCGCGCTCGTAAACTCCTGGTGTTGCTGAGGTGAATATCACCTGCCCAATGCGCTTCTCGAATTCCTCGAATTTGAGCGGACGATTATCGCGCGCGGATGGTAAGCGGAAGCCGTGCTCCACCAGAATATCCTTTCGGGACTTATCACCGGCATACATGCCGCCCACCTGCGAAACGGCAACGTGCGATTCATCTATAACGGTAAGGAAATCTGCGGAGCCGTCTTTCTTGTGCGGGAAGTAGGAAAGGAGCGTGTGCGGCGGCTCGCCTGGTGCGCGGCCGTCGAAGTGTCGCGAGTAGTTCTCGATGCCGCCGCTATAGCCGATCTCGCGGATAAGCGCGATGTCGTGCAGGGTACGGCGCTTGAGCCGCTCGGCCTCGAGCGGCTTCTCTTCACGCTTCAGCTGTTCAAGGCGATCATCGAGCTCCGCACGGATGCTTTCGAGTGCACGGTTACGTTCCTCCTCGTTCGAAACGAAGTGCTTGGCAGGGAATATGAATAGGGAGTCCGGCTCCCCTATTTTTGCGCGCGAGACAGGGTCTAGCGATTCGATCAGGCTGATGAGTTCCCCTTCGAATACGATGCGATAGATCGCTCGCTCGTTAACCGGCATAAGCTCAAGCGAATTCCCCACAGCTCGCAGCTTGCCTGGTTCCAGGTCTGCATTCGTTCGTTCGAAATAAATACCGACGAGCTTACGAATGAGCGATGCGCGATCTTCCTTCCCGCCTTTAACGAGCTTCACGTGCACCTTCTCATAATTTGCTGGCGAACCGAGACCATAGATAGCAGAGACGGAAGCGACAATCAGGACATCCTTGCGTGTTAGGAGCGCCTGCGTAGCGGCGTGACGAAGACGATCGATCTCGGCGTTGATCTGCGCTTCCTTTTCAATATACGTATCGGAGTGCGCGATGTATGCCTCCGGCTGATAGTAGTCGTAATAGGAAACGAAATAGTGCACCGCGTTCTCAGGAAAAAACTCGCGATACTCCTGTGCGAGCTGCGCGGCGAGCGTCTTGTTGTGCGCCATAACGAGCGTCGGCTTGTCTATCTGCGCAACGACGTTCGCGATCGTATAGGTCTTTCCTGTTCCGGTCGCACCAAGAAGTGTTTGGAACGGCAAGCCATCCTGAACACCCTTAACGAGGGCTTTGATAGCCGCCGGCTGGTCCCCAGCCGGCGGAAACGGAATGTGAAGCTTGAAGTTCGCCATATGTACTATGAAGATACCATAATTGCTTTTAGATGAATTACTGATTATATATAGACAGAAAGATAGGAGAATCACATGTCCGAACTCGGAACAACTACTGAAGCGTTTCAGCTTCTGTGTCTTGAAGCTGAAAATTTTGAGATGATGGGAGGTGCAATCGTTTCGGACCTGCCCTTCATGATTAATGCCTCCGGAGAACCGCTCAGGCAGCCAAACACAAGGATGACTTTTATTTCACTGAAAGCGGTACCCGGTGGTCATTTGCTTTCGTTGGAGCTCGCGCGGATTAAAGAAAAGATCAATAAGGGCGATTACACGGCCGAGCAATTGAAATTCTTCGAAAAGGCAAGTAACTTCCTTCTATTAGCTGTCGGGCTCATCAAGGGAACGCTCATGGCGCTTGGAGAAGAAGCGGCCGATACTGACCCTGACGCGCTTGACCAGGTGAATGTACGTCTCGCTGACCTGAACGCGGAACGAAAAGCAAAATTGAACTAACTATGGTCGGCCTTAACAGGCCGACCATACTACTTCATTTACCGTAATAGTTACGGACGAAGTCTTCGCGGTAGGCCGCGAAGCGGCCGTCATGAATCGCTTGGCGAGCGCCCTCCACAAGCTGGATGATGAATCCGAGATTGTGCATCGAGCAGATAATTGCCCCAAGCATTTCTCCTGCCCGGACCTGGTGCGCCACATAGGCACGCGTGAATCCTTCAGTCCCAGGTACGAGCATCTCAGGATCCAAAGGACCTAAATCATTCCTGAACTTTTCTCCCTTCAGATGGATAGGACCGCGCTTCGTATAAATAGAGCCATGACGACCAATGCGCGTCGCTGCGACGCAGTCGAAAAGATCCATTCCGTTCGCAATGCCGGTGAGCACATCGCCAGGTTCACCAATACCAAGGAAGTGTCGTGGCAATTCGTCCGGAAGTTCCGGAATCGCTGCTTGCAATGCGCCGTGCATATCTTCCTTACTGAAGGAGCCGCCGATGCCGAAACCATCGAAACCGAGCGACGCTATCTCCTTCGCGCTTTCCTTTCGCAAGTCTGCGTGACGGCCGCCCTGCACGATACCGAAGATTGCCTGCGTCTGGTTCGCCTTGATATTCTGACGATGCGTTGTAAGGGAGCGTTGCGCCCAGCGATGCGTTCGCTCCATAGCTTCGCGCTGATATTCATACGGCTCCGTAGGAGCCGTGCATTCATCGAAGGCGAAGAACATGTCTGCACCGAGCGCCTGTTGAATCTCAACCGAGCGTTCAGGCGTGAAGCGATGAAGCGTACCATCGAGGTGCGACGTGAAGGTAACGCCCTGATCATCGATAACCGCAAGCTGGCCATGCTGGCTCTGTACGTCTGCATCGAACACGGAAACGCTCTGCTCTCGCGGGAGTTCTTCGCCTTTCGCGATCTTGGTGATGGTGCGGCCGAAGGCCGCACCTAATGAGAACACCTGGAAGCCGCCCGAGTCTGTCATGGTAGGACCTTCCCAGTTCATGAACTTCCCGAGGCCTCCGGCATCCTTCACTATTTGTTCACCTGGTTGAAGGTACAAGTGATAGGTATTGGCGAGCACGACCTGCGCGCCGAGTTCTTTCAATACACTTGGAAGCAGTCCTTTCACACCAGCCTTCGTGCCCACCGGTACGAAGGCTGGTGTCTGGATAACGCCATGCGGCGTCGTGAGCGTGCCCGCTCGGGCTGCGCCCTCGCGTGATTCGATAGAAAACCCTAGTGAACTCATATCCTTACCGTATCGGTGGGTTGCCATTTACGCAAGCTAGGGCCTATTATAGGGGGCTTGACAGAATACATTTGTATGTGATATAACAGTACACAGAGGTGCGAAAGCCCTTTCCAATTCGGATCAACCTAGTGGAGGGAGTACTCCAATGAATAAGCTTCTGACCTTGCTATCGATTGCTGTGGTGGGCTTCATGCTCACCGCATGCGGCACCACGCACGGCTTCTCGTCTCAAGAGACGGTCGGTCGCGGCGAATACGCTCTCGTCACCTACCCTGCCAATCTGCCGCACGTGTCACCCGACATGGTGGCGAAGAACAAGGAGGTGCCGAAATTCACCGTCGCCGACTGGGAGAATCTCGGCTACCTCGATCAGCAGTGTCGGATTCAGATTCCGCGCCCGTTCCTACTGGCTGTGAAGTCGGTCGGCACGACTGCTCTTCGCACCGCCATTCCCACCGCCATCTTCGGCGGCTACGGAACGGCGAAAGGCATCGCGTCTGTGACCACAGCGACCAAAGGATATGGCGAATACGCTGCCAAATCCAGCGGTGGCTCTGCCTTCGGCTCCGGCCTCGGCGGTGGCCTCGATCGCCACTTCACGGGGAATCGTTACAACCAAGGCCAGTGCGTCGGCGCCTTCGTCTCTGACGCGAAATCGCGTGTGGGTGCCTTCAATGGCTCTCACATCATCATCAACGCGGATGCCGTCAACGGACACGCTATCAAGCGGCCGAAAGGTCCCCTGAAGCCTGTTCCCAACGACCCGAACGCGGTCTCGACGACGGAAGAAGAACCTCCGCCGATCGTCCACTAGGTTCGTTCGAATCCTCAACAAAACTGCCATGAGTCCCAAGACTCATGGCAGTTCTTTTTATACTTATTCGTTCAGGAATCTATTTTACGTCGCGCAACGTAATGTCGAAGACAAGCGTCGCATTCGCCGGAATGACTCCACCTACTGCCTGATTTCCATACGCAAGGTCTGCAGGAATGATGAGGCGGCGCTTGCCCCCTACTTTCATGCCGACAACACCCTGATCCCAACCTTTAATCACCTGACCGCCGCCAAGCTGGAATGAGAATCCAGTCGTACCGTGATTAGCTGACGCGTCGAAGACGGTTCCGTCTGGAAGCATGCCGACATAGTCAACCGTAACCGTGTCACCTGTCTTTGCTTCTGCACCGGTGCCCACGACCTCATCAGTTGCCGTAAGTATCGTTGGTAGAGGATTAGGAATCGCTGCTGCGGCTGAAGTTCCCTGTGTATCTTGAGTGTCCATAGTTGAAGTTGCGGTAGGCAGGGTGCTTGTAGCAGTTACCGCCGTCTGTGTTGGCTGTCCCGAAAACGCAGTAAAGAGCTGTGGTCCGAAGAAGAGAAGCCCAAGCGCTACGACGACTGCCAGCGCTACTGCGATACCTGTTGAAGTCACCTGCATACGAAAAGCTGTTATTGGCTGTTAGTGCTCTCAGTATATCACCAACCCAGAAAGCACAATCTATTGTACTTTCTTAACGAGGTCATCCTCCGTAGGTGGCAGAATCATTGTGTTTTGTTCGTCGGTCATCACGGGGACCAGTCTGGTCTTTCCCGATTCATCGACACTGAATGAACTCAGATCTGGCTGGCCAGTCAGAGGGTCGGGCTTAGAGGTCATTGCAAGTATTGTCTTACCCCAATTACTTGGCGACTCAAAAAAATCATTAATCATCTTGAGCTGCTGCTCGCTCGAACCGCCGAAGGCTATCAAAGCACCATACGCATCTTGATATATATGAGGTGTTTCCTTATCAACAAACAGACCGTGTATATTCTCTGCCTTGGCTCCTTGTGTAGGTTTTGTTTCAGGGTGTGCAACTGGAGCAACGGGTGAAGGAACCTCATCAGGAGCGGGGGCTGCTGGAGTTTGCTCATGTGATGGAGCAGGAGTTCCTGGTGCAGATTCAGTATGAGGGGCCGTAGGCGCTTCCGGCGTTACTGTTTCTGCATGATGAGGAGCTGCAGGAGCTTTATGTTCCTTGTGTGCAGCTGGCACATGCGGCCAATGGAAAGTACCAGTCCATTTCACACCCGCGATTGTAGATTCCATAAGCACTTGAGGATGATCTGCGTGGTGCGTGGCACTATGGAAAACCAACTGACCTTTCGCATTCACTTCCAACGAATCTTTCATGTGCATCGGTACGCTTTTCTTTCCGTGCATGCCCTTAAGTTTCTCGGTAAGCATGTGCGGATGCATCTCGATTATTTGCTTCACCACTGCATTCGGCGGACGAGTTCCTTCGGGATACTGAACCTTGAGCTTCGCCTTCAGGCTTCCGATCAGCGCATCGGCACCTTCGCCATTCTTTTCGATGGTTGCAACAGTGCTTGGGTGCGACTTCTCTGCAGCAGCAACGCGTGCCGCTTCCTGAAGGTGATGCAACGCGGGGTCATTCTGTACGGACGCGTTAAAAGCACGTGATGCGACCGGCGTGGGCGCATGAGTGGCAGCGGCAAGTTTTTCTGGCTCACCAAAACCCGCAAACGCCATGAGGCCGGCAAGAGCGGTACGGAACATATTCTGCTTCTTTTTCGTATTCTTTTCCTTGATACGGGCTTCACGCTCCGCACTAAGGCTCTTTATATTCGGTCCGTGCGTGGTCCAGTCCTGAGCTTCAATTGGAACTTCAACGACAGGAAGCGGCGCTTCGATCGCCTCTTCTGCAGAAGAATTTTCATTCGAAGCAGATTCAGTCTTTATGCTGTTTTGCTTCTCATCATAAAGCGCGGTTAGTTCTTTTTCTGTTAGTCTGATCTGATCATCTACGCTTGCCTCAACTCGGTGGTTGCGTGCCATAAAACGTTCCTCTTCGTTCTTTCCAACACTTGCACGTGCGCTCTCAGTTTCTCGGATGCCCGTATGTTGTAACGCTGTTTTTTCGAGCGATTCGATAATTCTTCGCTTGGCTTCGATATCATGATCAATCTGCGCTACGTTACGACGAAGCACGCTCATATATTCAGCGCGCGTTTCAGGAGCACCTCGAATGATTACGGGTTCAGGTGCTGTTTCTGCCTTTGGAGCGACTGTTCCCGATTCACCATCAAGACTGTCGAACTGATGACCCTTGTATACAGTGCCGCCTTCGCTCACTGATTTGAATACCTTTCGTGGCTTTTCTTTCTTTACTTTCTTTTCCTTTAGGCCGGCAATTTTATTTAGCGTTTTATTAAGCATCACGATCGGCTCATCGCTTTCCTTCTCAGTTTCAATGACAGTTTCTGCCTGTATCGCAGGGGTGTATGGCTGCACATTTTCTCGTACACGAACTCTTGGCTGTGTTGGAAAAGGTACAACAGTATCATTTTCATCTGCTTCAACTATCTCTTCAGGTGCTGTAATCTCTTCGTGCACCTCAGCCTCAATTTCAGGTGATGGTACATCCTCAGGCTCTTCAGAAGTATTTACTTCGTTCTTTTCTTTGATAAACGTTCGATATTCTTCTCTATTCTCAAGCGCGGTTTGAGGGTCATGAGGATTTAAGGGTATGAAGTCACCACCCTGATATGCTTCGCGAATTTCAACCTCCCGTTCATATGCGAGGGAAGCAATTGATTTTTTTATAGATTCTTCTAATTTGTTTTTTTCTTCTGGATTAGTCGTTGCTTGATATTCTTTAACGGAGCGAACTATAGAGTTGTGCGTTTTAATGGCGTTTTTCCATTCTTTTTCTACTTTTTTTGTATCGCTACCTGCAACAAAAATATCCTGACGCAAATCATTGAGGATATTATTTGCGCGGCGAAGTTCATCAGAAGAGTTAAATGATTCTTCGTTATTAACCGGCGGCTTCGGCGGGAAGTCTGGAGTTTTCTTGAGATGCAGCGTTGGACGTTCTTTAGATGCCATAAGTTACGAAAGATATCTCGCTCTGATAGATGCTTCAACTGTAGCACGGTCACGACCGTAGGTGAGGTATGAAAGTTCGCGCAAGTCATCGATCTGATTCGGATTTCCTTGCGGCGGCGGAAGCGTCTGAATGTTGAAGGGCTTCTGCGGCACGCCATGCGCGAGCATACGCACGTATGCGTTGTAATTCTCGATGTTGATGAAATCGGGCGCGCTGAATGTCGGTGCGAATTGTTTCGCGAACACTTCGCCGTCTTCCTGCCCAACACGGAACACGCTCATGGAGCCGACGTTGCCGAAGACTGCGTCACGGATCTTCTCATCGACCTGCGCAAGGAACTGGTGCGCGATCGTAAGAGATAGCTTGTATTTACGAGCCTCTGAAAGGATGCTCGGAATGGAGTCGGTCGTTATGTTCTGGAACTCGTCTATATAGAGGTAGAACGGCGGGAAGACGCCACGCGGATCATCTGCACGTGAGAGCGCTGCCATGAATATCTTGCCCACCATAATGAGCCCGAGCAGGTTCGCATTACGTTCACCGAGTCGTCCTTTCGAAAGATTAACGAGCAGGATCTTTCGCTTATCCATGATGTCGCGGAATTTGAAGGATGATTCCTGCTGACCAATGATAGGACGCATGAAATCGTTCGAAGTAAAATCATCGAACTTGTTCGTGATATATGGGACGATGTTCGCAAGTGACGCTTCGCCGTCTGCCTGCGTTGCTATCTCATTCCAGAACTGATTCACGATTGGGTTGTTGCTCTTAGAAAGCTTCAGGTCTCGGAATGCTTTGTTCGAAAGCACGCGGCCGATGTCCATAAGCGTTGAACCGGATTCTGGATCTTCCATCACGAGCAATGTTGCGTTACGGAAGTACTGCTCGAAGGCAGGACCCATCGATTCAGGCACATCGCCATACAAGCGACGGAATATAGCGAGCAGCTCGTTCACGATGAACGTCTTCTGTTCAGGGAATGCGGGATCGTATTCAAGAAGATTGAGACCGAATGGTCGATCTATGTATGCCGGATCGAAGTAGATGACGTCTTCATAGCGTTCCGGAGGAACGCTTGCCAGCACATCAAGGATGTCGTTACCGTGCGGGTCGATGAAGCAGACCCCATTACCTGCTTTGATATCCTGATCAATCAGAGTTTTCATGAACGATGTCTTACCGGTACCGGTCTGCCCGATCACATACAGGTGACGAAGACGGTCTTCAGGTGAAAGAAATACATCAGTCTTTTGACCCCGGAACTCGTTGGTGCCGAGCTGGATGCCGTCGTGCGGCAGCTCCAAAGGAGCTGCCGCTGCAGTGAACCTCGACTGCTTGAGGTGCGGCGAAGAGGCGATGCCGTTCGGCGGGAAGTGGAATATCGCTGTGAGTTCACGGAGAGAAAGTGCGACTTCAGTCGCCTTCTCGAACGTACGGAAGGTGAAGTCATGGAAAAGAGTTCGCAGCGTGCCGCGCGATACATGCCGCCACTCTATACGGTTGCCGGTCGGATTCTCGAACTGATGGAATGCAGACTCAAGCTCGCCAAGTATCTGTTCTGCACGGCCTGGGTCCTTGGAAGAAACCACAAGACGCATATTGGTCGCGACTATCTGTGATGCGAGCTTTCGCTCTACGTGCTCGATATCAGATTTATTCGCTTCGGTCTGGCGTGCGCGTTCTTTCTCTTCGTCCTCCTTCGTCTTACTTGAACTGCCACCGAACAATGTGCTCGTGATATCACGTGCCACTTCACCAAATGCGGTTTCAGGAAGATTGAATGCCTTCTGTCGTTCCTGCCCGGTGCGAAGCGCATTCAATACCTTGCGATAGTGCTTCACGAAACGCTCCCCTTGCGGCGCGATCGTAATCTGAAATGAAGCACCTTCATTCTCTGGCGCAATCTTCGCGAAGGCATTCAGTATCGAGTTGATAGGGTCATAATCGAAATCACCGTAATCCTTGAGCGCGAGCATCGCCGGGCGACCAAGCGCAGCAACGGAACCGAACGATTCGCCGCCATCAACGAAGACGTTGTAATCGTTCGGCTGCGGTGCGATATGCGCATTCGGGAATATGGCGAGCAACTGCTTCTCGAACAAGTCGCATTTCGAATTCGGTATCGCTGCATAGAACATCAGGTGCGCCTTGTTCACTGGCACCGCGAGCTCAAGGGTGAAGTGCGCAGGCTCGCCCGTCGTGGCATGTTCTGTGCCGAGCATGCCGGAATAGAACTGCTCCATCGAAGAGATAAGCTCTTTCAACGTTTTACGGCGAGATTCTTCATCAGTATTCGCTTCCGGAAGCGAGATCTCATACAGCGTCATGTGCAGACCCTTCCATTCAGGCTGCTTCTCGTTCATGCCTTGTATCGGCATACCCGCAATCAGATACTGCACGAGGAATCGGTGGAAATCATCCTCAAGGTGCGGATTCTTGAGCTTTTCCAGCACGCTGAACGCATTATGGATACCCTTCGTCTCGATAATGCGGCGAAGCTCCTGCATCGTTTCGTCATCACTCTGCGGTTCAAGGTTAAGCGCAAGGCTTTCTGCCTCTGCCGGCTGTATCTGATAGCGTGGATCGAGTACCTGCGCAGCTTCCGTGCTGCGATGATCCACGATGCGCTCGTGCGCGACCGTCTCGCGCGGCTTTTCCACGCGCAACTCCGAAAGCTCAAGCTCTTTCGCCTGTACCTGCGCACGCAGGTACGCGAGTTCTTCTTCCGGCGACGTTATCGGTCGCGCTGGTCCTTCAAGTGCCATTACGTTCAGTATAAAGGATGATGCGCATATACATACGTACACGGGAGGATAAGAAAAAGGGCGCGCCATCCGGCGCGCCCTTGCAGTCATAGAAATTCCTTGAAGAATCGTTAGCTCATCGCCATCATCGAGTTTCGATATTCGTTCAACGTATGTCCGCGCGACAGAATCCAGAATGCCACCGCATACCGCCGCATGAACTCTTGAACGAACTGTTCGTCTGGCCTCCAAGAACGGACCAGTTCCTTGTCCGTTTCGGAAGCGGGATCGAGTTTGTCGATACCTAGCGCGTCAGCCCAGGCGCGGCCGAATTCCTTATCAAGGAATTCAGGAACCTCACCTTTTTCTAGAGCGAGATAGTCAGAGAGTCGGCAAAGCCTGCTCGAATCAGGGCTTATTTCGTCACAGAGCACATATATCCCTGTAACTGGATTTCGCCCAAGCTCGAACTTGATATCGATACATCGTCCAAGTGAATCTTCTTCAAGAATCTCGTTGAGAGACTCGAGAATATAAACACCCTCGGAAAGAAGTCCAGGATATTCTTCGTCAACAGCCTGCTTGGTCATGGCCAGATCGTGACCCGTCTTCGCCTTTGTCGTTGGCGACTGGAAAGGTGGTGAAAGCTCAGCGAAAAGAGGTAGTCCTTCGCTAAGCAACTGACCGCACACTACGCGACCCAGCTTGGGGTTGTTGTAATCCTTCCAGGCGCTCCCGAAAAGATTGTTGCGCAGAACGACCTCTACCGGAATCATTTCGCACTTACGTACGATCGTCATCCTGTTCCAGAGTTCGCGGTTACCCCGGAGCCCGGGCGGAAGATATTCGTCGATGTAGCGCGCGTATGCGACTAAATCGGTTTCGATTTCCTTGTTGCGGAGATAGCGCTTCATCGCGATAGTCGCAATGTTCAGATACTTACCCTTTTCAGGAATAACGAAGCCGAAGACGAAATCGCGGGCGCTCCAGTTGTCACTTACGAAGACAGCCATAAGGTCAGGATGCTGTGGGAGATCGAAAAGGTACCGAACCTTGCCTGTTCCGATAGGTTTAAGATAAGTGCCGATAAGCGCAACGAGCTTGTTCTGAGTTTCAAGCGCAGTCTCGAGCTGGACAGCGAAGTCCGTTTCATCAACAGTCATGACATTCCCTCAATTTCAACCGACTCCATGATGGAATCGTTCAATGCATTCCGGCCAGACTATACCACCCTGCAAAACAAAAGACAGGCGGCCACAGGCCGCCTGTCTTTTGAGTTTTCTAAACGAGTTAATCCTTCTTCCCCATCGCGTGAAAGACAGCACTGACGAGCGCGAGCACTATCGCGAAGAAGAATGCCGGCCAGAAGCCATCCACCGTAAAGTTCGGCACGATAACGCCTGCGAGCATGATAAGCAGCGCGTTCACCACGAGCGAGAAGATTCCCAGTGTGAGAATGTTTATCGGAAGCGTAATGAGGCTGATGATCGGCTTGAAGAAAATGTTAATGATGCCGAGCACGATAGCCAATACCAACGCGGAAAGAATAGTAACGTGCACGCCAGGAATAAGGTATGCCGCGATGATGATCGCGATTGCGGAGATGATCCAGTGAATGAAGAGTTTCATAAAAATATTCTACTATGAGACGCCGAATAATTTTCCAACGAGCACTCCCACGCCGATAGCCAGACCGCCGAAGATGGCAGCGCGTAGTGCACGAGACCAGGGACTCACTTTCGAGAACTGTGCCTGTACGAACCCGAGTATCGCAAGCAATCCGACTGACACGAAGATAGAGCCGCCGAGCGCAGCGCCATTCGTGAAGATAAGATACGGAAGTATCGGCACGAATCCTGCAATGATGAATGTAACGAACATCACGCCGGCACCAGTTATTGCGATGCGGTTAGATACATTCGAACCTGCGACATACTCCTCCGCTGATTCTTCAGATAGATAGCTGCCCACCGACATCGAGAATCCTTCGACGAATACGTATATCGTTCCCGTTGCAAGAAGCTGGTGTACTGATGCAGCCTGCGTTGCGAGGCCGGCGAGCAATCCTACCGTCGACACGAGACTGTCTTCGATACCGAAGATCAGATTGCGCATGAAGATAGGATTGCGGGGTTTCATAGCTAAGGGCGAGCGAACGAAAAGCTGTGAACGATATTCGTAATGCTCGTGCTGCTCGCGACCGCTCCGCCTTGAAGCGTCTGGAATGATTCGATTGCTACGCATGCGCCGTCATGCACGCTGCGATAGCTCGTGATGCGCTGCTGATTGTCGGTACCCATGTCGTCGCGAGTAAATGCTTTGAAGGTAGTACTGCCCAAGTTCATATCTGCAAGCGTGCTTTCTGCAGGACCGACTTTCGTGCACGCCTTCACTTCTTTAGTGCTCGTGCTGGCGCCGACGCGTACTGAACCGTCAATATCGACGAGCGCAACGAGTGGCGTGCCGGTAGCGATAGCACCTTCGCGCCACGGAGCGAAGGTTTGTGCCACAGTATCTGCTGCTGGATACACGAGGGAGAACCCGTAAACGCCATTCGTATAGATAGAAGAGGAGGAAAGATCTGGCTGCGTGCTGGTACTAACGGTGCTTGATGGAACAGCAGCTACGGGCGGATGATACCGCATGATGAGATACCAGCCGCCGATAATGCCCGCGATTACGAGCAGAACGATTATGAATACCAGCCAGCCAAAACGGGTCATAGAGACAGTATAGCTACCCTAAGCCCAAGCACCTAGAGCGGGTCAATTTCATACACCAGGATACGGTCTGCTGTGTGCAAACCGCGAACACGGACCCGCGTGCCCGTTGGATATTGCGGATACGCATCGTTCGGATTCACGTCAACGCAAGGAAGATCGCCGGCATTAACCGCGCATGCGCGGCTATCTGCGTATACCAATTGTTTCGTCGCTATCTTGTTATTCGTACCGATATATTGAATGAATGGCACAGATGTTCCGCCAGTCGTATCAAGCAGGATGGTGCCGGTGAGGTCTTCGTAATCACCATCGGTTGCCGCCGTACCCTTCGTGGTGTTCACCGCATTCGCTGCACTTGCGGTTAGCGTAGCTGCAGACGTAGATGTTCCCACGAGTGCTGCCACCGAGAGTACAGGCGCGCTCGGGAAGCCCACTTCCATGCGGACCCAAAAGGCGAGAGCTCCCACGACGAGGAGCCCGAGGATAAACATTCCTACGGTTTTCATAAGCTAGATACTGTACAGGAAGAGAGGTAGAGGAATGATGAAGGCTATTCAGCCATAAGCAGCCGCGCGAGCTTGAGCTCATCGAAAGTGTATGCACCCTTAAGAAAAGCGAATATCGGCGTGAGTTCTTTGCCGGGAAATTTCTCGAAGGCCAGATGGATCTTCGGGAGGCTCGCGTTCAACTTATCTGAGATGCTCGCCTGAACAAGGTCGCGTTCGATTCGCTTTGCCTGCAGAAGTTTTTCTGCATGACCGCAGATGGTGCCAAGAGTAAGGTTTCGCTCCTTCGCAATATCTGCCAGCGACTTCCCTTCGATCATCAGATCATACGTTTCGTCATAGGTGCTTCGCTTCACCGCTTTAGCGAGTCCTGTCTTTCCAGCGACCGCATTTCCGTCTACATCTTTCTCGAATGAAGGCTCAAAGCTGCCGCCCGAGGCGCGAAGGAAGTTACGCGTGAGCGATTCAAGCTCGCCCGCTTCTTCAAGCAGTTCGAACTGCACTGCAGCCTCTTCCGAAAGCGCTTTGAACGAATCATCCATCTTTCCCACTTCCGGATGCACTTGAAAGGCGTTTTCACTCCAGCCAAGGATATGAAGGCCGGCAAGCGAACGTACGCGCGAAAGCGCAACATATCCTTGCCCATATTCAAAAGCACGCGAAAGATCTATCGCCGCAGCGTCCATGCTCATGCCCTGGCTCTTGTGCACGGTTATTGCCCACGCAAGGCGAAGCGGAATCTGGCGAATCTTTGCACGTGCACGGCCACCTTCCTCAACAGCCCATTCCGCTTCTGCGATAGTGAGTTCACGACCATCGAATGTTTCGATCATCGGGTAATCGGTACCGCGTTCGAACCCTATGACGGTGGCGAGCGTGCCATTCGTCATGCCGTTCGTCGGATTGTTCTTTGTTCCCATAACCACTGCGCCTTCCTTAAGCGTTAGGATTTCAGGCGAAAGACAGCCACGCTTCAGTCCTTCTATAAGAGGCGGCGCACCTTCGCTGCTCATGCGATACGTCTTCGCATTGCCGGTGAGCGTCGTCAGCTTCTCCACATTGATGCGATCGACATCCGCGTTGTGCGTATAGAGGCGAGGAATATCTTCGTCCAGCTCGAAACCGTCTGTCTCGCGCGTCATGATGGTCGAGACGGTTCCCTGATCCCAGTCGCGGGCACGTATAGCACCAAGCACATTCAGGAATTTCTGATCTTCCTGACGATGCTGCTCGGTAAGATAGCATATGATCAAGCGAGCGCGTTCCCATGAAGGAGATTCGAAGGCGAACTGAGCGGTATTGTTTCTAGATATCGGCGGCAGCTGGAAGAAGTCGCCAACTAGAACGATCTGCAAGCCTCCGAACGCATCGTCAGGGCGGCGACGCACTTCGCGACACACCTGATCCACCATAGTAAGTACATTGCCGGAAAGCATCGAGACCTCATCGATTATCAGAACGTTCGTACGCTGGATGCGTCGCGCGACATGTTCCTTGCTCGCGATGAAATCAAGGTCCGCTTCGCTCAGCGATTCTTTCACGCCGATACCGCTCCACGAGTGGATCGTCATGCCCTGAATATGTGTTGCAGCGATACCAGTGGATGCAGTAACAGCTGGTTCGATACCTCGAGCACGCAGCCACTGCACATACGCGTTAACGGTATGCGTCTTGCCGCTGCCCGGTTCGCCGGTCAGGAATACATTCGCGCCCGTTGCGAGTATGCGCAACGCATCAGACTGCCTCATAGGTTCATTGTAGCAAATTCAAAATACGGCCCAGATAAAGGAAATATAAATTATTTCTGAATTTCTATCGTAGTGGAGGCTACCACCGTGGTGGTCGCCATAGTCGAGGTACTGGTGGTTGCGATAGGTCCATAGGCACGCAGCAAAGCTGCGTGCTGCAATAGTATGGAAGCCACTTCCGAAGTACGTGCAGCGTCCTGCGCATCATTCTCTGCCTGAACGGCGAGCGTGGCGGTTGTCGGCTCAACAAGAACACTAGCCGGCATGCGGATCTTTGCCGCACGCATCGGATGCGGTGCGAATGTCGCGACCGCGACGGTCGTAGATGCTGAATCTGCTACCGGCGATGCTACTGCTACCCTTACCGTCGTGCTTGCGAGTGTCGAATCCTCAAGCGCAAGACGTGCTTCCGTAACCTGATGACGACGTTCCTGCACCGCTGCGAGCAGCGTCTTTGTGCTTTCAAACGTCGTTGACGCAGTCGAACTTGCCGTCGCATCCATATGATTAGTGATCACCGCAAGAATCTCTGCATGCGCCGTAATGCGTGCCTCAAGATCCGAACGTACATCAAGCGCCGCACTGTCATTACCTGTTGCGGCGAGTGCATTCGCATCTGCGTTAGACGCATCAACTTCTGTATTAAATTTTGTCTGCAGATATTCTTGCGTGGCTGGGTCTAGCTTGTTCGCAACGGCAAGTGTCGTCGCTTCGTCCAGGCGACGGCTCGCGAGATTCGCATGCCACGCTGCCTGACCTTTTGCCGTCGTTATAAGCGCTCCCTGTATGGGTTCAATCACTGCAACCTTCACCGGATACAGCGTATTACCGGGTACCGTTCCTTCTGCGGCGTAGCTGACGCCGGTTCCGCCAACCAAAAGCAGTACGGCAAAGGCAAGCACGCTCGCGCCGGCACGTGAGAACATATATGAAAAGGGGCTGCGTACGGCGACGCGTACCGGAAGCGGTCCGCTCACAGCGTGCAGATCGACGTATGCGTTGAGCTCATCCCGCAGACGCGTCTTAGTACGCTCATCAAGCATCACTGCCCGTAGCATTTTAAGTTCTTCTGTTGTTTTAGGGTTGAGTTGCATGGATGAGTTCTTGCACTTTCTTGATAGCACGGTTGAGACGCACGGAAACAGCATTCGCAGATTCATGATTCAGTTCCGCAATCTGCTGCGGAGACCATCCTTCTACGAAGCGCAAAAGGATGACATCGCGCGAAGGTTCATCGAGCTGATTCACGACTGCCATCACTTCATTCATCTGCGCCGCCTGCTCGACGTCTGCACGGCCTTCGCCGGCGAAATCGATACCTGCTTCCTGTATGACATCGAGTGATGATTCCTTCTTCTTACGGTACCAATCGATAACAAGGTTGCGAGCCAAGGTATAGAGGAAGGCACGGTCGTTGCGGACCGGTTCACCGGTACGGAGCGACTGCCAGTAGCGCATGAATGCCTCCTGGGTCAGATCTTCCGCCTTTTCCTTATTTGACACCTTCATGAAGCAGAAGCGGAATATCTCGTCCGCATGCTTGTCATAAATGCTCAAAAAGTAGGCTTTTGCTTCGTTTTGGTCCATAGGATATGACGTAAAAGGACGGCGTATCTTACGCCGTCCTTCGTCCGTCGCCCCTCTATCGTATCAGATTAATTTGTTACGAGTGCGCGATCGCGAATGCGCCGAGCACGCTTGCAAGCATAAGTGCAGGAACCGCGAGCATCAGATCGTATTTCATATTCTTAAGCATAGAAATTTTTGATTACGTGCGAAGTAATTGAATACTCGCGCATGATACGCGCACCACGATGAAGACAGCGTGAGAAACCGATACGCGCTATACTGTGCGTATGATACGAAAGTCTGTTAAGAAGACTGCTCCTAAGAAACGCGCGCCGCTGCGGCGCGCTGCGTCTGTACGCCCTGATGCGGAAGAGCCGAAATACCCGATGCGCATCAACCGATACCTCGGACTCAAGGGTCACTCCACGCGTCGTGGCGCCGATGAACTCATAGAGAAGCACCGTGTCATCATCAATGGCCGCATCGCGGTCCTTGGTGACAAAGTCGAAGCCACCGACAAAGTTGAAATCAAGTCAGGAAAGAAGCCGACGACGAACCTGTACTACGCATACTTCAAACCGCGCGGCGTCATCACGCATTCCCCCGGTGAAGATGAAACGGATATCCGCGAAGATGTTCCTGAACTCGCAGAGCAAGGCGTCTTCCCCGTCGGCCGCCTCGATAAGGATTCGCATGGCCTCATCATCCTTACGAATGATGGCCGCATTACGGACCGTCTCCTCAATCCCAACGCAGAGCACGATAAGGAATACATCGTTAAGGTGAAGTACCCGCTTCGCGATAGTTTCCGCACGCATATGGAGGCAGGGGTAGATATAGAAGGCTATATGACGAAGCCCACCAAGGTTAAGATCCTCGGCGAGAAATCATTCGCTATTACCCTCACCGAAGGAAAGAAGCATCAGGTGCGCCGCATGGTGGTTGCTATGCATAACGAAGTTGAAGACCTCAAGCGCAGTCGCGTGCTCAATATAAAAATAGGCAAGATGAATGCCGGTGACTTCCGCCCCATCGAAGGTGAAGAACTGAAAGAATTCCTGAAGTCCCTCGGCCTCTAGACCGTCACTGAACCGAACAATTCTTCCTGACGCTCGTGCAGGATGAGCATGAGTTCGTCATAGTACACCTGCACTTCGGGCGACACGGCGATTTTCGGTGTCTTGTTTTCTATAGCCATCGCAAGCGTTATTCCCATCTCCTTCCATGTCGCACCATCATCCATATAGATATGCAGGATCGGCTGCAGCTTATCAAGTGCATACACGAATCTGCTCTCTGCGTCTTCGCGCTTTTCATACGTCTCTATTAATTCGTGTAGGTCCGGGAACTCAGGAAAGGTTTCAGCTAGCTGTACCGCTGCGGCAGCTTCGCGCTCGTGCTTGCTGGCAAGATGTGAAGCATCCTTTTCATAAATATAGGTGTCGCCTGCATACACTTCAACGAGGTCATGAATCATGCCGTACTTGATGACGAGGTCCGCATTCAAATCGAGCTTCTCACTCGTGACGATATACCAGCCGAGCATCGCGAGGTTGTAGCTATGCTCCACATCGTTCTCCCAGCGATCGGGCATACCTGGCACACGTATAATGCGATCCACTTTCTGGAATGTCTGCTGCATCTCCACGAAAGCCATGAGCCGGTCTAGTTTCATTGGGTGAGTATACCCCAAAGGAAAAGCCGCCTGCATCGCTGCAGACGGCTGTCGTAGCTGACCCTATCCAACCAGAGCCACAGAGGCCACACTGGGATGTTCCGTTTCGGTTGTCGGCTAGTCACGAGGGTGTTCCGATTTCCACCGCTACGACCCGCGCATCGTAGCACGCTGACAGTCTAGGTCGACGTTGGAACTTTAGTAAAACTTTGAGGCGTTCGTGAATTCACGAACGCCTCTTGTTAAGACTCTCTAGTTGCTCGATTCTTGGCGACTTTCGCAAGGAATCGGACCCGCACTGATGTGGGGATATACTTTGGGGTTGCGGCAATACAACCCCAGTCCAGGCGTGCCAGGACACGCAGAGGCCTGAATGCGGCGTTGGGGGTTGATTCCCTCCAGAGCCTTTGCAGAACAGCTTCGCTTGGAAGTTTCAAATTGAACACATTGTCTTTGCGGGCCAGAGACCAGTACGAAGAATCATTGCGATCTCTCTCCCAGTGCCACCACCCGCGCTTCATTATAAGATCTAGAACCATGTTCCACCTCCGTTTCTCTTTTCGAACTATAGTCGCACATATACTAAATGCAAGTTGGCAGACTAGGCATCGAACTAGACCGGAACCTCGATGATAAGCGCAGTGGCATGGCCGGAGGCCGCGAACGCGATCTCATTCGTTTCCACCACGCCAAGCGCATCGCGTGCATTCAGTGTTTCGCCTGCCGTCGTGAGCGTTCCTTCTATTACGAAAACATATACGGCATTCCCTTCCTGTTTCAATTCATATATCTGTTCGCCGCTCGCATCGAGCGTGATGAATGAAAGATAGGCATCCTGGCGAATAAAAAGGTCATCACCTTCCGTCTCGCTTTCCGGAGTAACGAGCAGCGTGATCCCTGGAATCGAACCGAGCGCTTCAAATGAGCGAGTCGCATAGCGCGGTTCGCCGCCGAGTGTCTTCGGCATGATCCAAATCTGGAATAGTTCGAGTGGATCTGTTTCGGATGCATTGAATTCGGCATGCGTAACACCCGTCCCTGCAGACATCACCTGCACTTCGCCAGCAACCACTACTCCCTTTCCGCCACCACTGTCTTCATGCGCAACCGCTCCTTTCATCACGAGCGTGATGATTTCCATGTCTGCATGGCTGTGCGGATCGAAGCCTTTGCCCGGCGCGATGGTGTCATCATTAAGGACGCGAAGCGCGCCGAAGCCCATACGGTTCTTGTCTATCCAGTTCGCGAAGCTGAAACTGTAGCGCGTATTCAGCCAGCCGTAATCGCCACCTCCGCGTGTATCTGCATCGAAACGAATCGTCTTCATATCGCTATTTTACTTCTTATCGAGATCAAGAATATCGTCAATGCGGATCTGTGTGACGAATTCAGGAACGTGGCTCACAAGGATCATGCCGCCTTCATATTGGTCTAATGCTTTGGCAATAACCGGAAGATGACGGAAGTTGATGTGGTTCGTCGGCTCGTCCAGGATAAGAAGGCCTGGGCGCTCAAGCACGAGGCGTGCGAAGGCAACGAGACCTTTCTGTCCTTCAGAAAGCACGCCGATCTTCTTTCCAATCTGGTCTGCAGTGATAAGGAACCCAGCCGCCGTCGCGCGCATCTTCTCTTCGTCCTGCTTATCCATAACGGAAAGAAGGGATTCGCGAACCGTGTGATCGAAGTTAAGCGTGGAGAAATCCTGACGATAGTAGCCGACGCGTACATCCTTCGCGATCTTCGCGCCCTCTGCCTTTCCGCTTGCGAGCGCTTCAAGCAGCGTCGTCTTGCCGATACCGTTCGGGCCACGTAGTAATAGATGCTGTTTCTTTCGAAGCGGAAGGTCCTTCTTATGCTCCACTGGTTTGTGCGTCTTCGGATCCATAGTGGTATACGACGTAATGTTCATCACATCGCCGACGATTTCTGGCTGCGAAGGAATAACGAACGGTCGGATGGTCTTGTCTTCCTTGCGAACATCCACCTTGTCTTCCTCCATCTCTTCGATCTGCGTACGCATCTTCTTCGCCACGACGCGCATCTTGCCTCCCTTCTGCGCGAAGAAGTTCGCTTTGTCCTTGTTCGCCTGAATCTGCTTCTCGAGCTGCGCATTCTTACGATTCTCGCGCTCGATACGTGCGGTTATTTCTTTCAGGAGGTCGTAATAGTTTCCTGAATACTGCTCCATCTTTCGCGTAAACACATCAAGGTAGAGCACGCCGTCAGAGAATGAGTTCAAGAATTCTGCATCATGAGAAATAACAAGAACCGTCTTCTCGTAATTCTTAAGGAACCGAGTGAGGTGCTCGATACCCGCATGATCAAGATTGTTCGTCGGCTCGTCGAGAAGAAGAAGGTCTGGGTCCTGAATGATCGCACTCGCAAGCAATAGACGTGCCTGCTGTCCGCCCGAGAACGAACTGATGATGCGATCCTTCGGCGCATGCAGATTCACCACCTCAAGCACTTCATCTATCTTCGGGTCGATATCGTAGGTCTTATCTTTGAAGCATGCCTCGAAGAACTCACGAATGGTCTTCTCACGCAGTGCGGGTGCAATAACCTGGCTCGCCATAGCGATAGTGACGCCGCGAGGAATCTGAATCTTGCCGCTCTGCAGATGAAGCTCGCCCGTAATGAGTTTGAAGATCGTGGACTTGCCTGCGCCGTTCTGACCCATGAGCGTAACTTTCATTCCTTTGCGTAGCGAAAAATCCACCTCTTCCAAGATGGGGTGATTGTGCCCGTATTCGAATGAAGCGGTCTCGAACCGCGTTACTATTTCGCGCGGCGGCGCTCCATTCTGCTCACTATTCTTTTTCTCGGCCATTTACATATAGCTTACCGCATGTTGCGCTTTTAGCCCAGTGCTGGCCTTTTATTTCTTAGGGAACCACGGGATGAAGACGCTCGTCTTCGCTTTATATGCTTCCCATTCTGGCTGGCCTGCGAAGTGCGCTTCAAGAAGCGGTACGCCCGAAACTTTCAGGAGCGAGAAGGTGATGAGAATCGGTCCGACGAACGCGATAGCCGCGAACCAGAGCGAATGCGTCGCGCCGATAGTACCGAATGAAACAAGCGCAAGACCCCACCACATGAGCGATTCACCGTAGTAATTCGGATGACGCGTGTAATGCCAGAGACCGGTCTGGATGACGTGGCCTTTATTCGCAGGGTTCCGCATGAAGTGCGCGAGTTGGTAATCACCGACCGCTTCGAAGACGAATCCTTTGATCCAGACGACAAGACCGAATAAGGAGATGAGCCCAAAGACCAAAGGCCCGTTGTATACGTTAAGCATCATCACCGGAATTGAAACGAGATAGATCACAACGGCCTGCAGTACGTATATCTGAAAGAAGCTGCGCACCACGAACGTCTTTCCCCATTCCTCGCGCCACTTCTTATAACGAAAGTCTTCTGGCTTACCGATGCCGCGTAAATAGATGCGAACTGAAAGACGCACGGCCCATATCGTAACCAGTATGTTCGCGACAAGCGCAGGCAATCCTGGCATGCCGTGCGCGAACGTGATCCATGCAAGAAGCACGAAGCCCCAGCCGTAGGCGATGTCTGCCGTTCCATTGTCTTTGCGGATGAGCGAGATTACGAAGGCGAAGCACATGTATATAAAAAGGAAGATCGCCGAAATTATGAAAGGATTCATGCATAAATACTAGCATTACGCAGAAGCACCGGCGGGCCATAGGCCCGCCGGTGCTTCGTCACACTCTTATACCTTTCTTAAAATCCCCTAGTGCGTCGCGCGAATGATGCCTGAACCGCCCTGCCCTGCATAAATTACATCACCGTTGCTGTTCACTACTGCGGCGCCATTACCTGTACTAATAGTGCCGCCTGCAGATGCTCCTGTTGGGCCTGACGTTGCTGTGCCAGATCCGTTACCGAAGAGCTGAGAGAGCACGCCGTTCAACCAGCTAGGGCCGGTAGTAGTTCCCCCTGTTCCTGTTGTCGTGCTACTCGAGCCGGTACCAGTAGTGGTCGTTCCTGTCGTCGTGGTAGCCGTTGTTGTTGTCCCCGTACCGTTACCACCGGTTGTGGTAGTAGTTCCTGTACCACCTGTGCCCGTTGTAGTTGTACCGGTGCCACTTCCCGTACCCGTACCGGTGTTTCCGTTTCCAGCAATGAATGCGCTGAGTTCATTCTTAAGATCCTGGATGACCTGTGACAGCGCATCAATCTTCACCTGAAGCAGTGCTAACGCAGCCGTGATGTCTGCATTGGTCATGCCGGTTCCTGTGGTGGTCGTGCCAGTAGTACCCGTTCCCGTTGTTGTGGTACCAGTGCCAGTCGTGGTGGTACTGGTCGTCGTGCTGCCCATATCGCCGGTCGTCGTTCCGGTTCCCGTATCGGTACTCGTAGCGGTCGTACTCGTTCCTGTATCCGTCGTACCGGTCGTCTGCGCGTATGCGAATGGAACAAGCGTACCCGCTACTAATGCGACGCTCATCGTGGTGCCAACGACACCGCGAACCAGCGCAAAATGTTTCTGCGTATTCTTCATAGATATGTGCGTTATGTAGTAATGACTGTGCGTGTCGTCATTCCATTACATCCGTTGCGTTTCTCTACACAGAACACGAAGTATACGCGCGGTTATATAAACCGCGCGTGAATCATGAATACTTCAGATTTCTTACTTCGCTTTCTTTGCTGCGACCTTCTTTGTTGCCGCCTTTTTGACAGGCTTTTCCTCTACGGTTGCCTCAGCAACGATAGCTTCCGGTGCGGATGCAGCAGCCTTGCGAGAAGAAGACTCGAGCATCTGCACGACACGGTCGAGCTTGCTATCAAGAGTCATCATCTGGCGCTTCAGATCATCGATACGGTGATCATTAGACTGCGATGCGGGTGCGAATGAACGCGGCGCATTGAAATCACGCTTCTGGAAGGAATCGCGAGGGCCACGTGAATCACGTGAGTCGCGATCTTCATCACGCTTGAAGCAGTTCTGGCAGAATACCGGCTTCGTACCGTTCGGCTTGAAGGGGACGTCGCATTCATTCTTACAGTTGCTGCACTGCGCCTTGAACATTTCACGAGGTCCGTCGCTATTCGGACGGCTGAAACGGCCAGGACCGCTCGCTCCGCGGCTTGCGAAGCTCTTCTTAAAACCAGTGTTCTTTTTGTATTCGGCCATAATAGATTGTTATCGTAGGGTCATTATATCATATAATTTAAATATGACAAATCTCGCCTTTGAGCCTTCATCTACAGGCTATTTAAGATGTATGACCTGATTCTCGTTACGTATAGTTCCAATAGCTTGATCAATGTGGCGATGCCTTGCCTTTAGGGTGGCAAACGCTTCAGACGAGACTGCCTCCTGTTTCGCTAGATAATTCAAGAGCGCAACGATTGGCGCCAGGTCCTGCCGGGCGGGTTCGCGTGTCGGATGATCTTTCGCGACGTGACGATCGAGTTCGGTAATCGCATATAGTGCCTCCACATCGTGTGTCTTTTCAAAAGAATCGAGAAGCGTATTCAATTCCTCTATCTTTTCTGCGCAGTGTTCAGGACTGTCTTGCCCTGCTTCTGCGGTGGCATATGCGTTTATCTTGTCCGCATAAGATTCTTCTAGCTCTTTCCATTCCTTTTCCTGATCGGTGAGCTCTTTCTTGGCCTCGAAGCGTGGTGGTTTTTCTGACATAGCGTAATTGTACCTCATGTAATCTCGCTGGCCGTATTGGGGGTGTATTGACAATACTTGTTTATATGATACTATGATTTCAGCTTGAACATGCCCTTGAACCGAGGTTCTCGGGCTTCACAATCCGCACGAAGGATACATACCTATGAGCGAATCTATTGTTAAGACGATCGAGTATGGCACGGTTACGGATTTCGATTCCACCTACTCCCCTGTCGCGAAGGGCTTCATTGTCCCTGATGTCGCGCGAAGCGGCGTCGAGTATCTGCATTTCTTCTGGAAGAACATAAGCCGTCCTGAAAAGGATACCTCGGGCCAGATCATTCTGATTCAGCTCGAGAATGGCGACACGTTTCGCATTCCTGAAAAAGGAGACCGGCTCGCCTATACGGTGCAGATGCACTCGAAAGGCCCGATCGCGATTCAGTGGTGCTTCGAAGAGCAGATAACGCAGCTGCAATAGAAGCGCGACAACAGGTATGAGCAAACCCACTGCTTAGCCGCCCTATCGAAAGATACGGGCGGCTTTCTATTTTCTAAATATACTGGCTGAAACGATGTTTGAATCTAACTATTGACTTACAAATCTATAGATGTATAATATATACAGTCAATGGAGGGTCACAAATGGCTAACAAGCGACATCAACCGAACCCGAACAAGATTCGCAAAGATGACCTTGTGATCGCCACAGAGGACTTCTCTGGACGAATCACACCGCCACTCGGAACATATCGAGGACCATCACTACGAGATATCCCATTCGGTACACGAGGTCTCGTACACGGACGGGCGTCGGGCGCTCCTGATCTTTTCGATGTAGATTTCGATGTTGGCGGCGAGTTCCGTCGCGTCGAAGCCCACCCTCATCAGATCACTTTGGACGCATGACTTTTGCGAACCAGAATCTTCAACCCCGTCGGCACACACCCCGGCGGGGTTTTATTTTATTGCTGGGAGACTGGAGATCGAATGCTGGTTATAGATGCTGGGGAGCTAGGGTACGATCCTAGAGTCTTCTGCTTCAAAGGCAGACGTGTTACCAATTACACCACTCCCCAATTGAGTTGCAATGCCATGAATCAGGCCCTGTATATTGCGATTCATCGCGGTGCTCTTTTTAACTTTAATGCGGATGAGGCCATGATACAAGTCTTCTGTATTCGTGCGTCTTGTCTGAGGATTTCCTTGCTTTAAATATATACGGGAAAGATTTTCAATCGGAACTGCAAGTCTTTCGGACCACCACCCTTTGAATAATTCTATTTCCTCTTTTCTACTGGCGTGTACATATAATTCAAAGATAATGTCCTCATCGAGTACTTTAAATAGACCTAACCACAACAGAAAGACCTGGACCATTCGATAGTCGGAATTACTAAACACGATGCCTGCACTTAGTGAGCGTTCATTCTGTTTTGAACCCTCGGCCCAATGAAGGGCAATACCGATAAGCCACAATTCGCGCGGGGTTAGCTTGCCGATACTTTCTATCCCAGCGATATTTGAATACTCGATCTCCTTTATGCGAGTATCGTGGCGTGCTTTTCCTCCTCGTGCAGCTGCTTGGGTACGCTTTTCAGTTATTCTCTGCTCTTGAGGTTTGGATAATTCCACAGCTCGTAACCAGAGTGAGAGAGTTGATTTGGCAATAGTAAGTTCATTACAAATTTCACTATAGGTTTTACCTTCTTTACGCATTCGTATCGCTACTTGTTTTCGATCTTTACTCATCAGTGCCTATTGTACTGATTTAAGATATGAAGAAATTAAGAGAAAAATACAGAAAATATGAAGAAGAACGTGCGTTGTCCCTAGGCAATTCGTAGTGCGTGGGCCACTATGATTACTACACTGAACCTATGTACAAAACTTCTTCAAGTACGCTCATGCTTAACGACTCGCCTGCGCATATTGATTTCCATATTCAAGCCGGCGACTATTTCGCTTTCCTGGCTACCATGATGGGATTCGTAGAGGAGGCACTCGAGCGATGCGAATCAGAAGGAGTTACCGATAAGGAGCGGATCGCTGCTCGCGAGCTTCGGCGTGATCTTTGCTACGTACAGGCGAACTATCAGATCACCCCGCGACCGCATGCGGAAATACAGACGATACATACGAGCGGAAACCTGTTAGGGCAACGCTAAGTTGTGGCGAGTTCAAGTACCGCGAGTTCAAGCGGAAGCGATGGAATAGGAGAGAATCGCATACGGCTCGCTGCTTCAAGGAAGATGCGGAGCGTCTGGTGCGTAAGTTTTGATTCTTTGTTTGCTGCTACTGTTTCGATTTCTGCATAATCTTCAGCACCAAGCTCTTCTTTTATATCTTTGCGCGTCTCGGGTGCGTGGCGAGCGAGCAGGATAAGACGCATGCGTTCAAGCACGAGCGTGAGATACAGCGACATGTTCACTTCAGCAGTGTTCGCATTACCGATAGCGGTAAGTGCTGCTTCCTGATTCCCTTCCGAGAGCGCTGTTATGAGCGCGTGCACGAGTGCATGCTTAGGTGCGCCAGTTGCCTGCTCCACTTCTTCGAGTGTGAGCTTCTTGCCTGACGCTGATGCAAGCACTTTTTCAAGAACGGAAAGCGCATCGCGATATGAGTTGTCTCCCATGAGCGAAACGAGGTCTGCTGCAGCCGGTTCCATCGTATAGCCTTCTTTCTTTGCGATATCAGAAACGAGCGATGCGAGCCCGGTGCGCGTCGGCTTACGGAATTGAAATACCTGACAGCGAGATTGCACCGTTTCAGGAACTTTATCGAGCTCTGTGGTGGCAAGTATGAAAAGCGCATGCGCAGGAGGTTCCTCGAGCGTCTTCAGGAATGCATTCCACGCGCCTTTCGAAAGCATGTGCGCTTCGTCCAGAATGTAGACCTTATAGGGCGACGCGAATGGAAGCGTGTACACGTTTTCAGTGAGCGCACGGATATCGTCCACGCTATTGTTCGATGCGGCGTCTATCTCATAGAGATCGGAATCCTTCGTGCCGAGCTCGCGTGCAAAGATGCGTGCGATAGACGTCTTTCCGAGGCCGCGTGAGCCGGCGAAGAGGTACGCATGCCCGACGGTCTTTCCTTCTATCTGTGCCAGGAGCGGTACGATAACCTGATCCTGTCCGGCGACATCCTTGAAGGTATGCGGACGATATTTTCGATACAGGGACTGATGCATATAGTGATTATAGCAGGGTGAGCTCTTCCGAGAGAATTTCGTTCAAAGCCTCGAGCGATGGCGCGTCCATGAGCTTTGATCGGAGCTTCGATGCTTCAGGCCAGCCGGTTATGAACGACTTGAAATGCTTCTTGAGGAGGTGCGCAGACTTTGCAGGACGAAGGTCGCTGAAATAGGTGGTGAGCTTCTGCAATGCTTCGACACGTTCACGCGGCGAGATGGTTTCGGATGCACGCTCAGTGAAGAGCCACGGGTTTCCGAAGACCGCCCGACCGAGCATGATACCGTCTGCACCGGTCGCTTCTGCTTTTGCTCGCGCATCAGCAAGATCCTTCACATCTCCGTTGCCAAGGATTATCGTTTCAGGACTGTGTTCATTCCTGAGCTGCACCGCGCGCGCCATCAGTTCCCAGTGCGCATCTACGAGCGACATCTCTTTGCGCGTGCGCAGGTGCACGGTAAGAGCATCAGGTTTTGCAGCGAGAACTACGGGAAGCCACGTATCCATGATTTCCTGGTTGTAGCCGATGCGAGTCTTTATTGAAATGGGAAGGCCGCCTTCTTTGCCGCGCGCCGCTCCGCGGCGCGCGGCTTCCACTATCGGTGCCACCAGCTCCGGAGTCTTTATCATTGCTGCACCGGCTCCCTGCTTCTCGATGGATTTATCCGGGCATCCCATGTTTATGTCCACTCCATCGAACCCAAGCTTCGCAGCAAGCTCCGAGGCATATTCGATCATCTCCGGCGTACTGGAAAATATCTGGGCGACGATCGGCCGTTCACCTTCGGTGTAGCCGAAGTCGCGGAAGAGCGGATTCTCTTCGTCCTTCATGCCTTTCTTTTCGCGTGTGTGATACAAGCCGTCCGCCGAAACGAATTCCGTCCACATCACGTCGGGCTTTCCGTATTCGCTGACTAATCTGCGAAACGCAGGGTCTGTTACATCCGCCAGAGGCGCGAGTCCGAAGAAGGGCTTCGGTAGGTTTTTCCAGAACGATTCCATACTGGGACAGTACCTTATTGTCCGAATCTTTTCACGTAGACCTTCCCCGGCTGGTTCGGTTCGCTTACGAAGCGAAGGTCTACGTAATCAATGGTGCCGTCCATAAGGTTAAGGGTCGGGAACGTGCTTGCCGCAAGTTCAGCCGCCTGTTCCTCGTGACCAAGCACATACAACACCCTCGTCTTGCCATTCAGATACAGATCACCTTCGTCTCCTTGTATAGAAAGAGATGTAACCGGCGCACCAAGATCGCGGAGTGCTTTCACTAAGCGAAGCGCATCAGGAATCTGTTTCGACGCGACCACGTGCGCGCGTACCGGAGAACTGTCTATCGCCACATCGCGATCAAGCGGTGCGAAAATGCGCAGCGTGGAACTTGCATTCACGAGTGATGGGTCTGAGGGAGCGAAGAGAAGTCCGTCTGCATCGGCATCAAAGCATGAACCGTTCGCGTCAAGCGCATTTACCGACACGCCGCACCATATGAACGCAGCCTGGCGTGGCGTGGCGATGATGTCGATACCATGCAGCGATGTAGACTTTATAGAAATGGCTTCGATGTCCGGGTACTGCTTAAGGATTGGTGCGCGTATATCTGATTCCGGTAGCATGAATATAGAATTGCGCGGAAAGACATACCAGTAGGTTCCTTCAATCACGCTCGCTGTTATCTGCTTCCCACCATCTGCATCAGGACCTTGCGCATCTATCGTATTTACCCGAAGCGCTGGCAGCCACAAAAGATAAAACGCACCCGCAACGAGCGCAAGCAGCAACAGTATTAAAAAGACTTGATAGAAGCGTTCCTGCTTCTTACGCTTCTCGCGAAGCGGTCGTGCAGGTGCTGGCTTCTTCGTGCCGCGACGCGGGCCATTAGAAAGCTTCGGCGCATGAGTAGCGACGGGATGGCCGGTTTCTTCAGGCGCGGCCGCAGGCCGCGCCTGCACCGGCTTACGGACGACGTCCCAGGATTTCCTTTCCGACATACGGGACTAATGCCTCAGGAACGCGAATCGTGCCGTCTTCCTGCTGATAATTCTCAACGAGCATCGTGAGTATGCGCGGCATAGCTACTGCAGTGTTGTTGAGCGAGTGCGCAAAGGCCATCTTTCCATTTTTGTCGCGATAGCGGATGTTCAGACGGCGCGTCTGGAAATCATGGAAGTATGAAGAAGAATGCGTCTCACGATACGTTTCCTGCGAAGGAAGCCACGCTTCGATGTCATATTTCTTCACCTGTCCCAAACCAAGATCGCCGCCGCAGTTCACCACTACGCGATACGCAAGGCCGAGCTTCTGCAGAAATTCCTCTGCATTCGCGGTGAGCTCCTCGTGCAGCTGCACAGAACCTTCGTGCGAAGCTTCTGCAAGCACGACCTGCTCCCACTTGAAGAACTCATGCACACGGATCAATCCCTTCGTGTCCTTACTATGGCTTCCTGCCTCACGACGGAAACAAGGCGAATACGAAACGAACTTCTTCGGCAGGTCGCTCGCCTCGAGCGTTTCGTCCATGTAGTATCCCATCGTCGCCACCTCGCCCGTACCAGCTAGATACTCGCCATCCTGCGTCTTATATAAATCTTCCTCTCCCTGCGGCAGATACCCTGTGCCAAGGAACGTTTCGCGACGAACGAGCGACGGCACCATCATCGGTTCGAATCCTTTTCCGACGAAGTGATTCAGTGCGAGCTGCGAAACGGCATTCGCAAGCAGTACTCCATCACCCTTCAGGAAGTATCCGCGGAAACCGGCAACCTTCGCGCCGCGTTCGAAATCTGCCATGCCACTCGCCGTCATGAGTTCGATATGATCCTTCGGCGTGAACGCGAACGTCGGCGCTTCTCCCCATTTCTTCACTTCCTGATTATCCGCATCGCTCTCGCCTTCCGGCACAGTCATGTCTGGGATGTTCGGGACGGTGAGCATGAGCAGCTGCCATTCCGCGAGCACTTTTTCGTACTGCTCTTCTGTTTCGGTCAAACCGTCCTTCACCGCGCGCATGCGTTCGATGTATTCGGTACGCTGATCGCCTTCCGCTTTCGCAATAGTCGCGCTCATGCGGTTCTGTTCCGCCTTGCCGTCATCCAGCTTCTGACGCAGCATCTTACGCTCCGAATCGAGCGAAAGAAGGCGATCGATATCCACCTCAATGAGCTTCTTAGCGGCCCCTGCCTTCACGACGTCGGCATTCTCGCGGATGAAATTGATATCTAACATGTTCTCCGCATTCTACGACATGGATGCGCTTCCGGAAAGAGAGAGTATAGTGCTTGCGGAAGACTTTAAGCAGAAGGGGCAGTACATGAATACGGCAAGAAGCAGGCTTTACGCAAAGCCTCCGGAACCAAAACCGCCAGAGAGCGCGTTGCGGGGTCAGGTGCACAAAGCGCTCACGCGCTTTGACAGCGCCACCAGCGAACAGATAGAAATCATGCGTCATGTGACGCGGATACTGTTCGTTTATCACGAACTCGGGGTGTGCGATTCGCTTCGAGAGAGCGTCGCCGCCGAAGTCCTCACGGTCGTTACGGAGGACCAATCACGGGTGCAGCACGTTATGAAAAACTCGTACTTCAGAAAGGCTCTCGGATTCAAATAGTTCATCGGTGGACAAGGGCGCGCAAGATTCATAAAGAATCTAGCGCGCCTTTATCTTTCTCCTACCACCAATGTGCATACTTAGTGGCATGGAAATCACCACCATTGAATCAGATTCATTGCCACCCCAACTGCTGGAAATACCGCAGCCACCGAAAAAGCTATGGCTGCGGGGCACATTGCCTTCTCCTGAAACGAAGCTGCTTGCGGTCGTAGGTTCACGGGCACTCACTCGGTACGGGCGTGAATCATGCGAATACTTGATTGCAGGATTATCGGGCTACAACATCTCTATCGTTTCTGGTTTAGCCCTCGGCGCCGACGCCTGTGCGCATCGTGCAGCGCTCGCTAACGGATTGCACACGGTCGCGATTCCTGGTTCCGGCTTAGGTGATCACGTCCTGTATCCGCGATCGAATAGAGACCTCGCACAGAAGATTCTGGATGCGGGCGGCGCGCTGCTTTCAGAACATCCGCCAGACCACGCTGCGCGGCAGTATGATTTCCCTTCGCGTAATCGAATTATGGTCGGGATATCGCAGGCGGTGCTTATGATTGAGGCGGGTGAGAAATCCGGAACGCTCATAACCGCACGATTGGCTGCAGATTATAATCGGGATTTGCTGTGCGTGCCGCATCCTATTAAAGGAGTGCACAGTGCCGGCTCGCATCAGTTCCTGCGCCTCGGCGCAATGCTCGTGAGCGAGCCGGCGCACATACTAGAAGCGCTCGGTATCGCCATTCCGGAAACACCTGAAGATATTGCGCAGCACGCGCTCCCGCTTCTTTCAGAGACCGAACGAATCCTGTACGAACTGCTTGCAGAGCCGTGTTCGCGCGACGATTTGATTCGTCGCGCAAATATGCGAACGCACGAAGTGCTTTCAGCCCTAAGCGCCTTAGAATTACAGGGTTTTATAACAGAACGATTCGGTACCTGGCACCGTATATAAGGTATGCACCGCTTGACCATATATAGGTATGCGCGGTATGAGTTAGCTTTATGGCATCAGCAACTGGCAAAAAACTTCTCATAGTGGAATCTCCGGCGAAGGCTCGGACTATTCAGCAGTACCTCGGGAATGAATACGAGGTGCTTGCTTCCGTAGGCCACGTACGAGACCTCCCTAAAACCAATAAGGACGCCGTCGACATCGAAGGCGGCTTCATTCCCCGCTACGTCATCAACGCAGACAAGCGCGAGGTTATCGAGAAGATCCAGAAGGCAGCAGCCCGGGCAAGCGATATCTTTCTTGCGACAGACCCCGACCGCGAAGGCGAAGCGATTGCCTGGCACATCCAGCAGGCTGTGGGCTTGAAGAAACCGAAGCGTGTGGTCTTTCATGAAATTACCAAGGCTGCGGTGGAAGAAGCGCTCGCGCATCCGCGCTTGATAGATGAGAATCTGCGCGAAGCGCAGGAGGCGCGCCGCGTGCTGGACCGCATCGTGGGCTACGATCTTTCGGGACTCATCTGGAAGAAGGTGCGCTATGGCCTTTCAGCTGGCCGCGTGCAATCCCCAGCGCTTCGAATCCTTGCGGAACGTGAGCGCGAAATAAAAGCATTTATCCCGGTCACCTATTTCGTACTCGAAGCGATGCTCAAAGCGAAGAGCGGTGCAGAGTTCCTGGCGAAGTGCGTGGAGCAGCCAGCAACCCGCGAAGAAGCAGAGCGAATCGTGAAGCTCGGCCGTGAGTCTAAGTGGAAGATCGCAGACATCAAGGAGCGTGAGGAAGAACGCGTTCCGCGTGCCCCATTCACCACTTCAACCCTGCAGCAGTCTGCTTCTACCCGTCTCGGCTTCTCGCCTTCGCGCACTATGCGTGCCGCGCAGAAGCTGTACGAAGCCGGACACATCACGTACATGCGTACAGACTCCGTGAACCTCGGCATGGATGCTATCGAGAAACTTCTTTCCGTAGCAGAAAGCGAGTTCGGAAAAGAATATGCAGAACGCCATATCTATAAGACGAAGAGCAAGAATGCGCAGGAAGCGCACGAAGCAGTGCGTCCGACGAATCCTGGCAACGTAAAGGCAGGTGCTCCTGGCGATGAGCAGGCTCTGTATGACCTCATACGCCGCCGTACGGTCGCTTCGCAGATGAAGGCGGCTCGTACATTGCGTACCACCGTTACATCGCAGGCAGAGGCAGATATTCCTGCATTCACCACGACCGGTTCGCGCATTCTTTTCCCCGGATGGCTCGCCTGCGATACCAAAGCGCGCGGCGAAGATGTAGAACTTCCGAAACTCGAGATAAACGAAGCGCTCACGCTCCTCTCGCTCGGTGAAGAAGAGAAACAGACCGAACCGCCCAATCGATACACCGAAGCGGGCTTGATCAAGGAACTGGAAAAGCGCGGCATCGGCCGTCCTTCAACCTACGCATCCACGATGAAGACCATTCAGGATCGCGGCTATGTTGAAAAAACAGGACGTACCCTAACGCCAACCGCAACAGGCATGGTGGTATCTGGCTGGCTCGAAGAGCATTTCGCAGAATACATTTCAGACGTCTTCACGGCAGAGATGGAAGATGAGCTCGATGAGATCGCACGCGGCGAACGCGGCTATCTTCCGACAATGACTGCCTTCTACGGACCGTTCGAGAAAGCGATCGCCTCGAAGGAATCACTACCAAAAGCAACCTCGCTTGGCGCCGTACCCGACGAATTCCCGTGCCCTATCTGCGGTGCGAAGATGGAATTCAAGCTCGGCCGTGGCGGCATATTCATGAGCTGCACCCGCTATCCGGAATGCGTCGGCGCGCGCCAGGAAGACGGTACAGAACTCAAGCAGGACGAGCCGATCGGCACGCATCCTGAAACAGGCCAGCCTATTTTCATTCGCACGGGTCGCTTCGGTCCCTACGTAGAGATGCCGCTTGAGACTGCACCTGCAGAAGAGCCAGCTACTGAAGTTATTGATGATGTGGAGAAAGCTATCGAAGCGACAGAAACGACTCCGAAAAAGAAATCAGCCAAGAAGACGGCGAAGAAAGTCGCAAAGAAGCGTGTCGCGAAAGCGAAGAAGCCGAAGCTCAATGTGAAGCGCGCCAGCATTCCTGCAGGAACAGACCTTGCGAACGTTACCCTCGCTGATGCCGTGAAGTATCTTTCCCTTCCCCGCGAGCTCGGCAATAATCCGCTAACTGAAAAGCCGATCATGGCGAACACCGGACGCTTCGGCCCGTACATCGCGTACGACGGCGAATTCCGTTCAATAAAGAAGGGTGATCCGTACACGATCACGCTTGAAGAAGCCCTCGCCATACTTGCGATGCCGAAGCAGCCGCCACGCGGCGTTGAAATCGTGCAGGAAGTCGGAAAGCATCCGAAGACCGGCAAGACCATCGTCCTCTACAAATCGAAACAGGGACTCTTCCTGAAGAAAGGCCTCCGTCGCATCTACCTTCCTGAATCGCAGAAAGCCGACGAACTCACGCCGCTCGAAGCCGCTGAATATCTGAAATAGCCTAAATGCTATACTCTCCTTGCTATGACTACCGTCAAGGAGATTCTGGCAGCAATGCGCGAACCGTCTGCGGATGAGGAAGCGTTGGTACGCAAAGCGTATGCCTTTTCAGAGAACGCGCACAAGGAACACAAGCGCTATTCTGGCGAGCCCTATTTCCTTCACCCTGCGGCAGTTGGGAAGCATTTGGCCGAGCTTGGTATGGACGCGGACACTATCGCTGCAGGGTTGCTGCACGATACGGTTGAGGACACCGGCGTTACTGAAGATGAGATTGAAAAGGAATTCGGAAGCGATGTGCGCTTTTTGGTAGAGGGAGTGACGAAGCTCGGAAAGCATAAGTATCGTGGCGCAGAGCGCCACGCTGAATCCCTGCGCCGCTTGCTCGTTGCGACTTCCGCAGACGTGCGCGTGCTCATCATTAAGCTCGCAGATCGGTATCACAATATGACGACGCTCCAGCACGTGCCCGAAGCGAAGCGCGAACGCATCGCTCTTGAAACGCTGGAAATCTATGCCCCGCTAGCAGACCGCCTCGGTATGGGAATGCTGAAGCGAGATCTCGAGGATCTTTCTTTCCCGTTCGTCGATATGGACGCGCATGCGCACGTGCTCGAACTCCGTAAGATGCAGACGAAAGAGACTGAAGAAGGGTTGGTTCGCGTGCAGAAGGAGCTGCAGCATGCGCTCGCACGTCGCGGCCTGAAGAATTTTCGTACGGGCGTGCGCATGAAAGGCTTGTGGAGCCTACATCAGAAACTGAAGCGCAAGAACGACGACATCACGAAGATCCATGACATCGCTGCGCTGCGCGTAATAGTGCAGAGCGTTGATGATTGCTACGTGGTGCTCGGCGTTATCCATTCGCTTTGGAAGCCACTTCCGGGTGAATTCAAAGACTATATTTCTTTCACGAAGCCGAACGGCTATCAGTCGTTGCATACCACCGTGCTAACCAGCGACGCGGGCATCGTAGAAGTGCAGGTCCGCACGGAAGAGATGCATCAGCGCGCCCAGTACGGCATCGCGTCGCATATGTCGTATAAGCAGATTGGCGACACGGCAAGCAAGCTAGGTACCGGTGCGCAGAAGCAAGCATTCCAGCGCCTTTCGCTATCATGGATGCGCGGACTCGTGCCGAGCCTTCTTAATCTTTCACGCGGCAAGAACGTATCGCCTATTACGCCTGCGCCCACTAAATCGAAAGAAAAGCCCAAAGCAAAGAAAGTAGAGACGGCTCCGCGCTGGCTTGCAGAACTTGCCGATGCGCATGCCCCAGCCGCAGGAAGCGAAGATTTCGTACAGGGCCTCCGTGAAGACTTCTTCTCGCATCGCGTATTCGTATTCACGCCGAAGGGCGACGTTATAGACCTTCCCACCAACTCAACGGCAGTTGATTTCGCCTATGCGATACATGGCGAGCTTGGAAATCATATGTATGGAGCGAAAGTAAACAGTAAGCTCGTATCGTTCGATACCGCGCTTCGAAACGGCGACGTAGTGGAAATTCTTGAGCGCGCTTCAGCGCATCCCACTGCGAAATGGTTAGACTACGCACGCACCAGCCTCGCACGCCGACAAGTCCGTGTTGCGCTTGAAATATCCGAACGAGGTACCGTTTCTCCTAAGGGAGATTTGAAGCCGGTGAAGATACGTACGAAAAAAGCACCGCGACACATGAAGTCGCAGCACAAGAAATCTAACTAGACACTGAAGCTGCTCACCGCGTAGAGGTCTTCGTCAACGACTTCTTCTGCAACCGCTTCTTCAGGCATTTCGCGCGTAAGCTGCGTGGTGTTCGGGTGCACTGGCATCGGTTCAGGCATCGTCTCTACTGATTCAGTCGCTTCTTTGCTCATCGCAGCTTGCTGCTCATTACGCTCTGCAAGTATCTGCGCGATGTGCGAGAGGTCTTCCGGAGAAAAGAATTCGATGAGGACACGACCGCCCTTTGGGCGGTTTTCAATAAGCACGCGCGTACCAAGTGTTTCTGTGAGCGACTTCTCCAAAGCCATCATTTCGGGCGTCTTGTCATGCTTGCGGATCTTGTCTTGTGCCAAGCGACGCGCGAGTTGCTCTACCATTCGCACGGATGTTTTCTTAAGAACGATTTCCTTGAAGAGCGTATCGCGTTCCTCCGGCTTATCGTTAAGCATCAAAAGTGCGCGCGCATGGCCTTCAGTAATTTCTTTATCTACCACTGCTTGTTGTATCGCATCAGGAAGGAGGAGCAGGCGAATCGAGTTAGAAACATATTCGCGGCTGCGACCAACCTTCGCGCCGATCTCACCATGCGAAAGGCCGAACTCGGTAGCGAGCTGGGCGAGCGCCTTTGCGCGGTCTATTGAATTAAGATCTTCGCGCTGCACGTTCTCGATGATCGCGAGCTCGAGCTTCATGCCGTCAGTCTGTTCGCCGACGCGGATGATAACCGGCACTTCCTTCAGACCGATCAATCGTGAGGCGCGTAAGCGGCGCTCACCGGCAATAAGTTCATAGGTACTCTGCAGGCCACCCATAAGCGTCTCAACCTCGCTACGCGTCACCACGAGCGGCTGGAGCACGCCATACTGGCGGATGCTCTCGGCGAGCGCCTTCAGGCGCTCTTCGTCGAACTCGCGCCGCGGCTGGTATGGATTGGGCTGGACACGCTCAGTGGGTACCCAGAATACGGAGTCGTACTTGGTAGGAACGTAATTCGCGTCAGCCATGATGGAGGAATTGTAGCATCCGCGCATCGCTTTGCGATGCGCGGATGCTAGCGTACGATGTCGATATCGCCGGGGTGGCGGAATGGTATACGCGGAGGATTCAAAACCCTCTGCCGCAAGGCTTGAGGGTTCGAGTCCCTCCCCCGGCACTGCTAGACTCAAAAAACAGATTTGATATAATGGCCACAAGCGAGCTCCGGTTCGCGACAGCGCCCTCGTGGGCTCCGGGAGATTTCTATTAATTAGGGATCCATAGCCAAAGTGTCCATTGTGGACTCCAACAAATCCCGCCTCACGGCGGGATTTTGGATTATTATAAAAACGATTTTAGTCTGCCCTTAATTCGAAGGTACGTTTTGATATCCATACTATACAAACGCTTTGAAAAGCGCTTGCTACTTATCATTCTTAATTGGGCAAGTATCGCAGACACAGGTAACCCATTTGGATCAAGAAAATTAAAATAGAAATTAAATTTCTTTTGCTTACTTGAGAGTGGAACCACCCAAAACATCCCATTATTAAATTTCTTAACAATGAGACAAGGTCTAATAAATCTATCGGTCACTCCATTCTGTTCGTATCCAATGTTCTTTCCAAGAACGGTTAACCAAACTTCTCCTGCTTTTGGAAATACTTCCGGTTTAGAGTTACTGTAATCCAGTTTTTTGGACTTGTTCCATGAATCAAAATCTTCCATAGAATAACTCTATGGCTGCAGGCTTCTATTCAGCTTGTCTTGAGGCCAAATAACTCTTTTATATCTTCAGGAAAACTTTAGGAAGTCTTTAAGACTCCTTGATGCCTTATTAGCTATACTCATTCACGGACTGACACTCATGGGGAGAAAACTCGATGGACGTGTGTTGCATCATTAAACCAGATGGCCTGCCGCACGCAGCGGAAATCATTCAGTCGCTTGTGCGTGCTGGTATGTGCGTACGAGAACGTAGTCGAATCATTTATACCGAGGATATGATTCACCAGCTCTATGACCACATGAATGCTGCTGCACGTACACACATCGCGGCGAGTATGATTGGGAAAGCTGGTCTTGCGCTGCAAGTACGTACGCCAAACATCGTGCAGCTTCTTGCGGTAATTGGTTGCCACAGCGACCCTCGCCGATGTTCTCCTAACAGTATTCGATTCCGTTATAGCGAGCACACGAGCCCGCAGCATATCGACGGATGGGACTGGTGGGAAAATGTGATGCATCGTCCGGTGGATATGCGGGAGGCCAAACGGGATATCGCACTTTTCTTTCCGTCATGATATGTTCATACCTTGTCCTTTGTTCGGGGGAACTATGTGCGAAGAAGATGATCACGACGTACGGATGATTCACGACGCCTTTAGCAAGCCTGTTCCGGAAAAGAAATCCGGTGAATTCCCATCACGGAAGACAGTACTCGACTGGATGAAGCGAGGTCGTGAAATAAGAACCAAGGAAACCGAAACGGCTTCCACCCAGCGCTAGAACAGCGCTCACGCGAAAGCGAAAACCCGTCCAGACTATCGGACGGGTTTTACTTTATCTTTTCTTTATTTTCTCGCTAGATTTTCCCCACCAGATTAATCCCTGGCTCGAGAGTGTCATCGCCTGGCTCCCACGATGCAGGGCACACCTGGCCTGCATGCGTTTCAACATACTGCGCAGCCTGCACTTTGCGGAATGTCTCGGCCGCTTTGCGGCCGACGCTATTGTCATGTATCTCGAGCGTGCGAAGAGTGCCGCTCGGGTCTATGACGAACGTACCGCGGAGCGAAAGACCTTCGTCCGGCGTAAGCTGAAGCTCGCCACCTTCGATAAGCGTACCAAACGCGGAAGCGATCTTGCCTGAGGGATCAGAACCCATCGGAAAGTTCACTTTCTTTATCGCTTCAGACGTGTCATGCCATGCCTTGTGCGTGAACACCGTGTCGGTTGAAAACGAAATCACTTCCGTATTCATTGCCTGGAACTTTTCATAGAAGCTCGCCATATCTTCAAGTTCGGTCGGACACACGAAGGTAAAGTCTCCCGGATAGAACATCACGACGAGCCACTTGCCACGGAAGTCAGAGAACTTCATCGTACTGATCTTCTCGTTCTGGAACGACTCGAATTCGTAGTCAGGAATCACTTCGCCCACGCGTACCGCGCAAGTATATTCACAAAATGAGTCGTGAAAGTCGCCGCAGTATTCGCAATAATTGCTCTTTCGCCCCTTCTGGCCGCTTTTTTCTGGTGACATACGAAGAGTGTAATTACCTGCTAGTGAGGATTGTATGATAGCATCGCCTGCATAAACGCGCATGGAGCCTCTTCAACCTATTATTGCCGTCATCGGCCCTACGGCCAGCGGCAAGTCCGCCAAAGCTATCGCGCTTGCCCAAGAGTATGATGGCGAGGTCATATCGGTAGATTCACGTCAGGTGTATCGCACGCTCGATATCGGGACGGAAAAGATCTCGAAAGAAGAGATGCAGGGCATCCTGCATCATCTGATCGATATCCGTGAACCGGAAGATGCGTACAGTGCCGGCGACTTCGTCGTCGATGCCAAAAAACTCATCGCTGATTTGCACGCACGCGGCAAGGTGCCCGTCCTTGCCGGCGGTACTCATTTCTATTTCGATGCACTGATATATGGTTTGCCGGAAATTCCGAGTGACCCGGCACTGCGCATCGAACTCGAGAAGCTTTCAACGCAGGAACTATTTGCGCAGGTCCTCGCTAAAGATCCGCGTCGTGCTGGCATGCTGGATTCGAACAACCGTCGCAGGCTCGTTCGTGCGCTTGAGATTATCACCCTGCGCGGCGCGGTGCCGGAACGTGTACAACGTGAGGCGCTCTACAATGTGCAGTGGGTGGTGATAGACCCACCAAAGGAGGAATTGCGGCCGCGCATCGAAGAGCGCCTGCTGCAGGCGCTCCAGAACGGCCTCATCGAGGAGGTACGCCAGACCCGCGAACGTGTCGGCGACGCACGTCTGAATGAGCTCGGCCTTGAATACCGAATTGTTGGCGAATACCTCCGCGACGAACGCACCGAAGAATCGCTCCTCGGTTCCCTATCCGTAAAGCTCTGGCACTATGCGCGCGAACAGAAGAAGTGGCTCCGTAAACTCGCCAGTCTCGAAAACCCTACGGAAGCTTCGTAGCTCCGGGGCAGAAGCTAATTCCAAGATTCTTACCACCGAAAGTGTCGTTCACCGCAATGGTGGTGCGCACTTCGATATTAAGCTTGCACATTTGAGCATCAGTAAGACCGAGCTTGCTTTCGAGTGCGCCCTGAGCAGCTAGCCGAGTAGCACCGATTGGCTCGTTAAGAAGACTGATAAGAAAATATGATCCCTGCGGGAAATAGAGAATCTGATAATCACCCGCCGAGCTACCTGCAGCCTGATACCCAGTATCGGGCCCAGCAACTGATGGCTGATTCTGCTTAGTAAAATCTGGGACTGAAAGACTGCTTCCGTCAGTAAGCGTGAGTGGAAGCGGAGTCTGTGATGGAGAAATATTACCAGAGGTAGTGCTCGCGAAAGGATTTGGAGCTTGATTCACGATTCCCTTATTCATATTGCTCAAGACAAATGCAAATACCCCAAGCACGATCAAGATCACAATGAAAACTGCAATGATTATTCCAAGTTTTTTCATATAAATAGTATATATCGCTAACTATGAAGACCGCACGTATTAGAGGTTGACCATGGATTCCAATTACCGTTCCGACTGTAGATTGCCTGAGCCGCCTGCATGTTTGTGGTTGGGTTCTGAGCGGCGGCAACGCAATCACTATACAGCTGTGGGTTTATAACAGTTGCACTACATGAACCTGCTGATGATCCCGATTGCACAACGGCGCTACCTTGGCATTTCTTTGAGAATGCGGCACTGCAATTCTGTCCATCAACGCTTTGATTAAAGGAGTTTGTCAGATTTATTTGGAACAAACCAACAGAATAAGAATTACCGTCCGAAGTTTTATCAGACTTACTCGTGCTCTGCGGGTTATTACCACTCTCTGCAGAACAGATTTGCGCTGCCTGACTTGCATTACTACCAAATACCGGCGTCAAATTAGAAACGGTACATGGTCCGCCAGAAGCAACATTACAACTACCAGGATTCGATGAAGAGTTTGCTGTGCCGGGATTCACTGCATTAATAAGTGTCCCAATGATACTTCCATTCGTAAGAATTCCTGGAGAAGTATTAGGCTTCAAACAATACGCGCCGTTATTCGCATTAAGAACGCTTTCCCATGGACCGAAAGTGCCGCCAGTAAATGCTGCAGAAGGATTGTAGAGGACCTTCATGATCGTATCGATAATCGTCCACGCACCAAGGATAAGCACGAGACCGAGTACGGCATTAAGCATACGATTCTTCGCCTTCGTGAGCGCTGCAGGACTCCCACCGCTTGCTACGAGCGTGAATCCTGCCCAGGCAAAGAAGAACACCACGGCAATAACGCCAAGCGAGACCAATAGGTTCAGTACGTTTTGGACAACCGCAATTACGCAGCCCCAGTCCATTGCGCTTGTTGCACAAAGACAGTTCCCTCCCTGCGGAATGATCGGGCCGAAGAAGTTCGTCGTGGCAGCGAATGCAGAAAGCGGCATCGCAGCGAGCGCGAGGATGCCGGAGGATATAAGAGTAGCGCGAGTGCCCATAACGATACCTCCATTGTACGGCATAGCTGGCTGGATAGTTCCTTTGCCCACAGGGTCTGCGTCTGCTATCGTGGCGCTATAGGGCCTATAGTTTAATGGTAGAACGTCGGTCTCCAAAACCGTCGGCCGAGGTTCGATTCCTCGTGGGCCCGCCAATTTATTTATCCGTACCAGATTCTGAATATAATTAATCCAACGACACCATAAATTATATAAACAATTATTATTGGAAACTCGGAACTTAAACTCTGAAGAAACGAGACTGGTCCCATTTTTTCGAACGTACTGAATCCCTGATAAGAATCGATTATGTCGACAGCTCCCCTTGCCGTATGCTCCATTACTTTTATGTAGTAATTAAGAGTAATCGGAATAAGGATTAAGAAGAGGCTTAAAATTGCCTTGGTTTCAGTAGGTCGAAGAGGTACAAGGTCATGATTTAGGGTAGTAACAACTATTAGAGCCGCAACGAGAGTAGCAATAGTTGGAAGAAGATCTGACTTTCTAGACACCGATGAAGTAAAGATTTCGAGTTGGGGTCCGATAAGCTTCATCTTTGTATCAGGGTCTGATTTCGCAAAAGCATCCTTAGTTGCCTGATCGTGAATTTGTTTCTTTACCCGTTTGATCCCCAACCATTTTCCAATAGCAGTCTTTATGCTCTTAAATTTCGCCTCGGCTTGTGCGTAGGTCATATATTTATATTATGCTTGTCGTCAGGAATCGTCGAATCTCGTCCACAGGAAACACATCTTAGAAATCAGGGGTTATACACCTCTTCTTGAAATCCTCATGGTGTTCGAGTATACTCTAGATATCACCACGAAAAGGACCCTTATGCGGCTCGTCCGCATCGGGGGCCTTTTTATTTAATCTCCTCAAGGAGCCCTCGTTGATCGTTAATATATGCAATGGGTGCGTCTGTTCGTTTCAAAAGTATCGAACATTTCTTAGCCGGAGCAGGAGATAGTATTGCTAGGAATTGCTCTCGCGACTGTAATTTCTTAACTAACGGGGCGTAATCACCATCACTGGAAATGATCAGTGCCTTTTGAAGGCTTCCTTCATAGGCATCTGCCATTGCCTGCATTATTAAATCTGTATCGCAGTTCCCTTTAGGAATTCCTCCTCCTTGATACACCACCTCCTTGAAGATGACCGTGAATCCGCATTCTTGGAAATGAGTATATAAATCTTTGTATTTAGGAATTAACCCTATGAAAATATAAGCGCGCTCAATTTTATATTTATCAGAAAGCCAGACTCTAAATTTCTTGTAATCTAGTTTCCAGTTTAAATCTTTCAAGGCTCTGTCTAGATTTGCAGCATCTATATAAGCGATATTCACCTTCTCTACATCGGGGCTCATTTTCTAATTATATCATTTTCGTTTCAATGTTGTTCAGAATGCTTCTTCCATTTCAATATTGTCTCTTCAATAGAGTTCCATTCCAGACTCCGTAAGCCCGCCTATTTGACACAATTTATTTATTTGGCATACTTATTTCAGAACCAAGCAACGCCTGAAAGGTAACAAATGGACCCGTTTGAGCAAAAACTCATGGGTCATTATGGCCCACTCTTCAGATACGCCTGGGGCGTAACGCGTAATCATCACGATGCTGAGGATCTTCTGCACGAAGTAATGTGTGAGGCGCTTAAATATCGAGCAGACTTTGCCTCAGAGGAAAGTATGGGAGCCTCACTGCGAATCAGTATGCGTCATCGATTTTACGACATGCTACGGAAAAGGAGCATACGCATATCTCTCTCGCACAAAATACAAGACCCTGGTAAGCACATCGAAGCAAACCAAGCCCTCGCTGCTGAGCTCAACCAGGTACTGTTTGCTATTGAGATGTTACCTCAAGCTTGGGCCCGAACACTTCGTAAGGCTGTCGAAGGTAAATCTCCATCAGAGATTGCTTCTGAGGAGAACATAGGACTCTCTGAGGTGCATCGTCGCATAGCAAAAGCTCGCAACAAGCTTCGACAAATATTGAATGAATGACCTTATACAAGATCGAGACTGCCCACTAGGAAAGCTGACCCATTGGGTCACACTTGTGGGCGGTTTTCTTTTATACAAAAATACTTTGTAGTTCACGTAGTGCACTCGTAGGAAACGGATACTCCCTCGCCCAATCAATAGTTCTAAAATCTTCCGTCAGAGCCCGCCACCACGGATTCAAAATATTTGAATCAACTTAGTAATATATACGCAACGCGTACTTCGTTTTCTGCGTAGGATATAATGGAGGAAAGGCTAAATAATTTTCTATGAACAAATCATTTCAAATGAATGCTGTGCGTATTGCCGGATATGCTGGCGGGCTATTGCTTTTGCTTGGTACGGCAACGGGCGCATATGCGAATACCGGCACTATCAACATTAACTCCATTTCTCCTGGCAATTCAATCCCCGTAGGTACGAAAGTTACGTTTACCGTTACGGCGACTGGATTCAATAGTCCAAAATACGTATTGAGTGATGGATATCACAATGGGAGTCTTGGCGGGTACGATCTGGATTCTTTGGGTCAGTTCGCATGGACGCCGGTACAGAACGATGTGGGCACGCATCCCCTTGCCATAGTCGTTTCTGACAGTTCCGGCAATGCTGCTACCGCCAACTACACCCTTACCGTTACGCCAAGCGGCACAAGCATTTCAAGCAGCGGTAGCAATCCTGTATCGACCTCTCCTATTTCCCTTTCTTTGAGTGGGGTTTCCCCTTCTTCAAAAGTGAATGCTGGTCAAACCGTTACGGTGAGCGCAGTTGCATCCGGTTTTCCTGACGCACCGAACTACACCGTATTCGATAGTTCAGAAGCAAGCAGCATTACGAATACGAACATTAGCAGTAATGGTGTATTTTCCTGGACGCCGCAAACGAACGATGCGGGCACGCATCTTATAAACATTACTGCTGCTGATACGGCGGGCAGAATCGCTACTTCGTCAGTCGTTATCGCTGTGCAGACCGCAGCGGGTACCACCGGAACGACTGCCACGCAGACGACCGCAGCAGATCCTACTTTCACCACGGATCTTGCCCTTGGGTCTAATGATCCACAGGTGATGACCCTTCAGCAGGTTCTTATTGCACAAGGTGACCTGACCGCAACAGCAAACGGCCACTTCGGAGATGCCACAAAGGCCGCAGTTATCAAATTCCAGGCAGCGCATAAAATTGCACAGCTCGGCAATGTTGGCCCAACGACTCGTGCTGCTCTTAACGCATTAGTAGGCACCACGAACACAGCAACGCCTGTAACGAGCACGACGAACTCATCAGTGAAGAGTCAGATACAGACCGAGTTCCTAAGCATCCTGAGCGCAATACAGCTCATTGAGTCTCAGATTTCGAGTCTGTAACAGTTAGCAAGATATGAAGAAAGAGGGTCCGTTCCGGACCCTCTTTTCGTATTAAGAAACTCGCTTCCTATGCTTTAGATACCGCAGCATGATTCCAACCATGCTGAATCCCAGAATCATCATCCACATGAGAACCTCCTTGTCCGGATAAACTCTAGCAATTTGATGGTCAAGGAATCTTGAGAGAATAATAAAGAAAGTATGGAAATAGAAAAGGCTCCCGACGACCGAAGTCGAAGGGAGCCCTTGGTGTGCATCCGAAGATGCGTAGCGAACGTTGTTAGGCGAACGCCGCTCGCCGCTGGTGCCGAAGCGCAGCGCCGAGGCCGCCGAAGCCGAGGAGCATCAGAGCCCAGGCCGCCGGTTCAGGCACGCCGCCGGCCATCCCGAAGTCCTGCACGTTCGGAGTGATTCCGGTGGATTCGAGACCGATGACAGTGCGGCCCGAGGTCAGACCGAGCGTGGCGAAGTGGTCGATGCCCGCTTGGATTCCAGAATCGCCGGAAGTGACGTGGCCAACGCCGCCGAGAGTGATGTCCCAGATGGCGCCCTGCACCTCATTCAACGCGTGACCAGGAGCCAGCGTCGGAGCGAGAATGTTGATCAGATAGCTGATTTCGCCGATCTGCAGCGCGCCGAACGACGGGTTGCCGTTCAACATCGTGGACGTGGTGAGCGTCTCCTTGTTGTACTCCAGCGCCGGGTTTTGAGCGCCGAGGCTGATGAAGTGAGTGACATCGAGACACCAAGCCTCGATGGACTGCACGCCTTGAAAGTCCATCGGCGCCATATAGACACCTTCCCCATCGACACTGACGATGTCCGGGTTGGTCATCGACGTGCCGGTGAAGACGTAGTCCGTGGCGAACGCCGGAACGGCGAACGACATGAGAGCCACCGCGGCTGCGGCGCCCAAAAGATGGTTTTTAAAGTGCATTCCCAGTACCCCTTTGGTCCAGATTGAAGAAAGAAGATCAAGAACCGGACTTTCCGGTCTCGCGAGCACTATAACATATATTTATGAGAATACTATGAGCAAGAAAAACCGCCTGGGTAGGCGGTTTTTCTTGCTCATGTTCTATTTCTTAACTTCCTTGAAGATTTCACGCTTTCGGGTGGTCTTGTCGAACTTCTTGAGTTCGAGCTTGCGCTCCACCTTCTTCTTGTTCTTGCGGGTGAAGAGGACGTGCCCGGAAGCGCTCTTTACCTTGATTAGATTTACCTGTGACATTGGAAATACTGTACCAGATGGAATGGGCTGGGGCAACTAGGCGGCCGTTGCGGCCGCCTGCGCCTTGGTACGACGAGTCTTCGTCAAACCTTTCTTAACATCGAAGTGCAGTTCGCCATTCTTGAGCGATACCGTTACGGTGCCGCCTTCCATGATTCCCTGCCCCACCATAAGCGACGCGATCGGCGTAAGGATCTTGTCCTGAATCGTGCGCTTAAGCGGACGAGCGCCGTATTGCGGGTTGTATCCCTTTTCCGCCAGCCATGCACGTACCTCGGGAGTAATGGCGAGCGTGATGCGCTTGCCGTTCAGGCGGGAGACCACTTCGACGACCTGGCTCTCCACGATTTCCGTGAGCGCTTCCTTGGAAAGCGGATCGAAGATAATGATGTCATCAAGACGGTTCAGGAATTCAGGACGGAACTGTTCCTTGAGCGAGCCCATGACCTTCTCCTTCATCTGTTCGTACGCGGTGGCTTCGCCGTGCTCTGCGCTGCCGAATCCGATGTTCGCCATGCGGTCCATGTATTCCGCGCCGATGTTCGACGTAAGGATGATGATGGTGTTCTTGAAGTTCACCTTGCGACCCTTCCCGTCGGTAAGATGGCCGGAATCGAGAACCTGCAGAAGGATGTTGAATACTTCAGGATGCGCTTTCTCGATTTCATCGAAGAGGACGACTGAATACGGGCGATGACGGATGCGTTCGGTGAGCGAACCTGCTTCGTCGTAGCCCACATATCCTGGCGGCGCACCGATGAGCTTAGCGACCGAGTGGCGTTCCATGAATTCAGACATGTCGACGCGAACCAGCGCATCCTTATCATTGAACATGAATTCAGCGAGACGCTTCGAGAGTTCCGTCTTTCCGACGCCGGTCGGGCCAAGGAACATGAACGAACCGATCGGACGATTCGGGTCCGCGATACCCACGCGCGAGCGCTTCACTGCGTCCGTAACGATCTTGATCGCGGCGTTCTGTCCTATGACCGCTGTCGTAAGGTCGAGTTCCATGCGCGCGAGCTTCGCTGCTTCTTCCTCGATCATCTTTGCAACCGGGATACCGGTCCAGCGTGAGACGACACCGGCAATTTCATGCTCGGTAACTTCCTCATGCAGGATGCGACGCGACTTCTGAAGCGTCTTGAGGCGCTTCGTCTTTGTTTCGAGTTCCTTCTGCAAGTGCGGCATACGGCCGTAGCGGATTTCTGCGGCAGTGCCCAGATCTGCAGTGGCTTCGGCGTTATCAGCAGCGACACGCAGGCGATCGAGTTCTGCCTTGAGTGCGCGGATGTCCTGCAGGACTTCTTTTTCGTTCTTCCACTTAAGCTCGAGCTCGGCCGTCTTCTCGCGGAAATCTGCGATTTCCGCATCGATAGCCTTCACGCGCTCGCGAATCTCCTTCGTGTTCGCCGGAGCCTGTTCGGAAAGCGTTTCATCATCCTTCTTAAGAGCCTGTCGTTCGATTTCAAGGCGGCGGATCTTTCGGTCTGTCTCTTCAAGCTGCGGTGGCTTATTTTCAAGCGCGATGCGAAGGCCGGAAGCGGCTTCGTCCACAAGGTCGATAGCTTTGTCTGGAAGGAAACGGTCTGAAATGTAACGACTAGAAAGCTCCACAGCGGAAACGATAGCGCCGTCCGTGATGCGGACGCCATGGAAGAGCTCGTACTTGTCGCGTAGGCCGCGAAGAATCGCGATAGCGTCTTCTTCATTCGGTTCATTCACGTATACCGGCTGGAAGCGGCGCGTAAGCGCAGCATCCTTTTCGATATGCTGCTGATATTCCTTAAGCGTGGTCGCGCCGATCATGCGAATCTCGCCGCGTGCGAGCGCCGGCTTAAGCATGTTCGTCGCATCAAGGGATCCTTCCGCGGCGCCGGCGCCTACGAGCGTGTGCAGCTCATCAACGAAGACGATGACCTTGCCATCGGACTTCTCTACTTCCTTCATCACAGCCTTCATACGCTCTTCGAATTCGCCACGGTACTTCGTGCCGGCGATCATCATGCCGAGGTCAAGCGAAAGGAGTTCCTTGCCCTTCAGGGATTCTGGAACTTCGCCGGTTGAAAGGCGCAGCGCGAGACCTTCTGCGATCGCTGTCTTACCCACGCCTGCTTCGCCGATAAGCACCGGATTGTTCTTCGTGCGGCGCGAGAGTATCTGAATCACGCGATTTATTTCCTGATCACGGCCGATAACCGGATCAAGCGCATTGTCTGCCGCGAGCTTCGTAAGATTGCGCGTGTATTTGGAAAGCGCGCGGAACCGCTTCGGTTCGGCAACCTGTCCGTCCTTCGAAGTCTTGAGTTCCTTAAGAACTGCTTCGACGGTCTCTTCATCTATCTTGAAACGCGTGAGGATATCATCCGCTGGTCCTGGATTCTCAATAACTGCAAGGAACAGATGCTCCGTTCCTATATAGGAGTCATTCATGCGTGCAGCGACCTTCCCTGCCGATTCAAGCGCCTGTGCGAGTTCCGGCGTGAGATACAGGTTGAATGAAGGAGAAAGGACTGAGGTGGGGTCCGGAGATTCAAGGGATTCGAGCAGCGTATCGGAAAGTTCCATCGTATCGATATCCATGCGGTCGAGCACTGAAAAGACCAGACTTTCTTCCTGATGGATAAGTGCTGTTAAAAGGTGAAGCGGACTGACGTGATTCTGCCCACGCTCAATAGCGAGCTCGTGGGCTCGCTTTATAGCTTCTTTTGCTTTTGTGGTGAAGTTTTTGAAAGGGGGCATATATATATGATAGCTAAACGGCTACTAAATGCCCAATATAGATACTACGGTGCGGGAGCGGCCGGCGTTTCAAGCAGGCTCATGATGGAATCAGTCGAATAGAGCCTTCCATCGCCTGCCGAAACACCAACTACATTTCCCGCAAGGTCGACCATACCCGCGCCCGCTGGCACGCCGGAAAGGCTCGTTACGATTCCGGTTTTATCGACCTTACTTATTATGCCGGTTAAGGCGGCTTTATCTTTCGTGAGCCCGATTACTGTCTCACCCTGCATAAGGTCGCCGATGGCAACCGGACTTGCGGCAGGCGCAGCGGGAAGCGTTGCTGCATCCGAGAATCCATAGATAGCGATCGTGTCGCCATTCTTTGAAAGTGAAGCATCAGCGGTGCTGCCATTTGGGAACATGATAGTTACTTCCTTCGGCAGCTGAAGACTGAATGTCGTTGCAACGGCGCGTGACTTCGGAAGATAGACGCCAAAGGCAAGAGCAGGCGATGTCGTCGCGTTTTGCCTGTAGATAAGCACTGTGCGCGAATTGTCTGCAGCGATTGCACTCGTGAGTTGCTGCTCCGGGCTTGCAGCTGTTGGTAACGGCTTCACCGTGATAGGGCTCGCGATAGGCGTAGAGATCGTTTCAATCGTGTGGTCGACAATCTGCTGCACGGTCTGCGTAATAGGCGCAGGCGATTGATCGAGCATGGATATCACGAGCACACCCGTGGCGATTGACACGATAAAGTTCACCAGGATGGTGAGGAGGAGCAACTGAGTCTTCGTTAGATCCTCGATATTCATATGTACTGATTATAGACGATGCGCATCAAGAAATCGAATAGTGCGCACGAGTACAGAGGCAAAGCTCTTCATATCTTTTTCATATGTTGAGGGTCCCCATGATATGCGCAGAGTGCTCGCTGCGCGAGCTTCATCATTCGTCAGCGCGAGCACGACGCGCGAACCCTCTGCATCTGTTTCGCAAGCGCTTTTCGTTGAGACGGCGAAACCCTCTTTGTCGAGGAGAGCGACTGCGTAATCCGTGTCACGGCCTGGAAAGGAGAGATTAAGGATGTGCGGCGCATGCTGCTTGCCTGCATTTATTTCGACATCGGGAATTGCAGCACTGATTGTCTTGATCAGTTGCGTGCGGGCTTCGCCCGCACGCTGCACGAATGCGTCTCGGTTCTTCTTCGCTTCTTCCAGGGCGGCGGCGAATGCCGCCGCATGCGCAGGCAGTTCCGTTCCTGGTCGCATTCCCTGTTCCTGCCCGCCGCCGCGCATGATCGGCGCAAGCGGTACGCCATGACGTCGTACCAACGCGCCGATTCCTCGCACGCCCCCGACTTTCTGCGCATCAAGAGTAAGCAAGTCTGCACCAAGGCGCGTTAGCTCGAACGATTCAACGAGCGGCAGCTGGCTCGCATCAACATGCAGCACGATACCTTTTCGTACCTCATCCAACACGCGACGTACATCACGTGTCGCGAAGCGCGTTCCCGTTTCGCCACAGATCGCATCGACCGCAACCAATACGGTGTCAGGACGAATCTGCTTCTTGAGCGCCTGCAAATCTATTGCGCCATCAACAAGCCTGATCGCTTCAATCTCTACGCCGTAGCCGCCCACCATCTCAACTGTTTCGATTACGGACGCATGCGCCATCGGAAGATACAGGATATGGAGCATGCGAGAAGGATCAACTGCGCGCGTTGCCTGTATGAATCCAAAGATGGCGAGATTATTCGCTTCGGTTGCGCCTGAGGTGAAAATCACGTCGTCAACCTTCACTTCTGCCATACGGGCGATGGCCGTGCGCGCTGCTTCAAGAATATCCTTCGCAGCACGGCCTTCCGCATGCGGGGCCGACGGATTACCGTCGGCCCTCATTGCACGCTCGAATGCCTTCTGCGCCGTCTTCGAAACCGGTGCCGCCGATGCCCAATCCAGATAGGTCCGCTTCATACCTACAGCCTAGGCTACCCAGTAGACACACGCAATGGCGAGTGCTAGCGTTACACCAGAAACAACTCAGGGAGGCATCGGTGAAAAAATTCATAGCTGTTATCGGCTACATGTTCAGGTTGCTCGTCTTTCCAATCGTGGCTTTCTTAGAAAGCTTCGACAGCAGGACTGATGCCCGTGATGACCTCTGGTTTACGATCATCTGTGGTGTCATGCTGCCAGTGCTTACCGTAGCAGTACTGGAGAGCGTCTTCTCTTCGCTGTCGCATCTATTCGTCTACGGCATCGCTTTCGGCGTCTATCTGTTCTTCGGTATCGTCACCGATCTTTCCTTCCGGAAATTCTGGGGCGGAACGAGCAGACGCGGATACCTCTAAACAGCACCTTCGACGAACATCAGGCCGCCCGATTCCCATCGGGCGGCCGTTCACATTGCAAAACGGCCTATTTTATGGAATAATACATACAATATGGCATCAACTCCTCGCCCGCCGGTAGTCGCGGTCATGGGTCACATCGACCATGGCAAATCGTCGCTGCTCGACTATATCCGAAAGTCCAACGTCGCAGCCGGCGAAGCCGGCGGTATCACCCAGCATGTCTCGGCCTATGAAGTCGTGCATGAGCATGAGGGTACGCCGCGCACCATCACCTTTCTGGATACTCCCGGCCATGAAGCCTTCCGCGTTCTTCGCGCACGCGGAGCAACCGCTGCAGACGTCGCCATTCTTGTTATCGCTGCAGAGGAAGGTGTGAAGCCGCAGACCATCGAGGCGTACAACGCGATCATGGAAGCTGAGACGCCCTTCGTCGTGGCATTCACGAAGATCGACAAGAACGGTGCAGATATCGAGAAAGCCAAGATGTCCACCATCGAGCACGGCATCTACCTTGAAGGTCTTGGCGGTACTATTTCATACACGGGCGTTTCCTCGAAGACCGGCGAAGGTGTTCCTGAACTCCTTGACCTCGTTCTTCTTACAGCAGACTTCGCAGAGCTCACCGCAGACACCACTAAAGAAGCATCAGGCTTCGTGCTTGAATCATCTCAGGACCCACGCCAGGGCATGACCGCTACGCTCATCGTTAAGGACGGCACTCTTGCCGTTGGCTCATTCGTCGTTGCTGGCGAAGCTGTCGCCCCTGTCCGTTTCATCGAGGATTTCAAAGGCGACCGCATCAAGCAGGCCATTCCTTCACAGCCCGTACTTATTGCAGGCTGGAGCTCCCTGCCACCCGCAGGCACGCCATTTGCAGCTGCTTCAAGCCGAAAAGAGGCAGAGAAGCTCGCTACGCAGAAAGAGATTATTGCGAACATTCCTGCAACGAAGCTCGAGACCGAAGACGGAAAGATGGTCCTTCCTATCATTCTTAAGGCAGATGTTACGGGCAGCCTCGAAGCTATCAAGCACGAGCTCAATAAGATCGCACATGAACGCGTCGCTATTCGCATCATTCAGGAAGGCGTCGGTGCCGTGAACGAACGCGATGTGAAGAATGCGCAGGCGAGCAGCGCTATCGTCATCGGCTTCACGGTTAGTACGGACACCTCTGCACGCGAGCTTGCAGAGCGTGCCGGCATCCTTATAGAGTCATTCAAGATCATTTACGAACTGAAGGAACGTATCGAAGAACTCGTAAAGGAACGCGCACCACGCTATTCCAGCGAGGAGATCATGGGTCAGGCAAAGGTATTGAAAGTGTTCAACGCATCAGGCGGAAAGGTCGTGCTTGGCGCACGCTGGGAATCTGGCAGCCTGAAGCTTAAGAGCCTGGTAAAGATAGAGCGTCGCGGCATTCCGCTTGGTCAGGGTCGTATTACGAACCTGCAGGTCGCCCGCATCGATACAGATGAGATTAAGATCGAAGGCGAATTCGGCCTTCAGATAGAAACGAAGGTAGATATCGCGGGCGGCGACACGCTTATCACGTACCGCGTCGTTGAATCTTAGTATGGCAAGCATGCGCGAAAACAAAGCGGAGGCCATGATGGTCGAGCTCGCTGCGAAATACATTGCCCGCGAAGCGGGCCGCAGCACGCTTATCACGCCGCTTCGCGCCGACATCTCGCCAGACCGCAAGAACGCCACTATTTTCGTAAGCGTGTTCCCCGATAGCGATAGCGATCATGCGCTCGCCTTCCTTAAGCGTCACAAGGATCTTTTTCGTAATTCGCTTAAGCGCACTGCGCGCTTAGCCATCCTTCCCTATATCACCTGGGAGCTCGACTATGGCGAAAAGAATCGCCAGCGCCTCGAAGAAGTGACTCGCGGCCTCGTCATCCCGACCGAATCAGAAGCGTCTACGCCGGAAGAATAAAACTCGTATGGCGCGCGGGCCCTTCGATTTGCTCTGTGTGCCGACGCTGAACAACAGTACAAACATTGCTTTCAGTTTGAAGATTATCAATATTTCCTAGAAATCTATTAATTTTATTGTTCACTAAATCAAGAGTTTCCTTCATTTCACCAAATTCAACCTTTAGGTCTCCGACTTCATAGACAAGTCCATCTACCTTCTCTTCGAGAATGTGAAGTTCCTTTTTAGTTGCAAAAGCCTGAAGATCCTTCTTTGACGCAAGAATCTTCACATACTTCTTGAACTCAGCATGCGTGAGGAAGGTCTTCTTGAGTTTTGTGACATCCTGGTCGGTGATCATTTCGATATGCTACCATGCGACGTATCGGCCTGGTGGCGAAGTAGAAACGCAGTGGATTGCAAACCCATTATTGCGCGGGTGCGATTCCCGCCCAGGCCTCAAAATTCATAAATACTTTAGATTTTCTTTAACATTTCATTATCATGAAATGTTAGCCTTCTTTGTATGGAAAGAAAGAAATCTATACGTTGGAGTAGGAATGTTTTGAGAGATGCAGTGTTTTCATCAATCTGTATAAGCCAGGTCTTAGTTAAACTTGGCCTTAAGCCAGCTGGTAATAATTACCAACAATTTCACTATTACGTTAAAGAATATGAAATTGATACTTCTCACTTTAAGGGTCAAGCGTGGCATGCGGGAATAAGTATTCCCCGCAAGCCGATGTACAAACTTTCAGAATTATTAGTCAAAGATAGCTACACTACGATTCATAACTTAAAGAGAAGATTGTTTTTAGAGGGAGTAAAAAAGCCTAAGTGCGAAGAGTGTGGCTGGAAAGAAATGAGTGAAGACGGAAGAGTTCCGATTGAGCTTGATCACATCAATGGAGATCATTTAGATAATAGGATTGAGAACCTAAGGATACTGTGTCCCAACTGCCATAGTTTGAAACCTACCCACAGAGGAAGTAATATTAGATTGAAGCGCCGAGGTGGTGAAATTGGTATACACGCGACGCTTAAACCGTCGTAAGCGTAAGCTTTTGCGGGTTCGACCCCCGCCCTCGGCACCACGAAACGTTTTCTACATGTGCTTGGTATAGTAAGGATATGACGTTCGCGCACATCCTTGGAAAAATCGAGCAGCGCTTCCGCCCCACGCAGCCGCTTATCGAAGTCGGCATCTCGAAAGAGAATCTTCTCTACAATCTGCACACCTATCAGGCGCAGTATCCGAACCTCAGCTTCGCTCCTGTGCTGAAGAGCAATGCATATGGACACGGACTCTGCGTTATAGCGAAATTGCTTGATGGCGTGAAGATCGCTTTCTTCATGGTTGATTCGCTCTACGAGGCGCGCACCTTGCGCCATGGCGGCATTCGTTCGCGCATCCTCGTACTCGGCTACGTACGACCCGAAGATATGGCGAAGAATCACCTTCGCGATATAGATTTCGCTATCGTTGATATAGAGCAGTTACGTGCGCTGGCTTCGCTAGCGCACCGTCCGCTCCGCCTTCACATAAAGATAGACACTGGTATGCATCGCCAAGGCCTCCTCACCAAAGATCTTCCCAAAGCGATCACTCTGCTCAAGACGAATATGCATCTGCAGGTCGTCGGAATCGCTTCACATCTTGCCGATGCAGATGGCCCGAACCCGATGAATACCGATAAACAGGTGGCCGTATGGAACGAGAACGTAGCGCTGCTAACCAGCGCGTTCCCTTCCATCGAGTACCGCCATATCTCTGCGACGAAGGGCGTTGCGTGGGCAGAATCGGCTCATACGAATGTCGGGCGTCTAGGAATCGGCCTGTATGGATTCGACACTGCCTACGACGGCCACACGTCGCTCAAGCCGGTTCTTGAGTTGCGAACGATTATCACTTCGATTCGTGCTATCGGCGTAGGCGACTTCGTAGGATATAACGCTACCTATACTGCAACGAAGCCCGTACGCATCGCTACGGTGCCCGTAGGATACTTTGAGGGCATCGATCGCGGGCTCTCTAACATCGGAAGCATGCTGGTACGAGGAATGCGTGCGCCCCTGGCGGGGCGCGTCAGCATGAATATGTCCTCTGTCGAAGTCACTGATATTCCGGAAGCTATCCAAGGCGATACTGTCATCGCCATAAGCAGGAATCCAGAAGATCAGAACTGCATCATGCAGATGGCGCACCTCGCCGACACGACGCCCTACGTCCTCCTCACCCACATCCCCCAGCACCTGAAACGGATCGTGGAATAGTCCCATTTAATCCTTCTCTACTCCCTTGGCGAGCTGCAACTCATCTTGTATACTCCGCAAGTACCCACCCTTAGCTCAGTTGGTAGAGCAACTCCCTCTTAAGGAGATGGTCCTTGGTTCGAATCCAAGAGGGTGGACCACTAGTTTTGTTTTCCTCATAGAAACCGTATACTGCACTTCATAGCTGGAGTGGTGAAATGGTAGACACGCTTGCCTTAGGAGCAGGTCCCTTCGGGGGTGGAGGTTCAAGTCCTCTCTCCAGCACATATTGACTTTTTACAGTTTTCGGGTATATTTATCCCAGAACTATGCACATTGGCAATACGCCATAAAACTATCAAAAGAAAGGAGTATTCGCTATGGCGAAGCCTACATCACTACGTGCACGGCTACTGGCTGGCGCATCATCGACTCTGGGCTTCTTGAAACGCCAAAGTATCCAATTCGCTAACTATATGGGTCCGCGACTCAAAAGGGCTGCCGCGTGGATTGCGAAGCAATTCAAGAATCCTACCGGCGGGTCCTCCCTCGTAGAACCAAAACTCTACTGGGGAACAATCGTCGCAAACATCGGCGCGCTCTTGGTGGCGGCTATCTTCTTCCATCAAGTCTGGTATCTGTTCGCGGTTATCGGAATTCTTCAGTTTCTCCTGTCTGTCGGCAAAGCCGGTAATCAGGAGATCGTCAATGTCGTACTTTTCGACATCGCCGTGGCTGAGCCGCACACCGGTGCGTTCGTTGCGCTCTATCCTTGGATGGGTACGCTACGGGCACCGAATCTTCCGCAGCAGTATCAGTTTCCGGATGAACCTGAAAGGGTTTATAACGGCGATGATAAGGATCCCCTGCCGCCTGGCATGATGCGCGCCTATCGCGTAACAAGCGGCGGACCGAAAGCGAGTTACAAGGGTCTGCTAAACATTCAAATGTCAGCCTCTGTGACCGGCACGGTGCGCTTCAGGATAAACCATCTCATGGCCTTCTGGACTTCGCTCGCCGGCCACACGGCCGAAGAGAAGTTCGCTGAAGCCCGGCGTCAACTCTATGACACCTGGTCGAATGCGATCGTCGAAGAATATCAGAAACGCCCGATCGGACTCGTTATTGAAAAGACGGCCTCGGAAATAACGAGCGCCGTGCGAGCAGATCTTGAACGCGCGACCGCGACCTGGGGAATTACCTTCCTTGAGGTGACGATCCGTTCTCCGAATCTCGGCCATGACCTAAGTGGCAAGCTCGCCGGCATCGGCGAAGCTCTCGCTGAGCAGGTTGCAGGAAATAGACGAGCTGACACGCTCGCGTACGCAACGCGTCAAGCCGGTGAAGCTGAAGGCGCGGCAGATCTGTCGCGTCGAAAAGCAGAAGCCGATGGTGCTGCATACGAAGCTGAAAAGCTTGGTATCGACGGCATCCATGTCTTCGCGGCACGCGCCGCAAAGGACATAATCGGCCCCAATGATAAATTTTTCTTTGGTGCCGACGCTATGGCAAATGCTCTCGGTGTCGGTATTTCCGCCGCCAAAGGGCTCATTGGCATAAGTGATGCTAAGAAGGGAGAAACTACTGATGCTTCCTAAATGGCTTGAGTTCCTGAAAGACCCTGTCTTCTGGGCAAGCTGCATTGCTATCCTGATCATCCTCGCGCTTGTCGTGGAGCTGGTCAGGAAAATTCGGCGAGGCAAACCTCCTGTAAACTTCGGCACGAGAAATTCTGCCCGAGCAAAAGGAGTTCCGGTGCAAGTGGTGATAAACACTTCATCACCAGCTTCTACTGCACCGCCAAAAAGCGCGGCATCCACCTCGCCTAAGAAGTCCTCGGACTTCCCATGGCTTGGATGGTCGGCAGCTCTGCTTGCACTGGTTCTCGTCGCGGGTTGGATCCACTACGAATGGAACTCGATCGTTCCATACACGCAGATCAAGACCCACGTGCCTAACGGCACGCCAATTCCGACGACGCCACATTGGCCCGACGGCCAGCCGATACTGATTTCGGCCCCGGAGGCTATCTGCACCGAACCAGCGCAGACGGTGCCTGTGAGCGGGGATGAAACGGTCTGGGTGGATGTGCCAAGCGCCTGTGTGGTACACGCGTTGCCCGGCAAATACGAGCTGTTCTGCAAGGATCTCAGCGGTGACGAACACCCCTGGACCGAGCAATACTGTTCGAGCTACCTTGCCTTGGGTTTCAAGAAAAAGTCTGATGACGATTCTGATTCAGATGACGACGAAGATACGCCGCTTGAAATTCCGATCTCGTTCGAGACACGCACGAGTACGACTGTTCCGTAATGGAACGCAAACACCCCCGGGTTTCCCGGGGGTGTAATTTTATACCCAGCCTGTATTGCTTACCCAGAGAGCCCCGTAACCGTGTGCTGAATGAGCGTTACGAGCGTGCTTGCGCCGAATAGTATCGCAAGGCCGATAATGCCCCAGATCATCTGCTGCTGCCCCTCTGCGCGCTTCTTCGGGTCTCCAGCGCCGCTTCGTATGAAGTTCACAACGCCATACACGAAATAAATCATCGCAGCGAGTGCAATAACTGCAATAAGCGGCGTGAGTATCTGATCCTCAACCTTAGCGAGGAACGTATTGAATGCATCCATAGAGTAATGATAGCAGAAAGGCCACGCCTTCGGCGTGGCCCCCTGGTGGAGAAGTATCTAGTACTAGCCGTGTACCTGCTGTACGGGCTGCGGAAGCTGCTGCGTGTTGTTAAGGTTCAGCGTACCGGTAAGGATATGCACGAGGCCCCAGACGGAGAGCATGAGCGCGAAGCCGACGATGCCCCAAATCATGAGCGAACGTCCGAGCTTCTTCTTGCTGTCATCATGACCGCCAAGAATGAAGTACTGGAAGATACCCCAGATGAAGACGATGAATGCAAGCGCGAAGATGAGCGGAGTCGCGACGTTGTTGATGAGGTTTATGATGAACGAAGCGAGGTCCTGGATGCTATTCACCGTCTGCGCCAAGGCGAGGAATGGGAAAGCGAACGCTGCGCCTACGAGAGCAATTTTTTTCATAGAGATGCGGATAGAAGTTAAGTACTTATATAGGATAAACCCCCTTAGAACAGCGTCAATTATGATAATGAGCTGTATGGGGACAACTAAATGTTAGTACAGACCCTGCACATCAGCACAATTTCCATTCGTGCAGTTCTGATTAGACGTCGTATTAGGGGCTGTCGCCGGCGCGACGTTCGGTGCCGTTGCCGGAGCGACGTTCGGCGCCGTAGCAGGCTGCAAGCCACTACCGCTTGTCGTCGTGGGGTTGAAACCAGGTAGGTTCGGCTGATTATTATTCAGGAATGGAACAGTGCCTCGTACGATATTCACCAGGCCCCAGACTGAAAGCATGATCGCGAAAGCTATGATCGAGCCAATGATGAACCCGCGACCTTCCTGGCGAGACTTTGCGTCAGCACCTTTCAGGAAGTAGAACTGAAAGACGCCGAACAGGAACATGGCGAAGGCGACCGCAAAAACAAACGGAACGAGATCCGCATTTATGAAGTTGATAATGTACGACATGATGTACTGAAGCGAACCGGTTTGTGTTGAATACATAAATTAAGAGTTAGGGTGACGGGAGAATGCCCGTGACCAAGTTCACGAGACCCCACATCGAGAACAGCACCACCATTGCAATGATGCCCCAAAGAATGAAGCTTCGGCCATCAGTCCGAGCTTTCGCATCGGCACCCTGGACAAAGAAATACTTGAAGACACCGAAGATAAAGAACAGGAGTGCGAATGCGAATAGTACGGAAACGACGCCGTTACCGAGGGGAACGATAGTTCCGTATACGAAGGTCTTAAAGGTCGTTCCTGAAGGAGCCGTTGCGGTAGGTGCTTCCACGGTTATCTCATCAACCGTGGCATTCGATATGCATTCAGTGGCAGTTGAATTCCCTATCGTTACGCAGGACATGCCTGAGCCGCACGCAGGGTTGCACGTAAGTGCGAACGCAGTAGCGGCAGGAATCGCGATCGCGAGACTTAGAGAGAACAGCAGGCTTATGAATATGGCACGAATCATAGGTTCGATACGGTCGACTGTATCAGCGTAGAGATAGCCTGTGCGCCAAGCAGAATGCCGCCGCCAATGATCGTCCAGATTAGCGCTGAGCGCGCAGCTGCTATTGCCTTCGGATTCCCCTGCGCCCGCACGAATGAAAATCCGATCCATACGAAGGCAAGGATAAGTACGACGGTACCGATCTGTATGAGGGCAGCGAGCAATGCCTTCAAGAGGCTTGGAAGGTCTGTGATGTTTTTGAGTGGATTCACGAGCTGCGCACCCGCACCAGTGACACCTGTTGCTGAAGGAGCTGGTGACGTGGGGTTTCCGTTTCCGATTGCGGGAGCTGCGCCAGGATTTCCGTTTCCAATGGCAGGTGCCGTTGCGGGAGCGGGCGTAGTTGCTGTGGTGGTAGGAGGCGGTGCACAGAATGTGTTTCCGTTGTCGTCTATGAGCTGGTTGCAGGGCGTATCTGCATATACGTGCGGTGCAGCGACCATAACTAGCGCAGCAAACAGAATCGTTGCTAAACCAGTCTTGAGTAGAAATCGGTTGGACATGGGGGGAATTAGAGAGCAGAGTCGAGTGCCTGGTTTGCCCTGCTAAGAGCGTCCTGCACTGAACTCCGGCCGCTGGTTATATTCTCTATCATAGCGGCAAAGATACTGTCCGTGGTTGCCGGTAGTGGGGATAGCCAGCCCTTGGCTACAAGGGCTTCAGAGTAGAAAACAGCGGCGAATTTATCATTAGCCGCAGGAGTCAGGAGCGCCCGCTGCGCGGGCGCCATCGAAAGCGCGTGCGCTACGCTCGCTCCTTCTGCGCTGCTTGCCAGCTCCGTGGCCACAGACACTGCCCCGCTATAATTCCGCGTCGCCTTAGGAATCGCGAAGGCATAGGCTTTGCCATAGGTCATACGCGCTTGGCTCGTCGCAGGTTGCGGCACGGTAGTCATATCGAAATCAAGATTCGGATTCGACGCAGCAAGGAAGGGCTCTTCAGATGCGTAGCCAAGATATAGCGCAAGATCGCCGTCGATGAATACCTGCTGCGCACTGGTGAGCGATCCGTTCCACGAGTAGACGGTCTTAGCCGGATCAGCGAATTGCGTGTAGAAACTGATAGCGGACTGCGCGGGGCTCACGCCAACGCTATTGGCATTCGAGCTTTGGGTAAGGGCGGCGCGCACCGCGCCGCTTGAAAGCGTCGTTATAGGTGAGCCCGCCTGAAATAGAAGCAACGAAACGATTGCACCTGCATTCGGGATGTTGCTGTATCCGCCCAGATCGATCGCACTTCTGCTTATTTGTCCGCCGCTTGCTAACGTAAGGCGTGGCGCGAGGCCGGTGATCGCCTCCCACGTAGTGGGAGGCGTCGCGACCCCAGTTGAGGAAAGTATCGTGCGGTTGTAATACATCACGAGCGGGTCAACAGCGAACGGAATGCCATACGTACCCTGATCAGTCATAAACAACTCAGTAATAGGTACGAACGTATTCAAGTAGGTACGCTCTGAAATCACTGAGAACGGAATGACCGTGAGCTTGCTCTTTTCGGTAAGCAACTGCTCCTGCGAGATGAGTATCATGTCCGGGCCTGAGCCGGACGCTATCGCGTCCGCAAGCACGGCATCGAACGTACCGGGTGATTTCTGCACGTAGCTAACATTTGCATATTCCTTATGTGTTGACTTGAGCGCATTCAGTTCAGCATTCACGGAAGAATCCGGGAGCACGCCCCAGATAGTCACCGTACCGATTTTCGCTGCCGTCGTGCCGAAGCCGTGGAAGTTAGCGAACAGAAAGAGGCCGATGAACGCGAAGAGTGCGAATGCACCGAAAACGATGATCTGGAAGGGTCGTGTCGGAAGAGTTGGCATTTCCATAATTATGGTGCGGTAAATACGATTGCGTAATGGTGCGGCCCCGCTCGGAAATCCTTTTGCTTATGAAAACCACCTGTAATGAATAGTTCTTCTGCAGCACTCTCGGAAACGACATGGTTCGGTTTTGGACCGATGCCGCCATACGCGCCTGCCCAATCAATAACGAGCAGCTTCCCTCCTGGCTTCAGGATGCGCTGTATTTCCTTGAGCGCGTTCTGCTTGTTCTCTATCTGAAACAGCGTGTTCGAAAGAATCGCCGCATCGAGCGAGTGCTCACGAAGTTTCGTGCCGCCTGCTTTCTCAATATCTCCCCAGACGGTCTCTATGTTCGTGAGATGCTTCTCGTGCGCGGCATCCTTCACATGCTTCAGCATGTCTTCGTGGATATCAACCGCGTACACGCGACCGTCGTTGCCCAAGGCAGCTGCCGCAGCAAGCGTGTAGTGTCCGCTGCCACTACCGAGGTCTGCTAAGCGCATACCTTCGCGCAACCCTAGCTGCAGTACGTTCGTCTTCGGATCACTGAAGTTCATTCAACCTATTATAGCGCAACCATAGAGGCGATTGAGTCGCCTTCGCGCATCTTCATGATGCGTACGCCCTGCGTTGCACGTGAGAGCGACGGGATTTCGCCGGCTGCAACGCGAATCACCTGTCCCTTCTTCGAGATCACGACGAGCTCTTCGGTTTTCACGTCATCACCCACGAGAACTTTCGCGCCGATGATCTTACCGGTCTTCGGCGTTACCTCAGCCGTCTTTATACCGGAACCGCCGCGGCCCTGGATCTTGTATTCGGAAAGCGCCGTCTTCTTGCCGTAGCCCTTGTCCATGATGATAAGGAGTGCGCCCTTCGCTTCTGCGTTCACCACTTCTGCAGAAACTACGACGTCGCCCTTCTTAACCGTCATGCCGCGAACGCCTGCTGCCGTGCGGCCCATAGCGCGTACATCTGCTTCGCTGAAACGAATGGACTGGCCCTGCGCCGTAACGATAGAAATACTGTCTTCGCTCGCGCAGAGTTCTGCAGATATAAGCTTGTCGCCGCCCTTAAGCGCGATAGCGATGATGCCGGAACGGCGTACATCCGCGAAGTTCTTCGATTCCACTTTCTTAACGACGCCTTCGGCAGTAACGAAGAATATGGCGAGCGCATCGCGAGCCGCTCCCTTAGGAACAGGCAAAACACTGGTCACCTTCTCGTCTGCAGCGAGCTGCAGGAAGTTCATGATGGACTTACCCTTGGTTGCGCGTCGTCCTTCCGGAATCTCATACATCTTCATCTGATATGCCTTTCCGAAGTCCGTGAAGAACAAGAGCTCGCTATGCGCAGACGTGCCGATAAGGTGCGTTACCACATCTTCTTCCTTGGTCGCGATATCGACGACGCCGATGCCTCCGCGCTTCTGGATCTTGTATTCATCAGGGTTCGTACGCTTCACGTAGCCGCCTGCGGTAAGTACGAGTACGGACTCCTCATCCGGCACGAGGTCTTCTACGGAAATATTCTTCACGCCGCCCTTCACTATTTTCGTACGGCGATCATCACCGAACTTCTCGCCGATGATGACGAGTTCTTCGCGTACGACGGAAAGGATGTTCTTGTCGGTGGCAAGAATCTTCTGAAGACGCTTTATCTCAGCCTGTATGACGGCGAGCTCGTCTTCGATCTTCTTGCGCTCGAGGCCGGCAAGCGTCTGCAGGCGCATCGCGAGGATAGCTGCAGTCTGTATAGGAGTGAACTTGAAACGCTTCTGGAGCGCCTCGCTCGCCGTCGGCACATCCTTCGATGCGCGAATGATCTTGATGACTTCGTCGATATGATCGAGCGCTATCGAAAGGCCGAGCAAGATGTGCTCGCGTTCCTGCGCTTTGCGCAGCTCGTATTCCGTACGACGCTTCACCACGATGCGGCGATGCGCGACGAAGTTCTCGAGGAACCCGAGGAGTGAGAGCGTCTGCGGCACGCCATCAACGAGCGCGAGCATGTTGTAGTGGAAGGCGCTCTCGAGCTCGGTGTGCTTATAGAGATTATTCAAAACAGCCTGCGGGTGCGCCGTACCCTTCAGTTCGACGACGACACGGATATCAGGGCGGCCATGATCATCCCCTGCAGATTCATCACGAAGGTCGCGTATGCCTTCGAGCTTCTTATCACGCACGAGGTCTGCGATACGCGTAATGAGGTCTGCCTTATTAACGCGATATGGAATTGAGGTGATGATGATGCTCGTGCCGCGCTTGTCTTCTACGATGTCTGCTTCACCACGCACGACGACGCCGCCACGGCCGGTGGTGTATGCCTGATGAATATCTTTCTGATTGAAGGCGATAGCGCCCATCGGGAAATCCGGACCTTTCACGAACTGAAGAAGGTCGTCAGTGGTTGCTTCTGGATTATCTATGAGGTGCGTGGTCGCAGCGATGAGTTCGCGCAGGTTGTGCGGAGGAATGTTCGTCGCCATACCGACGGCGATACCGAGCGCGCCGTTAAGGAGGAGGTTCGGGGCTGCCGCAGGCAGCACCGTCGGCTCCTGCTTCGAGCCGTCGAAGTTCGGTGCCCATTCCACCGTTTCCTTTTCAAGGTCACGCAGCATCTCGTCCGCGAGGCGTGCCATCTTCGCTTCCGTATAACGATACGCTGCAGGCGGATCCCCATCGATAGAACCGAAGTTTCCTTGACCGGCAACGAGCGGATAGCGCGTTGTAAAATCCTGCACGAGCTTCACCATCGCGTCGTACACCGAAGCATCACCGTGCGGGTGATACGAACCGAGCACCTCTCCCACTACCGTCGCGCTCTTGCGGAACTTCGCCGTCGGCGTTAGTCCGGTCTGACGCATCGCGTACAGGATGCGGCGATGCACCGGCTTCAGGCCGTCACGTACGTCCGGCAATGCGCGGCTCGTGATAACGGTCATCGCGTAGTCGATATACGACTGGCGCATTTCCGTCGTGATGGACTGATCGATTATGTTGACGCGGGGCGTGACGCCCTCTGCCAATGGTTCTTCTTTCTTGCGTGCCATGAAAAATATCTAAACAGTATTAAAAAGGAATGACGGAGGCATTCGAATTATTCGTCGCGACGGCAGCACTCTTCGAATCGAGCGTCGAGTTCGTACCATCGTCAACGATGCGGAGCGCAGGCGCGCTGGTAGTTGAAACGCCCGTTGCGGCGCCTACGGCGCCCATCAGCTGCGAGAAGTTCGTCTGCGTCTGCGCGATAGCGCTCTGCGCATCACCCGAGCCATTCGTACCGTCAGTCACAACCGTGTTATCAGACTTAAGCGAAAGCGCTCCGGTAGCGGCAAGCGTCCCGACCCAGACCAAACCGACCAATACTGTTATGCCCGCTGCCGTACCGAACGCGATGCGCTCGCGCACATGATGCGGCTTCGCGCGCAGGTTCTCAATGTGATGTGAAAGTGCCATAGAGGTTATGGAGTTATCACCATGATAGCACCGTCTTTTTCAGCGACATCTTTCTTCTTGAGCGTAAGCTTGTCCATCTTCTCAGATTCGCCGCCTGCTGCCTTTATAAAGGTCTCAAGCGAACCCGCTTCGCCCATGCCGCTCCAATGCATCGGAATAATGATCTTCGGCTCAAGGAACGTGGCGATTTTCGCCGCTTCAGCGGCATCAAGCACGCCATCGCCGCCAACCGGCACGAAGAGCACGTCTATCTCATCGATAGCTTCACGTGCTTCGAGCGAAAGCGTCTTATCCACCAGTGCACCTAGGTGCACGAGCGTCATTCCTTCGAGCTTCACGGCATATACCGTATTAATAGCTTCAGCCTGACCCTTTCCAAGCGCATAATCGCTCTTCGTCAGGAACCCCTGGATCGTAATGCCTTCCTTTTCATATTCGCCGGGGCCCGTGATAGCGAAGGGTTCCTTTTCTCCGTAGGTAACTTCCGCAATGCCATTCATGTCTACATGGTTTCGTGAGACAAGCGCGATATCAGCACCGAAACGTACGCCCGGAAGCGATGAGCCTTTCGCGATAGGGTCGAAGACGAGCGTGAAGTCTCCGAAGGTCACCTTGAAGCACTGGCCGCCGTGGTGGGTGATAACCATAAGTACCTTGATTATAGCATGAACGGTGTATACGCGCTCTTCCCGAATCAAAAAATAGTGGTATTGTAGCGCTGTTACTCCATTCTAACTGAAAGGAGGACAGACCCGTTATTTCGTCTCCGTGGAGGCGGGTAGGTGAAGGTAAACGATCCCAAATCTTACTGAGCCCGCCCGCCTCCACATCACACGCCTCACTTTCAGTGAGGCGTTCTTCATTTGACCCTAACGCAAAATATGTTACTCTGAATGAGAACTGCCTCGCGGCAGTTGTTTTGTTTCTAAGGAGTTCCTTACATGGCATATAATCAAAAGGTGGCAGAAGAGCATCACCAGCGCGCTCGCACTATTCAGTCGCAAACGCGTGTGCAGAGCCCTGCCCACACCCCAAGGGATTTGCGCGGTACGCGCGGAAGCTATCCCGATACTGTGGGTCGAACCCACATGACCACGCGCAATAGCGCTTAAGAGAACGGCACGTTGGCAGTCTCACCCCTTCCCCCGAGGGACGTAGATAGCTGACGAGCCGGGGAGGAGGTGCACCGCCCCTCAGCGCGCCTCCTCCCACCCCTCTTGTTTACTGGTCTTCCAACGCCCGTCTTTTTGACGGGCGTTTTCCTATATATGAGGCCACATTTTACTGCTATTGACAAATATTCTTACGTGGTATAGTTTATATGAGCCTTACCACACAGGAGGGCACGTTCCAACCAGGAAGGATTTTCTGATGAAGATCGCCACCATGACCGAACAGATCGGTGCCCGCTGCCTCAACAGGGCTCTTGGGAACGATATGGACTGCAACATCGCCAACAACCAGAACATCGCCGGCGCCGGCAGCCTGAGCAACGACGCCCTCGGCCGCGGCTAACCGCCAACAATCTTTCTTAGGTCTTCGGACTTATGAAAGCGCCCCCGTTTCGCATCACGCGAGCGGGGGTTTTCATTTATATGGATACTATTTTAAAGTATTGACATATTTTATTATTGTGTGTTATATTTAGTATGGAACTGAAAGGCGAGCATTTCGCACGTCTCTATTCCTTGAAAAGGAGCAGTTATGCTTCACCAACTGACTCGCCGCACCTCGTTTTCTCCGACTGCCCTTTTACAGGAGGATGCGAACCTTCGATCGAATTGCTTCAAGCTTTCGTTCGAAGGCAAGCTCACGACGGGCTTCGAACTCGAACTCAATCACGCCATGGGCTCCGTTCTGCTCTTCACTGGTTCGCGCTTTACGCGTCGCCGGGATGGCATCAGGGGCTGCGTGTACGAAATTGACGATCGCAAGGTCGGTTTCGTGCGCCGTGCCACCATTGAGTGGGAAGGTCGTGACAACGGCATCCCGTTGCTCGTTCGTCCGCATACCGTCGACAAGACCATGCTCCTGCAGGTCACCATCGGCTACGCTGCGGGCATCACGCCCAAAGAACGCCTGTGGGCCGGCGTCGACACCAACGGCAGCATCGTCCAGCAAACGTCGCAGGAGATCCTGATCTCTTTCGACGTCAACGATTTTGCTGACATTTTCACTGAAGACGGTTTCGTCCGTCGGGTGGAGCGTGTCGGCGACGAGTTCAAGTTGGTGGAGCTTCCTCTGCTTACGCAAGGAAACTTGCGCATCGAGCACGCGCTCGCGGTGATCAACTCGGCTGAAAGGTCGACCGATCAAGGCGTGAAGCGTGCGGATGCCGGCTATCACCAGCTCGCTGCGATCCTCGCGATCAAGAGCATCCGGTCCACGCCGATCTTCCAGCAGGTTTTCGATCTGCTGGAACAGGAGGCGCAGGCCGGCAAGCTGACCAAGGGCGTGCGCAAGCACGTTCTGGACGCTCTGGGTAAGGCTGGACTCGAGTACGAGTACTTCCGCGATAACTACTGCGGCGATCTGGCGCAGCTGTGCCTGACGGAAATGCGCTTCACCAGCGTGACCAGCAGCAAAGGAGCTCCGGCCGAACGTAAGGCGAAACTCGCCGAACGTGCGGAACGGAATCGCCAAGAACGCCTTGGCATGCGCGGCGCATCCAGCGGCGGCAAGCAAGTCACTTCGAAGAAAAAGAAGTAGGCTCTGCTCCGTCCACAAAACAAACTGGCCCGAACCTCGTGTTCGGGCCTTTCTTTTTATACCTATTCCTGTTATATTGCCTGAGTTCCACGGGCCGCAAAAGAACGCGAATAGGCTATCCCTGAAGGCGCAAGCGTTCAGTACCTATCGCAAAAAGCAGCCTGTATTTATCTAATATGCCCGAAGAAGTAAAGGCAGCCCCTGTGGTTGTCCCTACGTTCACTCTCGATCCGAGCCATCCAATGGCCTCGAAGATCGATGACATCGCCACCCCGCCTAAGATGGGTGATTTGGTCGAAGGTACCATCATCGAATTGGTACGCGGCCGCCTCTATGTTGACTTGCCCCCATTCGGTGCCGGCATCATCTACGGACGCGAATATCTTAACGCCGCAGACGTTCTTCGTAAGACGAACCCGGGCGACTCTATCACCGCGAAGGTCGTAGACCCCGCAGGTCTTGATGGTTATATCGAGCTTTCCCTTAAGGAGGCTCGTCAGGCTGCTATCTGGGGCGAGGCTGAACAGGCTATCGCTGCACAGAGCGTCTTCACCGTTACGGTTGATGAGGCTAACAAGGGCGGACTCATCCTTTCATGGCAGGGTATCCAGGGCTTCCTCCCTGCTTCCCAGCTTTCGAAGGATCACTACCCTCGCGTACCGGAAGGCGATAAGGACAAGATCTTCGGCGAATTGCAGAAGCTTACGGGCCAGACGCTCCAGGTTCGCATCATCACGGCTGATCCTAAGGAAGGAAAGCTTATCTTCAGCGAGCGCACCGGCGACGAGGAGACCGAAAAGGGCTCTCTCATCGACAAGTACCAGGTTGGCGACACTGTTGAAGGTGAAGTGACTGGCGCGGTTGATTTCGGAGTCTTCGTTAAGCTCGAGCATGGTCTTGAAGGACTCGTGCACATCAGCGAGCTCGATTGGGGTCTCGTTGAGGATCCTCGCACTCTCTTCAAGGTCGGCGACAAGGTCCGCGTGAAGGTTATTGAGATCAAGGATGGAAAGGTTTCCCTTTCGATCAAGGCGCTCAAGGAGAATCCTTGGAAGACCGCTGCAGACCGATACAAGAAGGGTATGGAGGTGCACGGCGTCGTTATCAAGTACAACAAGCATGGCGCGCTCGCTTCTATCGAGGAAGGTGTTGCCGGATTGGTGCACATCAGCGAGTTCGAATCCCCTGCGACGCTTCGCGACGCGCTCGAGCTTGGAAAGACGTATCCGTTCACGATCACGCTCTTCGAGCCTAAGGATCAGCGCATGACGCTTGCCTACGCAGGCGCGCCGAAGGCGAAGAAGTAACGCACGCACGGTGCAAAAGACAAAAGGCCGGAGCTTCGCTCCGGCCTTTTGTCTTTTAGTTCGATCCCTAGTCTGCGCCACTTCAGAAAAGTTCCAACATCATCCCAGTATCCCAGTACTCAATTTATAGAAAAGAAAACCGCCCCTCCGCACGAAACGAAGGGGTTTAGGTTTCGTTCCGCCGAAGAAACGGTTGGTCAATTTGTGACGGACAGGCTTTGCTTGATACGACGTGTTTCTGAATCAATTAGCCGGATCAGCTTGTAGAAGATGAAGAACGCGGCGATGACGAATGGCATGACAAAGAATGATCCTTCGACGAGGTTCATCCAGTAGTACTTGTTCTGCTCGCAGTAGTTGGTGGAGCAGTAGTAGAACCCGTCGACATACCAACTGACCCCGTCCAACATAGTGAAGAGGATGAAGTGCATGAAGAGTCCGGTCAGCAGGCTGACGCCGATTACCACATAGCTCCAACGATCAAGAAAAGCAGCGATCTTCATAGGGGGTCTCCGATCCTGTTTGGTCTGGAAAGATACTGTTACACAATAGTGTGTTTGTCAAACAAGGTTCCAACATCGTTCCAGACAGAGAACATCTAAATGCGAGGAAACAAATAATGACCAGAATTCTGGTCATTATTTGTTTCGCCTAAATCAGGTGCCGCACTATCTCAAAACTTAGCGCGTGTTCGCTTTCATTGCGGCCGCTTCGATGCCGTCAGTAATGAAAAGCCGTGCTGCTTGAGTCGTACGCGCAAGCGTATCCTTGAGCGTAGCTTCTTCTGCAGGCTTGAATTTTCCAATCACGTGCTTGATTACTTTTTCTCCTGCTGCTGGCTTCTTCAGCTTCCCTTTCGCTGTCTCTGCAGAGATGCCGATCTTTATCTGTACGAAGTCTTTAGTCTTGAGCGCGCGCATGATGCTCTCAACGCCTTTGTGGCCGCCTGAGCCACGTCCTGGCACGGTCATCTTTATCACGCCGAGCGGTAGATCCAATTCATCGCGAATGACGATCATTTTCTTCGCAGCAGGCTTTGACTTCACGAATGATGGCGCGACCTTTCCTGAAAGGTTCATCGAGACATCCGGCAGCACGAGCGTTACTTTCTCGCCGCCGATCGTTCCTTCGCTCACCATCGCATTTGCGGTCTTTTTCAACGTGAATTCAGGGAATCCCTCTTCCTTTGCGAGAAGCTCAACGGCCATACGGCCTGCATTATGGCGTGTTTTCGCATATTCACCCCCGGGGTTTCCAAGACCTATCAGTACATATCCCATTGCACCGAATCATAGCATTCATAAGGGCCTGTAGCCGAGATAAAGAAAAACTGAAGAGTTATTCGTAAACGCAGCTCAAGTCGGTGCATATTTTTCTTTACTCACGAAATACTGAGAAGATGCGCAGAAACAATCAATGAAAATAGATATTCTTGATAAGAAAATAGATTCTCTTTCAGCAAGTAGCGTGCGTAAATAATGAAACGAATACAGAACATTTGACGAGCGAATAAAGTGGAATACAATGCGTGCATGAAGTTCCTCGGTGGCGCGCTCAGGGAAACTCTTACGTTCCTGATTCTTGCTGTCATCATTGTCGTCCCCATCCGTTTATTCGTTGCACAGCCATTCGTCGTTGAAGGCGAATCGATGCACCCCACGTTCGAGAATACTGACTACCTCGTCGTTGACGAACTCATTTATCACTTCGAAGCGCCGAAGCGCGGCGAAGTTATCGTATTCCGTCTCCCCGGTGACCCGAATAAGTTCCTGATCAAACGCATTGTTGGCTTGCCAGGCGAAACAGTTCGCATAAATGAAGGTGTTGTTTCAATAATCACCCCCGCAGGCGCTACGCTGAAACTTTCTGAACCGTATGTGGTCGCTGAAGACGCTACCTACACGAATGACACGACGCTTGGCGCAGGTCAGTACTTCGTTATGGGGGATAATCGCCCCGTTAGCTCCGATTCTCGCTCATGGGGCACGCTGCCGCGCGAGAATATCATCGGTCGTGTAGACGTACGCCTGTTCCCACTGAGTTCGATCGGCCTCTTACCAGGAATTTCACACCAGCCACAGCAATGAGTACTCTCCGTCCAGACGACATATTGAAGCGAACGAGTGCTATCGGCACGTATTACGGATTCACGTCGCTCGCATCTGCCGCTGCAGGAAAGAAAAGCACCTCGAAAGTTCCCTATCCAGAAAATCTCCCCCTCGATACGCTCGACCCGAACGCGCGCGAAGTAGCAGGATTCCTTAAGCATGTCCGCGACGCAGGACTCACGCCTTCCGCAGCGCAGCCGCTGTTTCTTTGGCACACGAATGCGGCCGCAGGCCGTCCGTCGCCGAAACAGATCGTCATTCAATTTCATGCGCTCGGCGTAGAGCATGCGATCGCTGATGCCGTGCTTATCCGTGCCGTCCGTGCGCTCATGCAGGACCTTGGCAAAGGGCCGCTCACTATTCGCATTAACAGCATGGGTGATAAAGAGACACGGGGCCGATTCGCACGCGAACTGAACACGTTCTTCCGCAAGCACGGCAATGCGCTTCCCGAGAACTGCGTGAATTGCGCGAAGCGCGACATCTTCGAAGCCGCGGAACTCCTCGCTGTTACTGAGGATGGCGCCATCATGCCGAGCCCGACCGATCATCTTTCCGAAGTAAGCCGCAAGCATTTCGAAACGGTCCTTGAATACCTTGAATCGACCGACACTCCGTACGAACTTGCGCCACAGCTTCTTTCGCGCGGCACCTCGTGGACCGAAACCTGTTTCGAAGTGCATCAGGAAGAGAAACTCGCCGCCTGGGGTTCTCGCTATAACGATATGGCGAAGCTCTTCTTTAAGAGCAGCATGCCGTCTATCGGCGCTGTTATCCGTATTAATGTAGATTCACGCGATACCATTCCTGCAACGAAGGAACGCGGCACGCCACGATTCGTCTTCGTGCACATCGGCGATGAAGCGAAGCGCGAAAGCATGCGTATGACCGATGACCTCCGCCGTGCACGCATCCCGATGGTTCAGTCTATCGGCGTACAGTCCCTTACGGAGCAGATGCGCTTGGTAGACACCATAAACCCACAGTACGTGCTTATCATGGGCCGTAAGGAGGCTCTGGAGCGCTCTGTTATCCTTCGTGAGCGCGCGAATCACACGGAAACCTTCATCCCGCTGGATTCCCTCATCGAACGCCTCAAGATCGTCGCGTAACGATCGATATACTTGACAATACTTATATTAAAGAGTATAGTGTTTTCAGGTAATTGAATCGGGCTAAGGAGGCCCACTGACATGAATACTGGTTCATTCTTGGCGAGCAACGGTCTTACTTTGCTCTGCTACAGCATCTTCCTGCGAGCCGGCATGCAAGGGAATCTCACTATCGAGATCCCCTTCGGCCTTCTCGCCTCTGTCTTCGCTGCGGTCCTGCTCACCTCGATGGGCGTTCACGAAAACCGGAGCGATGGACTGAGGTTCAACCTCAAGCTCACGGCATGCTGGATTGCCGGCGTGGTAATCCTTCTGCCGCTCCTGCACTGGGGCATCCTGTCTCTGCAGCCCGAAGAACGAACGTTCTTTACGGCTCCGATGGAGCTCCTCACCGATTGCGGCACCGTCTTCGGCGTCACGGTGTCGATGATCGGCCTTTCGATCCTCGGCGCCTACGGCGACATCCGCAAGGAGCTTTGTCCGCAACTCGCCTGATCCACGGTTCCTTGTCCGCACCCCTGAAGCATTCGCTTCAGGGGTTTTCTGTTTCTGGACAAAAAAGGCTTATTTATGCTACAGTTCGCTCTATTATGACTAAAGCAACCCGAGTAGAAGTCCGCCGCGGCAAGAACGAAAGCGCTACGTCGCTTATTCGCCGTTTCTCACGCCGTGCACAGGGCCTCAACATCGTCCGCGGCCTCCGTGCTGCCCGTTATTACGTTCGTGGCAAGTCCAAGAACGTAGAGCACATGCGCGCTATGGTTAAGGGCGAACGCATCGCTGAATACAATCAGCTCGTAAAGCTCGGCAAGATCGACCCTGCAGCTCGCAAGACGAAGGGCCGCAAGTAATCCTATACATGGCAAGTACGGTTGACGTACGAAATTTCACCCGGCGCGCAGCGCCGGGTTTGCCATATCAAAAAATCGCTGCCGCTATCCTTCCAGGGTGGGAAATATCTCTCGTCTTCGCCGGAACGATTCGCGCGAAGAAATTGAATCAGCAGCTTCGCAAGAAAGAATACATACCGAATGTGCTCTCCTATGAGACCAGTTCGACGAAGAAAGAACGCTCCGGTGAAATCATCATTTGTCCGACAATAGCTAAGAAGCAGGCTCCGGATTACGACCTTTCATACTCATCATTCACTGCTTTTTTGTTTATCCACGGTTTATTGCATTTGAAAGGACTGCCACACGGCACTACAATGGATAGATACGAACGGGAATACCTTTCCCGATTTATTAGTACACCCAATTCCTCCTCTCCTCATGGCTCGAAGAATCGCAACAGGAATTGACATCGGCACGCACCAGACGAAAGTCGTGGTGGTTGAAGAGGTCATAACCGAGGAGGGTCCGCAGGTACGCATCATCGGTACCGGGCTCAGTGAGACGCAGGGGTTGCGTCATGGCTACGTGGTTGATCTGCAGGATGCCATCGAAAGCATTCAGCTCGCGAAGGGCCAGGCAGAGAGCATCATCCACATGCCGATCAAGTCTGCCTTCCTTGCAGTGGGCGGCGTGTCACTTGATGAGACGCGTGCAAGCGGCCAGACGATAATCTCACGCGCAGATCAGGAGATCACCGATTTAGATATGGAGAAGGTGCGTGACGAGGCTCGACGTACCGCCGAGCCTCAGTTCCTGAACCGCAAGGTCCTGCACGAAATTCCTTTGGAATTTCGTGTTGACGGCGTGAAGACGCTCGGCGCGCCCATCGGCATGAAGGGTACGCGCCTCGAAGGTGAGTTCCTGTTCGTTACGTGCCTTTCGCAGCACGCAGAGCAGCTTACCGCTGCCGTAGAGGGCGCAGACATCGAAGTGATAGATCGCATGGCTTCCCCACTTGCTGGTTCGTACGTAACGCTTACGAAAGATCAGAAGATGAAGGGCTGCGTCCTCGCGAACATCGGCGCCGAGACCGTTTCCATCGTCGTCTACGATGAAGGCCTTCCCATTTCCGTAAAAGTATTCCAGACCGGTTCGACTAATATCACTGACGACCTCGCGCTCGGTTTCAAGATCTCTCTTGAGGATGCGGAGCGCATCAAGCTCGGACGTCTTTCCGGCACGATGTATCCGAAAAAGAAAGTCGAAGAAATAATCGCGCTTCGTTTCCGTACGATGTTCGAATTAATTGAGAAGCATCTTCGTTCGCTCAATCGTCACGGCTCGCTTCCTGCCGGCATCATCCTTTCCGGCGGCGGCGCAGGCCAGGGAACGATCAGTGATATTGCGAAAGGAACGCTCAGCCTTCCGTCGCGCCTTGCAGATATGCGCATCACTTCTGAAACGAAGATCCGTGACGCGACCTGGGCAGTCGCGTATGGTCTCGCGCTCTGGGGACTCACCGGAGACACCGATACGCCGAAGAAAAACGTCATGGGCGATCTGACACGCGGCTTCGCACGATTCATAAAGCAGTTCATGCCATAGTTGACTGCCTGCCTGGCCATTTGCTAAGCTATAGATACAAATGGCTTCGGCCTCGCCCCGCTTACGCGGGGCAAACTTGTTTTTGTTGACGCTATTTTGATGCCTGATATACTAACTACATTACGGCCTTCGTGCCCCCGAGATTCTATGCAGTGCATAGTTTCGATCTGATACGGCTTCATGCCCCTGAGAAACCGCCCGAAAGGGCGGTTTCGTCTATTCAAGGAGTGATATGAATTTAGTTTTAATTTCACTGTGTTGCTTTTGGGACAGAACATACGCTCTACGCCTCAAACGTTTTACATCAAGAAGTCGAACTTGTGACAGATTAATTGCAAATTTCTTTCCATTACTCATATATGGATAATAGAAACGTCCAGACTTAGATTGAGACGTTGTAGGGAGAACCAAACATGTCTCATTATTGAATTTTTTAAGTATAAATACTGGACGTTCGAATATTTCATTCTTTCCATCCATTTCAAAACCAATGTTCGCACCTAAAGAGCACCACCATACTTCACCTTCACGAAAGAATGGTCGTGGTGCTGAATCATCAATATCGCTTTTTTGTTTATTCCACCCTTTAAAATCTTTTTTCATAGCCCTCTATCGTACTAAAAAGAGATAAAGTGCTTATAAACCCGAACACAGGCTATTAACCCGTCAAGGTTTGCATTGTTAAAGGATTTGGTACTATGTGTTGACTAACCGGCACATTCTTCGTATACCCCTATGTCCAAGCGCGTAACCCCTGAAATCGAAACGTTCGCACGCATCCGCGTCGTCGGCTGTGGAGGTTCTGGCGGCAATGCTGTTAATCACATGATCAACTCCAAGGTGAAGGGCGTGGAGTTCATCGCTATCAATACGGACGCGCAAGATCTGCACCGCAGCCTCGCGAAGCGTAAGATCCACATCGGCAAGAACCTCACGAAGGGCCTCGGTGCTGGAATGAACCCAGAGCTCGGCCGTCGTGCCGCTGAAGAGACACGTCAGGAGATTCAGGAAGCGCTTCAGGGTTCAGACATGGTCTTCATCACCTGCGGCATGGGTGGCGGAACAGGAACAGGCGCAGCAGGCGTCGTCGCGAAGATCGCGAAGGAGCTCGGCGCGCTCACCGTTGCCGTCGTCACCAAGCCGTTCACCTTCGAAGGCGCACAGCGCACCGAGATCGCTGAAGTCGGTCTTGCTTCTCTTAAGAAGGAAGTAGACGCATATCTCGTTATTCCTAACGACAAGCTTCTCTCTATCGTAGAAGCACAGACCTCCGCGAAGAATGCATTCGCGCTCTGCGATGAAATCCTTCGTCAGGCAGTGGAAGGTGTTTCCGATATCATCACCACTCCTGGTGAAATCAACACGGACTTCAACGACATCAAGGCGATCATGGAAGGTGCCGGCCCAGCGCTCATGGGTATCGGTATCGCAGACGGCGACAACCGTGCCAAGGACGCCGCTGCAGCAGCCGTTAATTCCCCGCTCCTCGATGTTTCCATCACCGGCGCTCGTGGCATCCTCTTTGTGGTCGCAGGTTCAGACGACCTCGGCATCCTTGAAGTACAGGAAGCAGCGAAGGTTATCGGCGAATCCGTTGATAAGAGCGCGAAGGTCATCTTCGGTATCATGCGCGATGAGAAGCTTAAGAAGGGCCAGCTCCGCATCATCGTCATCGCGACCGGTTTCCCTGAACAGGATGGATCCGCGTCATACACAGGTGGCGAACGCTCGCTCTTCACGATGCCTGCGAAGGAGCAGGAAGAAAGCCGCGGAAAGATCTTCAATGACGTGCTCGGCCGCCCTGCACCGCGCGAAGAAGCGCCAGCATCTATGCCAATGCCAGAAGACGAGGGACCTATCCTTCCTCCTCGCCGCGAACGCGAAGAGCCTATCGTAACGGCAATGCCGAAGCCTCGCGAAACCGCACAGGCCATCACGCCGCCTATCGTCGAAGAAGAGGACGACACCTGGGGCGCGATTCCAAGCTTCCTTCGTCGCCACAAGAAATAGACAGCTCAAAACACTCCGATAAAAGGGTACGCATATTTTCCTGCTGGAAAATTGCTCCGGCTCGCGCCGTCGCGCTCCGCAGCCCCTTTTATCGGAGTGTTTTTTGCTGTACCTGATATAATTTAAAAATGAACGATTTGATAATTATTGGAGGCGGGCCGGCAGGAGTCGCAGCGGGTGTATATGCATCACGCAAGCGATTGAAGACGGTTCTTGTCGCAGAAGAATTCGGCGGGCAGTCGGTGGTTTCAGAGGGTATCGAGAACTGGATCGGCACGCCGGTGATTTCTGGTGAGAACCTGAAGAAGTCCCTCCAGAAGCATTTGGAAACCTATGCGGGCGAAGTGCTATCTATACAGGAAGGAAGCCGTGTAGAGCATCTGGAGCGGTTTGAAGAGGGTTTCCGCGCAACGACCACGAAAGGAGATACGTTCGACGCGAAAGCAGTGCTCATCGCTTCCGGCGCTGCGCGCCGGCGTCTTATGGTGCCTGGCGCAGACACGTTCGAACACAAGGGACTCACCTACTGCGCCTCATGTGACGGGCCCATCTTTGCAGGCCAAGACGTGGCTGTGGTTGGTGGCGGGAATGCTGGGCTTGAGAGCGCAGCGCAGCTGCTTGCGTATGCGAAATCGGTTACGCTCATTCATCGTCACGGCGAGCTGAAGGGTGATGCGATTACGGTGGAGAAGCTGATTTCGAATCCGAAGATGCATATGATCTGCAACAGCGAACCGGTCGAGGTGAAGGGAGAGAAATTCGTTTCTGGCCTCGTCGTTAAGGAACGTACGACCGGTGCAGAAACTACCCTTCCGGTTACAGGCATATTCGTTGAGATCGGCGTCGTACCGAACACGAGCTTCGCAAAGGACCTTGTCGAACTAGATGCGATCGGACGCGTCGTGACGGACCCCAAGAATCAGCACACGAGCGTGGAGGGTGTCTGGGCAGCCGGTGATTGCACGGACGAGCTCTATCATCAGAACAATATCGCTGCAGGCGACGCGGTGAAGGCACTCGAGGATATTTACCTTTGGGTGAAGATGCACTAATGAAAGAATGGTGAGAATAAGAAAAGCCGCGAGCTTCGCTCGCGGCTTTTCTGTTGGAGATGAGTGCGACTGCTTATGCAGCAACTTCCTCATCATTGTCAGCTGCAGGAGCTGCTTCCTCTGCATCTTCTGCAGGAGCAACAACCTCCGCGCCTTCCTCAGCAGCCTCTTCGGTCTCTGGGGCGACGATCTTTTCTTCTTCTGAATCCATAGTATTTGGTAGACGGCCCTTACAAAAGCAAAGGCCAGTCCAAGATTGGCTGGCAATGATTCGACCTGTATCCGCAGTATACGTGGCCCGCCTCAAAGAGCAACCTGCTGCATATCTGCAATGCGGTACTCATTCACCGTATTATGAGCGAAGCGCGTCGCCTCAGGAAGGCGATGTTTACGGACGCAGGAATACACCAGATCGATCGATTCCTGCAGCGTGATGAGGTGCCCCGGCGACACGAAGACCGGCTTCACATTTCGCTTCGTGCGGAGCGCAGCTCCGATAATCTCTTCTTTATTATATTTGTCATACAAATATGAAATATCACCCGGCTCATTTCCCGGCTCCTCATATATGCCTGTGAGTACTGACTTCGCACAACCTATTGTTGGAATACCAAGCACGAGCCCCAGATGCGTCGCGATGCCCAGCCGTCGCGGGTGCGCAATACCGATACCATCAACCACCAATACATCCGGTTTCGTTTTCAGCCTCTCCCATGCCTTCGCAAGCATCGGAATCTCCCGGAACGAAAGCAAGCCCGGCACATACGGGAATGGAATCGTATCTTTCACCACTGCATGATCGATGAGTACCAGTTCGGGATACGTAAGCGTAACGAAGCCGGCGAACCCTTCTTTCGCGAATCGATTCATGCTCACATCGCAACCACCTATCAGTACGGGCGCTTTCTCAAGCGGCACGAGCTTCACCTGTTCACGCAGCTGCTTCTGCAGCTGCACTGCTTCCTTCGGCGTTACCTTAAAATCAGAAGCGGTATACATATAACGTTTCACCCAGCTTCCCTTTCTCTGCGTGCGCAAGCGGAATTATTCGTTCTGATATCTTCTTCAAGAATTTGAAATCCAGCGAAATAAGTATAGTGCCGGGGTGAAGCTCTTTCTCGAACTTAGGTAACAATCTATCTAGCACTTCAGGATAAAGATACGTATACACATGCGTTGCGGACGAAAGATCCTGTTTGAAGCTGTTGCCGCGAATAACCCTGACTTTCGCTTCCGGATACTCTCGCAGGAATGCAGCGCGGCGACGCAGTGCCAGAAAGTATGGGAACAGGCGCAATTCGATGCCGACGCACTGCACGCCCGGATTCTTCGCGGCGATAGCAAAAAGCACTCGTCCATCGCCGCAGCCAGGGTCATACACGACGCTTCCTTTCGGAAGCGTTCCGAACGCATCAGCGATCTCTTGCGCAATCAGGGTACGCGTACGTATGAAAGGCGGTACCTTTCCGTTGCGGGCTATTTCGGACACGAGTTTGAATCCGAAGGCCAAGACGATCAGGTTCAAGAAAAGTTCTAGCCACTCGGCGGATGTCACCATGAATCGCTAGATCGTTGGATCGGGATCCATGAACACTGTCTCGATGTTGTTACCGCTCGGATCAAACGCGAACGATGCGTAATAGTTCGGAGCATAATCCTTGCGATATCCCGGCGCACCATTATCGGTGCCACCATGAGTAAGCGCTGCGGCATGGAAACCATCCACTTCCTCCTTACTAAGTGCTGCGAACGCAACGTGCCCCACTTGCTTTGCTCCTTCAGCTGCATATATCCACAGCTCAGATTTTCCGTTTTTCCCGATGCCGGCGAGTTTCCATTCTGGATGATCACTAATCAATTCATAACCTAGCGGCTTCAGTGCTTCGAGATAGAATTCTTTACTCTTCTCAATGTCATTAACGTGAATAGTGAGGTGCTGGATCATGACAGTGCAATAACTGATATTTATCTATACTAGCAGATACGAATGAACGCCTGCTGAAGCAGGCGTTCATTATTTGCGGAGAGGGGGAGATTCGAACTCCCGGTACCTTGCGGTACGCCGGTTTTCGAAACCGGTGCATTCGACCACTCTGCCACCTCTCCAGGGTAAAAATTGGTTGAACCTTGGTATCCTAGCATTTTTGGGCCCAAAAATGCTAGGATAGGCTGGTGCCGCCTTCACAGAAGGCTCCATCGTCTAACGGTTAGGACGCGGCCCTTTCACGGCTGAAATCGGGGTTCGATTCCCCGTGGAGTCACAAAACTAGTGCTATTATTTCCTCATGAATCCGGAAACGAAATTTCATGGCTAGCCAGGAACTTCTCGACACCATACGTCAGAAACAGGCCTCAGGGCATTCTGAAGAAGACATTCTTAAAGACCTCACTTCTAAAGGGTCGAGTGCGGAAGACGTAAATGGCGCATTTGCTATCCTGAAAATCCAGACAGGACCTTTCGCGTTGCGTTCACAGACCCAATATTCCTCGGTTCAAAGGGCTCCTGCGCACAGCAAGACGAGCATTTTCCTTCAGTTAGTACTTATCGCGGTTGTCATCGTTTCAGCACCCGGAGCATACGGACTCATGACGCGAGTCATCATCCCTGCTACCAAGGGACAACCCGTCAAGGCAAGCGACAGCCTCAAGGATTATTCCCTCTTGGGTATTGCTCCTCAAATTCCTGTTGCTGCACATTCAGCAGTTTCACCATCCACATATGTGTCGCCAAGCGTTCCGCGTATTTCCTCAAACACGGGCGCGCCTGCACCAGCCGTATCTTCTGCGCCGTCTCCGGCTCCTGCATCGACGCCAGTATCAACATCCGTGCTTGGCACGATTATTTCGACCGTTACGAATACTGTTTCTTCAGTTACCGGTACATCCGATACGAATACTCAAACGACCACCGTTACTCCGCCAGCGCCTACTCCCACACCTACCCCGACGCCGGACCCTACGCCTACTCCGATATCCAATAAGCCTCCCGTAGTACTACCGGTAGTGCCAGTAACTCCAACGGTTACGGATCCTACGTTCGTATATGTGTGTCCTGACGCAACGGCAGGCACACATACCGGTGCTGACTGGACCAACGCCTATCTCGACCTTCCTAAATCATTGGTGCGCGGTGATACCTATTACCTCTGCGGCTCCGGAACAGAATATGCCATCCACACCTTCAGCGATGCGGCCTCTGGCAGTACACTAATAACCGTTAAGAAAGCCACCCAGAGCAATCACGGAACTGATACGGGCTGGATTTCTTCCTATGGAACCGGAACGGCCACGTTCCCGATGTTCAACTACACGACCCCGTACTACGTGCTTGACGGTTCAACCGGGGGAGGCCCAGGAAACTGGACGAGCGGCTTCGGCATTACCGTTACGCAGACTAATCCAGTCTGCAATGGCTTCCATATGCTCTTCCAGCTTACTAACACGGTCTCTAATCTCACGATTGAGCACGTTAACGCGTATGCTGGTGACATAACGTTCCCGATGCGCGGCATAAACGGAACGACAGGTGGAACTGGTTTCACCTTCCGCGACAACTATCTGCACAATTTGTTCGGTGCTGCATTCTATCTCAACAATTGGAGTAACGTTCTTATTGAAGATAATGCCATTGATGGCGTGAAGAGCACCGGCTACACCGATCCAATCTGCCCCAACTATCATGCTGAAGGCGTCTCCTCACAGGGAACCAATGATAATTGGACGTTCCGTAATAATATTTGGAACGATATTAATGGGACGGGCGTATTCGCGGGAGTTAATCTTGGAATATCTACGAACTGGAGCATCTATGGAAACATCTTCTCTGACAGCGTCAGTACCATCTACTACTACCATACGGGAAATGATTTGCAGGAAATGGATAATCTTCAGTTCTATAACAACGACGTGGTGAATATGAAGAACTCGTCAGTGGGTGCGCTTCATATAGAACAAGGCACGAACAATCTGGTCTATAACAATATCTGGTACAACAACCAAAGTAACGGATTCGGCTTCTTTGGCGTAACGCACGCGAACGATTACTTCTCAAAAAACGTTCGAACCAGCGGTGTTCCTACTCCAGTGGACGAAAACCCCGGTGCAGCTCTGAATGATACAAATGCTCAGATTGGTTCGAGTACCGATCCATTCGTTCGCAGCGGCACTGACGTATTCACGAGCGATTACCATCTGAGTGCGCCACTCAATCCAGGCGTGAGTCTCGGCTCACCGTACAATGTTGATGCATACGGCGTTACTCGCGGCGCAGATGGAACCTATGATCGTGGCGCCTATGAATATCAGGGCCAGGTCTCTATTGCTCCTGTCGTATCGCACACTTCCCTTCTTGCCTCGGTTGGCGTATTCGCTTCTTGGTTACGAACGTTCCTGGCGAATCTATTCTAGATATTTGTGGGTGGGTATTAAAAAACACGGCCTTGCATAGCAAGGCCGTGTTTTTTAAAGGATTAATTATTGAATGACGCTGAATGGGAACGTATTGCTGAGGCCATTCTTGTTGATGACCGTAACATCGTATACGCCCGTTGCGATTGAACCTGTGCCATAGGTCTTACATACGTTGGACTGGTCACAGAGCATGCCGCTCTGGAGAGTCGTCGGTACCGTGAAGCTAAGAGTCGTGCCATCCGATGAGGCAAGTGATCCTACCTGATTGTCTGCAGTACCATCCGCACGATGAAGACCTTTGGAAGGACCGAAGGTAATGACGTTCGTCGAGCTGTCAAAATTCACACCCTTGATCTGAGCAACTGCGCCTGGCTTGCCCTGTGCAGGATTGATGCTCGTGATCTTAGGACGAGTGTCAGTCGTTACCACCGTTCCTGAAGAAGTCGTCTTAACTCCTCCTGCAGTACCGGTATGAGTTGCGCCGGTGGTTCCTGTGCCAACCGTCGTTGCGGCATCAGGAAGCGGAACGTTCGCCTTATTCATCATGAACCAGATTGCTCCGGCTGCCACTACAAGAACGAGCACGATAATCGCCCACGCGTAATTGTTTTTCATATACAAATAGTATACGACCTCCGTGCAACGCAAATGGAGTTTTGCACGTACATGAGTACCGCCCTTCATGTTGAAGATAACCCCGAGATGCGCTATTCTGCTTCCAGTTCGATATGCGCGGTTAGCTCAGTTGGTAGAGCGCGTCATTGACGTTGACGATGTCGTAGGTTCGAATCCTACACCGCGCACACTAGGCAGAAATGCGCTATAACCTATATATGGGACGCACAGTAATTCTCTATCACGGTAACTGCCCCGACGGCTTCGGAGGGGCTTATGCCGCGTGGAAAAAGTTCGGTGATTCGGCTGAATACTTCCCGCTACATCGCGGTACTCCTTTGCAGGAAGGTCTTGAGGGGGCGCATCTCTATTTTATAGATTTCTGCTATGCGAAGGAAGATATGGATCACTTCGTATCAATCGCCTCTAAAGTAACGGTGCTCGATCATCACGAAGGTGTCGCTGACGTCATACAGGCGATGCCTGAATACGTGTACGAAACTGAACTGTCTGGTGCGGGCATTGCTTGGCGTTATTTTCATCCGGAAACTCCCCTTCCAACACTGCTTGCTCACGTGCAGGATGACGATCTCTTCCTGTTCGCACTTCCTGACACGAAAGCTCTGATGGCATATCTCGAAGTACATCCTCTTACGTTCGAATCATGGGACGAAATGGCAAAGAAGCTTGATGATCCTATCGAACGTGAACCGTTTTTCGAAAAGACTCGTATTTACGCTGAATATTTCGAGTTGTTAGCAGAAGAGGCGGCTGGTCACGCGAAGCTCGTATCATTCGAAGGCCATAAAATATATTTCGCATCGAGCCATCCGATGAAATCCATGAAATCACTTATCGGCAATAAGCTTGCGCGCAAGAAGGGCCCGTTCGCGCTCGTGATAACCGCGCATCCGAACGGATACGGCGTTTCTATTCGCGGCGATGGCACGATAGATGTAAGCAAGATCGCGCAGAAGTTCGGCGGCAACGGCCATCCGAGCGCATCTGGTTTCCTTATCCCGCGTGAAGGCCCCTTCCCGTGGACCCTTATCGAAGATGAAACTGCTGGCAATTGAGACCTCGTGCGACGAAACGGCCATCGCTATCCTTGAATGCGAAGGCGACGAGAACGCTGCGCGATTCACTATCTTAGGAAATGCGCTGCTTTCGCAGATCGAGATTCATCGTGAATTCGGCGGCGTGTTTCCTGCCGTCGCCAAGCGCGAACATGCGAAGAATCTCGTACCCATACTAGAAGCGGCGCTTGAAGAAGCAGAGATGCTGCGCGAAGACAGGCAGACCTTCGCAGAAGGTCTGCCTGAGCGTATCGCCAAGCTGCTTGAACGCGAGCCTGATCTTGACGAAGCGTTCCTTGCTTCCGTTTCTGAAATGGAAGTTCCGGATATCGATGCGATTGCCGTAACGGCGGGCCCTGGCCTTGAGCCCGCGCTCTGGGTTGGCGTGAACTTCGCTAAGGCACTTTCTATTATTTGGGACAAGCCGCTTATCGCCGTGAATCACATGGAAGGCCATACGCTTTCTGCGCTCCTGACCGAAGCAGGCGAGCGTACGTACGAATTGAAAGACGTACAGATGCCGCTGCTCGCGCTGCTTATTTCTGGCGGACACACAGAACTGGATGCAGCGAATGTGTGGCGTGAATACCAGCTCATCGGCCAGACGCGCGATGATGCGGTCGGTGAGGCATTCGATAAAGTGGCGCGCATGCTGGGCCTCCCGTACCCGGGAGGCCCCGAGGTGTCTAAACTTGCGGAACGCGATCGCGAAGATTCCCGCACAAACCCATACAAGCTTCCCCGTCCGATGATCGACACGAACGATTGCGACTTCTCCTTCAGCGGCCTCAAGACATCAGTGCTCTATCTTACGAAAGGAAAGGAACTGACTGAGCTCGAGAAGGAACAGCTCGCTCGCGCCTTCGAAGATGCCGCAAGCGACGTGCTGTATGCAAAAGCATCGAAAGCACTTGCACAGACCGGCGCGCTTACGCTCGCTATCGGCGGAGGCGTTTCTGCGAACGCACACATACGCCGCGTCTTCCGTGAGCGCCTGCCGCAGGATCACCCTGAGGTTTCTCTTTTCATACCTTCTGCCTTTCTCACCGGCGACAACGCCATTATGATCGCCATCGCTGGTTTCTATTCCTGGCTTCGTAAGGATTTCGCTGATATCGATGAACTGAAGGCAAACGGCAACCTGTCCCTCTCTGCATCCTAGAACCGCGCAAAAAAGCGCGGTTTTTGCTATATTTTAGCTAATGATTGATAAATTCAAGAAGCCGTACAACTCTGCAGATACCGAGACCCGCATCTACCAGATGTGGGAAGAATCGGGCTATTTCAACCCGGACAATCTTCCGAACGCCACGAAGGGACCCTTCACCATCATGATGCCGCCACCGAATGCCACAGGCGTTCTGCATATGGGCCACATGCTCGGCATGACGCTTCAGGACATGATGATTCGCTTCAGGCGTATGCAGGGGTACGAAGCACTCTGGCTGCCTGGTACGGACCACGCCGCGATTGCTACGCAATCGCGCGTCGAGAAAGACGTTCAGAAAGCCGAAGGCAAGAGTCGTCATGATCTTGGTCGCGAAGAGCTCCTGAAACGAATCGACACGTTCGTTGAAGAAAGTCGCGATACTATCCGCATGCAGATCCGTGCGACGGGTGCGTCCTGCGATTGGTCTCGCGAAGCCTTCACCCTGGACCAGAAGCGCAACCGAGCCGTTAACACGATGTTCAAGGATATGTATGATGCCGGCCTTATCTATAAAGGCTTACGTATCGTTAACTGGGATCCGAAAGGCCAGACGACGATTTCAGATGATGAGATCGTTCATCAGGAGCGCGCAGGAAAACTCTATACCTTTAAATATTCTAAGGACTTCCCTATCACTATTGCCACGAGCCGTCCTGAAACGAAGGTTGGCGATACGGCAGTTGCGGTACATCCCGACGACATTCGCTATAAGGAATTCATCGGAAAAGAATACGATCTTGAATTCATGGGCGTACCGCTTCATATAAAGATCGTCGGCGATACGAGCGTTGAGCCTGAATTCGGCACCGGTGCCCTTGGCGTTACGCCCGCACATTCACAGATAGACTGGGAAATCGCTGAGCGCCACAATCTGCCGCATCCGCAGGTTATCGATGAGCGCGCAAAGATGATGGTTGCTGGGCCACTTAATGGACTTAAGGTCGGAGAAGCGCGCGAGAAAGTCGTTGAGTGGCTGAAGGAACAGGGCTTGCTTGAAAACGAAGAAGACATCACGCAGAACATCTCTACGGCTGAACGCACGGGCGGCGTTATCGAGCCTCTTCCGAAACTGCAGTGGTTCATCGATGTGAATAAGCCGATCAAGGAGCGCGGCAACAAATCACTGAAGGAGCTTATGCTTGAGCCCGTACGTTCTGGCGCAATAACGATTCTTCCTGAATATCTTGATAAGACGTATTACCACTGGATTGAAAATCTTCGGGACTGGTGCATCAGCCGTCAGATCTGGTACGGACATCGCGTACCGGTATGGACGCGCGGCGATGAAATAACCGTAGGTGAACCGCCTGAAGGAGACTGGGCTACCGATGGCTGGGTACAGGATGAAGACACGCTCGACACGTGGTTCTCTTCGGGCTCGTGGACCTTCTCAACCCTTGGCTGGCCGGATGAAACACCAGACCTCGCGCGCTTCCATCCGACTGATGTTCTTGAAACCGGACACGACATCCTTTTCTTCTGGGTCGCGCGCATGATCCTTATGACGCAGTTCGTGCTTGGCGATATTCCATTCAAGACCGTCTATCTGCACGGCCTCATTCGCGACGCGAAGGGGCAGAAGTTCTCTAAGTCTCTTGGTAACGGTATTGATCCAATTGTCATGATCGATAAGTTCGGCGCTGATGCGTCACGCATGGCTATAGTCGTGGGCAATACGCCCGGAATGGACACGCGACTTTCAGACGATAAGATAAAGGGTTATAAGCACTTCGCGAACAAGCTCTGGAATATCACGCGCTTCATACTTGAGAGCACCGAGGGTGCAGATTTGGATGCGCCGCTCACAGAAGTGGACATGGCACTGAAAACCGAACTCGCCGATATAGCTGCAGATGTAACGAAAGATATGGAAGCGTATCGCATGTATCTTGCTGCCGACAAAATGTATCAATATGCGTGGAAGGAATTAGCGGATCGTATTCTGGAAGAATCGAAGCCGATACTTCTTGGGGATGATAAGGAAGCGGCTGCATCGCGCGCAGCTACGCTGCGCGCCCTCTTGAAGGACGTCCTCATCCTCCTCCACCCCTTCATGCCATTCGTAACTGAAGAGATCTGGCAGAGCCTTCCTGAACACGACGGTATGCTCATCGTCGCCAGCTGGCCAAGTAATTAGCGCCGTAGCATGCATTACGACACACCGCGTGTTGTATAATCATTTTGATGGTCCCTTCTATCGCGACATTCGGCTATGCCTTTCTTGGCGGCATACTGCCCGCGCTTATCTGGCTCCACTTCCTCCTGAAAGAAGATGAGCGGTGCCCTGAACCGCGCACACTGATTACCGTTGCCTTCATGGCCGGCATGCTCGCGGTGCCAGTGGTGCTTCCGCTCGAAACGCTCGCACAGACGCTTCTACCAGACGGTACCCCAGTGATACTTGCCTGGGCGGCTATCGAGGAAACCGTAAAGTTCGGCCTCGCTGCCCTGTTCGTTCTGTGGCGACGCGACGTGAACGAGTCTATTGATCTCGTTATCTATATGCTCACCGTCGCGCTCGGCTTTGCGGCGCTTGAAAATACCCTTTTCCTTATTCAGCCGTTCGGCGACGGCCAATTCCTTATTGGAATCGCTACCGACAACCTGCGCTTCGTTGGTTCGACGCTTCTGCACGTTATCGCGTCATCCGTCATCGGATTCTCACTCGCGTTCTCCTATAAATGGCCGCGGGTATGGCGCGCAGTCGCTGCGATCGTCGGACTTGTCCTTGCAATCACATTGCACACCGTATTTAACTTCTTTATAATCAGTGGAGGCGGTTCGCACACCCTGCTCGCCTTCTTCATCGTCTGGACCGGCGCTATCGTATTCTTCGCTCTCTTCGAGATCCTGAAGTATTTCCGATACGCGGAGTCGACGAAGAATGTTTGCTAACCAATCTCTTATCTATTTCCTATGAAAAAACGATCTTTCTTCGAACGGCTCTCCGGATCGGTTCCGATCTCGGATGACTACGATGCGTTCGAAGACGATTTCGTTCCGCAGCAGCAGCCCATCCGCAAAATGTCGGCTAATTCTCCTACCGGTTCAATGGGTTCTATTCCTTCCGTCGCTCCAGCTCCAGCGCATGCGACCATGATCAACGCGCTTGAGGAAAAGCAGAGCGATGGCGAGCTTCCTGTAGACGTCTATCAGACCGCAGGCGAGATCGTCATTCGCACTTTCATCGCAGGCGTTCGTCCCGATGAGATAAGCCTTTCGCTTAGCCGCGATATGGTTGTTATTGAAGGTTCGCGCGAAGAGCGTGATGCCGTGAACGACGAGGATTATTTTATACGCGAACTCTTCTGGGGTTCATTCTCCCGTACCATCCTTCTTCCACAGGAAGTTGATGTGGACAATGCATCAGCGGGTGCTAAGGATGGTTTGCTCACCATCGTTATGCCGAAGCTTGATAAGAGCCGTCAGACGAAGCTGAAGGTGAAGTCTACCTAGACACTTCAAAAGCACTCTAAAAAGGGTACGCATAATTCCCTGCTGGGAATTTGCTCCGGCTCGCGTCGTCACGCTCCGCAGCCCCTTTTTAGAGTGCTTTTTACGTATCTATCGCGCCTATTCAGTTACGGTGTGTACGATTGGTTCGGTTGAAGAATCGACGACCGTGAACGTTATGCGGCCGATGGTTTGGCCTGAGATCGTCTTAATAGAGACGCGCCATTTCCCTGCGGGCGCATTCGTTATTTCTGAATAGCCGCGATACCCGCCGGCACGACCGCCTGAAAGCGGAAACGCCACGGTAGATTCCGGAATCCATTTCTTCTGCGTAGTGTCGTAGCGAGACCATTCATGGATGATGTTCGCAGAAAACGCGCCAGGAGCGAACACGGCACTGAAGGCGTAGAGCGGCGTACCGGCAACGTGATGTATAACCACAGGCTCATAAAACTGCCACCACGGACGTTCAGCCTCAGTAGAGAGCGCGTAACCGCCGTTTACATGCTGTACATCGTGATAGATGCCACTATCGCGCAGCGTGAGCGGAATCGGCGGTATAAGCGAGGTGAAGTAGGAGCCGACCAATATGATAAGAACTACCACTGAACCGCCCAAAATAGGTACGAGTGTCTCCTGTAAGCGCCTCCAGCCTGCAAGTGCGAGCAACCCAAGGAATAATGCGAAAATGAGTATTGCAGCTCCGGTACTTTCAAGAAAGACCATGGGGCCAAGACGGCCAAGAATGAGCGGGAGTGAGAATATCGCATAGGCGTAGAGCGAAAAAAAGAAAAGAACGGTCTGGAACGCAAGGTGCGCGCGATATTCACGGAAGATTTCATTACCCAGAAATACAAGTACGAGCAATACGATAAAAGGCCATGAGACAGAAAGCGTTGCGCTTTTCGTATAGAAAATGAGCGTACCCGAAAGCAAGCTGCCCGTCGTGAAATTAACTATTAGGGGCGCGAGTGCAGAGGTGGCACGACGCCAAAGCGCGTCGTGCTCGCTGAAGCGCGAAGAAACGACGTGTGCCAGAAACGTCGCAAATGCAGCAGCGACAAGATACCCGATGAAGGCTAGATTCGCGAGCGATAGATCCAGTACGGCGAACGTGAATAAATCGCCGATAAATCCGAGCACGAATGCGATACCAGAAAGATGGCGTTCATATCGACGTGCCCAGGAAAAGATCGAATTAAGTGTGACCATGTCGATCATCAGGTGCTTGGGCCCGGATTCGAACCGGGGACATCTTCCTCTTCAGGGAAGCGCTCTACCAACTGAGCTACCCAAGCAATACGGCTATCCTACCATAGCAGGGGCCGTATTTCACCTTTACGGCGTAGCCGTATTCTTCGCCTTGAACTCCGTTACGGCCTGCTGTATCTGGGTGCTGGAAGGTATGCCGAAGGCGCTCGTACCGGCCGGAATCGAGTACCCGGTGAGCGCGGTGAAGTACTGCATGATCGGCCCGATGAACAGGAGCGGCAGACCGAGCACGATGATCCACAGGATCACTTTGAACCAGAACGCGATGCGCCCGGTACGTCGCATGTCGCGCACGATACGGTTCGTATCGTGCGCGAGCTTTATATTCTCTTCGATAAGATCAGACAATACGTCTAACCGTTCGAATATCTCTGATTCGCTTTCGCTCCCTTCGGGCATGAACGAATATTATGCGGCTGCGACGTCTGGATTCAGGTGACGCTCCATCTTGTATATAGAGTACTTGCCTGAACCGATGAAGACGATGCCGAGCGAACAGACGGCGAGGAGGAGTTCGAACTCAACCGCGCCGAAGCCGTGAGAAACGCCGATAAGGATAGCTGCGACGAGCATCTCGATCGCGAACAGGATGCCGAAGAAACGAGTCGCGACGCCAAGGACAAGCGCGAGACCGCCGACCACTTCGAGCCATCCGATGAAGACGCCGACGACGGGCCACATGCCAAGATGCACGAACATCATCATGGTTGCCGAAAGCGCTACTACCTTGCCCCATCCATGCGAAAGAAAGACAAGACCAACCATCAGGCGGATAAGGAAGATGCCGAGCGAAGGATCATAGAATGCGCGGCTGGTGCGGTGAATCATCGTTTTCATGGTGTGCGGGAATATATCCTTCTAGTTTGGTATGTCCTAAGTATACCACTCGGTTTTTCACGCAAGAGCTATGAAGTCGGTTCCACACTGAAGGTCAGCTGGTAGCTTGATTGAGGAATGGTCGTCTCTCGACGCTTTACAGGTTCTACTCCCGTAAGGGTAATAACATCATGACCTATGGTAAATGACTTCCCTAGTGCGAGCGTTTGTATGAGGGTACCTGAAGCTGAAGTAATACGAGTAGAAACTTCTACGGTTCCTGCCTGGAATCCTACCGTACAGAGTGTTCCGAGCGGGCAACGACTGTCTTGATCGATACTTACTGGCACGATAGTTACATCGCTGAATTTTGCCGTCTGTCCTACTGAAAGCGTTACATCGCCAAATGTGTGGATAAGAATTCCTCCGGAAGATGGCTGCGTGTGGGTTGTAGATACCGGTTTCGTTTGTGTCGTCGTTGAAATCACAGGAGCGGCCGGCGCTTCCGGCATAGTATGAAGGCTTTCCGCATACGTAATAAGTGTGCACACGAACGCAATACCTACGAGTATCGCGATAATCCAGTTCGTTTTATTCATATCGCTTAATTATATTATATGCAGACGGGCCGCTTTTACGATTCTTACAATCGCAACAGACCCAAAAGATAGTGCAGTGCAGAGGCGAGGGCTGCTTCGGCCGAAGCAAGCATGCTATGGGAATCAGCGATGCTGAGCGCTCCGATGAAAGGCGCGAGCTGCGCTGCGCTTGCGGGATGGCTCTGTGACCAGTCGCGCATCGCCTGCAAGCCTTGGTCTGTTACCGGAGTAGTGGTCGCGTTACCCGACTGCGTAAGATTCGTGACATTATCAAAGCTGATTGCCGTTGCAGTGTTATTAGTTGCGGCAATAGTACCTCCGTTCTGAACCAAGAAGAAGGTATTGTTTGTTGAGCCTGGTTCAGAGGTAAGGAAGTTACCACTCAATTCACCTGAGCCGACTCCTTCCGCATACACGCCGCCATATCCCGTATCAATAATAAGGTTGTTGTCTATGTGCACATTCTGATATGGCAGCGTTCCAACCTGATCCCGGAAGAAAATGCCCTGCGCCGCCTGCCCCTTTCCTTTAACGATCACATTATTCGCAACGGTAATGTCATGCGCAGCAACGGTCGTACCGGTCGTGAAGAACTGCATGCCATCCGGGTGATCGGGAGGTACTACCTCAATATCGCTTATTGAGTTTCCTGTAACCGTAACATTACTTGCGCCTGCAAATACCATACCGCTCTTCTCCATTCCCTTTATAGTATTTCCCGTGATCGTTATGTTCGAAACGCTTGGCGTAACATTAGCGCCGTTGCTGATACCCTGGCGAAGCTGTTCAAGAGTTGAATTCGAAACCGTTACGTTTGAGGTATCAAGGAAGCCGAGACCTCCGCCATCATCATCAGAATTACCATCCAGCGAGCCGTGGATATAATCGGAATCAAATCGTATATTCTGCGAGCTCGAGGTGTTCACCGTAAATGCTGTAGGAGTTTGGTTGCTGAATTCGAGGTTGGTGAAGCTTAGACCGTTAACGCGCATCATGCTGAAATTCGTAAGAATCGCCTTGTGGCTCGTATCGTACGACGTAACAGTTACGGGTGAAGAGAAATTCAGGTTTGCAATAGTGCCAAGCCCTGAATAGGTATTCGAAGCGAGCGTAATAGTGTCGCCGGGCTTTGCCGCCTTCAATGCCTTAAGCAAGCTTGGCGTATCTGTCGCCGTTGCGAGCGATGCGACAGGAGGAACGACCGGCACCACGGGTACGACCGGGGTTACAGGAGTTACTGGTACAACCGGTACAACGGGCGGTGTGACGACTGGAGTAACAGGAACAACAGGATTTGGAACTGTAACGACAGGCGCTTGATCAGGGACAGAAAATGGGGTCTGCGTCGTTGTTACGACCGGCACAGTGGTTTGCGTCTGTGTCGTTATCGGTGCCCCCGCGTTAGGCGCAGGAGTGGCCGCGGTCGGTTGCGTAGTTATGGTTGAGTGCGATACCGCCGCGCTCGATCCGCTTGATTTCGATGCAGGAGCCGAAAAGATCGAGCCCGTACCTGAACCTTTTACCGGAATGAGCGGCACGATACCGAAGATGGATTGGCCGAGCGTAGCGAGGCTCGTGCTGGTCGCGGTACCGTTCGCCTGAGCGGTGATCGCAGGAAGCACCGTACCCGTAACGAAGCCGAATACTGCCGGTGCCGAAACCAGCAGGACGATAACGATGAGTATCTGGAAAACCAGATTGCCCTTAGATCGGCGCGGCGCTACCGCAGGGGGCGCAAGACGTGATGCGGTCATGGGGTTGCTGCGCAACTTCGCCACCGCAAATGCGCCGTAAATGTCCGCTTCAGGCCACCCATCTTTCTTCAGTTCCTCATGGAGGGCTTCTTCAGATTTTCCCGCACCGCGCTCTTTAAGTATCTGCTCTAGGAGCTTCTCATCAGCCATTGTAAATATCGTACCACAGGGAAAATCGGTACTTTTCTCTTCCAGGTGTCCTCGCCAAGAGTCGAACTTGGGTTCCCGCGTTAGGAGTGCGGAGTTCTATCCATTGAACTACGAGGACGATACTGCGAGCGTAGCATAAAAACAGCCCCGACCGGAGGTCGGGGCTGTTTTTACTTTTTCGCGTCAGTTACGCAACGCCAACGAGCGCTGAAAGCTTCGCTTTGTCGAATCCGACGATGAGATCGTCGCCGATGGTAATAACCGGTACGCCCATCTGGCCGCTCTTCTCGATCATTTCCTGGCGCTTCTCCATATCGGCAGCAACGTTGAATTCCGTGTAAGGAATATTGTGCTCCGTAAGGAATTCCTTAGTCATCTGGCAAAAGTGACACGTCGGGGTGCTGTAGATAGTGATGTTCTTGTCCATATGCATAGATTATATCATCTCGTGAATTAAAGTCCGAACCAGACCAAAAGCTTCTGGTACCACGAGAGCTTCGGTGCGGGCGGAGGCGTCTTAGGAGGCACCACGATGATGACTTCCTCCCCCGGTTTCGCAACGCCGTACGTCTGGCGCATCACCGCTTCCTGGCCGCGCTGGGTGGAAAGGTCATTGATGTTCTGCTGGAGCGTTCCGCGACGTGCATTAAGCTGCGCGAGCTGTGCCTGCGTATCTTGCACGGCATGACGCGCGATCTCTTCCTTACGTGCGATACCGAACGTAAGAAATGCGAGCCATACCAGCGCGAGCGCGAGCGCTGCCGCGATCAGATATTCCTTAACAGGTACGACTCTCCTTCTTGCCATTGAACTAGTATAGCAAGCGGCGGCGCGCAGGTTACTGCCCGCTATCTTGTACCATCTTCTGATATACCTCCTGCGGGATTTCCATCTTGGCGTGCGCGCCGCGGCGCTTCTTTCCCTTCTTCTGCTTTTCCAGCAACTTCATGCGGCGGGTAATGTCGCCACCATACAAATATCCCGTAACATCCTTGCGCAGCGCGGAGATTGATTTCGATGCCACGATGCGGCCGAGCGCGTGCGCCTGAATCTTCAATACGAACATCTGTCGCGGAAGTATCTCGTGCAGCTTCTCCACCATCTTCTCGCCATCCGTTACGACGCGGCGGCGCGATACCACGCGCGCAAATGCAGGCACTGGCTCTTCGGCAACGTATATTTCAAGCTTAACGACATCTGCCGCGCGTTCATCAAGGAATTCGTATGAAAGGGATGCGTAGCCCGAAGAAACGTTCTTCACGCGGTCGAAGAAACCGCGCATAAGCTCGCGAAGAGGCATCTCGGCAGTGAGCTCAATACGACCATCAAGGTGTGTCGATGTGTCCATCACCGCGCCTTCGTGATCATGGAAAAGTTGGATCATTCCCGAGAGAGATTCCTGTGGCGTGATAAGCACCACCTTCACCCACGGCTCTTCAATCATGCTGATATCGCCGAACATAGGGAATTTCGACGGCGTGTATACCGTTTCCTTCTTTCCGTTCTTATCGGTAACGCTGTAGGCAATGGTCGGAATGGTTACAATGAGGGAAAGATTGAACTCGCGCTTCAGGCGCTCGGTAACGATTTCCAAGTGGAGCATGCCGAGGAAACCACAGCGGAAGCCGCGACCGAGCACGCCAGATGATTCCTCTTCGAAAGAAAGCGAAGAATCAGAAAGGCGAAGTCGTTCAAGCGCCTGACGAAGTGCCGTAAGGTCATCCTGGCTTTCTGGATACACCGATGCCCATACCACGGGGCGCGGGCGGTCGAAGCCCGCAAGCGGTTCGATATTTGCCCGGTCTGAGTAGATTGTGTCACCCACCGCCACAACGCCTGCCTCCTTCACTCCCGTAACGATGTAGCCGATTTCGCCTGCGGAAAGCGTTTCTGTGGGCGTTTCGTCCGGCATGAAGATTCCTGTTTCAAGCGCAGTGAAGCGTGTGCCTGCTGCAGCGAAGCGAAGCAGATCCCCTTTCTTAAGGGTGCCATCGAAAACGCGCGCATACACGGCGATACCGCGATGCGTTGAATAGGAAAAGTCGAAAATGAGCGCGCGCGCATCACCGCTTGTGCCAGATTCGCTCGCACGCGGTGCTGGTACCAACCGAATGATCTCTTCAAGAAGAGCCTCAACTCCTTCGCCGGTGCGGCCAGAAACAGCCATCACCGTATCGATATCAACGCCTAGGAGTTCTGCGAGCTCCATGGAGACTTCTTCAGGACGCGCCGCAGGCGCGTCTATCTTCGATATCACCGGAATGATCACGCAGCCCGCAGCCTTCGCCATACCGAGCGTCGTGAGTGTCTGTGCCTGCACGCCCTGCGTGGAATCCACGAGAAGAATCACGCCTTCAACTGCGGAAAGCGCACGTGACACTTCATACGCAAAGTCGATGTGCCCGGGCGTATCGATAAGATTCAGAATGAACTCAGTTCCATCCTTCGCCTTGTATTGCATGCGAGCTGGCTGCATCTTGATAGTGATGCCGCGCTCGCGTTCAAGGTCCATCTTGTCGAGCACCTGATCACGCATCTTTCGCGCTTCAATCGTACCGGTACGCTCCAACATACGGTCTGCAAGCGTAGACTTTCCGTGGTCGATATGGGCGATGATGCTGAAATTACGGATTGGTTTGGTCATTGCTTATGGGTGCGTAGGGCTTGAGCGGGCGCAAGTTGCGAAGCTTCGCAAGAGCGCTCCAGACTTCGCGCATTTCCTGATTCTGAAGCAAGGAAAGCACGGCACAAGCCACTGCTAGACCTACCATACCAGCCACAGCGCCCTCCGCAACCACGTAGTAGAGCTTCGTGAGCGGCGCGATGTTACCCATCAGCGCGAGGGCGCCATAAGCCGCAGTACCTCCTAGGAGCGCCGCCCCGAATGATTCCAGTATCGGGCGAATGAGCTTGCTCGCCGTTCCGGGCGCAACCGTACGCAGCGTTATAAGCGCGACGAGACCCATAATCAGCTGCCCTATCGTGAAGCCACAGGCAACGAACAATATCTGTGCGCCAGGCACATCGCTTACGCGGAAGAGCGATTCGATGAAGTACCGCACCATCGGCACATCCTGACCGAGCCGTACCAAGCCCCATGCGCTCGCTACCGATATGCCGCAGTCTGCAAGCTGCACCAAAAGCGGATTCCACGAACGGTGCGCCGCATAGAAGGCGCGCGCCGCAAGCAGGATGATTCCTTGCGCCATGAGTGAAAGCACCATGATGCCAAGGATCGCTGCGGTGAGGCGCGTCGCGTTCCAGTCGAAGGCACCCGAACCAAGCACCACGCGTACTATCTGTGCGCGCAGTACGACCGTGAGCACGAGAATAACCGAAGACCAAAGGATTATCTGCCGCGCCGCAGCGCCTATAGTGGATTGGAATGCATCCTTCTCTCCCTTTCCATGCTGTTCCGCAAGAACCGGAAATGCAGCCGTTGCATATGCCGCACCAATAAGCGAAAGCGGCACGGCTTCCAAGTTTCCAGCGAGCGTAAACACCGAGACCGAACCTGCGCCCAGGCGGCTCGAGAGCGAAAGCAAGCCGAGTGTCGTTACGGTTCCCATGCCAAGCGCGAGCGAACGCGGTACAGAGCTGCGCACTACAGATAGAATCGTCTTGACCGATGGAATAGTCGGGCGCGGCATGAGGCCAGCATTTATCGCTATCGGAATATTCAATGACAAGTGAGCTATGGCTCCTATCACGACACCCGCGCCGATTCCAAGGATGCCGAACTTCGGATACAGGAACACCGTTCCCAGGATGATGCCCAGGTTATACAGCACGGGTGAAAGCGCGAACAGAACGAAGCGGCGCTTAATCTGCGTAACGCTGCCAAGGATGCCGGAGAGGCCCAGCAGTATCGGCTGCAGCAGCAGGATGCGCACGAGCATCACGAAGCTTGGCGCGTTCACGGAATGCGCGAACGTCGGGAACAGCAGGAACAGATACAAGGGTGCGAAGACTGCAAGCAAGATGCAGACGATACCTCCTGCGATGATCAGGAATGAGGAGGTTTCAGAGAGCAGCTTGCGTGCAGCTTTCGTATCCATGCCGCTGATGCGCGGTATGAGCACGTATGCGGATACGAGCGATGCGACGATCGCGAAGACCAGATCCGGAATCTTGAACGCTGCGTAGTACATGTCCAGCACTTCGCCCGCACCGAAGGTGTGGGCGAATATGCGGTCGCGAGCGAGCGCCAGTATCTGCGATGCAAGCGTCAGCAGGGCAAGCAAGTACGCGGCCTGATGCAGGCCGCGTACCGGTGCTGTTAGCTTCGAGAGAAATGCACGAACCATTCCTCTATAGTACTACCCTGGGTTCGCTGCGGTTGCAGGAGCCTTGGTAGCGTCTGGAATCGGAGTCTGAGGGATGCCGAGCGCGCCGAGGCGTGAAGGCGGGAACGGATTCTTACCAGCCTTGAGCTGCGCGAGGTCTGGAGCTACGGCGGTCGCATTCGCTGGTGAGAGTGCTGCGATCGCATTGAGCTGCGTAATCGCATCAGCAAAGTCGTTCTTAGTCGCGTAATCAACGGCGAGGAAGAAGAGCGCGTTCGCATACTGCGGATTCGCCTTCACTGCTGCCATAAGCGCTACGATAGAACCGTCCGTGTCTCCATTGCCCGAGCGAAGTATGCCGAGCTGGAACTGTACGTTCGGATCAGTCGGAGCGAAGACTGCTGCAGCTTCTGCAGCCTGCAATGCTTCCTTCGTCTTGCCTTGCTGCACTTCGAGCTGCGAGAAGAGGAATATAGCGGCGGTGTAGTCATGCTTCAGATTGATCGCATTCGTGAGATCAGTCTCCGCTGCTGTGTAACTCTTCTGCGCGATTTCGAGCTGCGCGAGCGAGTACGGGAGAACCGGGCTGGAAGGATTAAGCGCGATCGCATGCGTGTATGCGTCCTTCGCCTTATCGTATGCCCCGCTCAGATTGAGCGGCACCACGGTCTGGTACACAGACGCGAGCGCTTCCCAGTTCTGGTAGTTCTTTCCGTCCAGGTTCACTGCCGTCGTCGCAGCCTGGATGCTGGAAGAAAGCGCTGCCTGGAACTGCTGCTGGGCGTCGCTCGGTGCGAGCGTCGTGTCTGCAGCGATCTTATTCATCTGCGCGATGCCGATAGCGGCAGCGAGCTGATAGGTACGATCGTTCTTTGCGAAGAGAAGCGCGCGATTCACATCGGTCGCTGCTCCGGTAAGGTCACCCTTCGCGAGCGCTGCAGAACCGTCTGCATACGCAACATCTGCGAGATAGCGTTCAGTGATCGTGTATGCCGCAACCACCGATGCCAGAAGCAGGATAGTGAGACCGAACACGATGACGAAGCCGACGCGCGGATTCTTCGCGAAGACGATTCCCCATTCACGACGCGTTCCGCTATAGCGAAGCGACGAGACGAAGAGGCCGACCATGAAGAAACCTACGAGCAATACCAATGGCCCCGGCGTCGAGAAGATCATCGCGACGAAGAGATAGATGCTGCCGACGAACGAAGCGATAGAAACGAAACGAGCATACGGGTCTTCCGGCGTGCGGAATAGCAGTGCGCGGATACCGATGAACAGGAACAGGCCGATGAAGACGAGCCAGGCAAGAACGCCGAGAATACCGGTCGTTACGAATGACGTCGGGATCATGCCGATGCCTGAGTTGAAGTCTACGTTCCAGAAGATCGTGTCGTTCAACGAAGGATCACGGTACTTGAGCCACTGTTCGCCGAACGTGCCAGGACCCGATCCGAAGAGCGGTGAAGAAGCGTACGTGTGGCTGCCAACGGCGAGCGTGGACTGCCAAGACGGATGCACGTCGATGAAGTTAGTACCGAGCGCGTTCGAGAGCGCCGCGCCTATCGTATTACCGCCGATGATGAAGAACAGGGCGACGATGATAGTTATGAGCGCAGGCGCAAGAGCGCGTGATTCGCCCATGGTCGCTTCGCGACCCGTAGGCACTTCAAGCGTCGCCACGCCATCAAGATCTTCATCTTCTGGCTGGCCACGGCGCTTCATGATCGATTCGATGAAGAGGCCGAGCGCAACGAGCGTTACGAGGATCCAGATAAGCTTCGCATTCACCAACGCAAGAACGAACAGCGCGAGTGCTCCGAACACCCACGTCGCGATACGAACACGCGAGGTAAGCGCAAGGAAGCGAATAGCGAGGAGCGCGCAAATCAAGCCGAGACCGACCACCATGCCGAGGTCCGTGAAGGATCCGATCAGGTTCGCGGTCGGCGAGACGGTGCTTGGCGAAAGCTTACCTACGATAACGAAGATAACTTCCGAAAGAAGCGTGATTGCGAGCAATACCCCACCGACTTTAAAGAAGGTGCGGTAATGATTCGTGCGGCGGAACACCAACGCGATAAGCGTGGCGAACGATGCCAGTATGAGGATGAAGCCGAACGTATCCGGTTCAAGCTCGATACCGAAGGCGCCTGCCATGATTCCGACACCCGAGAAGAGCATCGAAAGCGCATAGGCAAGCGGCACCAGCCAAAGCGCACCGATCAGTGCGATCGGAGGCACGATGATGTTGCCACGCGTGAGGCGTGCCAGCACGAAGAGGACGAGTGCGATCAGACCGCCGATGGCGATGATCGACACTTTCGTATAAAGGAACGGAATCGTCGCGACCGGAATAAACGCTATCGCTGCGACAGCTATCGTGAGCGTGAGGGCCCATATGGCTAGCGTGTCGAACGAAAAGCGCTTAGGGTGAGGCGCGACAGATACCGCGGTTTTAGCAGTTTCTGTTTGCATATTGTTGTACACCGTAATTACGGGATTAACCCTTAGTAAGAGAACCTCTTAAGTATACGTTCTGTACGAGACCTCAATACTAACTATGTGGATAGAAAACCAGAGCATATAAAAGCGAAGAAACCCACCCAGAGGGTAGGTTTCTTCATGTTTTTGAACCGATCCGATAAGCCGAATTCTGTCCTGCTTGCGCAAGGACGACCATCTATCTGGGCCGGCTGTTACCAGCCGGCTCGAGCGGCGCTCCGGCATGTCCCGAAAGACTACCGGCACGGCCTTGCACAGAAGTAAGGATTTAGCCGTTTCACCCCACAAGTCACCAAGTGGATTCATCTGACCGAAATCAGATGCTCTCGCGTTTCCGCTAAAGCGTCTCTGCTCGCACCTCGCGCATTACTGCGGACGGGCGTTACCCGCTACCCTTCTGCCGGCGGAAACCGCCGGCCTGTGTTCGGACTTTCCTCCCCTGAGGCCTTCCGGCATCTTGGAGCGGTCGTCTGGATCGGTCCGTGTGGATTATACCACAACTAATGAGATCTAGCGACTCAAATAAAACTGAACGCTTATCGTATTGCCCGAACGGGTTATGATCTGCTGCGTTTGTCGCATGATGACCTGCTGCGTGTGCTGTACATAGCGTGTTCCAGGCGTATAGCTTGTCACGCCCTCGCCACCGCGACGGAAACCACGACTGCTCTGCACTACTTGCGATACTTCTGTCGATGAAACCGTCGCATTCGTACGCGCCACGCTGAAGCTTTCTGCGTCCGTACCGATACTTGAAGGTGTAGCGAGCGCCTGACGATTCGTATTCATCATCGTAAGCGGGAGCGCTCCTCCACTCGTAAGTGTCTGCACGTTTCCGTTCGTCGTGTCGTACGCATTACTGAACTGGATCGTACCGAACATATCGAGCGGGACATACGAAGACGTAGTACCGAACTGCCCGACCGGCATTTCCTCTATCCAGTCTGCGGAAGACTGCGAGGAACTGTAATTGATATCCGTCTGGTATGCATTTCCCGTCGTCGTATTCGTAAATATAAGATGCCAGACATTCGTTGAGGTTTCGTTCAAAGAAACGGTCACTTTATCGCCCGCATGAACAGTCACCGGAACCTGCACTTGCCCAGCAGGAAGTGCCTCATACCACGCCTGATAAATAACCGAACCGTTCTGTACCTCTGATTCCGTGCCTGCCTGGATCAGGTCCTTCGTGGTGAGGCCGCCGATACCCACCCATGCGGCGTCCGCTGAAAGCTTCGTTCCCGAAATCGGAGATGCCGCCGGTATCGTCCAGCTTCCGTTAACGCCCGTGTAATTTCCTCCTGCAGCCGCATAGCCTGACCAGTTGCTTGATGTGCCGCTACTGCCTGTGCCTGTATTCGGAGCCGTTTGCGCATATGCAGGCGCTGAGATCAGCAGCATTCCTACAGCCACGAATCCATAGATTATTTTCTTCATGTTCATGAAACCAAGTGATATACCCATACCTTTATAGTACGTATGACGCACCGCGAGCGTTTCGCTTACAAATAAATCGGGCGTGCTTCGAAATTATTCGTAATCATTCTCCTTTACCTCTTTCAAGAGAACTAACCTTCCATTAAGAATTCGATAAGTGTCTGTAGTGACATGACCTGCCCCAGTCGGTTCTACACTAATAACAGTTTTAGCCGTTGAATCAAATTCTGGATTCATCAAACCACATCTATAATTTCCCTCTGGACACGAAAATTGCTGTGTTGTTGAGCTAAATAGCCAATAATCATAAGTGGCACCTCCACTACCATTATCAGATGGAACCATAAAGTCAGGATAGCTATCAAAATTAATATCCTTTACTTCTGCTGGTACACACATATGAATTCCCGTTATTCCTGCACCTAGAATAGAAATCGTTTGTACTATCGATTCATTTTTTAAGATAATAGCACTTACAGGATTAAAGTCTTTGCAGTTTACAACTACAGTAAACTCTCCAACCTGTTGTGGTGTTGAGCTGGACATACCTGAGGGAGATTTTTGCTGAACAGGTTGAATTGATTGCGTTGGAATAATTACAGGCTGTGTATGAGCAATTTGAGTATATTGAGGCTCATTAATAGTTGGTCCCGCAAGCAAAGCATGACTCAAAAGTGGCACGTGCATTGCTACGAAGATTATGATGCTTGCAGTTATATCTATTACTTTTTGCGGTAGCTCGAAGTTCGAGAACATTATATTAAATTATAACGTAAGAAAAGCGTCCACCGGACGCTTTTCTTACAAACTATAAGATTGTTAATTACCAATTCAACGTGCCGCCGGTCTTGTATTCGGTAACGCGAGTCTCGAAGAAGTTCTTTTCCTTGTTGAGGTCCACTGCTTCGCTCATCCACGGGAACGGATTTTCAACATTGTACTGAAGAGGCAGAGCGACGCGCTCGAGGCGGCGATCCGCGATGTGCTCGATGTACTGCTTGAAGCCGTCTGCATTCATGCCGAAGATGCCGCGCGGGAACACCTCTGTTGCGAACGTGTATTCGAGCTTAACGGCGCGCTTCACGAGATCGATGATGCGCTGCTGGAATTCAGGCGTCCAAAGCTCCGGCTGCTCTTCCTTGATCGCATTGATAAGGTTGATGCCGAAGTTCAGGTGCTGCGATTCGTCGCGCATGATGTACTGGATCTGCTCTGCGGAACCGGTGAGCTTGTTCTGGCGCTGGAAACCGAACATGACCGCGAAGGAAGAGTAGAAGAAGATTCCTTCAAGGATGAGTGAGAAGACGCAGAGATTCTCGAGGAACTTCTGATCATTCTCGAAGGTGCCGGTCTTGAATTCAGGATCGAAGATGCCTTCGTTCAGCGAAAGTATGAGATTGTCCTTCTGATAGATAGCATCCACATCGCGATACATGTTGAAGATCTTGCTCTCGTCCATGCCGAGAGATTCCACGATGTACTGATAGGCGTGCGTGTGAACCGCCTCTTCATACCCTTGACGAAGGAGATACATGCGGCACTCAGGGCTCGTGATGTGCTTATAGAGCGCGAGTACGACATTGTTCGCAGCGATGGAATCGGCTGTGGTGAAGAAACCGAGGACAGTCTCGAACGCCTGGCGTTCGTCTGCCGTGAGAGCCGTCGGGCTCTTCCACTGCTCGATATCGCGCTGCATCGAGATCTCTGTTGGCAACCAGTGATTCGCATTCCCTACGTTGTACGCTTCCCACGCGAACGTGTGGCGCATCGGATAGAGCTGCATCACATCGGCATCACCGCCGTTGATTACTTTGCGATTATTAACGTCGACTGGCTTCGCGCCTTTATTGATTGGCATAGGCTATCAGTATACTAGGACTCGCACGATTCGCAGATACCCACCTCTTCGCCTGAAGCGACTTTCGCAAGGAAGGCTGCATCGAACTTGGTTTGCTGTACCGGGGACGCCACTGAAGCAGCGATGGGTGACGGCGTAGGAATAGACATCGCTTCGGCCGTAACGGTTCCGCGGGTATGCGTTGATCCGTATTCGGCTGTTGAAACGCTTGCCTTCTCTACCTGCGACGCGCCGAGGGTACGGAGGTAATAGGTGGTCTTGAGGCCGCGCTCCCACGCGAGGAAGTAGATGTCGGAAAGCTCTTTTCCTGAAGTGCCTGAATAGAAGATGTTGAGGGACTGGGACTGGTCCATCCAACGGCCGCGACGTGCAGCCGCCTCGATGAGCCAGCGCGCATCGATCTCGAACACTTCCTTGTACTTCGCCTTAAGCGCGAGCGGGATCTCGGGAATCTGCTGCACGCTGCCGTCTGCAACCTTTATCTTGTTGAGCATGTCGGTGTTCCAGAGATTCAGGTTCTTGAGGTCTTCGACGAGGTATTTGTTCACCACGACGAACTCGCCTTCCTTATTACTCTTCACGTAGATGTTCTTGTAGATAGGTTCTACGCACGGGATACAACCGACGAGATTCGCCGTCGATGCAGTTGGTGCGATAGCCATCATGTTCGAGTTACGAACGCCGAACTCTTTCACGTGCGTGCGTACTGGTGACCAGTCAAGCTTGCCGCCTTCCGGCATCGCGATGGTTTCGCCGCGTTCTTTTTCAAGAAGCTTAAGCGTGTCCTGCGGGAAGATGTCGCGATCCCACTTCGAACCCTTGTACGTGGAATACGTGCCGCGTTCTTTCGCGAGCTCGCTCGATGCCATGATCGTGTGATACGCCATCACTTCCATGCTTTCGTCTGCGAAGTCGAGTGCCTCGTTACTGTCGAAACGGATACCGAGCTTGTAGAGCGCATCATGATAGCCGCGTACGCCGAGGCCGATCGGGCGATGGCGCGAGTTCCCGTTGTACGAATCGATGGTCGGATAATAGTTGAGGTCGATAACGTTATCGAGCATGCGGACTGCCGTCTTCGTTACGCGCTTCACCATCTCGCTGTCGAAGCGAAGTACGCCATTCGCGTCAGGAGTAACGAACAGCGCGAAGTTGAGCGAGCCGAGCGTACACACTGCCGTCTCATCATCCGAAGTGTTGAGCGTGATTTCCGTGCAGAGGTTCGAGTTGTGGATGACACCCGCGTGATCCTGCGGACTGCGAACGTTCGAAGGATCCTTCCAGGTAATCCATGGGTGGCCGGTCTCGAAGAGCATACCGATCATCTTCCTCCAGAGGTCTGCTGCAGGAATGCGCTTGAAGAGCGCGATCTCGCCGCGGTCTGCCTTCGCCTCATATTCCTGATAATTCTTCTCGAACGCTGCACCGTAGATTTCAGTCAGCTCAGGAACTTCTTCCGGAGAGAACAGTGTCCAGTCGCCATTCGCGCGGACGCGCTTCATGAATAGGTCTGGAATCCAGTTCGCGGTATTAACATCATGCGTACGACGACGCTCATCACCCGTGTTCTTACGAAGCTCAAGGAAGTCCTCGATATCGAGGTGCCAGCTCTCCAGATACACACAGCCTGCGCCACGACGCTTGCCTGAACGATTGATGGCGATGTTCACATCGTTAGCGATCTTGAGGAATGGGATAGGTCCCTGTGACCCGACACCCGTACCCTTGATGAACGAACCGGTCGCGCGGACGCGGCTCCATGATGTTCCGGTACCGCCAGACCACTTAAGGTACTGCGCGTTGTCGCTGAAGGACTTGAAGATGCCGTCGAGCGAATCCGGAACGACGTTGAGGAAGCAGTTCGAAAGCTGCGCCTTCTTCGCGCCTGCCTGGAAGAGCGTGCGACCGCCTGGCGTGTAATAGAAATTTGAAAGCACATCATAGAATTCCATAGCGACGCGCTCGCGATCTTCCTTCTTCTCGGCGATAGCAAGGCCCATAGCGATGCGCATCCAGAGCATCTGCGGCGTCTCGAGCGACTTCTTCGTCTTAGGATCCTCAAGGCAGTAACGGCTCGACATGATCTCAAGGCCCATGTACTCGAAGAGCTGATCGTTCTGAACGATCATCGCGCGTGCCATCTTGCCGAGGTCGTATTCAGCCATGCGCTCATCAAGATCGCCCTCCTTCACCAAGCGCGTCATGTTACGCACGAAGACGCGCTCATGCGCATCGATAAGCTTCTCTTTCTCGAAATCTGCACCGAAGACGACTCCATACCAGTTGTTCAGGAGAAGGCGAGCGGCGAGCATAGAATATGCCGGATCGCGCTCGATCATCGAACGCGCCACCATGATAAGGCCACGACTCACTTCGTCCGTCGTCATTCCCTCATAGAGCTCGTACTTGAGGTTCGCCAGGATGTTCTCGATATCGAGCACTTCCATGTTCAAACCCTTCAGGCGCATAAGATTCGCCCGTACTTCATCTTCGCTATACGCAACCATGCGGCCGGTACGTGTCTTCACCATGAGCTGATTCTCCTCGATCTTTTCGAGCACTTCCTCCTGTTTCGCTTCGCGTATCTTCTCGTGCTGATAGCGATACACGATGTACGACTTCGCGACATCCAGATGCCCCGCCTTCATCAGCGTTCTCTCAACCGTATCCTGCACGTATTCAACAGAAGGAGTGGACTCGAGGAATGAGGATTCCAGATCGACTTCTATAGCAAGTATCAAAAGATCCAGATCATCATCCGCGATCGGCGTGTTGTTCGCCTCGAACGCTTTCCGCATCGCGGCCGCTATCTTTAGCGGCTCGAATTCAACGACTCGACCATCCCTTTTTTTGATCTGTTTCATACGCGATGCGGTTAAAAGATAATAGGCGTCGAAGAACGTGGAGCTATGTCGACGTAGGTAAATTGTACCCTCGCTTCATCAATTCTTACTGTGGATACCGGTCACTTTGAAATCTATTTTCCGTATGGCAAGGGAAGGGAAATTTTAGAACCGATGCCGAGGTCTCGTGCGGCTGCCTGCCCTGCGCGCATCTCTAGGACGTATCGTGCCGGCGTGTTCGGATAAAAGACATGCGGGTAGGTTGAAGGTGCGACGTTCTGCTCGAGGTGCACGACCGTTCCATTGTCCGAGAGCCAGATCATGTCGATGGTTGCGAGCATGTCTTTCATCCAGAATCCGTACGTTCCGTCCTTCGGAAACACGAAAAGCATCGCGTAATCAGGGGGAATATTCGCACGACCACCTAGTCCCCTTTCTTGATCTGCCGTACTTGTAACGATTTCATAGGATATGGCGCTTGAAGGCGTGGTGGTAGCAGTGGGGAATATGGAAAGATGACTATCGGACATCGGGTGCGCATACCAGGCCCAGCCGACCAGTGCGCCGAGCACCACGAAGGCGACGATGCCGTATCGGACATATTGTCTTTTATGCGCGGTGTCTACGCCTTCATACATACGCCTATGATACCAGCTTTATAAAAGCATATTTGATATACTAAATTGATGAAGAACAGCACACAAACCAACTTCCAAAAAACGGTTCACGCCGTCGTTGCGAGCATTCCGAAAGGATCAGTCGCAACATACGGCCAAGTCGCGGAACTTGCCGGTCGCCCTGGCGCTGCACGTGCGGTCGGCTCAGTCATGAGTCACAACCAAGATACGAAGGCGACTCCCTGCCACCGCGTCGTCGGTTCAACCGGAGCACTCTCTGGCTACGCGTATGGCGATGGCATCACTACGAAAAAGAAGCTCCTCGTTAAAGAAGGAGTTCAGTTCCGCGGAGAGAAAGTAGACCTCAAGACGAGCCAGTGGCACCCGAAGGTTTCTCGCTAATTATGAGAAGGTTCTTTGCTGCCGCTGCCATACTTGCCATCATCGGTATTTTCGCTGGATACGCTGCAGTACACGCGGATGTGTCTGCACGTGTCGCATCGTGCGCAAACGTGGGCAATGCACCGGCACTTTGCCAGGATCTTGGTGAAAGCGTCGTCGCCTGGCAGCATGCGCTTGCCTCTTCCATACCGCAGCTCGCGGCGCTCTTGTTCGTTGCGCTCATCAGCGAACTTTTTATAGTACTTCTGGCGCTCATTTCATACTTCTGTCCGCTCTATCCCCAGTGTGATTCGCATCTTCCGCGAAGCCCGCTGCAACAACTATTTTCTGACGGCATCCTTCATCCAAAGCTGCACTAGTGAATACCGCTCCAGTCATTACTTACTAGTAGCATGCAAATATATGAATCTATCAGCACTCGCGAAGGTGGCAACACCGATCGCAGTACTTGCAGCAGGTGTTCTCATTGCAGGGGTGATGTATATACGGGGCGAACCGTCATCACAACCGATGAAGAACCCGAATACGAATCCATCCGTCGCTGTTGAAATTAGTAAGATTAACACCACGAACGAGCCAACTATAGGCGATCCGAATGCGCCGATAGCAATGGCGTATTGGTCTGATTATCAATGTCCGTTCTGCAGTCGCTTCGACACTACGGAACTTCCTCAAATAATCCAGAATTACGTGGATACCGGGAAGATACGTATTGTCTTCAAAGACTTCCAGTTCATAGGGTCTGACTCCGATATGGACGCGCTCTATGCGCGTGCGGTGTGGCATATGTACCCGGATAAATTCGGTGCCTGGCACCAGGCAATGTACGCTTCTCAGCCTCAGGAAAATATTCTGAATGCTGATGCTAACCTTGCTCATATTCGTTCAGTAACGCAAAGCATTCCAGGTATGGATTTCGCTATGCTAACGAACGACACGAATGCAAATAAGACGGTGTATGAGGCGCGCATTAGTGCAGATCGTTCTGAAGGTAGCGACCTTGGAATCAATTCGACTCCATCGTTCGTTATCGGCAGACAGCTTATAAGTGGTGCAGAGGCCTACGCAGACATGGCAAAGGCAATAGATGTGGCACTTATTTCGCGGTAGGTACCTAAGATAATACGCTGCGAGTAAAAGGAATGGCCCGCTTCGCGGGCCATTCCTTTTTTCTATCTCAATAGCGGAGGCGGAGAGATTCGAACTCTCGAGACCCTTTCGAGTCTGCCACCTTTCCAAGGTGGTGCACTAGACCACTATGCGACGCCTCCAGTGGGATTGTTATAGCACGAATCTTACTCAGCTGCCGGTGCAGACGCCTGCCCGAGCAAACGACGAACGCGGTCTGCGATAGGCGGGTGCGTAGAGAACAGATTGTTGATCCAGTTGCTCTTCTGAGCACCGAACGGGTCCCCGATAAATAGATGAGCTGTTGCATGCGAAGCGCGGCGCATCGGTAGCGCATACGCACCGATTTTCTGAAGCGCCGAGGCCAACCCTTCGGGATAGCGCGTAAGCAATACGCCCGATTCGTCTGCAAGGTATTCACGACGACGCGAAATAGCGAGCTGAATGAGCTGTGCCGCGATAGGGGCAAGGATTATCGCGACGATACCAAGGATAAGAACGATAGGGTTACCACCACGATCATTATTGCCGCGACCGCCGCCCCAGAACGAAACGCGTATGAAAATGTCAGCGATAATAGCCAAGAATCCTGCAAGAACCACGGCAACCGTCATCACGAGGATGTCGCGATTCTTCACGTGCGAAAGCTCGTGCCCGATAACGCCTTCCAGTTCCTGGCGCGTCATCATAGCAAGCAAGCCGCTGGTTGCACAAACAACAGCGTGTTTCTCATTGCGCCCGGTTGCGAATGCATTGGGAGAAGGGTCGTCGAGCACATATAGCTTCGGCATCGGGAGACCAGCCGTAATGGCAAGATTCTCTGTGACGGTATAGAAATCGAAGAATTCTTCGCGGGAGGCGGGCCTCGCACCGGTCATGGAAAGCACGGTCGAATCAGAGAACCAGTAGCTCCAGAAGTTCATTGCCACCGCAAATATCACTGCCACGATCAAGATTGCCAGTGAATTGTAATACCACGCTATGAAATAGCCGATTCCAAGTACGACGGCCAGAAAGAACGCCATCAGGAATGCCGTTCGCCATATATTGCTTGATCGTTCTTGGTATAAGGTAGCCATTGTTTTATGCGAATGCTGTTTTTTCTATACGTTTAATACGTCCGTCGTGAGCTTCAAGTGTCGGCATAACCACACTGTGGAGAAGGTCACTAATTCCATCAACTTTATTTTCTAAAATATCCACGCGATCCTCTAATTTATCGAATCGCTTATCGACTGCCTCAAATTTTTCGTCCATCACTTCGAGCATATGGTTAAATCCATTCGCTACCATACGAGCCAGTGCTGCGATTTCGCTTTCTTTCTTAGTGTCTTTTTTGAGTGTGAGTTCTTTTTTAATCATATCTTGTCAGTATATCAATCGAAGCTTTTGCTCGCCTTCAAAAAGATATCAAGACGAGATAAAGAAAATCTGAAGAATGCTTCTACGCAGCCTAGAAACTGACTTTAACCGGTTCGCGAGCAGCAGAATCAGTCGCATCGAGCTGGAAGAGATCCATTTTCTGGAAGTGGAACGAAGAACCGATAATGTTTCCAGGGAAAGACTGGAGTGCAGTGTTGAGGTCCTGAACGTTGGTGTTGTAGAAGCGGCGTGCAGCCTGAATCTTGTCTTCCGTGTCGCCAAGCTCTTTCTGAAGCTGAAGGAAGTTCTGATTCGCCTTAAGGTCTGGGTACGCTTCCGTAACCGCGAAGAGCGTTTTAAGTGTGCCGGAAAGCTGGTTTTCAGCAGCGGCCTTTTCAGCAGGAGTGCCTGAGCTTGCGCCCATGGCTGCCGCGCGAGCCTTGGTTACATTCTCGAACGCAGCAGATTCGTGTGCGGCATATCCCTTCACCGTTTCAACGAGGTTAGGGATGAGGTCATACCGGCGCTTCAACTGCACATCGATATCAGCAAGTGCTTCCTTCGTATGGTTAACGCGCGAGACGAATCCGTTAAAAGCAGCGATAACCCAGAGAACGATAACGACAATGATGCCGAGCACGATGTAGAGAGTAATCATAGGAATAGATTGGTTATGCAGTCAGTATACTCCGTTGTCAAAGGTGTTCAAGCGTTGCGAAAGAAGCATTCTGGATTTATTGTTATGGAAGTAAAAACAGGGGGATACTAATGCATGTCTATGCTGCAAAATTCATCGCTGCAACGCTCTTTATCATTGTCAGCCTGATTACTTCAGGCGTACGGTATCGATAGATACTATTTCAAACGAGTAACCCCGCCGACCAGAATGGTCGGCGGGGTCTCATTTTATATATCGTCTGGCAGGGAAGTCAGTTTTCTAGAAACCCATGCCGCCCATGTCCATATCACCGCCACCTACGGCCGGTTTCGGCTCAGGAAGGTCTGCGATAGCAGCTTCTGTAGTTAGGAGGATGGCTGCCGCAGAAACGGCGTTCTCGACTGCCCCGCGCGTTACTTTTACCGGGTCGATGATGCCGGCTTTCACCATGTCATCCACCATCGCATCTGCGAGCGCGTCATACCCTGCATATCCCTTCGCGCCCTGTACCTGATGCACGATGACTGAAACATCATCCTTGCCGCAGTTGATAGCGATCTGGCGAAGCGGCTGCTCGAGCGCGCGTACCACGATGTCGTAGCCAGACTTCTCGTCTGCCGTCATGCTCTTCGTACTCGCGTCTGCAAGAACCTTCGCAACCTTCGCAAGCGCCGTGCCGCCGCCAGGTACGATACCTTCTTCGATGGAAGCCTTCGTTGCCTTTACGGCGTCGTCGATCTTATCCTTCAAATACTTCATTTCTGTTTCAGTCGCTGCGCCGACGCGAATAACCGCCACGCCGCCCGTGAGTTTTGCGATACGCTGCTCGACATTCTCCTTATCGAACTTCGAAGTGCTCTGCTCGACGATTGCCTGAAGCTGCTTCACGCGAGCTTCGATATCGGCTTTCTTTCCCTTTCCTCCGACGAATGTCGTTGAATCCTTGGTCGCGACTACGCGCGTTGCCTTGCCAAGCATTGAAAGGGTAGCTGTCTCGAACGTAAGGCCAGTGTCGCCAGAGATAACCTCTGCTCCCACGACTGCAGCGATATCTGCGAGCATTTCCTTCTTGCGGTCACCATAGCCAGGCGCTTTAACGGCAAGCACGTTGAACGTACCGCGCAATTTGTTAAGCACGAGGGTCGTAAGCGCATCGCCGTCCACATCTTCTGCGATAATAACCAATTCCTTGCGGCCTGCGGCCGCCACTTTCTCTAGGAGCGGAAGCAAATCCTGAATGCTGCTGATCTTCTTATCCGTAATAAGGATCTGCGCATCGCGCATCTCCGCCTCCATGCGTTCCGGATTCGAAACCATGTATGCAGAGACATACCCCTTATCGATCTGCATTCCTTCGACGACTTCATACGAAAGGTCCATGCCCTGTGACTCTTCAACCGTCACGACGCCATTCTTGCCCACTTTTTCAACGGTTTCAGCGATGATGCTTCCCAACTCCTCGCTTTCAGCGGAAATAGAGGCAACCTGCTTCACATCGCTCTTACCCGCTACCGGTTTCGCCATCTTTTTAAGCTCTACGATTGCTGCATCGCGTGCCTTTTCCATACCTGAGCGAACACCCATGGCATTGCCGCCCTTGGTTACGCGCTCCAATCCTTCGTCGATCATCGCTTCAAGCAGCACGACTGTAGTGGTGGTTCCGTCGCCGACACCGTCGTTCGTCTTGTTCGCGACCTCCTTAACGATCTCTGCGCCCATGTTCTCGAACTTATCCTTGAACGAAATCTCCTTCGCGATACTTACGCCATCGTTGGTGATGCGCGGGCCTCCGTATCCTTTCTCAAGCACCACGTTGCGGCCGCGAGGACCAAGAGTGACCTTAACCGCTCTAGAAGCCTTCGTGATACCGGCATGGATGGCCTTGCGCGCGTCTTCACCGAATAGGATTTGCTTTGCCATATAAAGGAATGCTTAAAGGATTAAATGAAAAGAAATAAAAGGGAATTGAATGGGGGAGTTGCTAGTCGATTTTCGCGAGGATAGCGGATTCAGCCAAGATAAAGTATTCCTGACCGTCGATCTTCACTTCGTCATATCCATACTTGCTGAACAGGACGACATCTCCGACTTTAACGGTCATAGGGGAGCGAGCACCGTCTTCGAACTTACCGGGACCAGCTGCGACAACCGTACCCCTTTCAGGTTTATCTTGTTTTGCCGTGTCAGGAATTATGATGCCTGAAGCAGAGATTTCTTCCTTTGCGAACGGCTGTACGACGACGCGATCGGCAAGCGGTGAAATAGATACTTTGTTTTTAGCCATAAATACGCTCTTAGGGAGTTGAAGAACGCTTGTAAATGCGTGGATTCTGAGGCAAGACGCTTCCCTGCCTCAAAAAGTTATCCACAGGTAGGCTAAGTATATGAAGATGCAAGAAACGCGTCAAATAAAGCTGTTTTATCGCCCTGTACGCGTAGATAGTTCTATTTCGTCAACTCTAAATAATGACCAGAAATCTGGTCATTATTTGATATCTCCAAATAGTACTTCTGCTTCCCTGTCACATTATTTGCTTAACTTGACAAATACACAATTATAGTGCTATAGTATATCCAGTCCAAATCAACGGCTATTGGGAGAACCGAGCCATGCAACACCGTGTTCATTTCGGTTTCGGCCTCGCTACTCTGCTTATCGGCGCCGTCCTGGCAGTTCGCTGGGGTGTCCTTTCGGACAACTCCTTCGAGATCTTCCCGGCCGGCGTCATCACTGTATGTGCGCTGGGCGGCGTCGCCATGAGGAACTATTTCCTGATGGACATGCTCGAGCGTGGATCTCTGGCGAAGCCGGTGATGGTCCTGGTCAATGTCATGCTAGTCTTCACGGCCATCTGGGCCGGCTGGGTCATGACCACCAGCCACACTCAGAACGAGTTCTACCTCAACGGATGGCAGGACATGTTCCGCATCACCTGGTGCGTTGTCGCCATGGTTGGCCTGCTCCAAACAGTTTTCGTGTTGAGCAGCCAACCCAAGATCGTCGGCGGCTGCGGCACCGACTAAAGCGACATGCCACCTCCAGAAAAGGACCTCCGGACTTACACTCCGGAGGTTTTTCTTATCCCCACCCTTCCCTCCTCTTGACCGATAATTAAATGTGGGACGTTATCATAAATGGATAATCGTAATTACATTTGTATGGGTTTTGAAAATTTGTTTAAGAAGAAAGGCGTAAGGGAAGGAGCAATGATTGCTGGCGCTGCGGCAGGAATCATAGGCGCAGCAGAAATAGTTCATAGTGCTGACGAAATGGCACACGGACTACAGCATCCTCCAACGCCCACTGTTTCAACAATGCCTGCTGAATACGTAAATCCAACGGCTGGCATGACTTCGGCTGATGCGCCGCACGCTATTAATGTTCCCTCATCGGAAGGGCAAACGATTTCTCTCGGACGCGAAGGAGATAAGACAATAAGCCTCGGAGAAAGCAAGAGCGTCGCGATTGATACTCCAGAACGCTAGGCTTGCTCGGACCCCGCTTGATGTGGTACCCTACGGGCTACAGATGGAGACACTCACGGCGATATTGCCATACGCGGAAATCACCACCTCCCTGCTCCTAATCGTAGGTATCGTGCTACAACAGCGCGGTGCCGGCCTCGGGGGCGCCTTCGGAGGTGATAATTTCGCATCGACTTTCTATAAGCGCCGAGGCGCGGAGAAGTTCCTATTCAATGCGACGATAGTCATCGCAATTCTCTTCGTAGCCAGTGCTATAGCAGGATTTATCCTCGGATAAGAGTGGCGGGAAGCTATGCTTCCCTTTTGTCCGTGTCCTCTGTGCAAAGCATGACCTCTCCCTTTCGCTACTTACGTGCCCTTTCACCTGGTGATCGCCTTATCGCGCAGGTTCTTGGCGGACTGGTTCTGCTTGCGTGCGTTATCGCGCTCTATGGCATTGAATTGCGATTCCTTATAGCAGAACCTTCGTATGGCGGTTCGCTTACTGAAGGAATCGTAGGAGCGCCACGGTTCGTGAACCCGATCCTTGCCATTTCAGATACAGACCGCGACCTCACGGCACTTACCTTCGCCGGCCTTATGGGCCACGATAGTACCGGAGCGCTCGTACCTATACTCGCGCAAAGCTATACCGTTTCGCCCGATGGAAAGACGTACACCTTTATACTGCGCTCGAATGCGACGTTCTCGGACGGTACGCCCGTAACAGCAAGCGATGTGGTGTATACGGTTACGAAGGCACAAGATCCTGCGTTACGTAGCCCCGTGCTGGCGAACTGGGCGAATATTCGTGCAGAAGCGATAGATGCACGTACGGTTCGCTTCACACTGCCCAAGGCATATCAACCCTTCCTAGAAGACACGACGCTCGGCATTCTTCCTATGCATATATGGAAGAATGTTTCAGATTCGGAATTCGCGTTCTCGAACTATCAGGTAAATGCAGTGGGGGCAGGGCCATTCGAAGTATCGAACGTGGCTCGTGCGAAAGACGGCTCGATCGCTTCGTATGATCTCAGCGTATTCAAAGGATATGCACCCAGCCGCGCATACTTGAACGGCATGCGCCTGGTATTCTTTGCAGACCAGGAATCACTCGCTGCAGCACTCAAGAGCGGCAGCGTTGAAAGTGGGTACGGAGTCGCGACGAAGAGTGCACTTCGCGTGCCGTATGATCGAGTCTTCGGTGTCTTCTTCAATCCTGCGAACAATGCGCTATTTACAGACACGAGCGTACGCGAAGCGCTTTCTATCGCGATCGACCGCCAGGCGATCGTAAGTGACGCGCTCGGCGGATATGCGACGCCAATCAACGGTCCTGTGCCGCCTGGCAATGGCGTTCCCGCTATCGCACTTCCTGACGCAAGCACGCGTATCGCGGATGCGCGCACGGTATTGATAGCGGGAAAATGGAAATTCGCTACCAGTACGCAAACGTGGAGCAAGGCTGGCGTGAATCTTTCGGTACCGCTCACCACGAGCAATGTGCCGGAACTGAAAGCGGTCGCTTCGCAGATACAGAAAGACTGGCAAGCGCTTGGCGTTCCGACCACTATCCAGCTGCAGGATCCGAGTTCTTTGACGCAGAATGTTATCCGTCCGCGCGCCTACGGCGCGCTCCTCTTCGGAGAAATCATAGGCCGGAGCCCAGACCTCTATGCGTTCTGGGATACGGCGGAGCGCGCAGACCCGGGCCTGAACATCGCAGACTACTCGAGCAAGACTACGGATGCGTTGCTCGAAAAGATTCGCAGCGCGCAGACGCCTGATCTCACTGACCTTGCGACGCTTAACACGACAATCGCGAACGACTACCCTGCCGCGTTCACGCACACGCCAGACTTCGTGTACGCGATACCGGCCAGCCTGCGTGGCGTGCATCTGAATCACGTCGCGGCACCATCAGACCGGTTCGACGATGTGTCGCACTGGTATCGCAACGAGGAGCTCGTGTGGCCGATCTTCGTGAAGAAGTAACTAGAAAGTAGTGGGCGGACGCCTCGCGTCACCCGCTGCTCACTGTTTATTTCGCCAATTATTCTAAATTAAACTACTACTATGGCATCAGCACCCGCACCCGCTCCGGCACCTCGCTCTAATAACGAGGACCGTTCGAGCGCACCGCGTCCCGAAGGCGCACGCACTGAAGGCGACCGATCTATGGGTCCGCGCCGTCCTTCACGTCGTGGCGGCCAAGGACGAGGACCTCGTCCTGATGGACCGCGCCCTGAAGGCCAGCGTTCCGAAGGAGGCGCTCCCCGTTCCGACGGACCTCGTCCGCAAGGATCACGCAGCCCCGGCGGCCGCAACGGTTCATCCCGCGACCGCATGCGCATGCGTCGCCCCGCACCGACTCTCACCAAGCGAACTGCCGACTACTTTCCTGCCGCACCGGCATCGAATGTCGTTCGCATCATTCCGCTCGGCGGCGTAGAAGAAGTGGGCCGCAACATGTTCTGCGTCGAGACCAATGGAGACATCTTCATCTTCGACGTCGGCTTCCAGTTCGTTTCCGAGGAAGCGAATCCTGGCGTGGACTACATGCTCCCGAACACCGCATATCTTGAAAAGAATGCAGACCGCGTCCGCGGCGTATTCATCACGCACGGCCACCTCGACCACATCGGCGGCATCCCGTTCCTCATGAATCGTTTCGGCAATCCGCCGATCTACACGCAGAATCTCACTGCCGTGATGATCGCGAAGCGTCAGGAAGAGTATCCCGACGTACCGAAGCCGAACCTCGTCGTCGTGCAGGCTGGTCAGACCATGACCATCGGCTCGACCAAGGTTCAGTTCTTCGCCGTAACGCATTCGATTCCTGATTCCATGGGAATCGCTATCGAGACTCCGTACGGCAACGTCGTCGTTACAGGAGACCTTAAGCTCGATCACAATGACGGCGTTCCGACGCCGGCTGAAGAGAAGACCTGGGGCGTTCTCGCTGCGCAGAAGAACCTGTTCTTCATCGCGGACTCTACGAACGCTGAACGTGACGGCTTCTCTATGCCAGAGCGCAAAGTGCACGAGACTCTCGAAGACATCATCAAGAACGTGCACGGCCGACTCATCATCGGTACGTTCGCTTCGCAGTTCGAGCGTATGGTCCACATCATCGAGACCTGCGAGAAGCTCGGAAAGAAAGTCGTGACGGAAGGTCGCTCTATCAAGACGAACCTCGAGATCGCACAGAAGACGGGCCTTATCGATATCAAGAAGGATACGATCATTCCTGCACAGGAAATGGCCGACTATCCGCCCGATAAGATCGTCATCCTTTCGACCGGCGCCCAGGGCGAGCAGTTCGCTGCGCTCATGCGCATCGCGACGAAGCAGCACAAGTTCATCCAGCTCAATCCGCGCGACACGATCGTCCTCTCTTCCTCGGTCATTCCAGGAAACGAGATCTCCGTGCAGACGCTGAAGGACAACCTGTATCGCAACGGCGTGACGCTCATCCATTACCGCTCGAGCGACGTGCACTCCACAGGCCACGGCAACACCGGCGAGCTCATCTGGATCAACAAGAAGGTCAACGCGAAGTTCTTCATGCCTGCATACGGCTACTATTCTATGACTGCTTCGCATGCGAAAGCGGTGGAACAGGCTGGACGTCCGCGTGACACTATCGTCGTTGCAGACAACGGTACCGTTATCGACATCATCGATGGCGAGAAGATGGAGATTCACAAGGATAAAGTTCCTTCCTCTCCGCTCATCGTTGACGGCTTCGCTATCGGCGACATGCAGGAAGTGGTTATCCGTGATCGTCAGGCACTCGCGAAGGATGGCATGTTCGTCATCATCGCGACCGTTAACCTGAAGACCGGCAAGCTTCGCAAATCTCCGGACATCATCTCGCGCGGCTTCGTATATCTACGCGAGAGCCAGGACCTGCTCAATCAGGCACGCCTGCTCATCAAGAAGACCGTTGAAGATTCCACGCAGGGAATGAATCCGGTAGACCTCGACTACGTAAAGAATAATCTTTCGGATGTCGTGAGCGGCTACCTCTTCAACCGCACGAACAAGGCACCGATGGTGATTCCCGTTCTGATCGGGGTTTAGTTGACGCAGCAGACACTGATTTGTTAGAATAGGTCTATTAGGGCTCGGTCCTCGAGAATACCCGCATTTCTGCGGGTATTCGTTTATTATTGAGAATCAATCCATGCTTTCCTTAACAAGGAAAACTCATTCTCATCTATTGAGTCTAGTTTGCGCAAAAGACGCTTGGCGCTCACAACTCGAACTTGCGTAAGTTTTGCCCAAGACGTGTATTTCCCAAAGTGAATAGGATGATGAAATCTGTCATTCTTCTCTTTGCTGGTAAGTGGCAGGACAAGTAGAGATTCTCGATTATATGTCCGCAACACCACTACAGGTCTTTCGAAGTTATCATTCCTGCCGTCTACTTCTACACCAAGATTAATTCCCAAAGAACACCACCACACCTCGCCGGGATGACCATAGTGCAAAATAGGCCCGTGCTCAAGTGTTTTCTTTGATTCATTCCAACTATCAAAATTCTTTTCGTAGGACATGGCTCCGCGAGTATACAGCACGGAGATAAAGTAATTCTAAAGAATTTATAAACTATTTCGTGCGGAATGTAATTAAATACCACAGGGTTTCAAACGTTTTCGCATAGGCGCACAATATATCAAAAGCCTGTGGATTGAATGTGAATGCTAGAATGAGTGAATCATGCGCACGCGTCGGATACTTTCGTTCGGTAATTTCTTCGCGTCTGCGTACTTCTTTCTTATCGTGTACGTGCTCGGCCCGTATTTGGCCATGTTCATGCCAGCCTCGCTTACCGGCTTCGTCATATCATTCGGCGCAGTAGTAACCTTGATAGTATTTCCGTTCATACCGAAACTCGTGCGCAGATACGGCGCACAACAGCTTGCCCTAGGTTTCAGTCTGCTGCAGGCATTCATACTACTTTGCCTTGCGCTTTCGCCGACGCCGTTCGCTGCCATCGTACTTGCCGCGCTTACCTGCGCAATTGCACCATTGCTTGCGTATCAGCTCGACATCCTCGTTGAAGCAACGGTTGAGAATGAGAATTCGACCGGCCGCATACGTACTGCATTCCTCACCGCAGGTAATACTGCTTTACTCGTGGCACCTCTGATTATCGGTACGCTTCTGGATGGCGGCGACCGCTACGACCGCATATTCTTCGTCGCTTCCCTTTCGCTCGTTCCATTCATCCTGCTTATGTTTGGCGCGAAACTGCCGCACGGCCTCACTGCGATCAAGAGCAGTACGCGTGAAGCGATCCGCAACGTGATGAAAGATTCAGACCTGCGTGCCATCGCCGCATCTATGCTCATGTTGCAGACCTTCTATCAGTTCGCGCAGCTATATATACCACTCTATCTGCATACGGTGCTTGGCATCCCCTGGAGCGAGCTTGGCTGGGTATTCGCACTTATGCTTGCACCGTTCGTGCTGGTGGAGTATCCAGCAGGAATCCTTGCAGATACGAAGCTCGGTGATCGCGCGCTGCTCATTGCGGGCTTCATAATTATGGGCACCGCATTCGCACTCATCGCGTACGTCACCGCAAGTACCTCTATCCTCATCATCTTGCTTATCCTGTTCATCAGCCGCGTCGGTGCTGCGCTCGTCGAGGCTATGACTGAAGGACATTTCTTCCGTCGCGTATCAGAACGGGACGCGGACACCGTAAGTGTGTTCCGCATGATGCGCCCCTTGAGCGCGCTGATTGCCCCGGTTGTCGGCAGCATCTTCCTGCTTATCAGCACATACCAAATATTCTTCGTATGCATGGGCTTAATCGTGATGCTCGTCGGCATGATTACGGCGACCCATGTGCGCAGTTTCCGCCCCGTACGCCAGATGACGCACGTAGATGCGAACCGTGTTTAGCGTGGAAGCGAATAGCGCACGCCGCTTTTCTGTACCATCCCTTCAGCGAGCAGCTTCATAAGCTGCTCGCTGATTTGTGCCGTACGGTCATCACCAAGCAAGCCAACAAGGCGCTTCTGCGTTACCGCTCCTTTCGCAAGCTCTCTCAACACGGCACCACGTGCTTCGCGCCCAGAGCCGCTAAACGCAGACTGCTTCGCATACGTCTTGCTCTTTGCATTCACCCTTACGCCGCTCCGCTTCAGGTACGAGCCGTAGTCCATAAGTGCGGCATACCATTCGCGAGCCTTTCCTTTAGGAAAGGCATCTGTCAGAACCTCAAGGATTTCTGCATCACTCACTACCTTTTTCTTCGGAAAGAAATGATGCAATACGACGGTGCGCAGATTCGTCTCGATGAATACGACATCTGCATTCGTACTGAATGCTGCGACCGCACGCGCTGTATACGGGCCGACGCCAGGCAACTTTACCAGCAGTTCCGGATTGGTCGGCATCTTTCCTTTGTATTCTCGTACCACTACCTTTGCTGCATCGTGCAGCATCTTCGCGCGCCGGTTATAGCCGAGACCTTGCCACGCGGTTAGTACGTCGGCGAGCGGCGAAGCCGCGAGCGCCTTCACGTTCGGAAACTGTTTTAGCCACGCTGCGTAATAGCTGCAAACTCTTTCCACCTGCGTCTGCTGCAGCATCACTTCTGAAACGAGGATCTTGTACGGGTCCGTCGTCGTTCGCCACGGAAGATCATGCCTTCCCTGCTTCTTATAAAAATCCCATATAGTTTTCCTGAATGCACGAACCTCCATAGCTATTTCGCCTTGGGCCAGCGATGCGCGGCAGGCGGCCAGATCTTGGTGAGCGGATGGTCTTCGCACGGGTGCGGTAACGCCCTACATACATAGCGTCCATACAACACCAGACCGTTGTTCACGTATTTCCAATCTGACTTCTGAATCAATGCTTCGAGATCTTTCGAAATCTTCGTGAGGTCTTTGCTGTCGGTAAGATCGAAACGGAGCGCGAAACGCCGCACGTGCGTGTCGGTCGGTATGCCTTCGTATATGCCGTGCAACTCACCCATGATCACGTGCGCAGATTTATACGCGATGCCAGGAAGCAGCACGAGTTCCTTTTCCGTTTTGGGAATCTTTCCGCCGAACTCATTACGGATCATCTTCGCGGTGCCGATAATCGCCTTCGCCTTATTTCTATAAAATGTGATGCTTGAAATCTCTTTCGTGAATTCAGCCAGGTCCGCATTCGCAAGATCGTCCACCGTCTTATATTTTTTCCATAGCGTATCGGTAACGAGATTCACCCGCTTGTCGGTAGACTGTGCCGAAAGCATAACGCTCGCAACGAGCTGTATCGGCGTCTTGTAGGTGAGTTCCGTTTTCGGTTCCGGATACGCCTTCTTCAAGTACGCAAGCATCTTCTTCGCTCGCGCTTTTCGTTCTTCGAACTTCCCTTCAGCCATGATTATCCGTGAAGTTCCTGCAGGTCTGCGAGCACTTCCTCTGCGTGCTTTTCTGGCTTCACATTTTCGTACACCTTAGCTACGGTTCCATCTGGCGCAACCAGGAACGACGTACGGAATACTCCTTCGTATTCTTTGCCCATGAACTTCTTCAGGCCCCACACATCGTATGCGCTGATTGATTTCTTTTCCGGGTCTGCGAGCAATGTAAACTTCAGTCCGTACTTCTCTGCGAACTTCTTATGGCTCTTAACAGTGTCCGGAGATATGCCGAGTATCACCGCATCGCTCTTCGAGAAATCCGGCATATATTCGCCAAGCAAGCAGGCTTCTTTCGTGCAGCCAGGAGTGTCGTCTTTCGGATAGAAATAGACGAGTACGTATTTCCCTTTATATTGCGAAAGCGAATGTTCTACGCCATCTTGATCTTCAAGCGTAAAATCGGGAGCGATAGAACCGATGGTTGGTAGTGCCATAGAGTAGATAAATTAGAGTGATTCCTGCCACGAGGTATCCCTGCGGAATGTGAATAAGTATAGACCAGAGACCATGAAGCCAAGCGTAAGACACACTGCGATGAGCGTGATGATGCCGCCTAAGTAGGGAATGCTACCGAGTATGAAAAATACGAGAGTGCCGGCGAGAGCATCCTGCCAGGAGATGAGCGTAGCGGATCGCTTCGTAATTAGTTGACGAAGCGCGCCTCCCGCAAGAATGCCCGTGTATATGTAGGAAAGGAAAATAAGGAAGACATACCCAGAACCGAGCAGTAATGCGAGGCCGCCGCCCACGAATGAAACCGTGAGAAGCAGAATAAGAACGGGCGTGGCGATAAGCACGCCGAAGCCAAGAAGTGCGAGCAGGCTCGTGCGTGCGTAGCGGCGCGTGAATATGCGTGTGGCGAGCGCTTCGCTGAATTGCGGGAACAGGCCGGCCAGGAGGCCGGCCGCTATCATCACCGCAAGCGCCCGCACAATGAAGAATACTCCCGCGCCGGCAATCGCGAACTTCTGCGCTTCTGCATTCGTCGGTACGTATGCGTAGGAGCCCGTGTACGTTACTCCCCCATCCACGATGGATGATGCAGGAATCTCAGCCTGCTGAGGTGCATTGTATTTCAGCACGCCATGAATGTGCGTATTCGGGCCAACCGTGAAGTGGTCTGAAGCGATTACCTCCACATCACCGTCATAATTTCCCGCAAGCGTTACGTCTGCCCCGTAGATAGTGACCGGTCCGTACGCACCGCCCGTTGCCTGCACGTTCACGCCGAACAGGCGCATATCACGCGCTGGCGCAGAAACGTTTATCGTTGCTCCACCGGCGACTACGTCGCCGGCCACCGGCGCATCAATCATGATGCGTCCGCCAACCGCGCGCACGTCGCCTGCAACGGCCTGCTGCAAATCTACCGTACCGCCTGCAATAAGCGCATCACCTCCAATCGGCGAATATGTCGTTACAGTGCCGCCTGCTGCTGAAAGATCAGCAGGCAATGGAGCACTCACCGTTACACTTGCGCCGGCAAGGTACGTGTTATCCGGAGGCGCCGCAGAAAGAACGAGCGTCTTCTGTTCGGCGAATGTCGCGGCATTCGCAAAGGCCGGAAGCATCAGTATCAAGAGTGCGGGAAGAATGATGCGTCGTGCCTGCATACGAATATTATGAAACTATCGACACAGTGGGTACGACCGGCTCTGAAACTTTCACCACCGCGAAGCGCTTCCACAATCGCCACGTAACGAAGAAGATAAAAAGCGCGATCACCATCGAAGCGAGGCAGTAAACGCAGAGCGCCTTGATTACGAAAATCTGCAGGAACACGAAATACAACGAAAGTACGAACCCAATGATGCCGAGCGCGATTGTCGCGCGATACAGCATCCGTGCGTGTACGACGAATAGAACCGCAGCGATTACGAACAACACCACATAGAACACGACACCGTAAAGCGCGAGAGGCAGACCAAGGAAATGAGAGAACGGACTCTGCGCAACCTGATTACATCCGCTGAGCGCCTGAAGTCCGGTAAAGCTGCATGCGAGCGCTGTTCCATTAAGTGCTGCCTGTGTCAGATACCACGCATCTGCAAGGCCCAGGAACGTCAGCACGAGGAGGAGGCAGAGGAGAGCCGTGCGGGTCATTCCCTTAATCCTAGCCTATCGGGAGGCCTTTGTCAGGGGTATAATTAGCACATGAATGAACCTATGAACGAAGATGAGATTCGTCAGAAACTGACCCCCGAAGAATATAACGTTCTGCGCGAAGGCGGCACAGAAGCCCCGTTTAAAGGCATCTATGTAGATAATCACGAGCATGGCATGTACCGCTGCAAGGTCTGCGGAAATGTGCTCTTTTCATCCGACTCGAAGTTCGATTCTAAGAGCGGCTGGCCTTCTTTCACTGATCCGGCAGTCGCCGAGAACGTCGGCACCCGTTCCGATGACGCGCACGGCATGCATCGCACCGAAGTGTTCTGCAAACATTGCAATAGCCACCTCGGTCACGTGTTCGATGATGGCCCTGCAGACAAAGGCGGCAAGCGCTATTGCATCAACTCGGTGAGCCTTGAGTTCGAGAAAGAAGAGGACCAGCATGACTGAGGTAGCACTATTCGGCGGCGGCTGCTTCTGGTGCACGGAAGCCGTATTCAAGATGCTCAAAGGCGTGACATCCGTGGAACCTGGCTATGCCGGCGGACGTTCCCCGAATCCCACCTACCAGGAAGTCTGTACCGGTACGACAGGCCATGCAGAAGTGATACGAATCGAGTTCGATCCATCGCAGGTTTCGTACAAAGATCTGCTCACCGTCTTCTTCGGCTCGCACGATGCAACACAGCTGAACCGTCAGGGTAACGATATAGGCACGCAGTATCGTTCCGTCGTATTCCCCACGACTCCTGACCAGCGCGCAGACACGGAAGCATTCATAAAAGAGTTGAGTGATTCATCACCGGACGGCGACCCGATCGTCACAACCATCGAAGAAGACGCTACCTTCTACCCTGCCGAGGACTATCACAAGAACTACTACGCGAACAACAAGCAGCAGGGATATTGTCAGGTGATAATCGCGCCGAAGCTGCAGAAAGTGCAGGAACACTACGCTCAGTTACTGAAGGATAAGGGGCTGTAACCTTTGCCCTAAGCGGCAGGTTCTATATAGCGGAAGGAGCTTGAAAAGGATCGGTTGAAATTCGTACGAATTTCGCGTGTGTAATCTTCCCAGATTCCACGCTTATCAAACAACCACCACGCCATGTCCATCTTTCGTGCATTCGGTCTCGGTGTTACCATCCTTATTCTTCAGCTTCTCGTTCCTGTTATATTCAGCCAGCTTCAGAATACGATCGTCGCATTTCTGAAAGCCGGCGAAGTATCAGCAAATGTAGGCTCGCAGATCGCAGGTGCAGCCAGTGCTATTCAATTCTCCGGAATGAATGCTGAACCTTCCCTCCCTCGCGTCGCCAACATCACTCGCTAATAATTCCCTTTCGCCTGAAGCTAGACATTTGTCTGGCTTCTTTTGTTTTGCGGGTGCGCATGCACATTTGCACAGGCATATGCGTGCTATAAAAAATAGGAACGAGTTCTTCTCACAATAGGAAAGGAGGAAGAGATGCTTAGCGCACGAACGATTGCTCATGCACGCGAAGGATCGCCTGGCATCCTTCTTCGAAGACTCCACACTGCCTCGCTATGGATTCCGGAAACATCAGCGAACTATAGGCGCGTCATTGACGCATTCGTAGATATCGAGCACCGCCTTGAAGAGCGCACGGCCGGATCTGTCGTGCACGAAGAATGGGAGAAGGTGTTCGGACTACTGAGCGACATTCCGCAAGAACCATGGGTTCACCGAGTGGAGCTGTTTATCGCCGACGAACCCGGCAGTCCTGATCCCTAGTGATCAAAAGTTTTTATAACGCCTCGCGCCCCTTCCCAGGGGCGCGTTTGTTACTTCCCCGAAATCGCCGCGCGCGTCTTCGCGCCGAAGTATCCGGTAGCAGGAACGATGCCGTCTGCAGTCTGGAAGCGCGCGAGCGCTGCCTGCGTTGCAAAGCCGAACATCGTCGTCTCGTGACCGGAAGAACCGGGACCCGTCTGCGCGACGGCGTAACCGTTCGCGTTCAGGAAGGCCTGAAGAGCTGATACGTCTGCACCGGTCGAAGCAATGGTGAGGTCACGGGTGAATGAGCCGGATACTGGAGCCGTAGTTCCTGTAGGTGCGGTTGCAACGGCGGTGGTGTTCACTGAAGCAGATACCGTGGTTCCACCAACTGCAGCGCGAGTCTTGGCACCGAAGTATCCGGTAGAAGGACTGATACCCACAGCTGCTTGCATCTGCATAAGCGCTGTCTGCGTCATGGCGCCGAAGTATCCGGTGGTGTTGCCTGCTGCCAGGTATCCCTTCGCGATAAGCAACGTCTGAAGCGCGGTAACATCGGAGCCTGAACTCTTCAGGGTGAGGTCGCGAGTGAATACGCTGCTGGCAGTGCTACCCGACTGTGCAGAACCTGAACCGTTCGCGTAGACGCAGAGTGCAGGATTGCTTCCGGAGAATGCGTTGTAGTTAGTTGCATTCGTGTCCTTACAGCCGTAGGTGACGCCGCCTGAGGTGCGACCACTCGTTGATGAGGTGAGGCCTGTAGCTATCGGCGTACTAGCCGTTGCTGTTCCGAAGAGTGAGAAGTCCGAGAAGTTGGATGTCTGACACGTAACCGTATGCGCTCCTGTGTCGGTTACGCAGCCAGTAAGCGCAGTCCATCCTGTCCCGACATCGTAGCGATATATCAGAAGTGAAGAAATATCGATATGTGCGACATCGCTTGGGTTGTAGGTAAGAATGACGCTGATCGGATGAGTGAACGTGCTCAGTGTCGTCGTCGCGGTAACGAAAGCTTTGAGATCCACAACATAGCCACCAACAGAACTCATTCCTACAGGCCTGCTTGCCGCAGCGAAGAAGCTCGTAGGGTCGAGTTGCTGTGCTGCAAAAGTTGCGCTGGTAGTGGTGCCAGTGTATGAGGTTGGAACGGTCACACTGGTACTTCCGAAGACGAGTGTGCCTCCGGCACCCGTAGTAATAGGAGCCGCTGTAGAAGACGTAATGGCCACCGATCCTGGACACGTCGTCGTGAAGGTCTGATCACTCGATGTAGCTTCGTTCGAAGATGCGCCGATAGAGTCGACTTGATAATGATAGGTAGAACACGAGACGAGGTTAGCAAGAGCGACACTGTGCGACATAACGCGCGGGCTCGTATCAGTCTGGGTCGTTGAAGCGCTATAGGTTGATGTAGGACCGTAACTAACTCGGGACGAACCAAGAACGTCGGTGGTCCATGCTACCGTCGCGCTTGTGGTAGCGATTGAGCCGACTGAAATTGCGGAAATCGCTGGTGGAGTTACCGTACCAGATAGATAGGAAGCCGTTCCTGGATTCACCCATCCCTGACCGTTCGTAAAGGTCAGAGTCTTCGTTCCGCTCGTTGCAGGCGTGTAGGTGAAGGTGAATGAGGTCGCATTTAGTGCCGGCGTTACCGTTGCAATCGAAGTGCCTAAGCTTCCGACCGAAGGAGTGAACGTTCCACCACTTGCACCATCTGAAAGAACGACCGTATCGTTCGCGTCGAATGCAGCGCCGTTATTCAAGGTTACAGTGAAGTTCGCACTTGCCGTTCCGTTTGCTCCGGAAGATGGGCCGCTCACGCTATACGGATTAGTAACTGCGAATGGAGTAAGGTACTTCGTCATCACGACATAGCCAGCAGGGTTGGGATGCAGTCCGTCGTAGAAATTCGTGTTATCAAGCGCACCGCCCGTAAGGTAGGCAGTGCCTCCCAAATTCCAATTCTTCGTATTTATGAAGTGATTATGTCCTCCCTTCGCAGTAACGATGCTTGCGATGACTGCATTGAATGGATCAATCTTCGTTTCGCTGCCGCCTCCGTAGCTCGTCGGAAGAACCGCCATATAGTCGATATTCGTGCCACTAGGCAAACCAGCACTGAGTCCGTTTACCATGGTCGAATACGAGGCCGCGAACGTAGTAGTTGACACCCCTGCATTAATGTCGTTAATACCGTAGAGCACGAATACGGTTTTCGGTTGAGGAGAGAGTCCGGTTATGTCGGTAAAGCGCGTATCACCCGATCCTATTACAGGGTCACCACCTAAGCCGAAGTTCGCAATTGCTGCACCACCGCCTGCACCAGGAAGTTTCTGTGCAACGCTACGGATGTAGCCGAGCCATGACATACCGTTTGTTCCTACATTGCCTGCCGTAATACTATCTCCATAGCCAGCAATAACACTGAGTGAAGCGAGCGATGGAGGAGTCCACGTGAGGTCGAGTCCGGTTCCACCGACGGTCATGATGCTGTAGGTCAAGAATCCGGCGTTAGTCGAACCCGTCAAACGGTAGATGTGCTGCGTTGAGGTGTCCATACCCGAAGCCACAGGCATCCAGGTTCCCCAACTAGAAGCGACTTGAGAGACATCGTAACTATTCTGAAGCGTCGCACCCGTTGCGTCATATACATCAAGATGCACGTTGGCACCGTCGCCATAGGCCCATAGGTAGAGTGAGGAAATACTGCCTTTAAAACGATATGCGGCATCCGCCTGAACCTGATCTCCTGTAATAGGCATGAGGGCGTTATATGCTGCGTAGCCTTGGGCCGTTAAAGCCTTGAATCCTGGCTCTATAACGATATGCGGGGTGACTGAAGGATCGGAAAAGGGATATATGCTGTTGCCGCTGTATCCCGGATACGCAGAAAGCGCGGGTGCCGATCCAGTTACAGAGAGGAACGAGGTTCCGTCAAACAAAAATACTCCTTGTCCATGGAATACGACACTGACTCGGTAGGTCGCGTCGGGTTTTCCAGAGAATAACGATACGTTCGATGTCAGTGCACCCGTTGGAAGTGTCGGTGTAACAGTGGTTGCACCTGATCCGTCTGCGTTCGCAACGGTGACTGTTATATCGCCAACATCCGATGCGTAGAAATACTGCATCGTTGCACTGGTTCCGGTTACTTCGAAATCTATTCGGCTTTCGGCACCGAAGCTGGTGAGCATCGAGTGGCCAGACATGTTTCCCCAGGCGCCGAATTGCCCGCCCTGCGTAATTACCGCATTAGAAAATGCGAACGTGGTTGCGGTAACGGTACTACTGTTCGTAACGGCATTTCCGCTACTCGTAATGACCGTGTCGCTTCCGGTATCGGTCAGGTTACCGCTGGCAAGGTTCACGGTAACCGTAGCGGTCGATACTATCGGTCCGCTGAGAACGAGCGTTACCGTCGTTGCGCTCGAGGTAGCTGTGGAGATGACTACCGGTACCCCGCCCTGTGCGACCGAGAAGTTCGTGATAGCGGTCGCAGGCGAGAGGCTTCCTGTCACGCCTGTCATGTGTACCGTTAGCGTTCTGCCGTCTGCAGCAAGCGTTGCAGAGGAAACCGCAATGCTCGTAGCCGCATTAGCAACATGCGAGTACACTCCAAAAGATATAAGGAGTACGAGTGAAAAAGATAGAGCGGGAATAAGATGCTTCTTTGTAAACATGTGTAATAGAAATTTAATAATTCGTACGTTAATTATAGGTTACGGGCTCACATATACAAACCGCAGACCTTTATAGTTGAGCTCGGGCTTATCGACTTCTTCCATGAACATCGCGAGCGGGCGCACGAAGATCTGATGATCGTCGAAGGTGCGTTGATATACGACCATCTTCTCTTCGGTTTCGATATGCAGCGCGACACCCAGAACTTCATAGTGAAGTTCTGGGTGCTTGAAGTGATAATAGATGCCTGGTTTCGGTTCCTCCATGCATCTAGTATAGCGCGTCTATTCTAACTAACTTTTTCGATGAAAGCTGCGAATGCCGTGAGTCCGCTCACAATATGCTTCTTCGTCTCTTCGTCTATAAGAGTACCCGCTTCATCGAACTTTGCAGGCGCACCGGTCATATAGAATTCCGGCTGACCCATAATCAGTGCTGAGTTGAAATGCATGAATTTCTTCACGTCATCCTGCGCAAGCGCCGTACCGACCGCGCCGCCAGTAGCGCCCGCAGTGTATACCGGCTTGTCCTTCCATGCAGACTGACTCCACGGACGACTCGTCCAATCGAGCATGTTCTTAAGAGCACCCGGAACAGAACGATTATATTCAGGCGTAACGACGATGACACCGTCTGCTGCACTGATCTTTTCCTTAAGGGCGGTTACATAGGCAGGAAATGACGCTTCGTCATCCTGATTGAAGATCGGCGTTTCAGACCAATCGAGCATCTCGATAGTCGTTCCTTCCGGTGCGTTCGCGATGAATGCATTAACAAGGTGCGTATTGATAGAATCTTTTCTGAGACTTCCTGAAATAGCGAGCAGACGATAATTAGGCATAGAATTTTATTAGCCTGATAATGCCTATTAGCTATAGCATAGGCAAAATTAAGGATGCGTGGGGATAGCGAAAAGCCGCCCCTTTGGGGCGGCTTTTCTTAAAACCATCTGTGTTTGATTACTTCAACTCGCTGTTGAGTTCAGCAGAGATACCGCTGTAATACGCAGCCGTCGAGAGGCCCGTGAAGAGCTTCGTACCGACGATGATGCTTGGCGTACCGTTGATGCCGAGGGCTGCGCCCTCGGCGCGATCTGCATCGACTGCCTTCTGGTACGCATCCTTATTCGCGTTCATGTTCGCCTCCACCTTCGTTACGTCGATGCCTGGAATGGTCTTCGTAAGCGTCTCGATGGATGCGAGGTTTCCGAAGCCCGTGTCGCCTTCCTGATCCTGTGCGTTGAACATAGCCATGAACCAAGGGTAGAACTGGTCTGGATACGTAGCCCAGACTGCACGTGCGAAGAGCGCGGCGGTCGTGGAATCAGCACCCAGGAACTGGAAGTCCTTAAAGACGATCTTCGTCTTGCCTGTGCTCACGTAGTTCGTGATGAGCTGCGGCGTAACGCCCTGCTCGAACTGCTTGCAGAACGGACACTGGTAGTCGTAGAAGAGCGCGACGGTCGTCGGCGCATTCGCGGGGCCGATGAATGGGTCGCCATCTGTCTTCACATCCTTGATGTTCACTGCCACTGCAGGCGCGGTTGGTGCCCCTGTTCCTCCTGTAGCGACACCACCAATATGTCCGTAAATAAGAGCAAGAGCGATAATTATCGCAGCCACGAATATGGCCAGCGGCGTCAGATACTTATCCATGAATGCACTTTTTGTATTTTCCATATCTGTCTATCGTATCACAACCGCCTTTAGCGCTTCTTTGGGGATTTCTTCGCTGCTTTCTTAGGGGCAGCCTTTTTCACTGCCTTCTTAGCGACCTTCTTTGCTCCTGCCTTCGCGGCCTTCTTAACTGCTTTCTTCACGCTGCGTCCTTCAGAAGAAACCTCCTTCTGGATGGTCTGCCAGTGCTGCTTGAGTTCAGAAGCTGCCTGCTTCACGTCTGCAGCATTAACGGAACGTGCGCCTGCGTATGCCATAGCGGCGCTATCGATGATAGCGGCCATCGTCTTCTGATCAAGCTTCTGTACTTTCTTCGCTTCCTTAACGACCTGCGTCTTCATACCCTTCGCCCATTTGCTTGCAGCCTGGCGATGCTTCTTCGCTTTCTTGTCGCCGTAGAAGTAATACCCCGCTGCTGCCGCTGCACCTGCTGCGACGACGCCGGCGCCTATCTCTGCAGCTACCATCCCCTTACTCTGTCCTTTCTTACTTGATTTCTTCGCTGTTTTCTTAGTTGCCATATGCTAGTTACAAAAATAATTAATCAAGCGATGCGTGCACCTTTTTCTTTGCGCGCTTCGCGGTCTTCCCAAAGAACGTAATCAAATGCCCGAGACGAAGCCCCTCACGTTTCGCTTTCCTACGCATATCATCTAAGTCCGCTCGTATCTCTTCGGTTTCTTCGTGCACGGTATTCGCAAAACGATTTAGTGTACGGAAGAGAAGAACAAGATACACGAGCGCGACGCACGAAAGCACACCGAATATCACCACGACGACCGTAGTGACGAAAAAGAAGATATGCATCTGCAGGAATGGATCCATGAGCCTTCGCCTAGTAAGTATAACGATTTTCTAGGCCGTCAAATGCCCTATCCCCATACCTAGGAGCCGTATAGCTCGTGGTGTGTCCCAACAAGAAGGAGCCAAACGCTGTCTGGGCTAGTTTGTTCGTATATAAGTCGTAAATCTCCCGTAATGTTAATACTTCGATAACCTTTATATTTTCCTTTCAGCATGTGATTCTCAAGCACAGGATCAGACTGATTTTTAACAAACAAATTCAACTTTTCAGTGATTTTATCTTGTGTCCTTACAGAAAGCTTGGCGTACTGCTTTTCAAAGCGCTTCGAGGGGTTGAAGCGCATGAAATTACTTCTTTAGACCGGAAATGAGTTCTTCGACTGAATTGTATGTCTTTGATTTCGCTGCTGATTTACGAGCAGCATCTAGTGCTCGACGTGTTCGTGCGTTAGGAGTATAGGGTTCTAGTTCTATACGCGGGTTGCGTATGAATGCGCGGAGTGATGCGTTCACAATTACTGAAAGAGGAACGCCAAGATCCTTCGCTGCCTTTTGTGCTGCGCGTTTTACAGAACTGTCAGTTCGTATAGTTAATATTGCGTTTGTAGCCATAGAGTGAGTATATACGTTGTATATACAATGTCAATACAAACAAAGCCCGGCTGCGTAGCAGCCGGGCTTTGTCGTTCCTTATTTTATAGGAATTAGATGAACGTAAGCGCAGAACCAGTCTGACCCGCGCGTCCGGTACGTCCGATACGGTGCGTGTAGTCCTCATATGTCGCAGGCAGATCGAAGTTGATCACGTGCGAAACGCCGCTGATGTCGAGGCCGCGAGCGGCAACGTCAGTCGCAACGAGCACGTTCACCTGATTCTGCTTGAACAGGCCGAGAGCCTTCTGGCGCTTGCCGTGCGTCTTGTCGCCATGGATGGAATCAGATTTGATTCCCGCCTGGTTAAGATCGCGGGCAAGACGCTCGACGCCGTGCTTGGTACGTCCGAAGACGAGAACCTTATCGAAACCTGGCTGCTTGAGCAGGTTGATAAGCGTCTCGAGCTTCTGGCCGTTCGGCACACGGATGACGTCCTGATCAACGGTCGCTGCAGTGTCGCGGGTCTTAACCGAGATACGGACAGGATTGTTGAGGAATTCACCGATCAGCTTCTCGATGTCGCGTGAAAGCGTAGCCGAGAAAAAGAGCGTGTGGCGGTTATCAAGCATGAAGCTCATGATGTGGCGCATGTCCTGGATGAAACCCATATCGAGCATGCGGTCTGCCTCATCAAGAACGACGGTCTGGAACTTAGAAAGGTCCAGTTCACGGCGCTCCATCAAGTCCTTCAAGCGTCCTGGCGTACCGATAACGAAGTTCGGCTTGCGGCGAAGGCCGCGAACCTGAGGCTCGATACCTGCACCACCGACGACGACGACCGAGTTGATGCCGAGCTGCTTAGCGAAGCCGTAGAATTCCTGTTCGATCTGGATAGCGAGCTCACGGGTCGGAACCATGATGAGCACGCGCTCCTCGATGCCAGCTGCACGCATCTTGAGAACCTTATCGATAAGCGGAATAAGGAACGCAGCAGTCTTGCCGGTTCCGGTATTCGCGATACCGACGATGTCGCTTCCCTTCAGCACGACCGGGATCGACTGATCCTGAATCGGCGTAGGAGTAACGTATCCCTTCGAGATGATGTTCGCCTTGAGGCGATCGTCTACGGGGAAATCGATGAATTGGTGCGTCGGTACGTATACCTCAGGCACGAATCCTTCGACAGCCTTATTAACGAGCTTCGAGAGGTCTACTGACATCTCCTGGAAACCGCGACCTCCGCGAGAAGGACGAGCGCCTGAAGAACGGTTACCTCCTCCACGACCTCCGAAATCAGAGCGGCCGCCCGATGAGCGACGATCTGAAGAGCCCGAAGAACGGGATGAGCTAGAACGATTATTGCTAGTGGGACGGCCCGATGAACGAGCGCCATCGCGCTCGAACGGGTTGCGGCGGCCGTCATTGCGCCGCATGTATGTTGTTGTCATTTATTGTTGTTTTGGGTTCCTGGCTGGAACGCCTGTGCATGGAGCCAGAAGAGTAAAACAAACGTCTCGAGAGTTTCGGGGTCGTTCCTTGGAAACCAATTGAACCCGGTCTTAAGCAGCGGCTTTATACCCTCTCAAGACGTATAAACTAGAAAACGGTTGTGAGCCCAGTATGACAGATATCCTCTAAAAACGCAAGCTCTGTGCTAGCTGTCTGCTGAAAGATGTTGGAATCTTTGTGCTAATTGACTAACCCGCTTCAAAGGAGCACAGTCTCCTTACCTGCTTCATACAGAGAGCAGGCCGAACGGGTCTATGGCCCAAAGGAGATTGAAATGAGTGATGTGATCATTAGCATAACCAACCGCATCGTCCAAAGCCCGAACGGTGCATATTGCGATGAACTAATCAGTGCACAGCAGCTCGCCAGGCTGACTTCCGGATGCTCACGCTTCCTAAGAGCGCTCGACCCGAAGCTGCGCCTCTGTGTGGAATTGATTAAAATAATTCCATGGAAGGCATGGGGTCGAGAGTGCGGCTGGTATTACAAATATGATGTGAAAGTCGTACTGACGGTACCTAACGTTCAAAAGTTCGAATGTGAATTTCAGTTCGGCACCCATGTTGGCGGGCGTGAACGCCCTCTTTCAGAAGCGTTCTTTCTGGGTGTCATGGAATCCGTTCAAGATACGCTGGCTGACTACCAGAGAAATCTACGGGCTAGAGTGAACCTTGTTCAGGAACTATTGCCCGAGAAAATCACTGCGAAGTGAAATGACCCGCCATGTCTTCGGACCTCTGGCGGGTTTTACTTTATATACTCTTATCAAACATTGCAGGCAGACAACAGATCGGACAAAACAAAGAATGACCGAATATCGGTCATTCTTTGTTTTGTCCTTTTTTAGATTACGAGCCCCTCTTCTTGCGTGTCTTCGCTGCTTTCTTTGCAGATGCAACGCGTGCTGCTTTAGGACGTGCAGCTGATGCTGCCCCGCCTTTCTTTCCGCCGATACGGCCTCCCTTCTTTGAAGGACTCGTATCCTTCTTCGTGCCGTGCCCCGAGCCTGATTTCTTTCCTCCGTGATCTTCCTTGTTTACCGTTGCCCAGGCTCTAGCTTCTGCGACCTTCTTAGATGTTCCCCGCTTCTCGTAGCCTTCTTCTATGTGTTCAGCCTGTCGCTTCTGCTTTTCGGTGTAGGCCGATTTGTCTCCGCGCGGCATATGCAAGTACTAGACTACTTTTCTGCCCTGGATGATGCGGATGAGCACCAGGATGATCGCGACGACGAGCAGCAGGTGGATGAATCCACCGAGCGTGTACGCGGTCAGGAGTCCGATAGCCCAGAGCACAACCAAGATCACAGCGATGGTATATAGCATGAAATGCGCGTTACGTGAGTAATACGCGCATCATGCATTAGGAATGCTGAAGGATTGATGAGGACCTAAGCCGACTTGCCTTTGTTCTTCGAACGGGCGCTTTCCGTGAGGTGCATCTTGCGGAGGCGAACAGATACCGGAGTAATCTCAAGGTATTCGTCTTCAGCCATGACTTCGAGGCCGCGCTCGATGGTGAGCTCGTAGGCTGGGACGAGCGTGATCGCTTCGTCGTTACCGGAAGAACGGACGTTCGTGAGGTTCTTACCCTTCGTAGGGTTCACCACCATTTCCTCGCCCTTGCTCGTGTTGCCCATGACCATACCTTCATACACTTCCGTAGCCGGAACGATGTAGAGAACGCCGCGCTCCTGCATAGCCCACAGCGCATAGCCGAGTGCCTTGCCGGTTGCCATAGAGATCATCGAGCCCGTCTGGCGCTTCTTGATCTCGCCTGCGAACGGCTTGAAGTCGAGGACGCGGGAAGAAAGGATGCCTTCGCCCTTCGTGTCGATAACGAACTGGTTGCGATAGCCGAGGAGTCCGCGTGTCGGTCCTTCGAACGTAAGGCGAACGGAATCGTCATGCTGCGTAAGGTTCTGCATCACGAATGCACGCGTGCCGAGGCGCTCGATGATGGCACCCTGGTACGCGCTTGGCGTATCGATGATGACTTCCTCGAATGGCTCCATCTTGTGTCCATCCACTTCGCGGATGATGACCTGCGGCTGCGAGACCTGAAGCTCGTACCCTGCGCGGCGCATGTTCTCAAGGAGAATAGCGATATGCAATTCGCCACGACCGGAAACCTGGAAGGAATCAGGCGAGACGAAATCGATCTTAAGTCCCACGTTCACTTCGAGCTCGCGCTCGAGATACTCGCGGAGCTGGCGGCTCGTTACATACTTCCCTTCGCGTCCTGCGAATGGCGAGTTGTTAACGAGGAAGTTAACGGTGATGGTCGGCTCATCGATAGCGATTGCTGGAAGCGGTTCCGTGTTCGCATCCATAGTGATGGTCTCTCCAATGAAAATGTCCGGAAGACCAGCAACGATAACGATGTCGCCTGCTTCTGCTTCCTGAGTCTCTACGCGCTCGATACCCTTGAACGTGAATACCTTCGTGATCTTGCCGGTACGGCTCGTTCCATCTGGCTTCTTAACCGTTACGGTGTCATTAGGATGAATCTTTCCTTCGTAGATGCGGCAGATAGCGAGGCGGCCGAGGAAGTTATCGTAGGCGAGGTTGAATGCCTGAAGCTTTGCAGGCTTCGCGACATCTTCCGGCTTCGTTGCTGGCGGTACGAGTTCAAGGATGGTGTCCAGAAGCGGCGTGAGGTCCACGCGAGGATCTTCAAGCTTCTTCATCGCGACGCCTTCACGGCCGATCGCGTATACGCTCGTGAAATCTGCCTGTGCGTCCGATGCGCCGAGCTCAAGGAAGAGTTCAAGCACCTGCTCTTCTGCCTGTGCAGGATTCGCAGCAGCCTTGTCGATCTTGTTCAGGACGACGATAGGCTTGATGCCGAGCTCAAGGCTCTTCTTAAGAACGAAGCGCGTCTGCGGCATCGGGCCTTCCTGCGCATCAACGACGAGTAGCACGGAGTCGATAGAGCGAAGCACGCGCTCCACTTCAGAGCCGAAATCCGCGTGTCCTGGGGTATCGACGATGTTGATCTTCGTACCCTTGTATTCGATAGACGTGTTCTTCGAATAGATAGTGATACCGCGTTCCTGCTCGAGCGAGTTGGAGTCCATCGAGACGCCTTCGGCAACGGCACCAGTCTGGCGCATAAGAGCGTCAGTAAGCGTGGTCTTGCCGTGGTCCACGTGAGCGATGATGGCGATGTTTCGGATTTCCATACTGCTAATTCAATAGAATAAAATAAAAATGCCCCTCGGGCTGATATATCTAAAATACCCTTAAAAGGCGTTTGCGTCAATGAAAACCGCCCCTTCAGATGAAGGGGCGGTGCGAGCGGAGAAAGCGAATCTTACTTAAGTCTCACCATAAGCGGCGAGACCGTGTGAGGATCCTTTTCCAGATGTACATTAGCTGGAAGGTCATGCATCTGCACGGCGAGCCGGAAATCGAGCCGGACACACAAGTCCAGTGCTTGGCCGCCATCCCATGGGCCGATAGGATCGGGTTGCATGTGCCCAACCTGCTTGAGGCAACTGGCGCTCAAGTGACGTAGGTATTGGCGATGATCGTAGGTCAGCCCAGTGCTGGAACGCACAATCAGGTCAGTACCCTCAATTGGCACTTGCCGCGGATTCGGAGCACTGACCAGAGGCATGGGCGTGACAATGATTATCGGCGGAACTACTTGGGCGCTGGCGGACGCGGAGAGCGCAATACCAGCGAGAATGGTTGTGAGGAACAGGCGCATTAGAAGATGTCTCCTTATTGCTGTGGCTGATCTATATATAGCATATATATTCGCTATTGTCAATTAGTTTTCCCGTAAATGTCAACGAAGGGTTATAATTAATACGACTATGAAAGCAAGTAATACCAATGACGCAAGCTCTGACTTGCAGAAACTGTTGGAGGAGGTCGGACTAACGGATACTGAGGCATCCATATATCTGGCTGGCCAGACTCTTGATTCGATTACGGTGCAGGAAATTGGTACGGCTACTGGCGTGAAGCGTCCCACCATTTATCACGCGCTGCATACGCTGAACGAGAAAGGGTTGGTTGCGGAACGCGATCGCGATGGCAAGAGCGCGTTTCGTATGGAAGTGCCCGGACGATTGCTTGGATGGATTGAACAGCAGAAGAATGCGCTCATGGAAAAAGAAGATGCGGTACAAAGTTTGATTTCGCAGTTGGCGACACGAACGCCTGCCGCGAGTAGCGGAATCGAAGTGATGCAGTATGCAGATGTGAAAAGCGTGCAGGCCGTGTTCGATCTTGCGTTCTATGCGCGTTCGAAGAAGTGCGTGGTTATAATTTCGTCGAAGGATTTTTTGAATGACCTGGGGCTAGATGAGAAGAGCCGCGATGCGGAGCATCGCGGCGTTCTTGTGCAGGTGAATGTACGAAAAGGCATCGGCGCTGCCCTGCTCGCCTATGACGACTCTATCGTCATAGTTACGAACCCTTCGGGAGCCACCGTTATAACTTCTTCTGCGCTCGCTTCTATTCTTTCGAATCTATTTTAAATACTTCGTAACATTGTGCTGCTGGCCTGCATACGTAGCAGAACAATGAATCACGTGGTCGTTATCGTGCAGGTAGAAGATGCAGTTCGTAGCCTGCGGATCAAGGACCGCAGCGACCGATGCAGGGCTTGGGTTCGCAATCGGATATGGCGGAAGCCCGGTGTGCTCATAGGTGTTGTACGGCGAATCGATGTATTTGTCTGCGCTGTGTGGCACGGGCCACCAATTCCCTTCTGTTCCCTTCGCATACTGCAGCGTTGCATCTGCCTGCAGCTTCATACCATCGTTCAGGCGATTCCATAGAATTCCTGCAACGAGCGTGCGGTCGTTTATTGCAGACTCGCGTTCAACGATAGACGCGAGCGTAAGCACTTTGTTCCAATCGAGACCTTTCTTCTTCGTTTCAGCGATGTACGGAGCGAACGTGTCCGTGAATCGGCCGCGCAAGCGCGCAGCGACATCTGCGGGTGATTGATCCGAAGGAATAAGATAGGTGTCCGGATAATAATCTCCTTCGGGAAGCGTGCCGGTTGCTGCGGTATCTACGGTCAGCCATTCTTTCTTCTGCGCATCAGTCCAGAAAAGCGCGTTAGCCAGAATATCTGCCATCTGTTCTTTACGCGAGCCTTGCGGAAACGTTACGAACACTAGATACGGCGGTTCAGCGAGCGTCTGCGCGATAGTCCACGTGTCCATGCTCGAAGAAATTTCATACCCGCCGGGCCGTATCCCGCGTGAGCTCACTTTACCGATGAGCGCTATCTGGAAGGCGACGCTGCTTCGCACGAATCCTTGCGCTTTGAGCATGTCCGCAACCTGCGAAACGGTATCACCCTCCGGAATGATGAATTGCGTGCTTTGGCCATAGATATTCGTAGGGCCGAAGATGTGCGCGTATACGAGCCCGCTCGTAACGATAAGTGCGATTACGATAAGAAGCGCACGGATACCGATGCGCCTCCAGTTCTTCTTTCGCATATGTACAAGGAACGCACGCAGGCCGCTTTGCATAGATGCATTTTAGCATTATGCAAAGCGGCCTGCGTGCGTTCCTTTATTCTTATTACGCGAATGTGCGATACGCGGTAACCGTAACGTCTTCGAATGCTTCAGTGAAAGCGTCTTTAATCGTGCGCGTGAAGCGACGAAGGATAAAACGTATGCTGTGTCGGTTTGCCGTTCGGTATTTCATACCTTCACATCCTATATAAGGAGTAGTGAATTGATGATGAAGATACGTACTATCTTATACAGCGAGTCCGTAGCCTTCAGTCTCGAGCGCACCAGCATCAAGGAAGAGCGCGCGTACGTCTATGTCATCCTGCGCATAGGCAGAAACGAGTACGTCACCGGATTGCACGCGGTCTGCATAGCGCTTCGCGTTCTCTTCGCCCACACCCATGTTCACGAGTGCACCGATAAGGCCGCCGGCGATGGCGCCCGTAGCAGCTGCAGCCGCCGTCGTGCCAACGGCACCCGTAAGCCCCAGCGCGATCGCGATTGGGCCGGCGGCGAACAGCGGACCGATAACAGGAATAACGCCAGCGACGGTCGCAAGGCCAGCTAATGCACCGATAGTCGCACCGACAGCAGCGCCGCGACCAGCACCTTCAGCAGGCGTATCAGTGGCGATGTCGCCCGTATGCACTTCCTTAACCTCTCCGTCGCTGTTGCGATAGATGAATGAAAGATCATCGGTCGGGATGTTCAGCTCATTATGTGCACGGTTAATCGCCTTTTCAGCATTCTCTCGATTCTCGAATATGCCAACAGTAAATTTCTTCATACGGGATGGTTAGGGATAACCTGCCCATTAAAGAACAACCGGTATGAAGATTAGAGGAAGCTGAAGCTTTGCGCGATGGAATCGAGCGTGCTCTGTATCTTCGCTTGGTCAAACATGGTGATGGAGCCTGCAGGATAATTGGCGAATTGCGAAGAGTGGATCGTGTATTCGATCGCGTAGCACTGATTATTCTTTACCGTGCGGTAGCTGGTCGTGTCGTACAGATTTCCTGCGCCTGCATCACCGAACGTGAGCTTCGCATACTTCACACCGTTGATAGTTACGTTTACCGGAGCTTTCGTCATACTGCCGTTCGCCTGAGTGAGGCATCCCTTCACTGCGGCAGGGTCGGCACTCGTTCCCACCGTAAACTTCGCATCACCGAAGTTCGTCTTCGGCTCGAAGGACTGAGGAATCGTTACCTGCGCAAGAACCAAGCCGAGCTGTGCGGAACCTGCAGACCAGTCGTTGGTATAACCCGCATCAGAACCGGTAAGCGCGAACATGCCTGGATATGTGAACTTAAAAGTGTTACTGCTGTCTGTGAAGGTCTTCATGCCGGCATTCGTGTCGCCTGCCGTACCGGTGCTTGCATTCGTTCCCGCGAGACAATTTCCATAGGTAACCGTGCCGTTTTCAGTAAGAGTCGCACTACTACCCTTTCCATTGAAGACGATCGTGCCGCTTTCATAGCGAAAACCAGAACCAGAAACAGCCTGCGGAAGCGTCAGCATGCGCGCGTTTGGAAGCATAAGCATCACGCTTGATGTACCGAAGGTAGCCGAAAGGCTTCCCTGCGAACAGGAATACTGCGTCGCTGCACCCGCCATCATCGGCGTCGTGCTCGCCATGCTCAATTGCTGTTTCAGGCTATTGATATGCACGTAAGCATACGCGCCTGAAGCGATAAGCAGCACGAGTATAATAATCGCCGTCCATATATAGGTAGTATTCTTCATATAAGAATTAGTGTACGCCCTTTTCATGAAGCGCGCATGAGCAATAAACAATTGACTCAAGCTGTTTTCAATCTATAGTGAAGGTAATGAAACCTATTATCTCCTGGACGAAGAAACTCGGTACGAATATCCGCACTGGCTCGAAGCGTATATGGGTATGGTTCAAGGCACGTAAGCGCTGGCAGCAGGTAACGATCGTTGCAGTCATCGCTGCGCTCGTGGTCGGTGGCGTCGTGCTTGCCCGTTCGGGAGGTACTGCCACGACTGCCGATCAGCTCCGCACGGTAACGGTGCAATCCGTAAACAGTCTTGAGGGCGGCGGCGATTCTGTAAGCGTGGTCGGTAATGTTCGTTCCGTTTCTGAAGCAAATCTCCTTGCTCAGGCCGGCGGCACCGTTGAAGCGGTACATGCCCAGCTCGGCAGTGTCGTTCCGGCGGGATTCGTTATCGCTGAACTTAATAATGACACCGAGCGCGCACAGGTACTGCAGGCGCAGGGCGCCTATGATGCAGCTATCGCCGCTGGCGCCGCTGTTTCACCCCAAGATGCAGACACCGATGCGCGTAATGCTTACAAATCAACGATCGCTGCTATTGATTCAACGCTCACGACGCAGGTAGATCTTTTCTTCGGTAATCCCACGCCATTCGGTCCGCAATTCGTGCTTAAGCCAACCGCCAGCGATATCGAGACGCATCGTCAGCAGCTTGATGAAACGATGACGCAGCGCAGCGCGAATATCGCGAGCGCGAATACGCGTTCCGTTGATGACCTTCTTAACGAATCGCAGAGTGATCTGCAATCGGTAAGCAGCTTGCTCGATCAGATCGCTGCCATTTCTGGCGAAGCTGATTCGCATGTAACGCCTGCGCAGAATGCAGCCTTAGCTTCCGCACGTGCGAGCATCAATGCTCAGCTCGCTGCGGTTTCCAGCGCACGCGCTGCGTATCGTGCAAAAAGCACCTCTTCAACGGCGAGCGTTGATGCGAATGTGAAATCTGCGCTCGGTTCTCTTCGCCTCGCACAAGCGAATCTTGAGAAGACAGTCGTACGCGCTCCTATCGGCGGCACGGTGAACTTCCTTCCTATCCATGTAGGTGATTACGTAACGCAGCTCATGCATGTAGCAACGGTGGCGAATAACGGTTCGCTTGAGATCGTCGCCTTCATTTCACAAGATGATCGCGCGAATATCACGACCGGCATGAAAGTGCGCATCAATGATTCCTATGACGGAATCATCACGACGATCGCACCGGCGCTTGATCCTACGACCAAACAGATAGAAGTTGATATCGCTGTAAGCGGAGCGACTAATCTTGAGAACGGTCAGAGCGTACGTATCGGATTCGCGAGCGCGCTGCCATCAAAATCTACGGTGGCCACGAGTACCACATCCGCTGCATCGCCGATACTTCTTCCGCTCGCAGCCGTTAAGCTTTCAGCGAATCAGAGCGTCGTCTTCACGGTAGACGGGAACGACCTGCTCGTTGCGCACATCGTGAAGATCGGAAACGTCATTAGCGATCGTATCGAGATAACGAACGGCATTACGCCAGACCTTATGATCGTTACTGACGCGCGCGGCCTTTCTGAAGGTGAAAAAGTGCAGGTTTCAACGAGCACGCAGGCTAGTATATAAAGAGCATGACAAAATTCTGGAGCTTCTTCCTTAAGAAAGAACATTTCACCGTATTTCTGATGATCGTGCTGCTTGCGGCGGGTCTCTATGCCGTGGTGTCGATTCCGAAGGAATCGACACCAGATATTTCCATACCGCTCGGCGTTATTACGACCGCACTTCCCGGCGCATCATCTGCAGACGTTGAACGTCTCGTTACAGACAAGATCGAAGACGGCGTGCTCGGCGTGGCGCATGTTTCGAAAGTTACTTCTACCTCGGGCGATGGCTTCTCTTCCGTTTCCGTCGAATTCGATTCGAGCGCGAATATCGATAAGTCTATCCAGCTCCTTAAGGATGCCGTTACGAAAGTGCAACCGGACTTGCCCACAGAAGCAACGACACCGACCGTCTCCGACGTAAACTTCGCCGACTCGCCGATCCTTATCGTCTCTATATCAGGCAATCTTTCGCCGGAAGAACTTACCGCGCTTGGTGGAACGGTTTCCGATGACGTGAAGCGCGTACCGGGCGTTTCAAGCGTGCAGGTTTCCGGCGTACGCGCACGGCAGGTACAGGTCATCGCGAAGCAGGCAGCACTTCAGCAATATGGGCTTTCTCTTTCTGATGTTACGAACGCTATCCGTACCGCCGGCGTTGCATCCCCTGCGGGCGACATCACCGTAGACGGCGTGAATTATGCAGTACGGTTCGAATCCGGTATTACGACTACCGATCAGGTCGCGAACGTCGCTATCACCGGCCCTGGCGGTATCGCGCTGCACGTACGCGATGTCGCTGACGTCGTAGACGGCCTTGAAGACCCGACTACCTATTCGCGCGTATCAGTGAGCGGAAAGCCGGCGAACCCTTCGCTCACGCTGAGCGTCTTCAAGGCACGTGGCGGCAATATCGTCGCCACGGCCCAAGCAGTGCAGAAGGAACTCGCAAGCCTGCAGGGTACGACGCTTGCCGGAACCGAGACGGTCGTTTCATACAACGGCGCGGACGAAGTGAACAAGAGCCTCGTCGAGCTTTCGCGCGCAGGTATCGAGACCGTCATCCTCGTGATGATCATCCTGCTGCTTACGCTCGGCTGGCGCGAATCGCTCGTTGCTGCGGCATCGATTCCCCTTTCCTTCCTCGTTGCATTCATCGGCTTGCTCGCTTCAGGCAATACGCTGAACGAAGTCTCACTCTTCGCGCTTATCCTTGCGATAGGTATTCTCGTGGATTCCGGCATCGTCGTGGTGGAAGCATTCCATACCCGATTACTCAAATACGGCGATAAACAAGAAGCAGCTATCGCAGCAATCCGTGAATACGCATGGCCCCTCATTGCCGGAACGTTTACGACGATCGTCGTCTTCGTGCCGCTCTTCTTTCTTTCCGGTATCATCGGAAAATTCCTCGGCGCGATACCGTTCACGATAATCTTCGTGTTGCTCGCTTCTATCTTCGTCGCGCTCGGCTTCGTGCCGCTGCTCGCGATCATGTTCGTGAAGGATGAGCATTCGAAGTCTCAGGAGTGGCAGGAGCGATACAACATCAAAGCAAAGGCGTGGTATCAGAACTTCCTGCATCATCTGCTTAACAACAAGCGAAATCAGAACTTCTTCCTTATAGGCATGGTCGTGCTGTTCTTTGTCGCGCTCGCGCTTCCGCTTACCGGTGTCGTGAAATCGATTTTCTTCCCGAGTGCTGATTCCGATTATATATATGTACAGGTTGAGAAGCCGCAGGGTACGGATCTCGATGAAACCGATCTTGCCGTGCGCCAGGTAGAGGAAGTGCTGTATGCGAATCCCCATGTCGCTTCATTCGTAAGCGAAGCAGGCGCAGGCAGCTCGTTCGCAGGCGGCGGCCTTACCGGTCCTTCTTCAGGCAGCAACGTAGGAAACATCACGGTCAATCTTCCGAAGAATCACAAGCAGACAAGTGCGCAACTGGTAACGGAACTTCGCGCGCAGCTCGCACCGATAACCTCCGCGACAATCACGGTTGGCGAACCGGCAGGCGGCCCGCCTTCAGCTTCTCCCATCACCATCACGTTCTCGGGCCAGGATCTTGATGCGCTTTCAACGACAGCAGACAACGCTGCGCATACGCTCGCCTCTATTCCTGGTGTGGTGAACATTCATTCAAGCACCGAGAATTCCAGTGCGGAGTTCGTCGTGACGCTCGACAGCGACAAAGCAACGCAGCTCGGCGTCTCGCCGACGGTCGTTGCCGACACGCTTCGTACTGCACTCTTCAGCGAGAAAGCAACTTCGATACGTGCCGGTAAGGACGACATCGAAGTACACACCAAGCTCGATCTGAATCCGAACTATGCGGATCCGTCGCAGACAACGAATACGACGATCGATTCCGTCCGTGCGCTTACGGTACCAGGCGCACACGGCCCTGTTCCCCTTTCCACTATCGCGACTATCTCCTATGAGGCTGCACAATCCTCTATCAATCATCAGGACGGCAACCGCATCACGACCGTTACCGCAGACGTAAGCGGCAAGACGAATGCTATCGAAGCGACGAAAGAATTCCAGAAGAAATTCACGCCGGCCATGATCGGCACGGGCGTCACCATGGACCTCGGCGGCGCGACTCAAGACGTTACGAATTCGTTCGTCGAGCTTATCTTCGCTCTTATCGCAGGCGCAGCGCTTATGCTCAGTATCCTGATCCTTGAGTTCAACTCGTTCCGTCATTCGTTCTATCTGCTGCTCATCATTCCTCTTTCGCTTGTCGGCGTGTTTGCTGGTCTGTTGCTCGTGGGCCAACCGCTATCGCTTACGTCGATGCTCGGCGTCATCGCCTTAGCTGGCGTGATCATCAACCACGCGATCATCCTGATGGATTCCATCGCACGCATCCATCGTGAGAATCCGACGCATTCGCTTGAAGACGTGGTGGTGGAAGCAGCGTCTACGCGACTACGCCCTATCCTTCTTACGACCGTCGTAACGGTCATCGGCATGGTCCCGCTTGCCATCACCTCTGCATTCTTCGGTCCGCTCGCTGTCGCCATCATGTTCGGCCTCGCCTTCTCACTCCTTCTTACGCTCGTGCTCATTCCAATGCTGTATTACCGCTGGCCAGGGAAAGCAGTGCGTGCGAAGTTCGATTCAGACGAAGGGGCGCATTAAAGAATAGACGTGGAAAGGCCCCGCTTCGCGGGGCCTTTCCTTATCTCGTTATACGTAGGTATTACCGAACGATGCCAAGATACGGAATGTTCAAAGACTTGCGTCGCTTCTCTATAGAAAGATTGATTCTCGGACGGGACTTCTTCGCACGCATCTCCTGATGCGCGTCGCCATCCTTCCGTGCCGTGAAGCTCGAGGCGAAATGTACCGTATTGCTTCCGAATTTGTGATTAAGAATATCGAGCGTCGTAAGGATCTTGCCTTTCGCTTCTGCTTTCTCGCTATCGCCGAAGAGATCATTCATGATCGCGTGGTCTGCCGTTATGGAACGGAGCGTAAAACCGGTGGCGCGATACAGTATACCTTCTTCGAACACGCGATCGAATTCCGCTTCAATTAACCGCATGAACTCGCGCGGATCTGCTAAGGGTAATGAGAGCTCGAGCGAAAGGCCGCTATAGGTGAAGTCCTGCGTCTTCAGATAGAAGGAGCAGGTGCGCCCGCGCACGCCGTGCCGGCGTGCTTTCATGCAGGCGCCTTCGATATTGCGCGCTAGCTGCGAAAGTATGAAGGCGCGGTCGCTCGAGGGCGGCGTGAACGTCTGCGTTTTCATTATGGAACCGATAGAATCATCACTCGCTGTATTGAGCTGCTTCACGAAACCGCCACGCAGTTCCGTCCAGATATCTCGATACGGCTTGCTTATCTTGTTAACCTCAAGCCAGTGCGCATCCTGCTGCGCGAACTCGAGCGCCGTATTGATGCCGAGCTTCTGCATATACAGGCTCGTGCTGCCGCCCATGCCCCACACGCTCCCCACCCATACATCTTTCAAATATAAGTGTGCTTCTTTTGCAGGAATAGACGTGAAGCCTGCCGGCTTACGGAACTTCGAGGCAACTTTCGCCAAGCTCTTGTTCGGCCCCAGCCCTGCGCTGAAACTCAATCCTAAATCAGCAAGCAGCTTCGCCTGAATCATCTGGGTAATCTTTTCATATGGCATGTGATATTTTTGGCGCAACCCGGTGATATCTGCAAAGCATTCGTCGATGCTGTATTCCTCTACATCCGGCGTGAACGAACGTACGATCGCATACATGCGCCGTGCGTAAATGGAGTACGAAAGATAATCCGAAGAAACGATGACTGCATTCGGGCATATCTTCTTTATCTCGCGCATGCTCATGCCGCGGTGCGCACCCATGCGTTTCGCTTCGTAGGAAAGCGAAGTTGCCGCACCACGCTCGCCGCCCGTAATCACCGGCTTGCCGCGCAGCTCATGATTCATCAGCTGCTCTACCGAAGCGAAGAACGAGTCGCCGTCGAAATGCACGATAGCGCGCGGAAACGATCGCGTAGAAAGCAGATCGGACATAGCTTAGGAATAGGTCCGGAACGTCGAGATGACGACGCCGATGATCTCACCTTCGCGCGGATGAATATCCGGATAGTTCTCGTTCGCAGCTTCCAAGTAATACTTCCCGTCTTTGCGGCGTAGATATTTCAGCGTGTAGCCGTCTTCTGTGAGCGCCACGACGATATCGCCCGGCTTGTAATCATTCGTACGCTCGAATACCACCATGTCGCCTTCCTGTATGCCGGCATCCTGCATCGAATCACCCTCTACCTTTAATAGGTAACTTGCTTCGGGGCGACCCAATAGGTACTCGCCTATCGTAATAGTATCTGCGAGTTCTTCTTCGGCAGGCGCGGCGAATCCGGCACGGATTCGCCCAAGCACTGGCAGCGTAAAGAGTTCCGGCCCTGGCACCAGCTTTCCTGTGCGATCCTTTTCCGCCACACCTTGCTTAACTAGTTGCTGCATCACATAAAAACCACTGCTACGCGAAGAGAGCCCGAAGATCGCCATGATCTCCGTAATAGAAGGCATGCGTTTATTCTTCCGATAGAAGCCCAAGACCTTGCGATGACGGCTTATTTCCATACAAACAGTATACTCGAACATTTGTTCGATAGTCAATAATCGCCTCTTCACTCTCTTACCAAGAAGCAAAATGCTACACTCTATCAATCTGTATGGCGATGTTCTTACAACTTCTTTCACAATATGGGTACGTTGCCCTATTTATTTTCGTGCTTCTGGGTGGGACCTACGTGCCGGTTCCTGCAGGCGTGATGCTGATCGCCGTCGGCGTCCTTTCGCACCATCACCACTTCTTTACACTCACCCTTTCGTTCATCGTGGCGCTCTTGGCTAGTTTGGTAGATGACGCTATCACGTACGGCATAACGCGCTGGGTCGGGAAAAAAGAGAAGTATCTGGAGTTCGTGAATAAGAATCGCTACGCAGGCGTTATAGAACGGAACTTCAGGAAACATCCGACTCTCGTGGTTGCCGTATCTCGTTTCATCGGCTTCACGAGCATGCCGGTGAATGCGCTCGCCGGGCTCACGCGCATGAACCTGTTCAAGTTCTTCGGTGCAGCGGCAGCTGGCGAAAGCATCTGCGTCGTCGCCTATCTCGCTATCGGCTACACCATCGGTACGCCGTGGTCTCATGACATTCATACTGCACTCGTAGCACTTACCTATCTCATTGCCATAAGTTCTGTTATTTCTCTCGTGTTTTTCTTCATATCCGAGTCAAAGAAATCAACGTGAAACTCGATTGTGTCTGTTTAACAGCAAAAACATGCTTGTTATCCACCGAACTGCCACCAGAAAGAGAACGCGTGAAAAGCAGATTGCTACCATAACGACATGAGAGCACTTGTAATAGATGACGAACGTGGCGTGCGCGAAACATTAGCTGAAAATCTGCGTGCTCGTGCTTTTGCTGTAGACACAGCGGAAGATGGTATAGAGGGCTCATACATGGCACGTACCAATATATATGACCTGATCATCCTTGATAATATGCTGCCAGAAAAGAATGGCATGGCTGTTTGTGAGGATATTAGGCGTACTGGAAATATGACGCCGATTTTGATTCTGTCTGTGCTTTCCGATTCATGGAGAAAGGTTGATCTGTTGAATGCTGGTGCAGACGATTATATGATCAAGCCGTTCTCATTTGAAGAGCTTATGGCACGAATACGTGCACTCCTTCGAAGACCGCCTGCGCTTGAGGGAGACATTATTATTATCGATACGCTTTCCCTCGATACCAAGCAACAAACTGCAAAGCGCGTGGGCTTGGATATATACCTTACCCGTAAAGAGTATATGTTGCTGGAATACCTTATGAGGAATCGCGGCAGCGTGCTTTCACGCGCAATGATTATGGAACACGTATGGGACATGACGAGCGATCCATTCTCTAACACGATCGAATCGCACATTCTAAGCTTGCGAAAAAAGATAGAAGGACCAGACCGAAAGAAACTTATTCATACCGTACCGGGGCGCGGGTATCGAATTGATCTCCCCTCTCCATAAGTCTCTACAGAGTGCTGGGTGAGAAAATTTGCCAGGGGATAAGTGTAAATTATTTCAGTTTTTCTTTATCTTTTGTTTAAGCTCCCATCACCACTGATTTACTACTATAGGTAAGGAATGTTCATTCCTGTTCATTCGGTACTTACTCAACGAAAGAAATGTTCAGATGCACACGCTTGAAGAATATGATGTTGTTCCTGAATTCAGACCTGCTTCAGCATTCGCGCTACGCTTGATAGATCGAGGTGATACCTATTATGAATTACGCACGAACAGAAATATCGGCTGGATTACCAAAGAAGAACAATCGTTACTCAGAAACACCTGCGTAGCGATTGCAGGAACAGGCGGGATGGGTGGCTTGGTCGCGCAAGCGATGGTGAGGCTTGGCATAGGAGAGATACGTATTGCAGACCCCGAATCCTTCGAGCTCTCGAATATGAACCGGCAGGCTGCCTGTGGTGACGGGACGATCGGACGCTCCAAAGCGATTGAAACGGCTCGGAGTATGCGTGCCATCACAAATGATTATCGTCTGGTGGTGTATCCGCAAGGCATTACCGTCGACACGGCTGCCGAATTCATCAAAGGCGCCGATGTAATTATCGACGAGATTGAGTTCTGGAATATCAGTTCCTGCATACACATGCATCAGGCGGCACGTGCTTGTGGCATAGCGATCTTCAATGGATTAAGCGTTGGATTTGCCTCCTATCTGCATCTGTTTACGCCCCAAAGTATGCATGTCGAGACATTGCTTGGATTAAGCTTGTCAGAAGCAGATCGCCTTGAACGTGCGGTGCTCGAGGGAACTATCAGCGATGTGGAGCGAGTTGCTCTGGCTACAAAAATCTTGAACGCCTTCATTCCGTCTATTCCGAACTATTCCACTGACACCGCTGCACAAGTCATGGAGCGTCTTATAAAAGAAGGGACTGCTTCTATTATTACAACTAATCCCTTGGTTGCGGCAGGCATTGTCGCCAACCAGGTCCTCTTGTATCTACTCGCTTCGTTTGGTTCAGAACGTTCGATACTGCAGATACCTGTTTCTCCAGGATATGGGTACTTCGACGCAGCACGGTTCGAAATGAAAGTCATAGTTAAACGTAAGGAACGATAGATGAATAATCCTGAACAAATATCGCCATATCTTGTCGCATCGGCGCTCTTCCGATCAACAGAATATTTAGCACATCTCGCGCTTATTGCTGATTCCTATCTGCGAAAAGGCTATATCAGTAAGGAGATCGCTGCAGAACCAAGTGATGAATACGACACGGAGAGGGCCGCGTATTGCCTTCTGTACACGAGAACAGAGCCAAAAACGATAGCAGGTACGTTTCGTCTGATAGTGGGGACTCACGGCCTTCCGCTCTTATCAGCTTTCCCTCGTCTCGCTATTGAAGGCATTTCTAAGAGGCTCTGTGAGTCTACGCGTGTCGTGTCTGCAGCCCGTTCTTTATCAAGAGGTTCTGATCCTGCACGGCAAGTACTCTCGGAGGCCGTCATACAATCAGTTGCCTATGCAAGCGCAAAAGGAATGATAGGTCTTGTATCGCTCGGCAGTCCACGAATATTCGAACGTATCAATGAGACATTCTTCGGAACGCAACATGCGCTTGCAGCACCGTATCTGTATCACGGAGGTATTGTAGTTCCTTCCATTATTTGGATCGATGAGTTTGAAAGCCAACTAGCAAAACACGCTGAACACATGTACTCTCGGTACAGTACTGCAAAAACAGAATGGGCAATAAAATAAGACACTACGGGCGGTACCTGAAAGGTACCGCCCACCGTATTATATGAATACCTCATTAGCAGGAATCTATGACCGACATAAATAGCGCAATTTTTATCGTCACTATAGTGGCAAACGCAATACTAGCCGCCTTCGTGTGGCGAGCTGGTAGACGCACCATAAACGCTCGACTATTTCTAACGATGGTCGGACTAATCATCCTGTGGACAATAGCGAATTACGCAATCGATGAAAGTGCGACGGGCGCAGAAGCACTGTTCTGGATGCGCGCGCTTTTCAGCTTCGCACTCGGATACATATTTGTATTCTATGTCTTTACACTAACCTTCGCCCAGACACGAAAAATACGTATTACTCCGTACTTCTTCCTTGTGTCGCTAGCTTCTTTTATCATGATCGGCATAACGATTGGGAGTAATCTTGTATTTTCTGATGCAGTCCTTGGCAGCGCAGGGTTGAATGATCTCACCTTCGGATTTCTCTATATTCCCTTCAGCTTGCTCGGCCTCCTGATCGCTGGATTTGGCGTCACTGAACTCGTAAAGACGGCTCGCAGGGCTGGACGCACGGTCGTTCGTGATCAAGCCGTATTGATCATTATCGGCTGGTTAGCCTTTCTAAGCCTTGTGATCATATGTGCCGCACTACTGCCATATTTCATTCCTGCACTTATTAATGCTTCCAAAATAGCGCCGCTGTTTTCAATAATTATGGTTGGATGCAGCACCTATGCGATGGTACGCCACCGATTCTTAGACGTTACTCCGCTCATTCGTCGCGGACTTATTTATAGCTTGCTACTTGGAAGCTTTTTAAGTGTTTATCTTCTTCTTTTATTCATCCTTGCGTACCTGTTTCGAATTAATTCAGATGCATTGGAATTCCTAATAGGAACGGTGACGGTGATAGTGGGGATATTCGGCGCACCGCATATTGAAGCATATTTTCGGAAGCAGACCGATCGTTTCTTCTTTAAGGATGTATATGAGTATTCAATCGCACTTGAGGAACTGGGTGGTGTTCTTAATACCACCGTCCGTATTCCTCAGCTTATCGCCCGGAGCCTGCACATGCTTAGCCGAATCTTAAAACCAGATCGGATTGAGTTCCATTACTTGAAGACCGGAAAACGGTATGACATGAGCGGCGATTATGCTCTTCCTTTTGAAACGATACTGCCTGATCACCGCGGCCTTATCATTCCGATATATTCGCAAGGACGAACCCTGGGTGAATTTCTTCTGTGGCAAAAGCGCTCAGGAGATCCGTATACGAAAGAAGATCGAGCTTTATTACGAACGTTCGCGAACCAAGCGACTGTTGCGCTTGAAAAGGCAGAGCTGTATGAGCAACTCAAACAGCATTCAGACAATCTTGAAGATAAGGTTCAGGAACGCACCCGGCATCTTGAAGAGCTTCGGACAAGTCAGCGTGAATTCATTGACGACATATCGCACGCACTCCAAACTCCGCTCACCGTACTTACCAGTACTATAGAGATAGTTACGAAGAATATTCCGGCAGATCAACATCGGCATGTTTCTATGGCGACACGCAGCATTGAAGAATTGTCTCGCCTCACCAGCAATCTTTTGGCTCTTGCACGCATTGAGTCTCTGCCAGGATCTGATGCTCCGATGTCATTCAACCTGAGCGAGAGCATTGAGCGAATCGTTGAATATGTCCATGTCATATGCGTGAACAATGAGATTCAATTCAGCGCGAATATAGCGCCTGAGATATATCTAGACGGCAATAAGAGACAAATCGAAGAAGCAATAACAAACATTCTCAGTAATGCAGTACGGTATACCGCAGGATGTCCTGTGCGGAATATTCATATCCAGCTCGTGCGCAACAATGACAGCGTAGAAATTTCTATAAAAGACACTGGTATAGGCATCGGCGAAGAACGCCTTCCTCATATCTTCGAACGTTTCTATCGAGCACAAGATGCACAGGGTTCAGGAATCGGCCTTGCTATAACGAAGCGAATTGTCGAACGACATGGGGGTCGAATTGAAACCGAAAGCATCCTCGGTAACGGGACAATCATGACTATTCACTTGCCTATTTTATCGGCTGACGAAACTAGCGCGTAGATATCAATTCATCAGCTGCACGACGTGCCTGTAAGAGTGCTTCAACCATAAAACGTAGATTCTGTTCATCTTGTTCCGTGTACGGATGATCAAGATAGGCAATACGCTCTAAATGAGCTGCGGCTTTCTCAGCACCTTCGGTGAGATATTCCGGCAAGTCTGCGGGCTCGAATGTCTCCCACGCCGAACGGTCGTAGATATAGAATTGCGTTGCGTTGCGTGAACCGCATACGACAGCATTTGAATAAGAGCTGCGTGCGTAGGTGCGGGTGGTGGATTGGATATGTGATGTAGTCATATGAATTCAACGGGAATACTTATAAAGCTGTCTTCCGTAATAACCACATGATCCACAAGATCGATGCCGACGATCTTCCCTGCTGCGGCAATCTGCTGAGTTACGACGCAATCTGCTTCGCTCGGCGTAACGATGCCAGAAGGATGATTGTGTACCAGTACGACGGCAGCGGCAGCATGAGCAAGCGCTGGACGAAATACCTCACGTGGGTGAATCAGATTTGCATCGATCGTACCGATAGAAAGAGTTTCATCATGAATGACTTGGTAGTGTGCGTCCAGGTACAGGCCGCGAAGATGCTCTTTCGGCAGAGCACGCATGTCGATAGTGTAGTCGTACACATCTCGTGCAGTGCGAATGATTGCTGCGCCATTTTTCTGCTTGCGGAAAAAGCGACGACCAAGCTCACCCACGGCAACTATCTGCATTGCCTTTACGATCGGAATGTCGAGATCGGCTGAAAGCGCTTTCGCGTCCGTGGCCATAAGAATATTACGATCGCCATACTCGTTTACAATGCGTGTGGTCATGGCGAGCACTTCTTCCTTCTTCGTACCGGTTGTAAGCACGATTGCCAGAAGTTCTCGTACTGAGAGTGCGTTCGGCCCTTCAGCGGCTAATCGCTCGCGCGGCTTCTCCTCGTTCGGCAAATCACGGACGCGCAACTCATAGCGCTTCCCTGTTCCATCTAGCACTAGATCATGATTGGTCATTACGTAAGTTCGTTCCATATAGAAGATTATATATCAGAACACCCATACTATACGCTTTTACCCATCAAGGAGTTTTAAAGAAAAGATAAAGAAAAACTGAAGAGATAAAAGCTTGTACAGCTTCTAAAATAGACAGATTTTGATTGAGTGCTGAGAAAATTAAATAAATGCACTCAGACTCGGAAAACTACGAAGAGATAAAAAACCGAGCCTTGAAGGATTACAAAAAGATTAAAAAGATGCGCTGTCCCGTCTTAAACAATGAGTATATCCACTTCAACAACATTGGGTTTCGCCATTTGATTCGAAAGCAGGTCATGCGTTCCTATAGCGAACAAGTGCGACGGTTTTCTCTTGTATCTTATATTACAGATATAATTACTGACCCAAAGACTGAGCTTGAGTATAGGAAAAATGTTCTTAATGGTTCAGTTACAGAGTACTGGACTCTTAAGAAGGTAAAGGACGGAATACTTGTTAAAGCAGTTATACGCCAAATGAACAAAGGACAAAAGCATTTCTACTCAATTATGACAGCGGGTAAGAGTAAATAAAACAAAATCTCCCGATTTCTCGGGAGATTTTGGTGTCCGACATCAACTACAATGTTGGATAAGGGGCCGATGCCCCACGGACATAGCACAAGTATACTCCTGACGCATGAGGAGTCAATTATGTATCTTTAACTTTTCGCTTCTACTTAAATTCTTAACTACATGCTCGCGCTTTAGTGCGGCACTCCGATCTGTACACGCTTCGCTATAGCGGAGCGTCACTGGCCGGCGACCGCTTGTGTACCGCGCCCCGCCTGGCAGTTCCCCGTTATGGGCCCGTAAGCGTTTCTGAATATCATTCGTGCTTCCCACGTATAAGGTGCCGTCTGCGCATTCAAGAATGTATACGTAATACTGCGCCATAGTTTAGAATCGTGCGTGTATTCGTTCTGGCGTTGTATAGAAAGCGAAGTAAAGAGATAGAGCGGTACCTGCGCATATCGTTAGGAATCCTGTCGTATATATCGCAGTCGCAACCGCATGCGTGTACTGCAGCGCATTAAGCGTCGAAAGGATCGCATGCCAATCGTGCGTGGATGAATCGCCGCCCAAGAGCGGAAGCTGCATCACGACCGCATCACCAGCGTATACAGAAACGTTTATAAGATTCTGCCCAACCCAGAACAACAGCAGCGAACCAGAATAATAATCACGGCGCCATACGAAAAAATAGACGCTGAAGACGATCGGCACCAGCGTCTGGAATAGCGAGCCGCCCAGGATGTAGATGAACCGGCCGAATGGCGAGAACACGACGTGCCCGGCCTCATGAATGATGAGGTTCACATTGTCGAGGAAGTGCCAACTCCCCGTGCTTTGCGCGTAGTAGAAGAAGTATGCAGAAGCAAGCAGTGCGAATACTATTCTAAGTATTTTCTTAGTCTGCTGACTCATATTTTCATTGCGTTCGTCTCTGGGTCTTGACCCGCAAATACCTCGTATCCTGGATACTCCACTTCAAGGAGTCCTTGAATGATTCCGGCATCTGCATTTCCAAATCGATCGCTCTTGCCCCAGAAATAAATCATCTTGTCCTTCGATTGAAGTAATACTCGACCCCCACCATCAACACTCACTATTTCTAAACCTGATTCTGAGATTTCTTCAACGATATCCTTATGCCACTCAGCATTCGGGTTGCCCCACAGAAACAGTGTCTTTCCTCCAGTACCAGCAACTGAGACTAAAATGTATTTTTGGGATACATCTGGGGTTATTCGAATATTTGGCACTTCCATATTGTTTAAATATACACCTCTTGTGTTGCTGACTATCTGAGACGATTCCGAACAGAGATAAACAGTCAGCGCCCCTCACAATTACTGTGTGGGGCGCCTTGTTTACTTGATATCTGTCTCGCCGGGTTTAAGCGGAGATCCGAACTTCATATGGACCCCCTTACCGATGGCGGCCGAGAGCATTATCGCCCGAACGCTCGAGTGAACGCTTCCATCTTTCTGGAGCAGCTCAAGTTCTTTGAGCCTCTCCTCGCTCGAGGAATCGATGGCGCAGTGTGAATCGTGACAACGATTCACCAGTTCAACGACATGACACATGCCAGTGATGCCACTCTCCCAGAGCATTTGAGTGGACATCATGACGGCCAGGACGATGGGCTTCGGTTCTGAGGAACTGTCTTTCAACTCCAGCATTTCCATTTCTATTGATCCTTCCGATCAGGAGAATTGATGATAATCTATTAACTATAATTGCACAGTAATTATAAAAGTCAATTTACACCTGCCCGAACCCTTCTACGTCTCAGCCATCGCGCGCTGTTCGTGCGTCATCTGGCGATCCGGTACCGTAATGAAGAATGCGGCGAGCGCTCCAACCAACAGAAGGGCCGCAGCGAGCTCGTAAATAAGCGCGTAGGCATCTATCTGCGCCTTCAGTATTATGAGGCCCGTGAACTGGGTCATAACCGCAGGAGTGTGCGTGAACACCTGGCTCAGCGAATCGATCTTCAGGATGTTGCGTTCAATCGCCCAATTAAGGAGCGTGCCGAACAGCGCGATGCCGAAGGCGCCGGCAATGTTGCGGGCGAGCGCGAGCACGCTCGAGGCGGCACCGATTTCAGAAGGCGGCACGGCGCCGGCGATAGCATTCGTGCGCTGCGCCATGCCGAAGCCCATGCCCACGGCCATAACGAAAAGCGGAATGGCAAGATCCCACGCAGTGGAGCGCGCATCAATAAGCGAGAATAAGCCGATACCGATTGCTGCCACCAAGGTAGAGGTACCGATGACGATGCCTGGCTTCACTCGCCCTATCAGCATCGCGCCGAATGGTGCCGCAGCCATGAGCCCCACCGCCATCGGTATGAAGAGATAGCCTGATTCCGTTGCGCTATACCCAAGAAACGTTTGCGCGAAAATCGGCACGAGGAATATAGAACCCATCATCGCCATAAAGACCACGAAATTATTCGCGAGCGTATTCACGAACACAGGATTGCTGAAGAACTTCAGATCCACGATCGGTTCTGAATGGTACTTCTCGATGAAATAGAACATGACGCCTGCAGCAAGCACCGTGAGGTACGAAGCGACGGACGCGAGCGAGAGCCAACCCCAGGTCGCACCTTGATCCAACACGAGCACCAGCGCGCCGAGCGTAATGCCAAGCGTAATAGCGCCCCACCAGTCGAACTTACGGACTTTCTCTGGCAGCTTCGATTCGCTGATGAACGTGAGTGCCATGAAAAGACCGATGATACCGATAGGAAGATTTATGAGAAAGACGGAACGCCAGCCGAACGTATCGATAAGCGGGCCGCCGATGAGCGGACCAAGCACCGCACTCGCGCCGAACACGCTGCTCCATATGCCGAGCGCCTGCCCGCGACTTTTCTGGTCCGGGAACGTAACGGTTAGGATGGCCATAGCCGTCGGATAGTCTGCAGAACCCGCGATAGCCTGGATGATACGGAATGTTATGAGCGACGGAAGATTCCACGAAAGACCCGCGAGTATCGAACCGATAATGAATACGACGAAACCGATGATATACACCTTCTTGCGGCCTATCGTGTCGCCGAGCTTTCCCCAGATAGGAACGAAGACCGCGTTCGCAAGGATGTACGCGGTACCGATCCAGCCGGCTGCAGAGACGCTGATGCCGAAGTCATTGATGATCTTCGGCAATGCGAGGTTCACGATCGTCTGGTCCATGCGGCCCAGGAACGTACCGATGATCACTGTAAGCAAGATGAGCCACTTCAGTGAATCTGCGGAGCGTTCTTTCTTCGCTGCCACAGGTATGGTTGATGCTGCAGCGGTTGCCATAAGGGGGTTATTTCGTGAACACCGAGATACGTGCGCTCATGCCGTTCTTCAGCTGCGGATACTGCGTCTGATCGTAGGCGACTTTCACATCGAAAGTCTGCACCTGACGCTTGTCTGAGATAGAGAAAACGACGTCTGCCGCGTGCGAGGTCGGGCTCACTTCGTCAACGACGCCCTCGAACTTCTGGCTTCCGAATGCATCGACCGTGAACTCAGCGCGATCGCCGACAGCAACGCGAGAGAGACCTTTGTTCTCGTCAATCTGGCCGACGACGCGAAGCGCCGTCGGATCAATCATAGTAGCTACCGGCGAGGCTGCTGAAACGATAGCGCCGACCTGATCGCTCGTACTGATGACAAGCCCAGCTGAAGTGCTCTTGATGAGTTCCGTACCCACCTGCGCAACAACAGTGTTAGCAGGAATCGTATCCCCTGCCTGTACGTACATCTGTTTGAGTACACCCGGCGTGGTCGGTGCGAGCTGTATCTCGGGTGCTTGAATCTGCGAGGTATCGATGCTGACGCGCTGACTCGATACGCCAAGGTATGCGAGTGCGCCGATAGCACCGCCGACGATAAGCACGATCGCTGCAGCTATCATGAGCGGCGCGCGCGAAGCCACGGGCTTCGCAGCCTCTTCCTTCACTTCTTCTGGCGTATTGTTCTGGGTATCTTCGTCCATATAGATGTAATGCTCGTAAAATTATTGACCGCCGATGCGCGCGACGCTGTCGCCTGCGGAAAGACCGGAAACCACCTCCACCGTATCGATGCCTTCAAGGCCAAGCGTTACCGGTACGCGTGCACTTCCATTTCCTTCCTTCTTGATAACGAACGACTGATTACCGCTCGTAATCACTGCGCTCTTCGGTATCACCAGCGCGCTCGTCTTGCTTCCCGCATGAATGGTGAGGTTCGCGTGCATGCCTACTGTTACGGCAGGATCTTTCGTATCGAGTACGACCACGACCTTGTACGAAGGGATATTGTTCACCGCGACCGGTGCGGTCGCTATCGATGCGACGGTTCCGGTGAAGGGACGCGAGGCGCCGTAGGCGTCGAGCGTCACATCCACCGTATCCCCCGTCGCGAGTTTAGACATCTCGAGTTCCGAAAGCTGCGCCTCAACTTGATAGCTGCCGGAAGGAATGAGCGATACAGCAACCGTATTCGCAGGAACTACGTCACCTGGCTTCACGGCTACGGCTCCGACCACGCCCGAGAATGGCGCGATGATTTCAGCCTGGCGCAGCTGCGCAGCAGCTGCAGCAACCTGTGCCTGCTGTACGGCGATGGCCTGTGGCGTTGCACCGGCATTCTTCTGATTCAGCGCATCCTGCGCTGCCTGTACGGCAAGCTGGTTGGTCGCGAAGGACTGCTGCGTGTTCTGCAGCGAGAGCGTAAGCGCATCGATGCTATCGCGCGCGCTGGTTGCGGCCGTAAGGGCTGCATTGAGCTGCGTCTGAGTAGTCTGCTGTGTTGCCGGCGTCACGCGAATCGCTGCCGCGAGATCGTTCAGGTAGGTACGAACGTGCGAAAGATGCGTGATCGCCTCCTGCGTATATGTTGCAGCATTCGCAGTAGTAATGGTTGCGCCATTTATAGATGCCGTCTCGTTTTCCCATACCGTGAGCTCGCCATTAAGCATGCCGCGCTCATTATTTATATTCGTGCGTGCCGTATAGTCACTCACGTAGGAAGAGTTAACCTGCGGCGAAGAAAGCGATGGGTACATGAAGACGAGGTCCGTCTGGCTCACGGCAGCCTGCGCCTTCGTTACGGTTGAAAGGAGCGTCGTCGGAAACGTCGTGAAGCTGTTCGCAAGATTCTGCTGCGCCACAGAGACTGTGTTCTGCGCGCCTGCAACGTCAACGGCACGCGCGGGCGCCGCAACGGAAGCGAGCGCTGCCTGCGCTGCTTGAAGCTGTGCGCCAAGAACGCCCGTATCGAGCGTCGCGATAACGGTTCCTGCCGAAACCTGCTGCCCCACCGTTGCGTTCACCATCGTCACGCGACCGCCTGCAATGAAAGAGAGGTCTGGATTCTGCACCGGTTCAACGCTGCCGGTGGCAACGATGTCCTGATGTATCGGTCCGTTCGTCGCCTGCACGTACGAGAAGCCCGGCACATGCGTAGCGATCAAATAGTATGCAAGGCTGGCAACGGCGATAGCAGCGACGACGCCGATAGCGATAAGGACGGCCTTGTGTTTAAAAAGTTGTTTCAGTGAAGCGGGCATAGGTGAAAGTATAAGGGAAAGAAAACTACGAGCGTCTGGTGATAATAGTAAGCAAACGGGCGAACTCCGCGCGATCCTTGGCGGAAAGCGGCGCGATGACACGAGCGAAGGCTTTCGCGCGCGTCTGCGTCGCCACATCCAGCATGCGCTTTCCGCTCGGCGTAAGCGTAAGCAGAACACGACGACGATCATCAGCATCCAGCACGCGCGCAAGAAGGCCATCCGTAACGAGTGCGCCTATCAGGCGTGTCGCCGAAGGCGACTTAACACGCAGATATTCTGCGACCGCCTGCATGTCCGGCTTCCCTGCCTCCTGGATATACCGAAGCGTTTCCAGATGCAGGTACGTTGAAGGTCCGGAGCCATCTACCGCAACTTGGTGCTTGAGAAGCCGGCCCATCTCGAACATCAGCGAGAATATCTCTGCTGTGCTCGTATCGGAGCCTGTTCCTTTCGCACCCCTAGTGGATTTCTTGTTCGCAGCCATATGCTAATAGTTAGCATAGCTAAGTATATATGAAATGCGAATGAAGGTCAATTATGATCGAAAGAATAGTGCTGCGGGTAGGTCTTGTGAGGAGGACATAAATATTTGCCTAAAGGTCTTGCTTACTCTGATACCAATGATACCCAAAAATACTAGACTGCCTGAGATTTGCACTAAAGATAGAGCGCCATTATTTTTATATGCAATGAAGGAAATGATGCTAAGTGCAAAACATACTATTGCCAATAGTAAAATCATAGTAGCTACAGCAAGTACAAACCTATATACGACTTTTTATAGATCGAGAGTGTCCCTGTACTACGTCGTGAAGCACCCTAGTGCCGTGCGAATACATTCGTGTCCCTCCAAAATCAGTTACTTTCGGATCAAATGCTTCTCCAGTCTGAGAATCAAAAACATAATATCCACCACACTCAGCCATCTGTTTTAAATACCCATTGAGCCTTACGAACATTTGCTCAGCATCTTTTCCCAGACTGCCATACGCAAGGTTAATATCAATCTTATCTTCTGATGAGATAGTAGTGCTCATAGGAAACTCCTGTTCCATTTTTTCCAGAATGCTGCTGCACGGAATGCTTGTGGCCATTTCTGAATAGGTACCTTGTACTATGGCTTGCTCCTCGGCATCCATCATTTGAAAGACCTCTTCAGCTTCCGGGCGCCCTAATTTTGATTTGTATATCGTAAGGTCGTAGCTCATGTCTATTCAAGGATTATAAGAAAATCCTATCATGGACTTTGCGCTTATTTTGAAATCTTTATGCCGCGACAAGAACGCACGCATCCGAACAGAACGTACCTTCGCTGCTCGAGCAATTCTCGCAAGCGATGAAGTGCAAATGGCAGAGGTCATTCGCGCAGTTGAAGTAGGTTTCGCTCGGTGCGTCGCAGCGCATGCAGCGACCGATCACTTCACGATCGCCGCCGAAATCCATGACCTTGCGGCGATCGAACGTATATAAGGTGCCAAGGAAATCCTGCCCAGGGTATTTCTCCATGTAGCCGTGCATGCCGTTCTCGAGCTGATACACGTCTTCGAATCCTTCACTCATGAGGTATGCGCTCATCGATTCGCAGCGTACGCCGCCGGTGCATACTGTGAGGACTTTCTTGTTCTTCAGGTGTGCGAGCTTCGGAAGCGCTTCAGGAAGATCACGTGAGTTCTCGAGTTCCGGATTCACCGAGCCTTTGAAGTGCCCTGACTTGAATTCATAGTCGTTACGCATGTCTACGATAGTGAAGTCCTCCCCTTCCTCGAACCAACGCTTCAATTCTTCCGGGGTGATTGCTGGCGCCGTCTTCACGCGCGGGTCTGCTTTCTCTTTCGGGAAGCGGGTACCGACGATCTGATCGCGTACCTTCACGGCAAGCTTTCCGAATGCAGCACCGTCTCCGATGCTTCGCTTTACGGGCATGCCTGCGAAGCGCGGGTCTGCAAGGAATTCCTGAATGAAGGCTTCGGTTGCGTCGATCTCACCTTCGAGCGTTACGTTTACTCCTTCTTCGGCGATAAGCGCACGGCCAAGCAGGTCGTACTTAGTTGCGAGGCCACGTACCCGATTAGCCAGAGCCTTCGGATCTTCAACGGTCACATATTTATAGAAAAGCAGCACTTGGTACGTCATGATGCGCACACTATAGCAAAATCAAGCTTGGTTTGGGAGGTATCTCATAACCGTCTGGTCTTTCACTTTCTCGCCTTCCTCGAAGCCAAGTTTCTTATAGAAGGATATTGCTCGCGTATTTACATCATGGACTTCCAAAACTATCGGGAGATTCGACCGCTTTGATTCCTCAATGAGTTCAGTGAACAGAGCGGTTCCGATTCCTTTGTTCTGGAACTCAGGGAGGATCTGAATTCCTCCTATATAGATAGAATCAGCAGACCGAACGACACGGAGCCTTCCAACATCTTCCCCATAATGCTGAATTACTTCAATTTCTTCAGGAACGAACTTTTCTTTATATTCAGCTAGCCGTTCTTGCGTACTCTTTTCCTCAAGCGCTTCAGACATCTCTGCGACAGGCTTCATCGCTTCTGTTGAGACTTTGAATAGAAAATCTAAGTCTTCTGGTGTCGCTTGTCGTAGAGTAAACATAGTTATTTGAATCCGTAGCAAACCTGTATCTCTTCCTCATAGGTGAAGTACTCGCGAGTACCAAGGTTCTTCGTGAGAGCAGCTCGAATCGCATCTATGAAGCGGACTTTATCTTCTTCTGAAAGCACTTCGTAGCTTGAAGCCGTTTTCATCAAGCCGACCTGGTCTTCGACCGTATCGTTATGCGTGAATGGTAAACGAGCCGTGGAAACATTCTCCAACTCATTCTGTTTTAGAAACTCAGAAATGTGTTCGAGATTTCGTAGCTCAACGGGAACTTTCTCCCAGTTAAATGATTTGAATATCTCAGACGGGATCGAATCTTCTTCCGGCACATCTTTGGTTGTGAGAGTCCAAAATACAAAGAACAATCCATCTTTCTTCAGAATGCGTTTTATTTCATCCATAGCTGTTTTATTAACAAACCAATGGAATGCGGTTCCGACAGTTATCGCATCGAAGTAGTCATCTTCGAACGGAAGATGCTCAACTTCTGCAACCGAGTATTGAATCGTCAGATTCTTTAGTTCTGCCTGTTTCTTTGCCTCTTCAATCATTAATGGGTCGATATCGACTCCGAAGACTTCAAGCCCATTCTTTACGAGAGGTTCTGTAGACTTCCCTGTACCACAAGCAATATCTAGAATCTTTGTAGCGCTTTTCGAAAGTAGCGAAGAAAACAGATCATGTACGTCTATATCGTATGGCCTACGATATTTCGTATAGTTCTCTGCCTGATTGCCGAATTGATTCTTGTGACGATCTATTTCCATGTACAGGAAGTATACCAACTAAGCCGGTGGAGAGAATCGGACTCTCGAGAGTAGAATGACAACTCCTTCCTCGCTCCAAGCCACCGGCGAAGCTTGAGTATATGAAATAGGTGTTCAAGGAGTCTTAAAGAGAAAATAAAGTTTTCCTGAGTTTATATAAACAGACAACCGGCCTTTCGGCCGGTTGTCTGTTCTACCCTCGCTTGGATTTTAAGCCAAATGAATGAAGGAGTTGTCGTTGATTATAATAATCCTCCCGACTTACGCTGTCAACGCAGAGAAGAACATGAACGCGCCAACGAGCGCGAAGAGCGTTCCGCTGAGGATGTTAAGGCGCTTTGGAGTGAGAACCTTATTAAGCTGGCCGCCCACGAGCGCGGCAATCGCGATAACTGCCCACAGCCCGAGCACAGCACCGATACCCACGGAAAGCGGTGATGCCGTATGTGCGGCGAGACCTGCGGTGGCAAGCTGGGAAAGATCTCCCCACTCTGCAGCGAACACTACAAGAAGGCTCGCCACCCATGCCGGGCGATGTGTTTCTGCATGCACCTTATCCTCTTCCTTCACGAGGTCGACTTCTTCCTTACGAGTGAACGCCAAGTACGAAAATATGAAGAAGCCGATTCCCGCCACGATATGCACGGGCCGTGCAGGAAGGAACGCGAGCAAGCCTCCTGCCGTAACGGCAACTATGGTCTGCACGAGCATCGCGAGCCATGCGCCGGTTATCACTTCATGCGCTTTATATCGCGTGGCGAGCACAAGCGAAGCGAGTGCGGTCTTATCGGGAAGTTCCGAAATGAATATGATGCCGAATGTCGAAAGGATGATCGGAAGCGAAAGACTGAATAGATGCATGCTTATGATTCAGGAATGAACTTCCGTACCTGCGCAATGAGCGCGAGAACCTGCGCATCCGTGCGATTGCGCGGACGCGGCATGGGAACGACAACGTGATCCGCGATCGTGCCGCCCGCACAGACGAGGATTTCATCAGCAAGGAGCACCGCATCTTCGATACTATGCGAAACCATGAGCATCGTGATTCCCTTCTTGTTGAAGATGGCGAGTACTTCCTGTGAAAGCTTTTCTGCGGTTTCGAAATCGAGTGCAGAGAACGGTTCATCCAGAAGAAGGAACTGTGGCTCTGAAACGAGTGCACGTGCGATACCCACACGCTGACGCTGCCCGCCCGAAAGCTCGCGTGGCGTCTTGTTCGCGTGTTCGGTAAGACTCATTTCAGCAAGTGCAGCGAGAGCGCGCGCCTTTTTCTCTGCAGGTGTACCAGGAAGATCCGTCGTGCCGACGAGTACATTCTGAAGTGCGGTCTTCCACGGAAGCAGTGCCGCATTCTGGAAGATCATGCGCGTGCGGGCGGTATTTTTCACCGTGCCGCTCGTAGGGACGTCGAGCCTCGATGCCAAACGCAGCAGCGTAGATTTGCCGCCGCCAGAAGGACCGACGATAACCGTGAAGGTATCGGGCTTCAGCATGAAGCTCACATTGGTGAGTATGGACGGCAGGTGCGGGCCGTATCCGAAGGATACGGCCTCGAACGAAAGGATGGGTGCGGAATCTTCCATATTATTCAAATTTAAAGCGCTCAGCATGCGCAAGAAGCGGCTGCCATATAAACAGGTTCACCAGCGCGATAGTAATCACAAGAAGGAGCATCGCAGAAACGAGCAGTGCATTCTGGCCACCTACCGATGCCGCGACGATGATGCTGCCCAGGCCGAACAAGTCGTGCGCCTGTGCGGCATGCGGCGAATACGCGTGCAATGCTTCCGAAACGATCACGATATTCCAACCCGCAGCAAGTGCGAGGATGGAACCGGTGAGTGTTGCCGGAAAGAGCGCAGGCAACAGAATTTCACGGAAGCGCTGCCAGCGCGTGAGTCCGAAGATCTTCCCCACTGCTTTCACATCTGCAGGAATCTGTTTCAATCCGCCCACTACGCTGAAGGCGATGCTCCATACCATGCTGAAGAAGATGATGAATATCGCTGCGCCTTCGAGTAATCCTGCATGCAAGAAGAACAAAATGATAACGGGAAAGAATGCGAGCACTGGCATCGACTCCAGTACATCGAATACGGGAAGAAGAATGCTTTCTGCGCGACGGCTTCGCTCGGCCCAGAGGCCGAGCGGGATTCCAACAAGCAGCGAGAGCACGAACGCGATGAGAAGACGCAGAAGCGACGCGCCGAGCGCAGCGAGCAACCGCGCACCTTCTGCCGCATACGAACTCGGCACGACGAAGTATCCGGTGGCGATGAAAGCACTGCCAAGCACGAGCAAGAGCGGTACAACGATAGGCATCGCGAAGCGATGCACGATATGCACCGGCCGAGGCGGCCGGCCGTGATGGCTGTAATACAGCACGTGATGCTTCTTTCTAAGTGGTCGCAAGCTCATACCACCTAATTCGTCATCTTCCAGGCAATAATGATTCCTGCTGCTCCGCCTATAGCGCCCAGAATGATGGAGGAGAAGGAAAAAAGGCTGCCGCCCCAGAGCGCAGGTATATAGCCGCCTGCCGTCGAGCCGACGAATCCTCCGAGCCACACCATCTGTTTCATATGCCTATAATAGCGCACCTAATGGCGGGGTTTGACAAATAAACCTGAAAATTGTAAACTGTCCTTATCAATCGCAGCGCGGGGCAGAAGAAAACGAGTCGAACTCCAATTTTTAGCCTTTCCTGCACTTGATCGTTATCAGGTGCATCGTCTTATATATCATGACACAAGGAACAATCGCAGGTATCAACGATAAGGGCTTCGGCTTCATTAAAGTTGATGGTATGGAGAAGGATCTCTTCTTCCATGCAACTGACCTCGTAAACGTTCGCATCGAAGACCTCAACGTCGGAGATACGCTCGAATTCGAAGTTAAGGACAGTGAGAAGGGTGACGGCAAAAAGAACGCCGTCAACGTTCACAAGGTCTAAGCGAAAAGGCGTCCGCAAGGACGCCTTTCGTCTCTCATTACCAGGACTAGCACAACCACTATGCACTCAGGAAAGATCACAAAATTCAGCGACCGCGGTTCAGGCTTCATAAAAGAAGACGGTACCAAGGAAGAGCTGTTCTTCGATTCGAGCGACCTCGTGGGCGTATCATTCAAGGACCTCCGCATCGGGGACACGCTAGCTTTCTTGGTGACGAAGAGCCTCAAAGGTCCGTACGCGACTCGCGTGAGCAAGCTGCTTCAGGGCAAGGGCGCTCACTCGGGCGTATCAGTACGTTCCGAGGGATAGATCCGCTACTTTCTGCCAGTCGGCCACCGTGCCTTCCGTGCGATACAGACTGATACGATCAATCGAGAAACTGCCTTCGGGCACCAAAAGAGCCGCTAACGCGGCTCTTTTGCGTTCCTCCGGATAATTCCCATAGAGCAGGCTTAGGTGCGGCATGAACGTAGATGCATCTTGCATGGAAAAGAGTTCGCTCGCATGCGCATGAAATAGAACAAGCGCCTCTGACTCCTGAACCTTCAGATAGAGTGCACGGAAGTATGCGTCTTCGGTTCCCGCTTCGCCAAGCGTAAGAGAAAACGGAACAGTTAGCGCAGCTAACTGTTCCGTTTTCTCTATAAGCACCTCTTCTTCCTCTGTAGCAATACCACTCAACAACGTAACGTGTGGGGGAAATGTCGGTCCGCCGAACTCTTCTGCAAGCGCTGCGATACTTGCCTTCAATGATTCAGCCGTCGCACCTGAAGGCTCAAGAAACAGATGATACCCTTCGGTGCGGTCGCTCTGCGAATCAGTCATCGGTTACGAATGAGTTATTGAAAGAATGTTGCCGGCAGGGTCCTTGAACCACGCGATGTCCGGCCCCATGCCCGCGGCTTTGCCGCGGGCGATTCCCTTCTCGTCCTGATGCATACTCGGATACCGCTCAAGCACTACGCCTGCTTTCACCAGTTCATCTGCCGTCGCATCGATATCCTTCACCTCGAAGTTAAGGATGGTGAACGTAGCAGGCACATGATCCGGCTTCAAATAAATGAAGGTCATGCCGCCGCCTGGCAGATTGATCTTCAGACCCTCAGGCATTTTTGCCACATCAAGCCCAAGCGTCGTACCATAGAACTCGTTTGCTTTTTCAATATCGTTCACGGAGAAACCGCTGTATGCGTGAGAATCGGTAAGCATAGAAGAGTTCTGGTTAAGCTATTACGCCTGAGGATTAACCGGCATCGTTGGCATGCCTGGTATTTTTGTGAGCACCGTCCTGCTACCCCAAAGCTTCACGAGTGCCCAAACAATGATGATCGCGGCAGCAAGGTGCATGAGCATAAGTACGAGCGCATCAGCAAGCGTACCGCCAGCGAACGGACCAGTGACGGCACCAATAACCATGTAATCGGGGTAGCACGAAACGATGAATACAACGACCGAGAGCCAGATGAATGCTTTGTTCGGACGCATCATCGTTGCGCGCATGATCGCGTACACGATCGTCGCGCCAATTGCACCGATGGCGGTGAACATAGCAACAGGCATGATGGTCAACGCCATGAGCGGCATCGCAGGATTAGTAACCATCGGACCAAGAACAGAAACGATAATAACGTTCACGACGACTGAACCAATAAGGGCAACCAGGAATGCGGTAAGGAATTTCATATCAGTAATTATAGATTATGCGCGAGGAACGCAAGCGTCTTATCCCATGCTTCTGCGGCAGGGCCTGGGCGATACATAAGTGCATTCGTATCGTTGAAGAATGCGTGGCCTGTGTTTTCAAAGACCACAGCCTCAAACTCCTTCCCTTCTTTCTCCATGTCTTCTTTGAGCTTCGGAAGCGATTCCATGAGCGCGGCATCTTCCGTTCCATAGAACGCGAGGACCGGGCCCGTGATCGTTTCTACTTCCTCTGCTGAAGGCGCATGACCATAGAATGGCACCGTTGCTTTGATGCGCGAATCGGTTGAAGCCAGCTTGAAGCTGTATGAACCGCCGAAGCAGAATCCGACGACGCCGACGTTTCCATCTACGTTCTCGTCTGCCATCAGATAATCAACGCAGGCCTTCAGTACGGCGATGGCTCCTTCTGCGAATTCCGGCGCCTGAACAGGTGCCATGGCGGTTCGCAGTTTCTTCTGCGCTTCGTCTCGCTTCTCGGGGTCTTGCATGTCTGCAAGCACGCTCTGGTCTACCTTTCCAAGAAAGGGCATGCCATGCAGGAGTTCCGGCGAAAGAACCGAATAGCCCTGCGCAGCAAAGCGACCAGCCACATCCTTTATGTGGTCGGTTACGCCCCAGATCTCTTCGATAACGATGAGGCCTGGATGCTTCTGGCCGTCGTCGGGAAAGGTGTGATATACGGGTACGCCGTTCAAAGTTATTTCTTTTTTCATATGCGGCCAGTATACCTTTTTAGCGCATGTAGTTCCTGTGAGTTTATTCAGACTGGCTCGGCTTCGGTATTTCCTTATCAAGGATCTCGCGCTGCAAATATTTTGCTTTGGTGCGGATGGTCGCACCCTTTTCAGGCGAGCGGTCGTTCGACGCTTCTATGCGCTTGTTCGTAAGCCAATCCTCAAGTCTTCGCTTTTCTTTCTGCTGCTTCTCATAGGCGGCCAGTTCCTTCGCATCGTTCTTCTCTTTCTCAATCAAGTAAGCAGCGTAGCTTCCGGTATAGGAAGTGATAGTTTTGGTCGAAGGGCGTATTTCAAACACGCGAGTGGTCTTTGCGGCATTCATAAGCAGCGCAGTATCTGTTGCGATAAGAATTCCTCCGCGGAAGCTTTCTATAAAACGTTTCGCACGCTCGAGGTCGTTAGCGCTCGCAGTCAGATTCGTGGCGTCGATAAGAAGAAAGGTAGGGCGCGCGTGCATCACGCGCGCAAGCGATTCATCACCGCCGAGTAGCGTATCACGATCAACATACACCACACGTTCTCCTTCGGTCAGTACCTTTCCCGCATCCGTTTCTGCTTCACCAACGAGGACATGGAAGAAAAGCGTCACATCGCTCGCCTTCGGGCCAAGCACGCCGATGCGCTCGCCCGCACGTATAACGATATTAACCTTCTCGAAGAGAGGTTCGCCGCGCATATCTACCTGCAAGTCCTTAGTGACTATCATCTGCGTACCATATCACTGAATCAGAATCCTGAATAAGACAACTACGAAAGTTCTTCGAATTGAGCGTATTGACACAGTTATCAACCTGCACTATCATTCAACTATATGGTTGAATATACTAGTCCGCTCGACACCATATTTTCTTCTCTTGCCGACCCGACACGGCGCGACTTGCTTCGTAGGCTGCGTCGTCAGGATTACTCGGTCGGAGAATTAGCACAACGATACGACCTCACGTTCGCAGCAGTCTCGAAACACATACAGGTTCTTGAACGGGCTAATCTCGTGCGCAAGCATAAGCGTGGCCGTGAACAACGCGTCGAGCTTTCGCCCGGCGGCCTGCAGCAGGCAGACAAATATCTGGAACAGTATCGAGCGCTGTGGGAAGGAAGACTGGATAGATTAGGAACATTCTTAGAAGATAAAAAATAAACATATGGAAAAAGAAATTACTCTCGTGCATCTTTATGACGCTTCCCTCTCGCGCGTATGGAAGGCATGGACTGATCCTGAAGAATTGAAGCAGTGGTGGGGTCCGGACAATGTGAGCATTCCTGAATGCGAAGTTGATCTTCGCGTCGGGGGAACATTTCATATCGTGATGGAAGCAGGCGAAGCGATGGGTCCGTATAAAGGTACGAAGTGGCCGATGCTCGCGCAGTTCACTGTTGTTGAGCCAGAGTCCCAGCTTTCGTATACCGCGCAGGCATGGACAGAAGGTATGAAAGAAGAGACTACGATCGATCAGACGACCGAGATCACTCTTTCTGAAAGCGATGGCAAGACTAAAGTTGAAGTTAAAGCGGCTATCCTTAAGACTGGCCCTAAGGCGGGAATGGCAGTTCAAGGTATGGAGATGGGCTTCACGCAGCAGCTCGAGAAGCTGAATGGGTTCCTCTCTGCGTAAGGGTGTAACATACATACCTATGATATCGAAAAATACAATTTGCCTCTGGTTCAATAAGGACGCGGAAGATGCAGCGAAGTTTTACGCAGCTACTTTTCCCGATAGTACCGTAGGCGCTGTTTTTCACGCGCCTGGTGAGTTTCCGGATGGAAAGAAGGGCGACGCGCTGACAGTGGAGTTCACGGTCTGTGGAATCCCTTGCGTCGGTCTCAATGGTGGCCCTACGTTTAAGCAAAGTGAGGCATTTTCCTTTCAGATCACGACGGAAGACCAGGAAGAGACGGATCGCTATTGGAACGCGATCGTTGGAAATGGCGGCGTGGAAAGCGACTGCGGATGGTGCAAGGATCGCTGGGGAGTTTCATGGCAAATCACACCGCGTACGCTGCTTGAGGCATTTGCTATCGGTGGCGCAGAAGCAGAGCGCGCGTTCAAAGCGATGATGACCATGCAGAAGATTGACGTGGCCGCTATCGACGCAGCACGACAGGGTTAGAAAGGAAGACCGAACAAGTCTCAAGCGGGCGGGCGCCTGAGACTGCATTTAAACTATCTGAATGCTTAGGTATTTATCTGCGGCCGCTCAGTAATATAGCGGAAGATAGGATTCGCTTTCCATAGAGAAATTATATCTAGATACTAAGGATTCTTATTTCTTGCTTTTTGGCCGTTTACTAAGCACGTATTTTTGCGAAGGGCTTAATGATTTATCCTTCCGATGAATACAACCTACCCAGCAGCAAGGGCGGCGCATTCCCTCTTTCAGCTCGGAGCATATTCGTTCGATATGCTCCTGACGCGTTTCTGATTTCTTAACGGAGATAGCCCAACAAATCCACTCATTACGTGCGAGTGGCGTAAGACCTTCCCACAACGCAAGAGCTTTAGGATCCGCTTTCAACGCCTTTCGTACATCTGCTGGCAGATCATGTACCGTGCCGCCAGAAATAGTTTTGGCCATATATATAAGTATACAAGATGGTGTTGATGGGAACCAAAATAGAAAAGGCCGCAGACAAGCTGCGGCCCCACTTCTAAAGTATGTCTGCTCGAGTGAGATAAGACTCCAGCTTTTGTGCGGCCTCTTGCGCAGCGGCTGCGCGCTGATTCATATTTGCAAGAGTGGATTTTTGTGCTGAATACAGCTGCCAAAGTACTCTTTTCCCACGAAGGTATGCAGTGGTTCCGAGCGACTCAAAGAGCTTATCAATTTCAACGATGTTGCGCATAACGATCAGCTTGGCTTGCAATCTCCTCTCCGCCTGGCTTTCCTCGAGGTACCAGAAGATATCCACTTGTACCAAATGTGTGCTGCCGTGCTTGCCTCGCCTGAGTGTAAGTATAGTTTCGCAAAGTTCAGCATACCTATCACTGTGCGCTGACGCTTTTGGCCAACTTCTCCAGTCAGGCAACTCAACAAGAGTGCCGAGATTCAAGAAATCAGGATGCATAATACTTTCGTCAAACGAACGTTCAACATGAAGCAAATTGAATATGTTATATTCAGTGCTAATTTCGTTAGCTCGCTTAGGCAGCAAAAGTTGGCCAATTGTTTCAAGATTACTCAGGTACCCAATCGTAAGTTCTTTGATGGCAGCATCAATAATAGTTTTCCATTCGGTGGGCGTAAAGGTTGTTGGATCAATCCGAATCTTCCCTGAAATAATAGCGACAGTGTCATACCCGGTCGTAACCATGGTCATTTCTCCGATTGCAAAAGAACGGAACCGTAGCTCCACTCTTGGAATACCACTTATACGTAAGTACGTCGAGCTGGCCGTCTGGGACGATGTCCGAACTACAATCGAGCGTCTAGGTCGTGTTTGACAAGAGATTAGTATAGTTTTAAAATATATCCAGTTGCGTGATCTTCAACAATTCAGGAGGCGCGGATGGACCGCTCTAAGCAATACGCCAACTGGGCAAGCGGCATCCTTGGATTCGCTGCCCCGACCTACTTCGCCTGGACTATTTATCAAACGGGAGTGCCGCAGAACGTGGCGACCTGGGGGATGACTGTCCTGCTCGATGCGCTCGGCCTGTTCCTGGTCATCAGGGGCGGCAACAAGTTGCCGCTGCTACAGATCGCCTGGCTCTCAGCTGCATGCCTTATCCTGATCGCCATCTTGGCGGGACGGAGTCCGTGGCACTGGGGCATCGTGGAATCGGCATCACTCGTGCTCTGCTTCATTGCCGTAGTGCTGTGGCTCACACTCAGTGCGGAGATTGCGATCTTCGCCTTCGTGATCGCCTTCATTGTCGCGACCGTGCCGCTCATTGTGGACTACTGGCACACGCCGCAGTCTTCGACGACATGGCTCTGGCTCGTCACGATCGTCAGCTGCGCGCTCTCGATCTATGGAGCCAAGAAACAGGACGTGGCCCACACGGCCGTGCCCTGGGGCGCTATCGCGCTCAACAGCTTCATCGCGTTTCTCTGCGTTCGCTAGCCCGCTGAGATGGAAAACCTTCCGTCTCGGCGGGTTTTCTATTACTAAGATAGAAAAATGCTTATCTATCGCCCTCAGATGGGAGTTTGGTACGACGTGGGAACCTTACTTCAGAAGATCTAAGGCTAATGGAAAAGCTTCTTCAGATGTCTCGAATACAGGATACCCATACTTTTCGGCTTCTTCGAGATAATGCGGACGCTCAACGTAAAAGAAGCTCTTCGAGTTCAATTCAAGCTCACGTTCTGCGCCTCCCCATCGAGGCTCTCGTTTATTACGCTCCAATGTTTCATCGTAGGAAGAACCAATAAGTACTACACAGGGAAAGCCTAAATCTCTCTTTATAAGATGTGGCAGCAAGTTTACGCATTCAAATATGACTGATCGTTCCTCATCTGCATACGAATTAATTCGTTCTAGAAATGCTGGCCACATTGCTTCTGATTGAGCGACCAGATTCTTCCATTCGTCCTCAGGAGTTGTGGTTGTGTAATATGTTTCAAGATCCTGATCGATATAAAAGTTGATCCACTTTATATAGCGTTCGTCTGAGGCAAGTTCTTCTCGAAAATCATCAAGAAATACACTGATCCCGTTTACGGTTTCAGCAAGCTTCTTAGTTAGAGTTGATTTGCCTGCGGTCGGAATACCACTTATGCAGAGTCGCTTTCCTTTATGTTCACGCATAGCACTATTAGAGCATGAAAACAGAAGCTGGCCGTCTGGGACGATATTCGAACCGAAATGCTTATTTAAATGCATATAACATACAAATTGAAGAGCCACCCTTTCGAGTGGCTCTGAACTATATCGATAGGAATACGCCTAGTGCGCCGAAAAAGTCTGATGAGCCCAGCCAGAAATACTTTCGGCAGCGAAGGCAGAATAACGCTTGTTCATTAGATTGATGCTGCCGGTGTCTACCGCATTTCGCGGGTTCACCTTGCCCTGCTGCGCCCCAAGCTCACTCAGGATTACTCCAACCAGAAGATGCCAACGGGGATCAAATGGCGGAAGCTTGACCGAAGTATAGAGCTGTCCGTCACGAAGGATTTCATAGGCGCCCATGAATTGCTCGCCATGACACCAGTCGTCAGCACTCCTTCTAAGCCACCTTTCAGTGACGCTTTCGAGAATGTCAGGCTGGGTCTTGAGGCTCAGCAGCCTAAAATCCGACTCGATCTGCGTAATACCGCGCACAACCAGCAATGTGATTTGCGCTTGGTAAAGAAAATCCTCGCCACCGATCGTCGCCACCACGACAAGCTCCGCAGTGTAACTAACTTTACCCCACCCCTGTACGGCATATCGCACGAGCACGCGGTCCTTCAGGATCGGCGCAAGCGCCTGTGCAAGTTTTTTAGCTTCTCGAATGTACATCGTTCCTCCAGTCGCCTATCCTCGTGGGAGTCGGCTATGGTTCATAACCTCACCATTGAGATCGAAATGAATATACAATTATTTATTGAAAGTGTCGAGCTGGCCGTCTGGGACGATATTCGAACCGAAATTGAGTGTCTAGGTTGTATTTGACAAATAGCATTAAATATACCATGATTCTTCCCAGAACAGCCCTAGCCTCACACTGATTGGAGATTGTCATGTCGACTACCGTCTTGGAGAAACCCGACACGCGTATGGCGCTTTCCTGCGCCAACACCATCAAGGAGATGCTTGAGCGTGAGCTTGAGCGTCACTCGAGACTTCGCGGTAAATGCGTCGTGCGTGTCGATAGCTGCGCACTCGACCTCTCGCAGGGCCCGTCTGCGCACAATGCCTATGCGGTTCACGTCTTCGACGTGACGCAGCAGGACGGGTACTATCCCGCCTATGGCGGCGTGAAAGGCAAAATGCTTATGACCGCCGGCTGCTTCTTTTCCTACGAAGGAGAAGTGGGTAATTTCCTGCTCAGAGATCATCAACGATACCAGGGCAAGTGGTTTAAGCCCGGCATGTTGCCCGAAGTCGTCAAGAACGCGTGCGAATGGCTTCGCGAATTTCGCTAACCGTCCAACCAAAAGGAACTGCCCGTTCCTTACGGTTCGGGCGGTTTCTTTTATTTACAATGACTAAAATTAACGAGCTGGCGGTTTGATACGACGCGAGAACTTTCCTTAAAGATCCATTAGCCAAATCATGCCAGTTTCCCCGTCAGGAGCGATCTCCTCTCCAACCCTCCTAAACTCTGAGGCGTCATGGAAGTTCCACGAGTCTTGATGCGTATCGCCACTGAAAAATACCACTTCCTTAAAGTCGTCTTTTCGTGCCTGTTCAATCCGAGCATTCCGCAGAGCAGTACCGATACCCCTTCCTTTATATTTTGCTGCAGCGATATAAAATTCCACTACCCTGTCCGTCTTTGCGTATTTTCGCATTCTTGTTGGCGCTTCACGAGATGCTGCAACTCCGACTATTTCAGTGTTCTCTTCTGCAACAGTCCATTGCAAATCAGATGAGTGCAGACGTTCGGAAAGATGGGCGCGAAATTCTCCTGACCAGTACAGATCAAAGATCTCCTCAACTGCAGAGATATCTTCCTGTCGAAGTTCTCGAATTATCATCACCCTAGAATATCACTAGCTGGCAGTCTGGAACGTTATTCGAACCGAAATCCTTTGTTTAGGCCATCTTTGACAAAATATATTACAAGTGTATAAATACACAGCCTACTTGGCACGAAAGGAGGTGATCTTTTTGAAAGAGCCTATTCCGTTCGATGAAGCAATCGAACGTCTCAGAAACTCTCGACGGCAGGTTCATGAAAGCCTTCGTCTTCTCGTGCAAAGCACGAAGATGGAAGTCAGTAAGGAAAACCCGTTGCGTCGGGAAGGTTTCAAGCGGATGCTGGTGGAGATCTTTTCTACCAAGCCCGGTTGGGATCGTATGCTTGCTGAAAGCATGGGGTATAACATCACCAGCGTTCGTCGGTGGTGGACTAGCCCGAGCTGTCCTCATCAAGCATTATGGCCACAAATCTTCAAATGGTTTGAAGATACACTCTATGATCTGTCCTTCAGTGATTGAGTGAAGCCTTAACAACACAAGGAGAATTGAATGTTGTAGATATGAGGGGAAGCATCGGCGCATGACCCGTCAAACGAGCCTGCACGAGTAGGTGACGTGACTGAATTGACGATCCCAATTATGCAACGACCGAATTGGGGGCTGCCGAAAAGTCGTAATAACTATATTCAGTTCACAAGTACTGGAACATATTTTCTAAGTACTCAAGAGTATTGCTTCGTGAGCTGCACCTTTGTGAATCTTTTGAGATTCGGAAATCTAAATGACCGCCCATAGGCGAAACGAAAACAACCCTTTCGTTTCGACGAGAGGGCGGTTTTCTTTTTATATAACTTTGATGACTACAGTTAGCGAGCTGCGGGACTAGGACTCGAACCTAGATATACGGTACCAGAAACCGCAGTCCTACCATTAGACGATCCCGCAATAGCAGAACGGCCGAAGCCGTCGTGCTCAAACACAATACCTAAAAACGAGCCCTAGTTCAAGGGCTCGTTTTTAGATGCCTACGCCCAGACCGCGAGGATAATACCCATCACCACGAAGGAGACGAGATAGTACCCGGAATTGACAGCCCAGAGCTTCCACGACTTCTGCGTGGTAAGCGTGTAGTTCACGGTTACCGGCGCAGTGAAGCCGAGCCAGCTCATGAAGCCTGCGAGGATACCTGAATCGATGCCGCCGATATTTAGATACGTTGAAGCGAAGATGTGAACGCCTGCGAGCACATATGCCGTTACGAGAGCACCGATGAACATGATGATATACATCTGCGCCATCTTGCCCTTCTGCGCAGACATCGTTTCCATAGTGAAGCCATTGAGACGCATCCAGAGCTTGCCGAAGAGCGGACCGAACCAGATATAGCCGAGCACCATGGTGACGATAGCGGCTACGAGCACAGCCATAAGATTAATAGGTACCATACGAGTGATTAGGTTTGTATAGGTATAGTGTATCCTACTGCGCGGTGGTAGAAGCGCTTGCCCCTGCCTTCACTTCTCCCTTTCCTTTTACGCCCTTAAGGATGGTGGCGAGGTCTGCACGAGCGGCTTTGAGGTCTGCCTGCGCAGCGTCGATCTTGGTCTTCGCATCCTTGAGCGATGCGGTATTCGAAGCAAGAATAGTCGTATCGCCATTATCCGGCTTGAGATTCACGACTTCAGATACTGCTGCCTGTGCCTGCACGCTTGCGTCTGCTACCTTAGCATCGAAGTCCGTATGCGCTGCGGTTGCTGCCGTTACATCAGCTCCGGCCGCGCTTGCCGCGCTGATACGGGTACTGATCTTCGCAGAGAGCGCCTGCATATCTGCAACGAGAGTCATGATGCGGTCTGATGCGGCATTGATCGCTGCCTGCGGCATAACAAGCGCATACACGCGGAAATCTTTCGTTATAGACTGGTCATCCGTCTTAAGCGTGGTGCTCGCGCCGGTGTCTATGTCTGTCTTAAGATTCGTAAGTGACGCGATCTGCGCATTCAGTGACGCAGTGAGTGATGCTTTCGCGTCAGACGAAAGACGCTGCGCATCACCAAGGCGTGCGATCATCTTAGTGAGGTTCGCGATGCGGCCATCTACTTCTGCATCGCCGCGCGCACGTGCCTGTGCGCCATTAGCCGTAGGGTGTGGAGCGCGAGGGGTCGTTGATGCGTTCGCGCCGGCATGAAGGTTCGCATGAATATCACTGGTCGAAGCCTCATGATTCGCCTCTACATGAGCGCGAACCGCGCCTGCACCGAAGAGCCCTTTCAGATCATCGCTGATCTTGATGATTCCGCCCTTGTCTGGACCACTGTTGTCAGAAGCACCATCATGAGAGCCGCTCGTGCTGCTTTGCACCTGCGCGTTTGCAGAAACGTTTACGGAAGCACCGGAGTCTTCAGCGAATGCAGCGAATGGCGCTGCTGCGATGAGAAGCGAAAGCGCGAGTGCGGAGGTTGGAATATTTTTCATACGTAAATAATTAGTTAGCGCTCACTGAGGAATTAACGGTTGCCTGATCGCTTGAGAGTCCGCTCATTTGGCTATCGATTGCAGCAGTGTCCTGCTGAAGGCTCTGATCAGAAGTACTCGAACCAGAAGGAAGCGTTGCGGGTGTATTCACGAAGGTAGCCGCAGTCTTCGGAGTCATATCATGCTGATACCAGTAATAGCCGAGGCCGGCCAGCACGAGCACGATGAAAACGGCGATCGTGATTTTTTCATTCTTGGACATCTGTGACATAGGTTCGAGGTTACGGCGAGGTAATGCATACAGTATATCAGCGTGGGAGCGTCTAAAAGGATAAGACGTGCAAAAGCATGCTTAATTACCATGCAAAAAGCCGGCGACAAGGTCGCCGGCTTTGGTGCCAGAAAGGCACGACGTGGTGCAGAATTAGTTCGCTGCGGTGTTGTGCTCGCTTTCGACAGGCCGCGTTTCTTCGAACCCTTCGAAAAAGTATCCCACCGGAACATCAAGAGCTTGGGAGAGCGGCAAAAGGAATGACGCTCTCATCGGATTCCTTCCGGACTCATAGTTATTGATTACATGATAGGTAACGCCGCAAGAAAGGCCGACCTGCTTGAGCGAATGTCCCAAAAACTTCCGGCGCCTGCGAAGACGTTTGCCAATATGAATATCTATCGGATGTATCATCGTACATACTCCTTTTTCCCTGAGGCACTATAGCGCACTATGTATTTCAATACAAATGCTAAATAAATCAACTACGCGGAAGCACCGTTCGTATCTATTGCTGCCGTAAGGAAGGCGGTGAAGAGCGGGTGCGGCGCGAGCGGACGTGCCTGCAGTTCAGGATGGAATTGACAGCCGAGCATGAACGGGTGTTCGCTCTTAGGTAGCTCTGCGATTTCCATAAGCACGCCGTCTGGCGAAGTACCAGAGAACACGAGACCTTTCTCAATGAGCTGCGGGACGTATTCAGGATTTATCTCGTAGCGATGGCGGTGACGTTCGTCTACCTGAGCGACGCCGTAGGCGTCGCTGGCAATGGTACCCTCGCCAAGTTTTGCAGGATACGTACCTAAGCGCATGGTGCCTCCATACTTCCCTTCAGCAATGAGCCTCTTCTGATCAGGCATTACATCCACCACAGGGTATTGCGTCTTCGGATCTATCTCTACGGTATGCGCACCATCAAGACCGAGCACGTTACGTGCATATTCAATGACGAGCATGTGCATGCCGTAGCAAAGGCCGAAATACGGAATCTTATTCTCACGGCAATACTTCGCCGCAATGATCTTTCCTTCGATGCCGGTTTCTCCGAAACCACCTGGCACGATGATGCCTGCGAATCCGGCAAGCGCTGCCGGCCCATCCTTCTCTATACTCTTCGCATTGATCCATTCGATCTTCGGCTTCACCTGAAGCGCAGCGCCCGAGAACTTCAATGCCTCGATAACTGAAAGGTATGCATCGGAAAGGACGAAATCACCCGTATCAAAATATTTCCCGACGATGCCGATCTTGAGTTCAGGTGTCGTGATCTTCGTATTATTCACGAACTTCTGCCACTCAGTGAAATCTGCCTTCGTTTCCTTTGGAAGCGAGAGCGCGTTCAGCAGCAGGTCGCCAAGATTATCTTTCTCGAAGTTAAGCGGCACGTCGTAGATGGAATCGACATCCGGCGCAGAGATGATGTGATCCGGACGCACATTGCACCAGATAGCGAGCTTCTCTTTTCGCTTCGCATCCATCGGGCCATTGCTGCGCGCAATGATGAAATCCGGCTGCACGCCGTATGAGTTGAGCTCGCGTACGGCGCTCTGCGTTGGCTTCGTCTTCATCTCGCCGAGCGTGTTCGGCACCGGCAGGTATGAAACCATCACGAAACGCACATCATCAGGGCGTGTAAGACGGAGCACGCGTGCGGCTTCGATGAAAAGTGCGTTTTGGAAATCACCCACGGTGCCGCCTATCTCGATCACAGAAATGCGGCTGCCATTATTGGCAGCCGCAGCTTCGATGCGCGCAAGGATCTCGTCGCGGACGTGCGGAATAGCTTCGATGCACTTGCCGCCGTATTCGAGCGCGCGTTCACGATTGATAACGCTCTGATACACCATGCCGCTCGTCATGTAATCCTCAGGGCCGAGGTCGCGGTTCAGAAAGCGCTCGTAGTTACCCATGTCCTGGTCGGTCTCGAGGCCGCTCTTCAGTACGAATACTTCGCCGTGCTCAGTCGGATTCATCGTACCTGCGTCAACGTTCAGATACGGATCAACCTTAACGAGGTTAACACCGAAGCCGCGCTGCTGCAGGATAAGCCCCATGCTCGAAGCGGCGACTCCTTTGCCGACGCCGGACATCACGCCCCCGAGAACGAATATGTATTTGTGTCCTTCGATTGCCATACGCCCAGAATCAGATCCGCAGATAACGACGCACTGCTAAGAATGAAGCGATCGCGCCAAGCCCGAAACCAGAACCGATGATAACCAGGAAGATGTACGGGAAGTTAGAAACGTAATACGTAAAGAGATTGAAGCCGCCGAGCCATTCAGTGAAGGAGCGGCCCGCATACCAAGCTATCGGGAAGAAGAATGCCAGCGCGATGAGCCCTGAAATAAGGCCCGATATGATTCCTGCAACGATGAACGGGCCGCGGATGTAGGTGTTAGACGCACCCACGAGTCGCATGACGGCGATTTCGTCGCGTGCGCTGTATATCGCGAGGCGCACGGTAGCGAGAGCGATAACCACGGAAGCGATAGCGAAGAGAAGCGCAATAGCGAGCCCTGCTTCCTGCGTCGCTTTTATGGCATTCGTAAGGCGGTCGATAATCACCTTGTTCTGCGCGTAATTGATGCGGTCGATGATACTGCTCGCAGCAGAGTCATTCTGAAGGAACGTTACGATAGCCGCGTACTGCGAAGGGTCTTTCGCGCGAACGGCGAGCGATGCACCGAGCGGGTTACCGCCGAGCTGGTCGAGCGCCTGAAGCGTAAGCGTGTCGGATGTATGGTTCTGGCGGAATTGCGCGAGCGCGTCGTCCGCAGACGTAAATGTTACGGCAGCAACGTCAGGGCGCTGCTGCAAGCGGCTCTGCACATCCTGTACTTCGCTTGCCTGCGCAGCCGTCGTGAAATATACGTTCACATCCACTTTGTTCTGGATGGATGCAAGCGTGTTGGTGAGCACCGCAGAAAGCAGCAGGAGCGTACCGACGATGATGAGCGTTACCGTCATGATAAGGACGGTCGCGAAGGACACGAGCCCGCTACGCGCGAATGAGGTCGCGCCGGCTGCAAGGATTCGCTTGAAAGTCATCAACATAGGCTAAAGAATATATTGTCCGTGCGCATCGTCACGCACGATGCGTCCGCGCTCCATAGTAATAACGCGCTTCCCCATCGCATCCACGACACCCTTATTGTGCGTCGTAATAAGCACGGTGGTGCCGAGCTCGTTGATCTTCTTAAGGATCTCGACGATCTCGTACGTGTTCACCGGGTCGAGGTTGCCCGTCGGCTCATCGGCAACGATGAGGTCCGGCTGATTCACGATAGCGCGGCCGATAGCGACGCGCTGCTGCTCGCCGCCGGAAAGCTGATGCGGAAAGTGGCCGCCCTTGCTCGTGAGGTCCACAAGATCAAGTATGTGCGGCACGTCTGATGCGATCTCGTCATCGGGACGGCCTGCCGCTTCCATCGCGAACGCAATGTTCTCGTATGCGGTCTTATTCGGAATAAGACGGAAGTCCTGGAAGACCATGCCGATCTTGCGACGATAGTGGTGCAGCATGCTCTTTGGCAATGAGTGCACATCGGTTGATTCGAAATAGATAGTGCCTTCTGTAGGCGCTTCTTCAACGAGAAGCATTTTAAGAAGTGTCGTCTTTCCTGCGCCGGAGTGGCCGACGATTGAAACGAATTCCTTAGGAGCGATCGAGAGGGTGATGTCTTCAAGAGCAGGAGTCCCGTCTCGGTAGAGCTTCGTCACCTTGTCGAAATAGATCATGACCGGATTATTATACCCTACTCACCCTCGACCTGCCCAGATTCCTGTGGTTCGGCATTGGCTGCATCGATGAATGCATCGAGGTCACCACCCAAAACAGCGTCAGGATTCGATGATTCGTGGCCTGTTTCGTGATCTTTCACCATCTTATACGGGTGAAGGACGTACGAGCGCATCTGGCTTCCCCATTCATTTGCCGTGGTAGCGGCTATCGAGCGGCCTTTTGCCTCGGCTTGGCGCTTCTCTTCTTCTTTTGCAAATATCTTAGCTTTTATGAAGGCTTCTGCCTTTTCGCGATTCGCTTGCTGGCTGCGTTCGCTGGAAACGTGTACGGAGATGCCGGTAGGGACATGTGTGATACGCACGGCAGTTTCGCGCTTGTTCACGTTCTGACCTCCCGCTCCTCCGGAGCGGGCGAACGTCACTTCGAGATCATCCGGATTCAGCGCAACCTGTTCATTCGGCGCGAGCACCGGCAATACTTCTACCAGAGCGAATGAAGTCTGGCGCTTGTCGTTCGCGTTGAACGGCGAGATGCGCACGAGGCGGTGCACGCCACTTTCTTTCTTAAGCCGGCCATACGCACCGCGTCCTTCTATTTCAAGAAGCACGTTCCGGTAGCCGCCGTGATTGTTCTCGTTCGCATGCAATTCGCGTGCGGTCCATCCTTTATTGCTCGCGTACCCTTCGTACATGCCGCGCAGCATACGTGCGAAATCTTCCGCATCATCGCCGCCTGCGCCGGCGAGTATGGCGAGCGTTGCTGAGCCCGCGTCGTGAGCGTCTGCCGGATCGCCTGAGCCACCCTCTTTAAGCGACTGATATTCGCGCACTACTTTCTGCGCATTGTCCTTGTCGCTCCAGAAGCTAGGCGATGCCATCAGCGCTTCTATCTCCGTGAGTCGTTCTTCGGGATTCATCTTGCAAGTATAGCAAAAACCGCCTTGCGGCGGTTTTTGCTTGCATTGGAGCCGAGGGGGAGGCTTGAACTCCCGACCTACGATTTACGATACCGCCGCTCTACCAACTGAGCTACCTCGGCATTTGAAAACATTACCTTTCAAAGCACATTTAGACAAGCATGTGGGCATCCATCGATCGTTTACTTTTAGCACGATTATCCCTTCCTTTTCCTTTATTTAGAGCTGCATACGTATGAGTGAGTGAATCACAGTTTGGACAAATAAGTCGCAAATTGCTTTCGTTGTTATTATGCCAATTCCCGTCGATATGATCTGCCACAAGAGGGACGAGCCCGGTTTTGGTATTCACTTCTTCCCATCCGCACACGCAACATTTGTTATTAAATTTTCTTCTCAGATATCGCTTAACGGTACTGGATACGATTCCAATCTTCGCCAGACCAGATATTTCTCCTCTTTTCCACTCTTCAATGTACATTCGGTATTCGAATTCTTGCTGACATGAATTGCTGCAGTATTTATATGCTGCGCGTGCCGGTTCTTTTGAACAAACAAGACAAGGAGTTCTTGCTTTCTTCGGATTAGACATCCATTAATTATAAGAAATGGGTTGTGCCTGAAAAGGACTCTTCAGCTTTCCTTTAGAAGAGCCCCAGGAATATTTTAGCTGTTCTTCACTTTTTGTTGAGCCGATGGACAGAATTGAACTGTCGACCTACTCCTTACCATGGAGTTGCTCTACCCCTGAGCTACATCGGCGAACGAGGGTAAAAGACATTCTTATGTCTTTTCGCCCGAGAGAGCACGCTGCAGGCTTCATAAGCCTACATCGGCTTTTGTTCTATAGGCGAACCCTTGAACACTACGGTATTTCTTGCTTTTTTTCAATGTTATTCTTAAGGCATACCCAATAATTTCAGTACATGAATCACGTTAACTCAGCATCGGCTTGCCGTTGCCCTCATCACAAGATAGTTCCAATCCTTATCATGCTCTTCGGATTGAACTTCCTTCTTGGAACCCTCGGCTATCTGGATGTTACTATCGCCCGCTTCGCATGGCCAATTATAATCATTCTTATCGGTCTCGTGCAGTTCTGTTCAGGCGGCTGCAAGTGCTACGCACGTAGCGAGCAGGCATAATATCCGTATGAAGAATCTGTTCCGCAAGACAGCCCAGTGGACGAGCAAGGCGACAGGTTCGCCGTTCGGTTTCATCGTTGCCGTATTGCTGGTGGTCGTCTGGGCACTTACCGGACCGATCTTCCAGTTCTCCAACACCTGGCAGCTGGTGATTAATACCGGTACGACGATCCTTACGTTCCTCATGGTGTTCCTGATTCAGAACACACAGAATCGCGATGCGCATGCAATTCATCTGAAGCTGGATGAGATCATCCGCTCGATCGATCCTGCACGTAATGATTTCATCGATATCGAAGATAGTGCCGACGAGAAGCTTGATCGCCTCACGAAGGAGTTCAACGACTTGCGCAGCACGATACAGGAAGATCTGCACGAGGTGGGCGAATAACGATTGAACGAAAGATAGAAAGAGGCCCCACTCACGCATGCGCGAGTGGGGTTCCTCATTGTCTACATCTTCACGAGCATATAGAGACCGCTTATGAGAGCCACCATACCGAACACAATGAACATAATGGCAATCTTGCGATGCTGTCTCGGATGCCGGTGGCCGTTCAGTACCAAGAGAGTGACGAATAGAGCGAAGAATATGAATGCGAAAACCAGATGGAATGGAAGCAGAGTCGGAAATGCATCGCGTCTGCCGGTAACCTGCACCGTTGCCTCAATTGCCAAAATACTGAAGATAATCGAGCAGAATATATAGAACGTTAAGGTTTTCTTCCGCCGAAGCAGAATCTTGTATAGGCGATCACTTTGCGTACGGTCTGCATGAAGATCCTTGCCCAGCTGGGCTGCATCTTTAAGTTGGAGGCCAAGGAGCGCAACCAGACCAAAAACGAGCACCTTGAGCATCAAGACGCTCAACGGGACTTCGAGTGAGAACATATCCATTACCGCACCTCGTTGATTTCAATCTGTCGGCAGTCTAGCAGAAACGGCATAATTCCACTATTCATCAAATGATGGGATTGGAAAGGCGCTACTATAGAAAGATGAAACGCACACGCACTATTCTAGTCATCGTTCTGGCGGTTATTGTTGTTCTCGTTCTGGCGGTCCACATCCTTGGCACGCATTCAGGTGTAACTCCTGCACAAATTTCTGAAGCATTGCCCGGCGACAAGGTCATTGCTGATCCGTGGATCTCGATAGACCGCGCAGCAACGCTTCCGGTTTCAGCAGAGGTTGCGTGGCCGTGGATACAGCAGCTCGGAAAAGATCGCGGCGGCTGGTATGCACCGTTCTGGCTGGAGGATGTACTTCACGAACATGCGGCAAGCACGACGCTTCAGCAATTCCAGCATATGAACGTAGGCGATGTTGTTCCCGATTGGGGCGGCGGTTCATTGAAAGTGCTTTCGTTGCAGCAGAATCAGTACGTCGTGTACGGATCATTCCATAATGGCGAAGCGACCACCACGGCGCAACCGTATGCATTCACCTGGGCACTTGTACTGGAAAATGATACGCCGACGAGCACTTCCTTCCATCTGCGCCTTCGCCTTGCGAAACCGAATGGTAGATCAGCGAAACTGATTCCTCCTTCCCTGCCTGGCCTGATAGATTACGCGACTGATGTCGTGATGTTCGATGGACTGAAAGAGCGCCTACGGTAGGACGGGGCCAAGAATGATAGCGACGCAGAATGCGACCAGCACGACAAGCGAGTAAAGAAATAAGCTGCGTGCCCATTTCGGGTCATCAGAGGTTTTGAATCCCTTGATGCTGCGCCAGAGCCATGAAAGACCGAAGGTAAGAATGAGTACGAGATATACGTAGCCGACGTAGCCGAACGCGAAAAGCGCGATAGCGGCAACCAGAAACGCGATGATGTACAGAAGCATGTGAATCTTCGTTCGTGCTATTCCCTTCTTTGCAGGAAGCACGGGTATGCCAGCTGCTTCATATTCCTTCAGGCGATAGACCGCGATCGCATAGAAGTGCGGCATCTGCCACGCCACCATTACGATGAAAAGAATGAGCGCAGAGATATCGAGATGATTTGTTACGGCCGTGTATCCCACGACGATCGGCACGGCGCCCGGGATGCTTCCGATAACCGCAGCCCATGACGTCTTGTGTTTCGCTATCGTATAGATGAGCGCGTAGAAGATGAATCCGAAGAGCGCGATTTCTGTACTGAGTATATTTACGAAAAAGAAAAGAATCGCGAATCCGATGAGCCCTAATACTGTTCCATATATAAGCGCGGCACGCGGGCTGATAACACCCGTCACAAGCGGGCGCTTGCTGGTGCGTTCCATCTTCTTATCGATATCGCGATCAAGATAGTTATTGAATACCGCAGCGGATGCTATGACGAGGCCCAGACCTGCGAGCGTAGCGAGCAGGAGGATAATCGTCAGAGGGCTGAAATTCAATTGCGATGCGAACAAAAATCCTGCAAGCGTGGTGAACGTATTGCCGTATACGATCCCTGGCTTCGCTAAACGATAATAGTTCTTGAACATGATTAAATACCAGCCTGCGTATCCATGTAGTGCGTCATCTGCGTAGCGCTCGGCATCATTCGCTGATCAAGCGTGAACATGATCCAGATAGAACCGGAAAGCAGTATTCCAACGATTATTATCGTGCCGCCAAGAATGATGAGACGTTCGCGCGCAGCGTGCTGTGCGCTCAAGTGGAAGAAGAACACGAGCTGCACGAGGAACTGTATGCCAGCGAGCCCTATCAGCACCGCGATCACATACGTAAGCGATACGGGTAGGACGTGATACACCACCACGCCGTACGCAGCGAATGTAAGCAGGAGCGAAAGAATAAAGCCAAGTACGTAGGCAGGCCATACCAGGTGCGGCTTTCCTTCTGCTGCCGGCCAGGCGCCGACGTCTTCGAAATAAGTGCGAGTGTTCATAGGAGACCGAATAGGTATACGAGCGTAAAGATGAATATCCAGATGATATCAAGGAAGTGCCAGAACAAGCTGAAGAGCAAGAGCTTGCGCATGTTCGGCTGCGTAAGGCCATGACGGATGATAGCGATCATGAGTGCCACCATCCACAGCAAGCCGATCAAAACGTGTAAGCCGTGTGTTCCCACCAATGTAAAGTATGCCGACAGAAAACCACTTTGCGTCCAACGGTGACCTTCGAGTACGAGAGTGCTGAACTCACTGAACTCGAGCGATACGAACGCAGCACCGAGCGCAGCCGTCGCAAGAAGCAGAATCAATACCCACCACTTCTTCCCTGCCTTTGCTGCAAGAAGCGCGAGGCCGGTGGTGAAACTGCTCGTGAGCAGGATTATCGTTTCAATAAGCACGAACGGCGCGTTGAAGATATCTTTTCCTCCTACGCCGCCGAACGTATTTGCATGCAATACGGCATATACCGCGAAAAGCGATGCGAAGAGTACGAAGTCCGTCATCAGGTATACCCAGAATCCGAACACCGTCGTAGAATCTTTTTTCATGTCGTTCATGATGCCGTTCATATAGTATGCATGCGCTCTATCCGTTCCACTTCGCTCGCCGTAACCACATATTCCGTTTCTTCGCTAAATACGCGAACGAGCACTGTAATGATTGCACCCAGCAACGCAATGCCAACGAGCAGCCACATGTGCCACACGATACCGAAGGCACATAAGAATACGAAGCCGGCGATGATGAGCCCTGCGCTCGTATTCTTCGGCATCACGATATCTTCGTATGTTTCCTGCTTTAGCAGCTGCGAACCTTTCGAATACCAGAATGGGTCGCGCTGCTCAACCACCGGAAGCGTTGCGAAGTTATAGAACGGTGCCGGCGAAACCACCGACCATTCGAGCGTGCGGCCATTCCACGGATCGCCGGTAGTGTCGCGACGATCATTGCGACACTTGATGCTGTGCACGAGCTGCATGATCTGCGTAATGAAGCCACACGCAATAAGCACCGCGCCGATAGCGGCAATTATGAACCAGCCTTGCCAGCCGGTCGCAGCAGCGTAGTGGTCGATACGTCGTGTGGCACCCATGAGGCCGAGCACATAGAGCGGACCGAAGGCAAGGATGAACCCGAAGAGCCAGAACCAGAATGCACGACGACCCAGGCGTTCATCAAGGCGGAAGCCGAATATCTTCGGGAACCAATACGTTAGGCCGGCGAAGTAGCCGAAGAGCACGCCGCTCACGATCATCGTATGGAAGTGCGCCACCAGGAACAGGCTGTTATGCAGCTGATAGTCTGCCGGCGGTTCCGCCATCACCACGCCGGCGATGCCACCAAGCGTGAACAGCACGACGAAGCCCATGAACCACAGCATCGGCGTCGTGAAGCGGATGCGTCCTTTATACATAGTGAAAATCCAGTTGAAGATCTTCACGCCCGTCGGTATCGCGATCACTGCCGTCATGATGCCGAAGAACGCGTTCACATCCGCACCGGCGCCCATCGTAAAGAAATGATGCAGCCACACGAGGAACGAAAGCGCGACGATCGCCATGATTGAAAGCACCATAGACGTGTAGCCGGCAAGCTTCTTGCCGGAGAACACCGGCACCACTTCCGAGAAAATACCGAAGGCCGGAAGAATCAGTATGTACACTTCAGGATGGCCCCATGCCCAAATCAAGTTCACATACATCATCATGTTGCCGCCGAAGCCGGCCGTGAAGAAGTGCATGCCGGCTGTTCGATCAAGCGCGAGCAGCGCGAGCGTAACGGTGAGTATCGGGAACGAGACCACGACGAGCCACATTGCGCCGAAGACGCTCCATACGAACATCGGCATCTTCATGTATGTCATTCCCTTGCAGCGCATGCGCACGATAGTAACGAGGAAGTTCACTCCTGAAAGCAAAGACCCGATGCCAGATATCTGCAGGCTCCACAGCCAGTAGTCCACGCCCACCGTCGGACTATAGGCGAGCTCAGAGAGCGGCGGGTATGCCAGCCAGCCCGCCGCAGAGAAATCACCCAGCACGAGCGACACATTCACCAGCACTGCGCCGGCGGCGAACAGCCAGAAGCTGAGCGAGTTCAGGAATGGGAATGCAACATCGCGTGCGCCTATTTGCAGCGGAAGAATAAGATTGATAAGGCCGAACATGAATCCCATCGCCACGAAGAAGATCATGATCGAGCCATGCGCCGAGAAGATCTCCTGGAAATGCTGCGCAGTAAGTATTCCCTGCGAATCCCCCACTGAAGTTGCCTGCTGCGCGCGCATCAGCAATGCATCGACACCTCCACGCGCAAGCATAATCGCTGCGACCACCAGATACATCACGCCGATACGTTTCGGATCAACCGAGGTAAGCCATTCTTTCCACAGACGCGTCCAGAATTTGTTATAGGTGATGATGCCGAGCACCACAAGGCCGCCGAGCAGCACGCAGCATGCGCCGAACCACGCAATAGGATTCTGCGGCAACTGAGACCACGAGAGCGTACCGAATATCAGTGAGTACCAGTTCATGGCGTTGTGGTAGATGTTGAAGCCATATTCATCGCTGGCATCGCTATCGGCGCAGGCTGCATGTTCGCGGGCATCATGTACGTCATTATGATTGAAGTATACAAGTTCGCATTCGGGAGCGAATAGTATGCGGGCGGCGTATAGCTGCTCGGCTTGGCGAGTGCCGCGTACGCGTCGGCGTTAAGCGGCGCCTCACTCTTGTGAGACTGCACCCATGCGTCGAACTCATCTTTAGAAACGCTCTTTGCAGGAAATGTCATTCCAGCGAATCCTGCGCCGCTTATATTCGCAGACACGCCCGTGTATGTTCCCTCTCCGGTCGCCTCAAGATTCAACTGATTCGTCATACCCTGCATCGCCATTATCTGCCCGCCAAGTTTTGGAATCCAGAAGGAATTCATAGGCGCATCTGCGGTGATTTCAAAATGTATCGGCGTGTTCTCTGGAATCTCGAGCATGTTCACCGTCGCGATTCCCTGTGCCGGATAAATGAACAGCCACTTCCAATCAAGCGCGACCACCTGCACCGTTATCGGCGCTTCCTTCGAAGTAAGCGCTTCATACGGATCAAGCGTGTGTGCGCTCTGCCATGCAAGAATCGAAAGCAAGAACACGATCACTCCTGGCACCACCCACCACACCAATTCGTCCGTCCACCAGCTGTCGTGATCCCACTCCGGCGCGTGATGCTCGATAGCCTCAGGATCGTCCGCGCGATACTTCCACGCGAACGAGAAGAGCATCAGGAACACCGGCACCACGATGATGCCCGAAAGCAGCACGGTAAGGATGATGACGGATTTCTCGTGCACCCCGATGATGCCGCTCGGGTTCAGAAGCGCGAGGCTTGAGCTGTGCAGGAACGCGAAGCCGCTCAGGCCGAGGATGAGCGCTGCCGCCACGCACGTCAGGATGATATTCCGGCTCATTATATAGCCAGTATACCAGCCGTAACCTAGCCACTACCCACCCAGTTCTCATTGATATGGCTGAGCGCATCCTTTTTAGAATATTTCTTGTCTGCCTTATATGCTGCGCAGGCATGTTTCTTACCTCAATATGGCTCGGGAAGATGATCAGCAGCGCGATATATTTCCAAACTGCTGCTTCGTTCTTCATCGTAGGACTGGCTTCTTTCTTGGTGTGGTTCTCGCTGATGCTGTATGCGCTGCGCGGATATCGCAAAAGCCCCTGATGGGGCTTTTGCGTCGCGAGCGTCCTAGGTGGACGCTGCTGGAATTAGGATAAAAGATATTCCTTTTTGATCAGCGACTGTTCCATAATATGATCTCCAACCTTGCCCCAGTCAAAGAATTCTTTATAGGAATCTGGGTCGATGAGCTTAATCTCAGTTATGTCTCCATCAGGATCAGAAATGAATTCTCCGTACGGCTCAACGAGACATACGGAACGTGTTTGAGTAATTATTCCAGCAGATTCACTAATGTCTTGGTATCCAATTAAACATTGCTTGATCACTCGCATATTTGTTTCTTCGTGCACTTCTCGCACCACTGCTTCCTCAAGCGACTCCCCGACTTCAACGCTGCCTCCAGGAGGAGTCCACATGCCAGTCTGCCCTGCCAGAACAACGATGAACTTATTCTTATAAAAACAGTATGCGTGTACGGTCTTTACTATTCTCGTCTCGAGTTCAGATGCTGAATCGATATCCTGATATCTAACAGCAAGCTTTTCTCCTGCTGCATTCACTAGTGTCGAGATAATTTCCATATGATAGTACCGAAAGTATACCTGATTCGGATACTTGCTTCCCAGCAGCACAAAAGCCCCTTTCGGGGCTTTTGTGCGACGTGCGCGGTCGACGAGACTTGAACTCGCAACCTCCCGCGTGACAGGCGGGTGCTCTAACCAGTTGAGCTACGACCGCAGCGTGTGTTGCAGATGCGACACGTATGGAATATAGCCTGTTTCGCAGGCTTATTCAAGGTGGTGCCGATGGGTGGAGTCGCGCCACCGTCTAGGGTTTATGAGTCCCTCGTTCTAACTCTTGAACTACATCGGCAATATTGTGGTCAGCTCCGCGATACGAGATATGGAAGCAAGGATCTTGTTCCTCACATCACCTCCCCGAGATACACGAAGCGTAAGCACACCATAATACATATCGTGATTTTCGTAAATCTTCTTTCCTTTCGGAAGAAAGATAGTCCTCTTAAATTTGTCTCGAGGAATGTCTAACGCTTTCTCCCAGAAATCTAGAAGTACTTCTTCCCTCTCACGATGCGTATCACTAATAAAAATACGTGGGTGGAGTCGTTCAAGCTCGATATCAAGGCATTCGGTAAACCAACGAATCATTGTTTGCAGTACTCGAGGGTCAGAATTTGTAACCGAGACCTCTCTGCTGCTTTCTGCTTTCGTCCCCTCTCCCCAATATAAACCGAGACCAAGATAAAATAGTTGATCTATTGAAATTTGTTCGAACATCTCGTTCGCTTCCTTAGAAGCGAACCGCACTCTATCCAGCCTCATTGCATGGTTCTTTTCAGCTCCTTTTATGCGGCCGATATGTCCTCCGGCAATTTGATTAGCGCGCAGTTGCAGCCGTTGTGTATCAGTAAGCGGCACGTCTCTAACCCACAGACTCACCGCGCTTCTGCTTACGTGTAATTTCTCTGCAATTTCTTTATTACTTGCTCCGGTACGACGCAGTTCAAGTGCTTTTAGTTTCTCCGCAGGTTTTGCCATACCCTAATGATATCTGTAGACGCCATTCCAGTGATACAAAAAGAGCTGTCTGTAGGATTTTTCTCTTCAGAATTTCTTTAGAATTAATTCAGGAGGAATATATTACGCAGGAAGCTCAACGATGAACTGCGAGCCCTTCCCTGCGCCTTCAGACTCTGCCCAGACCCTTCCGTGATGTGCTTCGATGATGTTCTTCACGATGAAAAGACCGAAGCCGGTTGAGTCCACATTGATCTTCTGAGATTCTTTGCCGTGACCGCCTTCAGTGAAAAGATGCGTCATGTCTTCAGCCGTGATGCCAACGCCGGTATCCTTGATCTCGAAACGAATCTTTCCTTCCTGTTTGGAAAGACTCACCGCAACGCTGCCGCTCGGCGTGTACTTGATGGAATTATCGATAAGGTTCTTGAGTGCATTCACCATCTGCATGCGGTCACCACTCATCGTGAAGGAGTCGCCTTCCGTAGCGAGCGTGAGCACAAGACCTTTCGTGTCGGCAGCGGGCTTAAGGTCCGTAAGGATTTCATCGGCGACTTCCTTTAAATCGAACGGAACGCTCATGTAGGTTACTTTGCCGCTCTTGATATTCGCTGCGTTCAGGATTTCTTGAATGGTCTGTACTGCTTTTGTGTCAGAGCGAAGCCCCTCTTCAACAAATGGAGTTAATGATTCTGGAATAGCGCCAAAATCCCCTTCCTGCATGCTCGCAAAAATATTACGAGATTTCGTAAGGAACCCTTTGATCTGGTGCGTGATGAAGTGTATAAGTACTATCTGTTGCTCGTTCGCTTTTTCAAGATCGTTTGCAAGAAGCTGAATTTTTTCGCGCTGTTCGACTTCCCTCACCATACTTCGTATCAACCAGACACCAGCAGCCATTACGAGCACGAGTTCTCCCGTACGATACAGCATCTGAAGCAAGGTTGTGGAGAAGAGCACGTCCGTAAACGTAGCAATGGCGAGCAGGAATGTAAGTAATCCAAAGATCGCAACACGAATGTTGAAGAGACGATACTCGAGAATGGCATAAGCGGTTCCTGCGATGAAGGGCAAAAGGAAGAGGCCGCCCAGCGGCACAAGCGTTGGCACATTCAGAAAGGCAGGAAATACGAAGTCGAACGTCACAAGGAAAATGAAGGTCAGAACCATGCCGAATAGCACAGACTCGAATTGACGCCGTTCAGCCCCACGAGCGCGCAGAAATTTGCGTACAAGAGCTGTTATTCCAGCACCTACATATCCGAATACCACCAAGCCAAAGAGTGCGATATCCGGTCCCGTTTGTGTTTGCACGGCTGGGAGGGTCGCAACCACTGAACGAAATACAAATGGCGTTAACGTCAGCACCGATACAACTGCCGTCAGAATGAAGCCGGCTAGAAGCGTGCGGCGATGCCTGCGTCGCTCGCGCGCCGGGAACTGGTCGGCAAGGAGAAGGAATGAGAACGCATGCCAGGATGCAAAGAACAGCACGAGCCGAATAAGCCATAGAATCTGAGCAGGGTCTGTCGCACGGCCACTCAAAAAATTAACGATACTCCATCCAATACTCACCATCGTGAAAAACAGAAAGGCGCGAGCTGTAGCGCTGTTGTGTTCAGAAAAGAAAATAGAGCAACCGAGTGTGCCCGCCCCAGCTACTGCAATGCCTACCCAGAGCAAATCAAGGTTGATGAACGAATCCATGAATTAGGAATGATGCACAAGCTGCAGTCCGGCTGCGAAAGAGAATGCATACCGGCCCGAAGGTAGAGGACGCCCGAGCACGATTGCCTTTGCTGCATAGCATAGTGCTGCACCACGCATAAACGAAGACTCGGCGAGCTGCGGTATTCCTACGAGTGAGGTTCCGAACGCGGAGAAAGACAGCAAGAGCCGTTCATCAAGATACGGAACTCCCATAAAATCACGAGCGAGTGCGACCTTATCGTGCGGTGCGAGCGGTCCGGTAGGATGGGCAACCGCCTCCATGACACGCGCATCCATCAGTCCGTTGAGAATAGGTAGGTCGGGAGTTTCATCAAAACGTTCTATATCGAGCAGAATGCCTTCGGCATTTCCGGTTACCATAATGACCGGGATTCCCTTAGCCTTTGCTACTTCTCTGATGGAAATCTTAAGCGGTAGTGCGTCCATTTCCTCTACAAGCAAGGATGCCCCATCAAGGAAGGTTTCGAGGTTCGCAGGTGAAATCCCCTGTTCATACAGATCTAGCTTGTAATAGGGGTCGACTTCAAGTATTTGCTGCGCAGTAAGGGTAGCTTTGTTGATTCCGAGGTCCGGCAAGCCGGCACGGAATCGGTTCAGATTCGAGAGTGATAGCGGGTCGAGGTCGGCAAGCCGCATAGAACGACTTCCTCCTTCAAGGGCGATACAGACTGCTCCCGGATTACCTACATTGAGACCTGCGAAAGCGATGCACGCGTCCCCGAACCTGTCTTGCTCTTCTTGTGTCAGGAGTTCTCGATTGCGGTTCGTGCGTAGTTCGCGATATGCGTCTGCGTCGAGGATACGCACAAGCGTCTTCTGCCATGGGAATGCTGCAACGCGCTCACCAGGATCGTCTTGCAGTGGCGTGGGTGCATGCCCTACAGCCGAGGGGTCTCGTGTCTCGGCGAGTTCTGCGACTTGTTCGGCATACGTATCAACATAGCGATAGCCTTCTTCGTCCTGCAAGCGTGCGATTTCTGTAGCGTCGCTGGGAATTCGAGGATCTAGCAGTTTGATGAGTGGTTCCGTCATAGTTAATTATATTAGCTTTTGCTTAAACGAAACGCGAGGTGTAGTCCACTTCACAGGGGGAGCTTGCAGCTTCCCTGCGGCGAATAGGAACCGGAGCGGTGCATCAAGTCCGCACAGTGCCGTTACCTCATCGCGAATCTCCGGCAGCTCCGCCGTCGCCACATACACCGAAGCATCGAACCCACGCGCAACGAGCGTAAGTATGATATGAGAGGATTTAAAGCCTATGGAAATCCATGCCGCAGGATCGGCGGGTGCCCCGAAGGCAAAAATAGCCGGAGCGGAAGCGAGCGCAGAAGCGCTCATCTTGCCAGGTATCTTCCCTATATTAAGGGAACGGATCAGGTGCGGCAGGATCCAGGAGAGTACGAATGGTTGATTCAAAGAATAACCGGGTATACCGTCGCGGCGACCTGAGCCAGTCGGCACTATCCAGTGGGACATCTCGCGTCGAAACCCGGGTGCATCGTATACGCGTTCCATTGTCTCAAGCGTTAGCGCGCCGATACGTGTGGCTGAAGTGTTGTCGGTAACAATGCCGGGACGCACAAGAGAAAGACCATCGGGGAGTTGAATCGGCTGAGCAAGTTCATCAAACAGAGCCGCAGGCAATGGTTCTGACACGAACAAACCGCGTCGATTGCGGCGTTCGAAGATTGCCTGCGTAAGGACCTTGAAATGTTCATCGCGCGTGGCTGGAACACTAAACGATACTGTCGCTAACGGTGCGCGACCAGCACTTACGACAATCTGCGGATACATTCCTAGATATACCCCGATGACATATATATGGTGTAGGAGGAATCCAATACTGATATGCGCATACTGCGTTTCTTTATCGGAGTACGGCAAATGTACGCGTTCATCCATAAATACTTCGACCACGCCTTCTGCGAAATGAAATCGCCAAGGCTGGCTATTATGGGTGGACGGCGCGCGAGTCGCTGCTTCGATAACAATACGCATCTGCGTTTCGAGTGTTTGGGCCTCAGAGAACCGCTTTTCCAGGTCCTCGAATGAGATTATAGCCATATGTTGGAAGTGTATCATGGCCTTAACAGCACAAATAAAGACGTCCTGTTTAAAGCAGGACGTCTTTATTTGTATTTCCCTTACGCAGTTCGTAGCACCCAAGACTGCTTCGTACCTGGCTTGAAATAGAGCGGGTCTTCATAGGGCCAGAACACGATCTGCGGTTCAGCGCGGGAACCTATGAAATCATAGAGCTCATGATACTCAGAATTCTTTTCACGAAGGTTACGTACAATCTCAGCTTTGAGGACAGACGCTAACGTGTCCTTCGCTTCTACTCCAGGTTTGAGTTCCACATTTACCTCCAGATACTGATCCTGATTCTGATCGAATTTAGTTATGAGCGTGAGTTTACCCGTCGCATGCGAATGAAAACGGTCATCAAGCAGAACTTCTTTTATGGTTTCCGGATAAATCTGCAGACCATAGAGAGTCGTCGCAAGGTCGACACGTTCATATACATACACGAACGGGAGCTCGAGCACTGTTTCGGTGATGCTCGCACCCTTCGCTTCTTCAGCAAGGTCAATACCGTGCTCACGACATTTCTCCACCATCTGCGCGAAGGTGAACACGCCGCCGCTGTCTCCTATCGCATAACGCACGAGAGGTATTGCGCTGTCACCAGAGATAAGCAGCTCTCCTTCGGACTCTTCGAACGTAACGAATGAAGGTATGTATTGTGCGAGTGTCGGCGTTTTCATGGTTCCCTTGAAGAGCGCGTCGAAAAGCGACTGATCTTTCGCAGCCAGGCGGCGTATGAGTATTGAGATTGGAGTCTCAAATGCCATAGTACCTAAATCGGCACTTCCGTATATATTCGCAGTGTCTGTGAGGACATTCTCAATTCCAGCCTTATGCGCTACGTGGTCACGGAACTTCTCAGTAAAAGCTTCTGCTGCGAAGAGCAGCATTACCTGATGCTTCTTGAAGTCAGTTCCCTGGGATACAGCATCATCCACCACATCCTTCAAGAAAGGCGGGTAGCCTGCTAGGACGATTTGCTCGTACTGTGGAGCGAGGTCGCGTAGTGTCTTGAGAATCTCTGCTTTGTTGATTCCTGGGGTGAGTATGGAAATCGGATAGCCGCGACGTCCAAGCAGTTCGAATGCCTGATACGTGATGAGTCCGCCGATCCAGACTCCCATGCCAAAACAAACAATCACGAGCGTTGATTTTCGTTCATCAAGCGAGCTGGTGCTGAATATCAGCTCATGTATCTGTGAAGATTGCTCATCGACTTTTGCCGTTCGCGCAAAATAGGTCGGGCGTCCGGTAGAACCAGAAGTGGACGTAAGAATATGAGGAGCGCGGAGTGATTTATTCCAGAAAAGATCTGCAAATGAATTTTTGTGAAGGTAATTTTTCTTAGAAACTGAAGGGACTTTCTCTAAGTCCTCAATCGTGCGGATTTTAGAAGACTCCATACCCGCTTCCTTCAGGAAGCGGGTATACGCAGGCACATGCTTTGCTGCACGCGTAAAAAGTTTCAAGAGAGTTTCCGCTTGTAGGGCGCCCCAGCGAGCGCTCTTTATTTTACGGAATCGTTCAAGCACTGTCGCAGAGGCGAACGGAGTGAAGCTGAAAAGGCGCGCTGATGCGCTTGGTTCTGAGACGCTCTCTTCGGGTTCTGTATTCATGTCGAATAACATACTATATATTACGTAATATGTCAAGTACCTGCTCCCTATCGGTTGGCGAGGGGGTGGCGATACGCAATGTGGAATCAAGGAGTTTCTTTGCTTCGGGATAGCGACTCATCCAGTCGCCGGTTGCGACTGCCACCCCATGCGAAGCCAGCTTCGCAGCAATTTGAGCGGCATCATCGACATGTATAAGTAAGAAGTTCGTCTCGGATGGATGCACGACAAATCCTGGCAGCTTCTTTAGTTCATCGCTGAAATGTTCTCGCTCGCGAATAGTCTCTTCGCGCCGCGCTGATACAGCAGCAACACGCTCGAGTAGTGCAAGTGCAGCAAACACGCTCGTATGAGCGACGGGCCACGGAAGCATGAGCTTCCCTAATATCTCTTTTACCTCGGCGTGCGCGATGCAATAACCAATGCGTGCGCCCGGTATACCGAACCCTTTGGACATGGTGCGCAGTATCACCAAATTCGGAGAATCATTAAAAGTATCAATGAGCGTTCGTCCCGAATATTCGTAATAGGCTTCATCCACTACTAGCAAGGTTTCTGATTCCAGCGTGGCGACGCGTAAACGTTCAAGATCGGCATCGGGGATCGGGGATCCGAGCGGATTGTTCGGATTGCACAGGAACAAGACGTCAGGACGTTCGGCCGTAAGCAGTCGGCATGTCTCCTCTATCGGGAAACGAAAAACTCCCTCCTCTTCACCATAGGCTACGGGAATGACATGAGCGCCCACGCGTTCTAGTACTGATTCATATCCATAGAAGGTCGGCACAGGTAAAAGAGCTTTCTTCCCTCCCCCAGCGTACGCACGCGCTAATTCTTGAATGGCCGCATCGGAACCAGGAGTAAGAATGATTGAGGACGCATCAACGCCTGCATATGAAGCGAGTGCCGATCGCAACTGGTCATAGTGCGGATAGGTAGCCAGTGCATCTGTTCCGTATTGTTTGCACGCAGATAAGAGCTCGTCATCAAGGAGCCAATAGTTCTCGTTCCTGTCGAGAGGAATCATACCTCCTAATAATAACGTACTTGCCAGCCTGTTTTGTAAAATGTGTCATTCGCACAACTGATGAAAGTATTCTTCACAAAATAACTATTTCTCTGCAATTATATGAAATACGTGCCAAAACTTGTCTATTCCTGTTGCCGTAGGACCTAATTTCTTTTCTTCACGTAAAACGTGTACTTTCTTAAAGTTCTCCATTAATTTATTTACTTGCTCTGCAGAAAGGAATGTCATAGTTTTCTTCTCTGCCCACCCGTCTTCGGTACCGAATAGCTGACCCGTAAAAATAGCGCTGTCTTTCATGGAAAGAATCATCTTTTGAAAAACTGATTCGAATGTTTCTGGCTTATTGAAAGGCAAAGCATACTGAGCATTTATTAAATCAAATGAATTCTCAGGAAAAGAATAGTTCTCAAAGGAACTAATCTCCACTGAGAGATTCTCATGCGGTTTGGAGTATTCCAGAATTTTAGGATTACTGTCTACGGCGATCACCGTAAATCCTGCCTTCAAAAGGAAGCTGGTGTCTCCCAGTGCCCCAGCTCCCAAATCTAAAGCATTTCCTCTGTCAGTCTTTTTAAGATACTGAAAAGCCTCTCTAAGAAGAGGTCGACACTTACTATTGCTCGTTGCTTTTAGGTAATCATCCCAAGACATTCATTTGATTCTAAACTATTCCATTTAGAACTTTTTTAATTGCCTCTTTGTATGCAAGGAAATCTATCTGGTGCGGTGCATCTTTCACCATAACCAGCTTTGCATCTTTCGCGAGACGTACTGTTTCCTCGCACCTATTCTTTAGCTTAGGAAATTCCTCTATTTCTTTCTCGCCATAGAATACGACTGCCGGTACCTTAAGATTCTTTGCAAGCATTCTTCCGTTTAGAGTCGCGAAGTCTGCTTGTCGTCTCTTTCCTGCATAATCCGCAAAAGATGCATCAATGGCTTTCAGGTCTTCAGCAAAGACCGCGCTCAGCGAGCAAAGGAATATCTTCTTGGGAAGCAGCAGGTTTGCGGTCATGAGAGCTAGTACTGCCCCGAGTGAAAAACCAAGTATGTAATTTTCCTTTTTCTGATTGGTGTTGAAATACGTTACGAATTCAGCAGCGTTTTGCGATAGCGTCTTATTATTCCATTCCACAGGAGTCTGCATAACAGTTACGCCTTTGTCTTTAAGGTGTGAAACGAGCCACTTGTATTGAGTATCCTTCACTTGATCCTTAAATCCAGGAATGATGAAAAAAGCTGCATTGCTCGTATCCATAAGGATTAATTCGCTTCCTTATATCCGATCCTTTTGTTTTGAAATGCGTCCAGAGACATCGGAATACTTGCTTGCAAGCTTCCGGATAAAAGCGGCAACGCATCCTGTACTGAAAGGAATGTAAATTCTTCGAGTTCGTCTGCTTGCAAGACGATCGAGGAAATCTGAACGTCACTCAGCACTCCTCCGTGAAAGAGAAACTTTATATGGTCTGCATGCGATCCTTTCGCATGCACATAGTAGATGCCGATTAATGGAAGTTCTTGAAACTCAAATCCGATCTCCTCTTTTGTTTCTCGAATTGCACACTCTAACGGAGACTCGTTCTCATCAGCAGAACCGCCTGGCACGAGCCAGTTATCCTTATAATCTGGTTTGACGATAAGTAGCTCGCCTTTTGTATTGAAGAACAACACTGCTGTACCGACCTGCTTTCTAGGCAGGATTCGCTGGTATTCCTCATCCGTGTATTTCTTTGGCATAGGATTATTTTACTCGTCCGCGATGAACCCGCCTGCCTGGATGCTCCAGAAGCTTACTTCCGTGTCTAAATCTAAGGCAAGCAATCTGTCACTTTTATAAACATACAGAAGTGTTTCTTTCAAGAGAAGTCGGCACTTCCTATTACTCATTGCTTTTAAATAGTTATCCCAAGCCATTTCTTTAATTCTAAACTAGAAAAATTAAAAGAATAGCTGTCTTATGAAAATACACTGATATAGCCAGTTGACACGAAAACAAAGTGAAAATGTTAGTATTTCAAACGATTAAATAATTATGTGAATTTTGACAGAAATGTTAATTTGTGCTTTTCTGGTGCTTAGAAGTATGTACAAGTCATTAGGCTTCTAACCAGCAACCCAGCACGAAAGGTGCAAACAAATGATTCGTTTTGACCAGAAATTCCTTGCCCGGGCCATTGAGAACTGGGAAGGAATGATAGCTGATGAGATTGTCGGTTTTCTTCAGCCAAAGTGTCAACAGATAATCACTGAAGAGCGCTTGCGGCACTTGCTCGACCAACGAAAGTTGCGCGTCAAATTCGGTATTGATCCAACTGCCACAGATGTTCATTTGGGGCACGTAGTGCCAATTCTCGTGTTGAATATTTTTGCGAGAACCGGTAACCATGTCGACCTTATCATCGGTGATTTTACCGCTCGAGTTGGCGATCCGACTGAGCGTGACACCGGTCGAGTCCCGCTGTCTCCTGAAAAGATCGCGGAAAACAAGACGACTTATGTGTCCCAGATTGGGAAGTACCTTTCTGTCGAAAAAGTGTCCATTCATCACAACACGACGTGGCTAAATCCCATGTCACTCAGTGATGTTTTCGGCATCTTTCAGTCACTAAACCTCGCAGAGGCCCTCCAGCGGGAGGATTTCCGGGAACGAGGCAGAAAAGGACAAGGAGTGTCCTTGGCTGAGGTTTGCTATGGCGTTCTAATGGGAATCGATTCGCTTCATCTGCAAACCGACGTAGAAGTCGGGGGCATAGATCAGCTTCTTAATTTCCAGCAGTGCCGGACTATTATGCGGAATGCTGGGTTAGAGGAAGAGGTCATTCTTATGACCCCCATCATCGAAGGTACTAGTGGTGATGGCAGAAAGATGAGCAAAAGCTACAACAACTATATCGCGGTAAATTCAAGCCAAGCTGATAAATTTGGAAAGATCATGTCGATCCCCGATCGTCTCATTTTCCAATATTTTTTAAGCTTTGCCGATGTCCATCAGCGTGAGCTTGATGAACTCAGAATTTTCGTTGAGGCGAACCCGTTTGAGGCTAAAAAGCAACTTGCAACCGTTGTCGCAAGCCTCGAAACGAAAAACCCTGACGATGGCTTGCGGGAACGCGATACTTTCGAGCGTCTCTTTTCTCAGCAAGTTATCCACGATGATGATTACGTTCAACTAAATGTTGAGCCGGGAGCAACAGCGCTCGTTGCGCTCTATGCAAGCGGTAAATTCCAAAGCAAGGCAGCACTACGGCGCCTTTTCGAGCAAAACGCTGTTCGATCTGTCACTGATTCCGTGCTAATTAAGCAGGATGATCAGGTGCCTGAAGGTGGATGGCGAGTTCGTGTCGGTCGACGTATGTTCTTTAAAATCGACCATTCGATCCTGTGAGTGGGTTATCGTCATGATTACCTCCTCGATATACACAGTACCAATCGTACCATTACAACGCCTAGGTTTCAGTGTCTGGGCTCGTGGTGCACCAAAGCCTTATTTGGCTACCTATCCACAAGCAGCAAAATCACTAATCGGTGAAAATGCTATCACTGAAGTCAAAGTTGTGGGATTGGTAGACGATATTTGGCCCTTGATATTGTACTCGCGCACTGATGAAGAGCAGTCGCAAATCAGTCAAGAATATCTGACTAATTTGCCACAGCTACAATTCGATGAAGTATATCTAGTGTCGACGTTCGTTGATGTATCAGAGTACTGGGAGTACTTACAGTACAGCTTAAAATTTAGTACTTCCCAGTTTCTGAAACTGTTACCTAAAAGCAAGGGGACTATAGACGATCTCCGATCATCCGAGATAATCGGATTTCTGTGGCATCTGCACGTAATTCGCGTAGCGATGGAAAAATTCGGCTTGAATGGATTTCTTGCGGGCATCCGGTCTGAGTACTTCTACCTGGCTGCTCGGCAAGCACTTCCACCCTTCAGTGTCTTTTTCCTGAGCACAACGTGAGAGCTTGCAACAAAACTGACCCCTGCACAACACCGCAGGGGTCTTTATTTTTCGATCTCGATGAAAATTTGATCACCTTCCGCAACTCCCAGCTCTAATGCTCCGTTTTGACGAACTTTCCCTAGCTCCGGTAATCCAAGAGAACTGCCTGGATAGATAACCCATTCTCCTGTTTCTCGATTCATCATTCGTGTTGAATACACAGCCGGGATAGAAAGTCCCTTAACGGTTATACGCAGTCGGGCCCCTTCTTCAAATTTCGGTAAAACGGTATTAAATTTCATTAGTCCAAAATTATCAACATGCACGATAGTTCCAGGAAGTATTTCTAGTTTACGCAAACCACTCACTTGAAATGGATTTCCGAGTTCAGCAGGTGGAATACCGCTAGCTAATTTAGCCACAGCGGGAGCATGTACGTATTTTCCACCAAATGGCAGAAAACCTGGATCCTTAAGTTCATACAGTTCGGCGACACCAAAATCTCTAAGGAACCATTCAAACACTCCGGTGTTAGCGCCGACAAATAGAAAGTTATTTTTCTTAGTTCGTCCTAAAAGGCGTTCTGGACGATTCTTTGAAGGGTTAAGAATTACAGAAAAGACGGTACCTTCCGGATACGATTCGGCCATAAGACGGAGAACGAAGTTTCCATTTAGAATTGAAAATGGTTTAACGCTCACAACAGGCTCAATAGAGATATTGTCTTGTGCTGTTAGTTTAGCTAATTCGCTCAATGCTGTACCACGTAGTTCGCTGTATGCAATATCACTGCAATCAGTTATAAAAACAATATGCTTCATCATATTAATATTTGTGAATCTTGCATAATCAAGAGTGCCTGATCATTCGTCAGACGAGTAATCTTAACTGAATTCCTTGATTCAAAGGATATTATTTCTAACTCATGCTCTACCGTATAATGTGGAAAAACTATAGAAGAAACAATTGATAAACCAGTGAAATCTTTCAAACTTACATCGTTTTTGTCAGGTGCTACTTCATTCGCTATCTGTATTGAAGGTCCAGCAATAAGGCTGCCAGCACTAACCCCCACATAACAACCTCCGCGTGAAAGTACCTCAAGTATTTTTTCTTTGAAATCTGTAGATCTAGCGAAAAAGAGAAGCTTGAAGGTATTACCTCCACAGACATAGATGAGATCGTAAGACGGAACACCTTCTGAACCGTCTATTTCTAAATCCAGAAAATCAACTTGGCCAAATCCCATTCCCTCAAGTTGCTCTTTGGCTAAGATTGAATAACGATTCTCAGCTTTGTCTTCGGCTGCAGTTGTCACTACGGCAGCACGTTTCTGCGGAATATTCGTCAGATTTGATATTAAAGTATCAGCAACTTTTGTATTGGAAAAACCTGTCGAGGTGAGTAAAACAAAGCCCTTTCCTAAGATGCTGGTCATGCAACAATTATTTCATAGAAATGGTACGCGTACAAACGCTAACTTAACGGATATATAAGTCAATAACAAAAAGCGCCCACACTAGGGCGGGCGCTCAGTAAGATTGAAGCAGATCGAGTATGTCTTGATGAACTACCTCAATTGGACGCTCGCCATCAATGCGTTTTAATCCATTGGCATTCTCGAAAATTGTAAGTGCTGGTTCACTGAGGTTTCGATGAACTGAGAAACGCTTCTGTAATTTTTCTAGTGAATCTCCGTCTGTTCTATCTTCTATCAAATTTCGCTGAGCAATACGCTGAAGAGCTATCGAATCACTCACTTCAAGATTAATGACAAGATATGGGCGTTCGAACCAGGATAAAATACTATGAATCTCGCTTGCCTGAAGACTTGTACGGGCAAAGCCATCAAAAACAATTCCTTGTGAAAGATTAAGACACATAGTCTCGTTCACAAAAAGGCGCGTAATTAACCATTGCGGAAGGAACGTCCCAGTCTCGTAGGCAATTCGTATCCGCCTGCCTAGCTCATTATCGTGTTTGGCTTGATCTCGAAAAAAATCGCCGGTACCGCAGTAACGCCAGCCTAAGCCATCAATCAGTAATTTTGCTTGAGTGCCTTTCCCAGCACCAGGCTTTCCGTGCAGCAGAACTGTTTTAATAGGATTCATAACCATCTCCTGTAGTAATCCGCTTTCAGTCTCCATAAAAATTAAGATTATGTCAATAAAGAATATTTGGATTCTTTATTGACTATGTTCATGTTGCTATAACCTATTCCTCAACATCTGCGATAAACCCACCTGCCTGGATGCTCCAGAGCTTGTGATACAGGCTACCCTTGTGATTAAGCAGCTCGTCGTGCGTGCCCTGAGCGACTATGGTGCCGCCTTCGATAACCATGATGCGATCCATGCGCATGATAGTGGAAAGACGATGCGCAACAACCACGACTGTCTTCCCTTCCATGAGAATGCGCAGCGCATCCTGGATGAGCGCCTCTGATTCAGAGTCCAAGCTTGAGGTCGCTTCGTCGAGAATAAGTATCGGCGCATTCTTAAGGATGGCACGCGCTATGGCGACTCGCTGACGCTCGCCGCCCGACAGCTTAACCCCGCGCTCGCCCACGAGCGTCTCATACTTTTCAGGAAGCATATCGATGAACTCATGGCAGTGTGCTTTCTTCGCTGCGTCGATGACTTCTTCGAGCGAAGCATCCGGCTTCGCATACGCGATATTCTCGCGCAGCGTGCGATGGAACAGCACCGGCTCCTGTGGCACGAACGAAATAGCCCGACGCAAACTTCCCTGCGTGATAGAACGAATATCTTTTCCGTCTACGCATACAGACCCAGCCGTTACGTCATACAAACGTAGAAGCAAACGAATAACCGTAGACTTCCCTGCGCCTGAAGGACCCACAAACGCGATCTTCTCTCCTCCTTTTATGGAGAGCGTGAAATTCTTGAAGACATCGCGTCCTTCGATGAAATGGAATCCGACGTCATCGAGGTCGATAGAACCATCCGTAATTGAAAGTTCCGTTGCATTCGGTGCGTCCTGAACCGCATGCGGTTGCTCGAATATCTCCACCATCTCATACGCATCAGCGAATGCATCGTACAGCTGGCGCATCGCATTCCCGATATTCCAGATGCGATCGATAAGACCGATAAGATACAGCTGAATGAGAACGAAATCACCTACTGAAAAGATGCCGCGTTCCCAAAGCAGGATACCCACCGCAAGCAAGCCGATTTCCATGATCATCACGAAAATGCCTTGCACGCCCCATATCCAGTTATCAGCCACCCATGACTTCAGTGTTGCGACGCGCCACTTCTCCAGCGCACCGTCGAATATAGAGCGTTCGTGCGTATCAGCAGCAAACAGGCTGATAGCAGAATAGTTTCCAATAGCATCAGAAAGAACTCCCGTAACGTTACTGTCTTCGGCAGCACGCGCGACGCGTAACGGCTGACGCCAGCGTGCCATTGCGACTTGTATATAGATGAATAGGACGGTCCACGCAAATACGATAATGCCGAGAAGAAGATTACGCAGTGAAAGAATAACAAGGATACTCGACGTATAGACAGCTGTCGAGAAGAAGTTAAAGGAGAGATTATCAAGAACGTTCTCGAAACTGCGTCCGAAACGCGTCACGCGACGCGTGAGTGAGCCTGAGAAATTAGATATGAAAAAATCGTGCGAGTGCCCGAGCATATACGCGAACGCAGAAGAGGTGAGATCGTTCATCGCCTTCGGTTCGATGTACGTGAGTCCGATCTGGCGCAAGCGCTGCCCGACCCACCCGCCTATGGCCGTCAGGGCAAAGAAACCAAGAGTGATAAAAAGCATCGTTACCACTGCCGCGTTCGGCTTATTTTCCGAGAGCAGGTTGATGATGTTTCGTACGACGAGCGAACTCGCGACGCTCGCTCCTTCGATGATTACTCCCCCGACCACGATCAGGACCAGAAGCCATGGGTATTTCAATGCCGCCTTCGTATAAAGGCGTAAAACGGGCATTATTCGAGTCTTTTTCTTAGGATCGTGCATGAATATTCATCGTATCAGTGATACTGACGGGCTCAAAACCGGTGTTATACTTTTTCCAATGAAGAAAGTACTCATCGCCGAAGACGATTCGCTGCTCCGCACCGTACTCGCCAACCAGTTCGCCATGTCGGGTTTCGAGGTCGTGACTGCGCAGGATGGTGCCGAAGGCGTCGAGCTCTATTTCAAGGAGAAGCCGGATGCCGTCGTGCTGGATGTGATGATGCCGAAGATGAGCGGCCTCGAGATGCTCGAGCAGATCCGTACCATGGCCCCGCTCGCTAAGACGCCGTTCGTCATACTCAGTAATTCGAATGAGCTTGAGCATGTTGCTCGCGCTGCAGACGATGGCGTTATCGCCTATCTCATAAAATCAGATCCGCAGATCACTGCAGTGGTGAATCTCATTCGCGAACATCTTCCGCCCGATTAGTCCGGAATCGTTACGGTGAAGATCGAGCCTTCGCCCACGACCGAGTGTACTTCTATCGTCCCTTTTAATAGCTGAACGAGTTTCTTCGTAAGATAGAGGCCGAGACCGCTGCCTGCTTCCCCGCTTTCCATAGCCTGCTGCGTGCGATGATAGCCCGCAAAGATAAGTTCCTGTTCTGAGGCGGCAATGCCGAGGCCATGATCCGTGATGGTGAATTGATGGCCATCAGGAGTCCAGCCGTACGCGACGGTGATGGTCGTTTCTGAACGCGTGTACTTCACCGCGTTACCTAAAAGATTAAAGAAGATATGCTGGAGCGTCTGACGGTCGCTCGTCACTTCAAGATCCGAAGGGATGCTTTCGTCGAGAACGATACTAACCTGCTTGCGCTTGGCGGAAAGCTCGAGACTGTCTGCGATTTCTTTAAGAAGCGGCTGCATTAGGACAGATTGGTTGGGCGCGCGAAGCGCGCCCTGCTGTTCCAGCGACGTGACATCTAGCAAATTATTCACGCGGCCGATAAGGCCGAGGCTGCTTTCATGCGTAAGCGAAAGCGTGTTGCGATCCCGATCACTCAAGGTAGAGCCATTCGAAGAAAGCACCTGCTCGATGGCCCAACGTATGCCGATGAGCGGCGTACGAATCTGATGTGAGGCGATGGAAAGGAATTCCGCTTTCTGCGAAAGGAGTGCTTCCTTGCGCGCACGCCATATGCCGTCTACCAGCAAAAGAACAAGGAGGAGGAGCGCAAGCAGAAGCGGCAGTGATGCATACGTAATAAGATCCAAAAGATACGGTCCTGCAGGCACATCCATGCCGAGCATAGCGATAAGGTTCCCATTCACATCGCGAACGGGCGCGTATGCTGAAATCCACAATCCCCAGCGATCGCGATCGGGTCCTTCCGCAAGGCTCTTCCCTCCATCCGCAAAGAACGTGTGCATCGCAGGCGATGCTTCAGGATACTCCTGGCCAGGCGGCGAATAATCCGGCGATGCAGGGTCTTCAGAATCACCGTAGAAAAAGAGCGTACCGTCCGGTTCGTTGCCCACTAGATATATGAAACGTATGTCGTGATTCACCGCGCGTTCGCGCTCCATAAGCGTTTTTAATTCTTGATATGTGGGCGAAGAGAGGTCTGCCGAACTACCAGAAAGTGCCAACACATCGTTTGCGGGAATCACTTGCGCAAGCGTCGCTGCACGATCGATTATGTCCTGGCGGCCCGACTGATCAACCTGCACGTATACATATATAGATCCTGCGATGCCTGCGACCGCGATAATAGCTGCAAAAGACCAGAAAAACGGACGTGGGCTGCGAGCGCGTTCCGGAAGTAGCATTACGTACAGTATACTGTCCTCTATGCAAGAAGAAAAAATGATATACGAAGGATTCCTCATCACGATCCTTCTTAAGGGCGCTATCTCGATCATCGAAGTTCTCTCCGGCATCGCGATTCTCTTTGTCCCGTCTGCGAAAATCTACGAGCTGGCATCTGCGCTCATAACAAACCTTCCACTCGGTTCCATCGGAGCAGAGCTGCTCGACCAGGTTGGGAGCTATACTCCAGACACCCTACTTTTCGTCGCAGGATATCTTTTCATACGAGGTATCGTGAAGGCCGTGCTTATCAGTGCGCTCCTCCTGAACAAGCTCTGGGCATATCCATCGCTGCTCCTAGTAATGGGTGGATTCGTGCTGTATCAGATTTACCAGATACTCAACGGCGACTCGATCATCGTAATCGGCATAACTGTGTTCGATCTCATCGTGATGTATTTCGTCTGGCGTGAATACCAGATCGTGCTGAAGCGCTTACAAGCAGGAACGGTCCGCAGCGGTTGAGATCTTGGTCGTCGGCGAAGTACTCGCGATACCGGTGTTATCGACACAGAAGAATCCTGCACCTGCGGTCTTGAGGGGAACTTCCGCTGCCCACGCGGTCGCTGAACTATTACAGAGCGCGACACCAGGCCCGCCTGCAGCATTTAACGAAACAGTTGCTAGCCCCGCGGATTGTGCAGCAGCAAGAACGAAGCTGTTGATTCCCTTCACCGTGCCGGGAGGTAACCCGACGAAGGCAAGTAATTTTCCAGCTTCTTGAGGTATCCATGCATCACGAAGCGCGAGCGCACCCACGGCACAAACATCATTCGTGCCATTGTTATAAGAATCTCCATTCGTCGAATAGAACAGCTCTGCCTGCGTACGCGCCTGATCGAGATTCGATTTCACTGCTGCGTCAGTCCCTTTCGTGCGAGCGGTATTCAGCGAAGAAAGCACGATGCTGGAAAGTATGCCGATGATCGCGATAACGACGAGAAGCTCGATAAGAGTGAACCCTTTCTGGGAAATCATCTATTCAGTATAGTCTACGGTCACGCTACCCGAAGGTGAAGGTATAGAACTGTGCACCGTTTCCGTGCACCTTCAGTTCAAGAACGTGGTCACCCGGAGCAGGGTTGCTAACGATCTTATACAGACGGCTTGAGCCGATGGTGAGGATCCCTTGTGCAGATACGTCGCTGCCTGCGGCAGCGCCTATCGGCTTTCCGTCCTGCATAACATCAACGGTTACCGGACTGTTAGCGCTCGCCACGACATATACTTCTTTCGAACTATAGCGATACACGATATCGTCGCCGTCGTGCGCAGTCGCATATTCAAGAGCGAAGTCCCATACGCCACCCAGGTAGAGCGCGTTCGGAAGGAAGTCTGCGGGAAGTGTAAGCGTCTGAGTGTCTGGATTAGAAGGTTCGCCGTTCGCAAGATATTGATTACGCGATGCACCGAAGTATGTTTCTGGACTGCCGACACCCGTAGCAGTCGCTGCTGCCACGCTGCTGGTTGTGGTTGGAATCATCGCACCGGTCTTCAGGCGCTGCGCTCGCTCCGCGAGCGCTTTCTGAATTGCCGTTTCCGTTGCCGCATAATCCCCTTCTCCTGAGTGGTCATACACGATGTAGCCATCGATATCTATCAGGTAATCGCGCGGCCAGAACTGATTCCCGAAGGCATTCCATGTTGCGTATTCGTTATCGAGCACGACGGGATACGTGATGCCGAAGCGCTTGAGCGCGTCTGCGACATTCGACTGCAAATGCTCGAACGCGAACTCCGGCGTGTGCACGCCGATGATGACGAGACCCTGATCCTTATACTTTCCATACCATGTCGTGAGATACGGCAGCGTGCGCTGACAGTTTATGCAGCTGTACGTCCAGAAGTCTACGAGCACGACATCCTTCCCGCGATATTGCGCAAGCGTTATAGGAAGGCCACCCGTGTTGAGATATGCGTCCGGATGAGCGAGCTCAGGCGCTTTCTTATACCGCGCCGCTTTCAACGCTTCCGTTATCGCTGAAGCCGTTGAGGTTGCGGTGATGCCGGTGGTACTTCCCATGCCGAGCGTGCCGGTTGCATTCGCATCGCTTTGCGCCGCACGGTCGATAAGAAGCTTCTGCTCTATCTGCGTCACATCAAGAGCGCCGGCATGTGCAAGCAGATCCGCTTCAACGGTCTTATCGATGCCGAACACGATAGCGATACCTATTATAAGGAAGATGATGCCGATGCCGCGCTTGAACCAGCCGTTCGGATCAGATGCGACGCCGAGTTTCGTAACGAGCTTCTGGCCAAGCAGCGCGATAGCAAGAAGCGACAAGCAAAGCCCAACGATGTACACCGTCAGATACACGGCGCCGAGCGCAAGGCTCACCGGAAGCACGGTCGCCAATATTAAAAAGTACGTCGGACTGCAGCTAGAGAACACCGGGCCGAGCGCCGCACCTACGATGATGTCCCCCCAGATGCTTTTCTTCAGATATCCCTGCCCTATCGCCTTATTCGCATCGCGATTCATCTTGTTCACGAACAGAAGATTGTCCCACAGATTCGGAAAGAGAGAAATGATACCGAACGCGATGAGCAATCCGCCTGATATGTATGACCACACCTGCGGCGGCACGTTTATGAATGCGGTAGAAACTTTCAGTATGAACGTGAAGGCGAAGAGCGAGACGGCGAGCGAAAGGATCGTGACGATCGCACGCTTCATGCTCGGCTTTCCGGTTACTGATTCCCCCACTATCACTGGTAGCAACGGCAGCACGCAGGGCGCAAGAACGGTAAGCAGGCCAGCAATAAAGGAAATGAGTAGGAGTGTCATATATAGGTATGGTAGCGGGTTATGAACGAATGTAAAGTGTACTTTACATACTTATCCCCACCATCTATCGACGCCAATCGCTGTAGCTGTGCGCGAGGATTTTCATCACGAGCATTATTGCCAAAGCAAGCACCAGCCACGGATCAACTGAACCCCGATATCCTTCATAGGCAATGCCAGCAACCAGTATGAGCGCGCCGGAAAGGAATGCAGTTCTTCCTGAGAACATGCGGTGCGCCTGTTCTCGTTCATCGCCACCCTGTTCGCCCAGTACGAATGCGGCGAAGATCCCGAACACGGCCAGCAATGAAACTTCAACGGTCATGTGAACCATATCCGGCATCCACATATGCAAAGGATTCAGAAGAAGCAACACTAACGCGATAATGACGAACGCGCACAGGAGTGATATGAAAGTCTTAGTCATGGATGGTGAATATTTTTTCTACAGGCAGCTTGAAAAATGCACTGATTTTTAGCGCAAGCAGTATAGACGGAGCATAGTTGCCGCGTTCGATAGCGATAACCGTCTGACGGCTCACGCTAAGCGCTTCAGCAAGCGCTTCCTGAGTAATTGCCTGGTTCGTGCGCAGCTCATATACCGTGTTACGGACAGTGTCTTTCACCCCATAAGGATACGCCATGAAATCCTATTCAACTATATATTCATGAAGATTTGCAACAGTACCCGCCGTACGCACGTAGTCTGTACAGAGGCGGTGCCTCGTTAGTCACATACATTCCTACTTATGCAACGAATATCTTATATAACTTTCGTCGTCGCAGCGACGATGCTAGCTGGTTCGGTAGCCGCACTTCCTGCGCTAGCTGCCACCACAAGCACGAGCGCAGCAACGGGCGCATGGAGTGGCCAGAACGGCCAGCACATGACGCGCCCCGGGGTCTTCGGAACGGTCGCAAGCATCAGCGGCTCAACCATTACGGTTACGAGCATGATGCGCGGCAAGCCTTCCACCACAGGCGGAACGGCAACCGCAAGCACCTCAACAACCTACACGGTTGACGCAAGCGGCGCGACTGTAACGAAGACAGGCGCAGCGTCATCGATCGGCGTGATTACTGTTGGTGATCGCGTTTCCGTTCAAGGAACGGTCAGCGGCTCGAATGTTACAGCAACAGCCATCATGGACGGCATCCCAGCCGGCGGCACGATGGGCAAGGGCGGTGCAGGCATGGCTGGTATGGGCGCATTCAAAGGAGACGGCAAGCCGGTTATCGGCGGGACGGTCTCTACAGTAAGCGGTTCCACGCTCACGGTCACGAACAGTGGCGGTAATCCCTACACGATCGACGCGACGAATGCGACGGTCATGGTGAAGAGTGCAACGTCAACCATTAGCGCGGTTCTTTCCGGCGACAGCGTTCTTGTACAAGGAACCGTCAGCGGACAGAACGTAACGGCGACTGCCGTTATTGATCAGGGCCAGAAGACACAAGGAGCAACGAACACCAGTGATACGGGTATGAGTGGCATTCTTGGTGGCATCGGCGGTTTCTTCAAAAAGATATTCTCATTCTTCTAATTTAAAGAGAGCGCTGGTAAGGCAGCGGGCACGACGAGTAACAAAAGAGGGATGCGCTTCGCGCATCCCTCTTTTGTTTTGCTTTGCTTTATCTTTACTTGTGCGCATCCGCACCCATCATCTTCATCGCTTCCTGCACGGTGGTCATGAATTGCGCGGGAAAGATAATGGTTGAATTCTTCTCCACGCTTATTTCTGCCATGGTCTGAAGCGTACGAAGCTGAAGAGCAACCGGATGAAGCGCCATGATGTCTGCGGCCTCGCCCAGCTTTACTGCTGCCTGGAATTCGCCTTCTGCAGCGACGATCTTCGCACGGCGTTCGCGTTCTGCTTCTGCCTCCTTCGCCATCGCGCGCTGCATGTTATCAGGAAGCGTAATGTCTTTAATTTCTACTGCCGTTACTTCGACGCCCCAGGGTTCGGTGTGCGTATCGATGACTTCCTTGATCTGCGTGTTGATATCGCTCGTCTGCGAAAGCAGCTGGTCCAGCTGGAATTGCCCCACGACATTTCGTACCGTCGTCTGGCTGATCTGATTCACTGCGTCGTATACGTTCTCGATAGCGACGACTGACTTCGTCGGATCAACGATGTGAAAGTATGCCACTGCAGCGATATCGATTGAGACGTTATCCTTCGTGATTATCTTTTGCGAAGGGATGTTCATCGTGATGGTGCGGAGCGTCACCTTCGTCATTCGTTCAAGGATGGGAATAAGGATGATGAGCCCAGGGCCGCGCACACCGGTTACCTTCCCCAGAAAGAAGATGACGCCGCGATCGTATTCCTTCACGACACGTAATGAAAGTCCGGCCAAGATGACGATAATAGCGACGAGGGTGATAAGTAGTTCCATATGAATAAAGTATAGACCTTTTGAGTTAGAAAGGGGTGAATCATGTGTGGCTGCACCAAGAGAATATCCTCATTGTAAGTTTAGAATAAAGTGGTATAGATATCACTATGAAAATGCTGCAACGGATGGTTACGTCCCCTCTTGAAAAGGCAGGCATCGATATCAACGGCGACCGGCCGTTCGATATCCAGATTCATAACGACCGTATCTATTCACGCGTAGCCCTAGAGGGTTCGCTTGGCCTTGGCGAGAGCTATATGGATGGTGATTGGGATTGTGATGACCTCCCCGAATTCTTCAACCGTCTGCTTCGCACCGGTGCAGACAGAGGCAGTTCCGGACTTACGGGCACTCTTTTCTTATTCGCGCAAAAGCTATGGAATCAACAGAGCATTACGCGATCCGTTCGGGTTGCGAAACAGCACTACGATCTTCCCGCTCAGTTCTATGCGAACATGCTTGATCCAAGAATGGTCTATACGTGCGGATACTGGGCAAACGCAACGACGCTCGCCGAGGCACAGGAAGCAAAACTCGATCTAATCTGCCGGAAGATCGGACTCAACGCAGGTCAGATAATTCTTGATGTCGGTTGCGGCTACGGCTCATTCGCGAAGTTCGCAGCAGAAAAATATGGCGCTACGGTCGTCGGCATTACTCTTTCTGAAGAACAGCTCGTACATGGTACGAAACTCTGTGAAGGATTGCCGGTTGATCTGCGTCTCATGGATTACCGTGATTTGCCGAAGCACTTCAAGGCTGGACACTTCGATCACATCGTTTCGATCGGTATGTTCGAGCACGTAGGACCGAAGAACCACGCAGAATACATGCGTGTTCTTTCCCCGCTCCTAAAGCCTGAAGGCCTGTTCCTGCTTCACACTATCGGCGGCAATGACCATGGAGGTTCCGAGCCATGGATTGAGCGGTACATCTTCCCCGGAGGATGGATTCCCTCTCTGAAGGAAATCACGAGCGCCGTGAACGGAAATTTTATCATCGAAGACCTGCATAACTTCGGTACGGATTACGACAAGACGCTCTGTGCATGGGATGCGAACTTCGTCGCCGCATGGCCAAAAATAAAAGGCACTGAAGCACGTTTTAATGATCGGTTCTACCGCATGTGGCGGTACTATCTTGGCAGTTGTGCGGGGACGGTCCGGGGCCGCACAACGCAGCTCTATCAATTCGTTCTCTCACCGAACGGCGTGAAGAACGGTTACGAATCCGTTCGATAACTTTGAGCAACGCAGCTACGCGAAGCCAGGGAAAAAATCCTTCTTGATGTGTCGCTTCGGTACGCCCATGCTAGCAAGCATATCGCTGAATGCGTTGACCATGCTGTTCGGTCCTGACAGATAAAATTCCCGTTCCCGATAATCAGGTACTTCCGTGGCGAGCACTTCAGGCGTTAGGAGCGATGGGAATTCACCCGGAGCTGCATTCGGAGGCGGCGTATTGAATATAGGAAGCGTTTCAATACCCAGTTCCCTTTCTGCTTGGCCAAGCAGCTCGACATACGCAGTATCCTCCAGCGATCGATTTGAATATATGAGGGTGATGTCGCGCCGCTCTTTCTTGTCTATAAGATACTGGATCATGCTGCGGAATGGCGTGACACCTATGCCGCCCGCAATGAATACGAGCTTTTTCTTCTTGTCTTTAGGTAGAGTGAAGTCACCCGCAAGCTGCGAGGCGACGATGGTATCGCCTGGGCGCAGTGCGAACAACGCCTTCTTGTAACTGCTTGAAGGCTTGTAGAATTTAACACCGATACGTAAGTCTTTCTCGGTCGGCGAAGAAGCGATAGTGAAGTAACGACGTATGCCGCGCGAGTCGCTGTGCGAATGTGCCTGCGTCCATTCAAGATACTGGCCTGGCTTGAAGGTAAGCGCACGATCGGATGAGAAAACGAACTCATAGGCATCTGTCGCTATCGGAATGCGCTCCTTAAGCGTAAGCACGAGCTTCTGTTTCGAACTCACTACATATGCGAATAGATTTCCTGCTAGAAGCACCAGCTCCGGCGTTAGATAGAACGTACCGATGTGCACTTCAGGAGCGAACAAGAAGCCGACGAGCACCGCGAAGAGAATACGCCAATACCGGTCGGTCGGGGCGGTGAGTGGTTCTGTCAGCATGACGGTGCCGAAGAATACCGCGGGCGCATATAAGAGCGCCTGCTGTACGACATGCAGCGAACCGCCTCCGGTACCGAGAATTAGAATCGTAGCGACAAGCGCAATTCCGAAGGTGACCACCATATCGAACCGGCGTATCTTTCGCGCAACGAAGAAGCCTCCCACCACAACGAATGGCAGCATCCATAACGTTCCCACCCACCACGTTGCGCCTTGATTCAAAAAAAGCGCAGTCATCACGACGCCGAAGGCGGCGGGATTGAAGAGATGTTTCCGCTGTATTGCGAAGATATATTTAGAAGCCATCGCCCATGCAGAAGCCCAGCCTGCAAGTATTAAAAAGTGTGCGTCGCCGAATGCCTGTGGCGGCGCAATGATGAGCGCAAGAATGAACGCAGTGATATATGCAGATTCCGGATTGCTCGGAGCATCAAAGAAATAGGCGAAGGCTTTGTTCGATATCCAACAGACCGCAAGAATAACGAGCGTTGAATACCCTATATATAAAGGACTGTACGGAATCAGATGAAACACACCAAGCACTGCAGCGGCAGCAAGCAGGAACAGGAGTTCATACAACACGACACGATACATCGTTATTTTATTCAGCAATGAGTCGATGAAGCGCATCATATGTTCGTGTATGAATCGAAGCCGCTCGTCATGGTCGCGATTCCTTTATGATTGATCGCATATGCCTCGAAGCCGGGCAGCGCCTCAATGAAACGGATGCCCGATTCGCCCATGGCGAACGCAGCGGTGGCGAAGCGATCAGCTTCGTACACGTTCGGTCCGATAACCGTTATGCTCGCATACGAATCGGGATGTACGCCTGGCGCATGGGGATCGTATATATGATTTCCGCGCTCAGAAGTTCCGGAAGTCGCGATTCCTGCGCCTCGTGGATACAGGACTTTCACCACTTCGTCGCGCGAAAGCGGATTACGAATGCCGATACTCCACTCCTTCCCTTCAGCATTCATGCCGTTCGTCTGAATGTCACCGGCGATCTCAATGTAGAAATCCTTGAATCCTGCTTCAGAAACTATTGATGCCGCGGCATTGATCGCCCACCCTTTCACGAGACCTGACGGATCAAGAAGTCCTTCAGGAGTACGTATATCGAAATATCCTCCGGTCTGGTTCTTCGTTTCTTCTGAAAGCGAAAGCACTTCCTGCATCTCAGCACTGTACTCTGCTTCTTTCAGTTCATGGCGATTGATTCTCGATACTTCACTCTCTTGTATATACGTACTGAAACGTGTATCGATACTTTTTAAATAATCGAATACTCGTTCGTATAGCTCGAGCGGTGCGTGTTCGTCTGTAATTTCAAGTTGCACGGGCATGCCCATGATAATTCGCTGCTGTCTCATAGTTATGCCTTGGCAAGCGCGCTTGCAAGAGACTGCTTGAATGCCGCGCTCGAATCTGATGCCCCGGAGACCCCATTTACATTCGCGCTCTGCGCTTGGATAGCTTCCGAACGAAGCACGGGCATCGCCTGCTGATTTATATAGACGGATGTATTTCGATCCGAGGGATATTGCAGGAAGGCCACATCTGTAAGCTTTCCTCCGGAGATTGTTGCTTTCACCTGAATGTTTCCGTAGTACGCATCCGCGGCGATGCCAGTGTAGGTGCCATCGGCATATTTGCCGGCCGCAGCGGCCGGCTTCTTCACTACCGTCACAGGCGTTACCGGTTGTGTCGGCGGTGCCGATCCTGCGGATGTCTGCGTTGGTACAGAGGCGGCCGTATCGGCCGCCGTGCTAGCGGAAGGATTAGATACCGTAACGGTCTGTGCGTTAGCACTCGAAGCTGAACTATTCGCATACACGGCGTACCCGATGAATCCGACGATAAAGATGAATGATGCGAGGAATTTTTTCATAGACTATTCTCGGGTGTATAGCCTTAGTACGCACATTCGCCTCTTTTTATTTCACCGGTAAAAGCGGAGATAGCACTAGTACGTTACTAGCGTCTATATACCCTTGTTCCGGTTCGCCGAATACGAGGACTTCATCACCGACATGCGGAAGCACGATAGACGCATCAGGGGCTACGTGTATGGAAAAGGTCCCGTCGTCCGTATCGCGGTCGTGATCATCGTGCTGAATGATGAATTCATTCGCACCAACGGTTATGACTTTTCCGCGCGAAAGTCCCTCATCTTCATGATGATCCAGGACGTGCTTATAGGGCTGCCCGAGTATCGGAAGCTGGTCCTTAGCGGCGAATCCTTGCAGGGTCGTGTGAAGCGGCGTAACGCTTATTACTATACCGAGCACGATGCTCACGCCGACAACGCCTAGGAATATATTCAGAAGCGGTATGCGGTAGCCGAATCTGAATCCGCGAATGAGCCATTCGAGCAGCACGATAAGGCCAAGCGCAACGAGGCCGAATAGCCACGGGAACAGCGTCAGGAATACTTGTATGCCGCGAAGTCCGAAACCGAGCAGGAATTGCTCGCCGCTTTCATTCAAGCTGTACAGGATGAAACTTATGAGGAAGGCAGCGATAACGAGTAGCAGCGATATAACCACGATAGTTCCTGCTACGCGCAGGATGAATTGCCAGCGCGGACGACGACGTACTGTTCCTGCCCGAACTTTGTCGAGTACGGCCTGCTGTATGGAATCTGGGTTATTCTCGTTCATAGGGGTAGTTCGGAGGAGTTCGGCAGCGTGCGCTTCAGGGTCGTGCGTGCGCGAGCGAGCCGAACTCCTACGGTGCTCACCGGCACATGAAGCACATCAGCTATTTCCTTGTAGCTCAGCTCTTCGAAATAGTATAGGACTATTATTTCGCGCTGGGCAGGAGCGAGTTCACCAAGACCCTTCTCTACTAGTACGCGGATTTCCTCTTGTTCTTTCTCTGCAGCGAATGAGTCCTCATGTATCGGATGTGAAATCAGCTGGTCGAAATCGATTCCATAGAGCGGCTGCTTCGTTCTTCGCCGCAAGATATCAACGAATGCGTTATGCGCTATGCGATATATCCAGGGCGAGAATCTCTGACGCGGGTCGAAGGATTCGATATTCTGATACGCAGAAATGAAAATGTCTTGTACGGCCTGGCGCAACACGTCCTCGCGCTGCCCTTCAAGGAAGCGCCGGCCATAGCGCATCAGCTTCGGCTCGAAGCGCTGCATAAGAAGCGAGAGTGACTCTTCGTCTCCTGCCTGCAGGCGCTGCGCAAGCGCTTCGTCGGTCGAGTCTGAGGGGTCCATTCATCTGAGTATATTCCATATGAAATAAAACGGCATGAAACGCGTACTATGAGGGAGGGCTGCTGCCCATTTATTTACTCATAGCCACGTATCCATGCCGCCAACAGAAGCTCCTGTTATTCAGAATGATAAAGTAGGGAAAATGCTAAGCAAAGTACCGGAAATTACCGTATATTTCTGGATTATCAAGGTGCTTTGCACGACCGTCGGCGAGACTGCTTCCGATTTCCTACAATCTACCGTCAATCTTGGCCTTACTATCACGACCCTCATTACTGCCGCAGTTCTTGCGGTCGTTCTTTTTATGCAGTTCCGGTCGCGAAAATATGTTCCCTGGATTTATTGGCTTTCCGTGGTGCTTATCAGCGTCGTCGGCACGCAGATTACGGATAATCTGACCGATAATCTTGGCGTAGCTCTTCCGGTTACGACACTGGTGTTCAGTCTCATCTTGGCCGCCGTGTTCTGGATCTGGTATCGCGTTGAGCATACGCTTTCCATCCACTCCATCTTTACTACGAAGCGTGAAGCCTTTTATTGGCTCGCAATCCTATTCACATTCGCACTCGGCACTTCTGCAGGAGACTGGATGGCTGAGGGACTTAACTTCGGATATCTTATTTCCGCTCTTATCTTTGCGGCACTGATAGGCATCGTCGCTACATTCCACTACACAGGAAAAGCCATGAATGAATCCAAACACCTGCCTGAATCTGCTAATGCCGTTGCTGCGTTCTGGGTCGCATATATTCTTACGCGACCGCTCGGAGCGTCTATCGGCGATTATCTCTCTCAAGATATAAGCAGTGGCGGCCTCGGGCTTGGTACAACAGTGACCAGTTTTATCTTCCTTGCCGCTATTCTTGTTCTGGTGATCTATCTTAGTATTACGAAGCGAGATACCGGTATCATTAAAAAATGAATTTCGGATCCTGGGACATAACTCTTTTCTTTGCGCTCAACAGTCTTGCTGGGCACAATCCGCTTACCAATGCAGTGATCGTAGGGATCGCGTCGTACCTGCCATACATGCTCGTGGCTGGCTTCGCACTGTATCTGCTTTCGCAGCAGCTGCTCTCAATTAAGCAGAAGCTCTTTGCGTTCAGCTCGGTGTTACTTGGCGCGCTCATCGCTCGTATCGGTATCGGAAGCCCGATACGTTATTTCTTTCCGCGACCTCGACCCTTCCTTAGTTATCAGGTGCATCAGCTTATTCAGGAGCACGCGCCTTCCTTCCCTTCCGGCCACGCGCTCTTTTTCTTCGCGTTCTCAACGGGCGTGTATTTCATGAATAAGAAGCTTGGGGTTCTCTTCTACGTTCTTAGCACGTTCGTCGTCCTTGCACGTGTTGCCGCTGGGATACATTACCCTTCTGACATCATTGCGGGCGCAGTGCTTGGTATCGCGTGCGGCTGGTTCGTTGCACAGTATGTAAGCCCTGCCATTGAACGCAGCGTATGGTGGAGAGGTATAGTTCTATAAGTATGGAAACTGAAAAGAATATATATGAATATTTCCGCATCGGCATCCTTCTTAAGGGAGCGGTGTCCATACTAGAGATTATCGCGGGGGCACTCATGCTCTTCGCACGGCCTACGCTCGTGAACCAGCTTGCGATGTTCTTTACGCGCGGCGAACTCATGGAAGAACCGAATGATTTCATCGCGAACCAGATACTGCACCTTGCACATTCATTCTCTACGTCGCTCGAGATTTTCTTAGCATTCTATCTGCTCAGTCGAGGCGTCATAAAGCTTTTTCTTATCGTCGCTCTGCTCCGTAATAAGCTGTGGGCCTATCCTGCTTCACTCGTCGTGCTTGGACTGTTCGTTCTGTATCAGATATATCAGATCGTAACCCTGCACTCGATACTTGTTGTTGCGATAACAGCGTTCGACCTCGTCGTGCTGTATTTCATCTATCGCGAATATGCGGTCGTTCGAAAACGCGAATCGGCGTAATCGTTGCCGTAGCTCTCGGCACACTTCATTCACGCTACAACCGGATCGTGGTATCGTATGCCTGATTTTCTACTAACAAAACATCATGTCACACCAACCCCTGAAAGAAGAAGAATGTGTTCCTGCAACAGTTTTCAAGACTCGCGTGCGCGATGAATCTATCGGCGGTGAGAACCCGTACCGTTGGCAGGATGTACCGTCCGCAGAGATTTTTGATGGAAAGAATGTAGTGGTGTTCGGTCTTCCGGGCGCGTTCACACCTACCTGCTCTACGACGCATGCTCCGGGGTACGAAGCGAAGTACGATGAATTCAAAGCGCTCGGGATCGATGAGATCTATTGTCTCTCAGTGAACGACGCGTTCGTCATGAAGCAGTGGGCAGACAAGCTCGGACTTGAGAACGTAAAAATGCTTCCGGACGGGAACGGCGCGTTCACCGAAAAGATGGGCATGCTCGTGAAGAAAGAGAATCTTGGGTTCGGTAATCGTAGCTGGCGCTATTCCATGCTCGTAAAAGACGGCGTCATACAGAAACTCTTTATTGAGCCCGGCCTCTCTGATGATTACCCCGAGGACCCCTTCGAAGTATCGGATGCAGAGACGATGCTTGCGTATGTGAAAGGGAGCGCCGCATAAGAATCAGTGCATTTAACGTATTGCCAGCACGGGTACGGTACCAAGCAATACAAGACGAACGGCGCGATTTCTCGCGCCGTTCGTCTTACTCATGTTCCGCAGAACGCGGATTGACACGCACTCCTACACTTTCACTATTTCAGGAACGGTCTTTCGAGACTGTATCCGCTTGCACACGCACTTCACAATACGCCACACGATCCATGCGATGGCAGAACCGAGCAGGCCGCCGACAATAAGATCGCTTGGCCAATGCGCTCCCACGTAGAGCTTGCTCAGACTTAACACCGTTGCAACAGCATATGCGAGCCAGCCCAACTTCTTGCATTTGCACTTGTCCGTGAGGAACACAGCAGTTGCAATTGAGAAGAAGAACATCGCATGCCCCGAAGGGAACGAAGTGTATGCTTGTGCGGCGCTTACCTTGGTCAAGAGATGTATATCATTCCCGGTCAGCACCGTGTACGGCCGTGCACGATGGAACCACAAGAAGAAGTTCGTCATGAGCGCGATATATCCGGTGATGAGTCCAGAGATCACGACCACGATTCCCATCCTGACCTTTGGCTTGAGGAGTCTGCCTCCTGCAAACCCAATGCACAGCACCCCTACCCACTCCATGATCGGCTGATCATTAGTGGAGAGATACTTCACTACTGTATCCACGCTTGCCGATTGCCCGGCAAGATTGTTTACGAGGTGGAAGAAGAATTCATCCATATTTTAGTTGTTACCAGTAATGCGATTACAAACATCGTCGTCGACGTGAACGCCGAGAAGAGACAATACTGACACCATGCACCAATGACATCTGCCTGGAGATAGATGAAATATCCGGAGGCAAGAACCCCTATTGATGTCGCAAGCAATGCGAGCAAGAGCGCGATTTTATTCTTTGAATCGAAATACACCATGAGGAGTACTAGGACTGAAAAATAGAATATGACACCCAGCACGGCAACCGGTATCGGGATACCGAAGAGACCATTCGCATATGAGCTCGTGAGCACTGTTTCGCAACTTCCTACATAACACGGCACGATGCCATGCGTATAGTGATCGATCGTCAGATAGACCGAATCGATGAAGCCGAGCGTCGCGAGCAAGCTGAACAACCAAAGCAGTATCGGGCTTATCGACAGTTTCTGGAGGATTCCGTTAAGCAACTTACCAAGCATACGGTTTCGGTGCCGCCGGCGCGGATGCAGCGGGTGCGGCGGCAGTAGAGGTCGCTGCGATCGTCGCGGATCCTGCAGAGCTTGGCGCTGACGCAGTCTGCGGAACGGGAGTCCCTGCTGCGTCATCGATGAGCTTCTTGAAGTCCGCATAGCTAGACGGATTATTGATGAGCACGCCATTCACGAAGATGCTCGGAGTATACGTAAGCTGGTTGGCATCCGCAAAAGCAAGATCAGTATTCACTACTCCAGCCACCTTGGCCGATTTCATATCCTGTGCGAACTGCGTCGTATCAAGCCCAAGCGTTTTCGCATATCCCACGAAGACCAGGGTTGGGTCCTGTAGGTTCTCCCAGTCCGCATTGTTAGCGAAGAGAAGGTCATGCATCTCCCAGAACTTTCCCTGTAGCCCTGCTGCTTCTGCTGCTTTGGCAGAAGGAAGCGCGTTCATGTGCTGCGTCAAAGGGAAATACCTATAGGCGAAATACACCTTCGGTCCTTCGTCTTTGACCAGCTGCGTAATAATCGGCGAGTACTCCTGACATGCAGGGCACTGGAAGTCAGCGTACTCGACGACAGTGACCGGAGCACTGCTAGAACCAATGGTATGATCCGCCGCAGTAACCGGCGCAGTTAGTTGTACGGCCTGCGTTGGTGCAGGCGTACCCCCCTTTCCTGAGACAGCTAAGACAGCGACCACGATACCAGATATGGCGACGAGAAAGAACACCCAGAGCAGCATGCGTTTCTGATCCATATCTCTCTTATTTGCTTGCTGCCGCAATCGCTGCCTCAAACTGCGCGATAGGCTGTGCACCGACAATAATCTGCTTGCCAATAATCATAGACGGGGTTCCATTTACGCCGAAGTTCTCTGCTTCAGTCTGGTCTGCCTGCATCTCTTGCTGGTAGGTAGCCGCCTTGCTTACGGAGAGCGCGAGCACCTTATCTGCCGTAGCAGCTCCCAGAATGTTTGTCGTCACTGATTTGATCTTCTCTGGAGTTGCCCATCCGGTGTTCTCAGTCCCCTGCGCATCGAACATTGCCTTGTGCCATGCATAGAACTGGTTAGGCGATACTTCCCATACAGCACGTGCTACTTCTCCGAGTGTCGTCGAATCAGCGCCAAGAAACTGGAAATCCTTGAATACGATTTTCACTTTCCCAGTATCTACATACTGTTGAATGAGTGTCGGTATCACGGTCTCTTCGTCCTGGTGGCAGAATGGGCACTGGTAATCGAACCAGTACGCGATAGTAATAGGGGCGTTTTGGTCTCCGACATACGGTTCATTGTCCGTGACTACCTTGTTTGAATCGACTGGTATCGATGGCGCTTGCGCTCCAGGCGGCGTGTTCGCCGCAATCGCCGCCGCCGATGCGCGATTACTGCTCCACAACAGAGAACCTGAGATGAGGATAGCTGCGACAAGCACTGCAACGGGTAAGATGAGTGTGTTTAATTTGAATTCTAATTTCATACGAATAGTCATAGTGAATAATACCGATGGAATAAGCGCAGCGGCGCTACCACATCAGTTAGACCGATGATCTAGTATGAAAACCGCTTCGAGTGAAGGATGCCGTTCGAAAAAGCTTCCTGCAGGGGCGTACTCGGTAGGAGTCTGGAACGAGCAGCTTGCGCGGTGTGTGCTCGCACATCTCGCATCACACGTCTCCGCGTAAAGAAAATTGAAAAAGCGCACGAGATGCCTATGGAGATGAGAAGCGCCAGGAACGTAATCAGCCTTGGAATGCCGCTAAATATCACCTGCCAGACCACAAGATGACCCAGAGGCAAACAGGGAAAATTTCCGAGGGGTGCGCAAAGCTGGTGATACGACACAGGCGCATTCAGGCTTGCGTGCGGCTGCGACATAAGCATCATGCTTGCGCAGACAGAGACCCCGACAAGCAGGAATAGGCCTAACGAAAAGGCTACTATGTGCCGAAACCGTTTCATTCATTCATACTACCACTGATTCGTGCTATATTTAAGATTAATTTTCTAGTAACAAAACCACGATGAGCCCTCAACCACTAAAAGAAAAAGAACATATCCCTGAGGCTATATTCAAGACCCGTGTGCGCGATGAATCTGTCGGCGGTGAAAACCCCTATCGCTGGCAAGATGTTTCATCTGCAGAGATTTTTGACGGAAAGAATGTAGTCGTATTCGGCCTTCCGGGTGCATTTACTCCTACCTGCTCTACAACCCATGCCCCCGGCTACGAAGCGAAGTATGACGAGTTCAAAGCAGCGGGCATAGATGCGATCTACTGCCTTTCGGTCAACGACGCATTCGTGATGAAGCAATGGGCAGACAAGCTCGGACTGAAGCACGTACAAGTGCTTCCCGATGGAAACGGCGAATTCACTGAGAAGATGGGAATGCTCGTAAAGAAAGAGAATCTCGGATTCGGTAACCGTAGCTGGCGCTACTCGATGCTCGTCAAAGACGGCGTCATACAGAAGCTCTTCATTGAACCAGGACTTTCCGACGATTATCCTGAAGACCCATTCGAAGTATCAGATGCAGAGACGATGCTTGCCTACGTGAAAGGTATCGCGAAGTAAGAAGTACGATGAAAGAAAAAGCTCGCGCGTACCGTGCGAGCTTTTTCTTTTGAGTATAGAAACCGGAGTTCCCAGCTCAGATGCGATTAATAATTGTAGTTGTACGGGGCAGGTGTCGTAGGCGCAGGCGTTGTTTTAACCGGAGCTACTACAGGCGCAGCGGGTGCCACGGTCTTTGGTGCAGCAGCCGCTTTTTGTGCCGACACCGTGGTTGGCGTAGCGATTGAGAAGTTTTGTACTCCGTTCCCTGTTACCTGTCCAGAATTCTTGTCCTGAACGAAGAAATAGAGAGGCATGCCGTTATAGGTAACCTGCATGCTTCCATCTGCACGCTTTATCGTTCCGATGGTTCCTGAGATGTCTGATCCCGCAGAGATATTGGCTGTGCTCGAAACTGTATACGGAGGCCAGAATCCAGCACATGAACCAGTGCAGTTGCTTACCCCTGACGTATCAGCATTATAGGTATACAGTGCCATTCCGTTTGCTGCAGTTAGGTAGCTAGGGAGCTGCGCGTTCGAACCTACATTTACTGTTGACGCTATCGGAGCCGTTTGCGTACCGGTGGAAACTGCCGCGGGTGATGTGCTTGAAGACTGAGTCGTGCTCCAGTACCAGTACCCTCCTACGATAATGACTACTAATGCTACTGCAATCCAAAGAGTGTTAGATGTCTTCATACGATATTGTTCTTAAGTAATTTGAATAGATACATACTATCCTGAGCTGTAGATGGGCGCCACCCAGCATACACACAGAAAAAGCCTGCATGATATTTGCAGACTTTTTCTGTTGAACACCCGAACCGGTACAATACCAACTTTGACAGGGGCCGGTATTGGTTCCTGATGTCACAATCGTGTTGCGGGGGCCGGAATCGAACCGGCGTCTGGAGGTTATGCTTGCCGCTACAACTTTCGTTGCTTCGTCCGAAGACGAATTTGTGGTCTGGACTATGCCTTCACCCACGAGGGGTGTCTACCGTCTAGTCTCTACACCTTCCTGTCTTTCGACAGGCTTGGCTCGGCATTGCCTTTCGTCCTTTCGGACGTGAGGGTTTCACCGAATTTGGCAGTTGATCTTCCACATGATTGCTCCTGCGGACGCCCTTATAATTCAATCCTCCCGAGGTACCTCTCCTCTACCCCGCTATCCGGCGATTATATAGGGAAAATATGAAGAACGCAATGCTATATTCACTCAAAATATAGAGAATATTTACCGATATATGCTTAGCATTAAAGTATGAAAAATGAACTTCATGGGAGGGCTTTGGAACTCCGCGCGAGCGGAATGAGTATTAAGGAAATTGCCGACAACCTAAGAGTAAGCAGCAGCACTGTAAGTAGATGGTGTAAAAACGTTTCTCTAACGACTAAGCAGAAGGAGTACTTGTCTGAACGACATCGCACTGCGTCACTAGCAGCACTTGCTCCGTGGATTGAGAAAAACAAGACTCGAAAAATTCATGACATCTTGGCTCAGACAAAGCAAGGGAAAGAAGATATAGACATGTTACAAATCCGTGATCTTTTTATGCTTGGAATTGGTTTGTATTGGGGTGAAGGATACAAAAGAGGAAGTCAGGAGTTTGGATTTACGAATTCAGACCCAAAGATTATAAATACCGCAATTCAATGGCTCGATATGTGTTATCAAATTCCACTAAAAGATATTCATGCTCGAATAACAATTAATAATTTATACAATGACGAAACCGAGAGAATTACTTCTTTCTGGTCTAAAGAGACAAATATTCCCAGAGAACAATTTTCAAAACCAACATATATAAGCGGGTATGGAAACGTAGATCGTGATTCAAAAACCTATATCGGCACGATTCGCATAAAAGTACGAAACAGCACCTCGCTTCGAAGAAGAATACTCGCAAGTATTGCTGAAATACCGAATCAAATCTCGTTGAACTGGCGGAACACCGCTTCGTAATTCTGAATCGTGCGGAATGCAGCGTGGTTCGTGAGCTGATATGCAGAGCCCGAGTGCGCAATTTCATTGCGCACAGTATGCGCGTCCCATGCATTGCGAATGGTCGTGAAGCGATCTGGATTCGCGGTCTTCAGCTTATCGCCAATCGTATTGCCCTGATATCCCGAACGCGTAAGCACTTCGTCCAGCATGATATCTGCTTCGATGATCGCCTGGCGCCAATCGCTTTCCTGCGGACTCTCGATAAGCTGTTTTATGTACGCCCAGCGTGAATGTTCCACCTGTACATGTGCCTCCGGTTCAGAGATAGTCGTGTATCGTTCATTCTCCTGTTCAAGCAACTGCCAGTACCGTGTCGTGTAATAGACGAGCGCCCAGCATGCACCGAGCGCGACGATCCACGCGATGACGCTTATGAAAAGCCAGATCTGTCCGGCAAGCGTAACGAGACCAGATGTGTTGCCGATGCCGACGTTCACCGAACCAATGTGCAGGCCGAAGATGAGGTCGTACAGGAGTCGGAAAAAATACTCGACATTAATGAAATGTACGGCCGGACCGGTCGTTGTAACCGTAGTGGTTCCCATCAGCTTATTATAGCTGCTCGCCGGTCACAGACGCACCGATTTTAAACAGTATCTCTTCATTGCCTTTCGGAGCGGTGAAATGGATGCCTATCGGAAGGGTGGACTCTTCGCGTACGACCGTACCCATAGGGACGGAAAGTGCAGGCATGCCGGTGAGATTCGCCGTTACGGTGAAGACATCTTCAAGATACATGGAGACAGGATCGGACTTCTCGCCGGCCTTGAAGGCCGGCGAGGGCGTCGTTGGAAATGCGATGACATCGCAGGATTCGAACGCCGTATCATATTCTGCCGTAAGGACGCCGCGTGCGGCGTCTGCTTTTCGGTAATAGGCATCGATGTATCCCGAAGAAAGCACGAAGGTGCCGAGCAGAATGCGGCGCTGCGTCTCTGCACCGAATCCCTTCGTACGGGAATCGATGTAGTCATCAAGCAACGTTGCGCTGCGTTCAGCGAGACCATAACGGATACCGTCATAACGGGAAAGATTCGTCGACGCTTCAGCCGGCATGATCACGTAGTACACCGGGAGCGCATACTTGCTGGTTGGAAGTGAAATATCCACCACCGTATGGCCTTCGCTCTTGAGTTTCTCTATGGTCGCGTCAAAGGCAGCGCGTACATCCGCATCGATTCCCTCTTCGAGGAGACGCATCGGAATTCCAATACGAAGCGACTTCTTCGCATCACGAACGATATAGGTGTCTGGCGGCGTGGTGGTAGCGTCGAGCGTATCCGCACCTTTAATAGTATCGAAGAGTGCTTTGGTGTCAGCGACGCTCTTTCCGAACGGACCGATCTGATCCAGGGAAGAACCGAGCGCTATAGCCCCAGAGCGCGAGACTGCACCATAAGTTGGCTTGAGTCCGACAAGGCCGGTGTGTGCAGCAGGCTGACGAATGGAACCGCCCGTATCAGTGCCGAGCGACGCGATGGCCATGTGAGCGGCGACTGCCGCAGCCGAACCGCCGGAAGAACCGCCGGGCACGCGCGCATGATCATACGGATTCTTTACGCGACCGAATGCGGAATGTTCAGTGGAGCTTCCCATGGCAAACTCGTCCATATTCGTACGGCCGAGGAAGAGCGCGCCTGCGGCGCGCAGCTTCGTGATAACCGTCGCATCATACGTGGCCTTGTAGTTCTCAAGCATCTTGCTCGCTGCGCTCGCGATATGTCCTTCTATTAAAATATTGTCTTTGATTGCGAGCGGAATGCCGCAAAGAAGCGGCGCATCGCCGCTACCGATACGTGCCTGTGCAGCGTCGATAGCAGCATCGTCTGCAACGAATAGCTCGAGGTATGCATTAAGCTTTTCGTTCTGTGCACTCGCCGCTGCGGCACACGCATCCCAAAGTTCACGCACGGTACACTCCTTCGTGCGGAGCATGCGTGCGGCTTCAGTTATCGTGAGTTCTGCGAGACTATTTTTAAGATTGGTCATATTAATCGTTGACGATGATCTGCTTCACTGAAAGGGCGTTCCCTTCCTTCTGCGGGAATGCATCGACGATCTTTTTGGTGAACTCGCCTTTCTCGTGCGGCGCACCATCGGCACGGAATGAATTCACGACATCCGTTACGCGTGGCCCCTCCGCTTTCGGAAGAGCGAGCTCATCGAGCTGACCGATATACGCAAGGATACTGTCGAATTCCGCAGCTAGCTTCGGCAGGTCTTTTTCAGAAACGGAAAGGCGCGCGAGGGCGGCCAGTTTCTTAACATCGTCGGGCGTTGCGTGCGCGGTCATGCGGGTACTCTATCACGAACCGAGGCGCTTTCGGAACTCCGTCTCATCTATCACCGGCACGCCAAGCTTCTCTGCTTTGGCCTTGTTGCTTCCGGGCTTTTCACCAGCCAATAGGAATGAGGTCTTCTTCGACACTGAGCCGGATACATTTCCGCCTGCCTTGCGCACCGCCGCCTCGGCTTCTTCGCGTGCATATCCTTCGAGCGTGCCCGTTACCACGACCGTCTGCCCTTCAAGCGGACCGCCGACCGGTGCAACAACTTTCGTAAGCGAGAGATGCGTACCCAGGCGCGCGATCAATTCCTGATTCTCTGCGTCTGTGAACCAGGTATGCACGGAGCGGCCGATGATGTCACCGATGCCGCGCACGTTCGCGATTTCTTCTGCACTCGCCTTCTGAAGCTTTGCAAGCGTGCTGAAATTACTTGCAAGAAGATATGCGGTCTCCTCACCGACGTGCGGTATTGAAAGGCCGACCAGGAAACGATCCATCGATACCTGCGTGCGGTCTGCGAGCGAAGCGAGCAGGTTATCTGCGGATTTCTCCTTGAAGCCCGGAAGTGCAAGGAGTTCATCACGTGTAAGCTCGAAGAAGTCATCGAACGAGCTGACGAGCTCGTGTTCCATGAGTAGCTTTACCGTTTCCTTTCCAAGCCCATCTATGTCGAGCGCAGAGCGGCCGGCGAAGTGCGCGAGCTTGCGATACTGTTCGCTAAAGCTGCCGCGCGTCGCGCAGCGACGCGCGGCCTCGCCCGGTACGCGCTCTATCGTGCCGTCTCCGCCGCACAGTGATGAGCGCTTCGGGAATTTCCACACCTTCTCTTTCCCCGTACGAAATTCCATAAGTACCTGCACGATTTCCGGAATGATGTCCCCTGCCTTCTGAAGGATGACCGTATCGCCGATGCGTATGTCCTTATCTTTTATGAAATCTTCGTTGTGCAGCGTGGCGCGCGCTACAGTGGTACCCGCCACTGAAACCGGCTTCAGCTGCGCTACTGGCGTTACCACCCCCGTACGTCCTATCTGCAGCACGATATCCTCCACCACCGTTGTCACCTGTTCGGCCGGAAACTTAAGCGCGATAGAGAAACGCGGACCCTTACCGGTGTATCCCAACGCTTCTTGAAATTCTCGTTCGTTCACCTTTATGACGATTCCGTCTATCTGATAGTCCGCCTTATCGCGAGCCTTGCCCTGCCACTTCTTCCACACGGCCATTATTTCTTCAACGCTCGAAGCAAGCACTGCATGATTGTTCGTCGGCAACCCGAGCGATGCGATATATTCCAACTCATGTATCTGAGTATCGGGCATTGTTTCGCTCAACACATCGAGATCGTAGAGGAATACGCCGAGCGGACGCTTCGCCGCAACACCCGAATCGAGCTGGCGAATCGAACCTGCTGCTGCATTACGTGGATTCGCAAACAGAGGCTGTTCTTCTTTCGCACGCAATTCATTCAATTTCTTAAAGCCGGAACGTGTCAGATACACTTCCCCTTCGACGATCAGGTCGATCGGGCGCGGCAATGTTTGCGCCACGCTCTTGATAGTTCGAATGTTATGCGTGACGTCTTCACCCACGACGCCATCACCGCGCGTTGCTGCCGTAACGAGGGCGCCGTCTTTATAGGTGAGCACGATATGCAAGCCATCTATCTTCAGTTCGCAGGCGTACGTAGGATTCGCCGCACGACCCAGTTGCTTTTGCAGGGTTCGCTTCACGCGTTCATCGAATGTACGAATGTCCTCTTCGGTGAATGCGTCATCGAGCGACCATTGCGGAACCTGATGCTTCGTTTTCTTGAGTTCCGGCAGTACCGTACCGGCAATTGTCTGCGTCGGAGAATCAGGCGTAACAAGTTCGGGATACTGTTTCTCCAGATTCGCGAGCTCATATTTAAGCGAATCAAGCGCCTCAGAAGATATGGGCGATTCATCCTTCTCATGCTGAAGGGATCGATAGGTAGATATGGAAGCGCGCAGCGCAGCTAGACGCTTCTTCTTATCTTCAGGGACCTTCATTCCCTTATTCTACAGGAAATTACGGTACAACGAACGTGCCGTTTCCGGTGAATGTATATATATTGTTGCCGCCAGAAGTGGTGAGCGTGGCGCCCGTCGTAGTAATACCCGCAGCCGAAGACGTAGGAATACTAATTATTACGACACCAGATCCACCCACGCCTCCTGGTTCTCCGCCGGGGCCGGGGAAGAAACCGCCACCGCCACCGCCACCGCCTCTATTGGCGAGAGCTGGATTTCCTATGCCGCCACCGCTTCCTGCGCCAGATCCGCCCGGACCAAATGCCGTCGCGGTCCAGTCGCCACCACCGCCGCCTGAACCGTACACAACTGACGAACCGCTTATAGCACTGCTCAGTCCTGCGCCACCTGCACCCGCTGCTGCGGCACTTCCTGAAGTACCTGCAGCGCTCGCACCGCCGCCGCCGCCTGCCCAAGTTCCCGGTACAGATGCTTCAGAAGCACCGCTATTTCCCTGACCTGCCGTACCTGCGCCTCCGGCATTTGTTCCTGAACTAGGGTATCCAGCGCCACCGCCCGAACCTCCGGCACTGCCAGGCGCTGCAACCGGCGTAGACGCGCCGCCACCGCCACCGCCTATCGCGCTCATTCCATTGAACGAAGAATTAGTTCCATTCTTTCCTTGATAATCAGAAGGTGTGGGGCTACCAGTAAAGCCCGAAGCGCCTCCACTGCCAACCACTATCGAATAGCTTCCTGATGTCGCTGCTGCGCTTCCGGTTATAACGCCACCGCCACCGCCACCGCCACCTGCCCAGGCAGCGCCGCCGCCGCCGCCTGCAACTATCAAATACGTAAGCGAAGGGCCTGAAGGAATAACCGGAGCCGAAGGGTCACCATAGGTAGCCTTCAAACCGCGCTCGACACGACGTGGATCAGTCGCAGTACATGTATTAAAGCCGTCTGCATACAAGCTCGTTGCACCGCCTGCATATTTATATATGGTCGTCGTTGCAGAAATGCCGCTCCCTGGGCACGGGGTTGTGAAGATGGTCGTACGCATTGTCATTGCAGGGTTTACAACCGTAGAATAATTCGTTACGGGCGTACTGCTGCAGGTAAGCGATGAAGCAGCTAAAGGCGTCGCGAAATCGAAGGCATCGAGTTTCTGATCGTAATACAACGCGCATTCAAGCGCGGAATCCGCATTATAAAACGCCGCCTGCGATTGTTTCGCTGTGGAAGAAAGAATGGTCTGCTTGTATGCGACATCGAGCAGCGAAAGACCCACCGTAAGGACGACGGTTGAAAGTATGACGGCGATAAGGAGCGTGAAGCCGCGCGGTGATGAGGGGGTATAAATCATAGCCAATTATACAAGTGTTCCGTAACGGTAACAGAAAATGGAATCTTCGAATTAATCCAGCTCACCGTCGAGGTTACGACTACTTCATTTGCGCTTACCGTGTTGATTCTGACCGTGCGAGTAAAGCGGCTTGGCGTACCACTTATATAGTTATAATAAAAGGGAGCAACAGTAGCATTGTCGAGGGGCGAACACGTACCACTACATGTAACCGGCGGAACGCTATCAGAAGCAATAACATCTACCATACAATTCTGTCCGGTACATGCACTGAGCCCATTCATCCATGATACGGGGCTTCCAGGGTTCTTGAGGTTGTAGAGGGAATTATTATCGCGATGATGACGCACGTATTCTATCCCCTCCTGTGCCAATGCCGTTGCAATAAGCTGGTCGCGCGCGATGTACGTTGTCTGTACAGCCTGAAATACGCTATACATGGGGCCCACGATACTAACCATGAGTATCGAAATCGCTACCAGCGTTTCAACAAGCGTAAATCCCTTCTTTGTGCGTAGTTTTATCATAGTTCAGGGGCGCGTGCAGAGGCAGTACTTTGTATCGTGAACGTAATCGGTTGCGACGTTGAATCTGGCGTAATCGAGCCGGTTGTCACGAAGGTGGCCCATGGCTGGACGATATCATTCGGTGTAGCGGTACCGACACCGCGTACATAGAATTTCATGCTCGTAATAATGACACGCGGGTCCGTAAGGGTCTGATCATTCGATGATGTACAGGTTACAGCACCAACGCACTCCCCAATTGAATGATTCGTCGCATCAAAAATATAGGTAACCGTCTGACCCTGATCATTAACGAAGGCAAGGCTAGTGTCGCCGGTAGGCGGTGAGTTCGTGCCTCCGATTCCACCGGATTGGAAATTAGATCCCGAGCGCATACTACGCTCCATCGTGTCGATGACGAATGAAAGATTCGTCACGAGGTCATTCGTCGCACGTGCCTTACGGTCCAGACTTATGAGCGAGAGATATGCGCCTGTCGAGACCAGCATCACGATCGCAAAAAGGCCGACCGACACGATCATTTCAATAAGAGTGAAGCCGGGGCGTGAAGTGCGCATACTCATGGACAAGTTTGGCCGACCGATACTTCACCCAGCGAGGACATTCGCACCGTCTGCGTCGCGGTATCTGTTGGCGATTTCACATATATCTGTGCGCAAGTAAATTGGACCGTACCCCCCGTGGTGATGCCTGTGATGATTGCTGTAGTATTGGGACGCAGATACAGCACATCCAAAGATTGCAGACCACCCCCGCTCGAACACGTAAGCGTTGCTCCCGCCTTTCCGCAGAAATTACTTATCGTATACCCGCGCGTAAGATCATACGTTTGGAATGTCTCCCCCGCCCCGTCATATAAGCAGTTTCCAGATTTGTTTTCCGGAGTACTGGTGGCTATGGCCGGACACCACGCCGGTTCTGAGGCGATGCTCTGAATGTCAGCGAAGACAGTATATTTTGAAGGCGTAGCGCTCTTGAAATCAACGCCATACCCGCCGTTCTGTACGTTTGCGAATTTACGGCTCGAGAGGCCGAGCGATTGCGCTTCGCGTGCAGAGAGCGCGATCGTATAGCTCGTATCATTCAGCAGGATCGAATGATTGAAGGTGGATTGCCCAGTAACAGCCACTGCAGTAATGATAGCGAGTATCGAAAGCGTAACGAGCATCTCGATCAATGTGAAGCCGCGCGAAGCGTCTAGCCTGCGCGCTATCAGAGGACGAGTGCGAATGGGTTCCATGCAGTAAAAAGGGCGAGGAGAAAGCCGATAGCCAAGAATGGCACGAACGGTACCTCAATACCCATTCTAGGCCCTCCGCGCCGTGTACTCAATACGACGATGCCGTACAACGCCCCCACCCAGAATGAAAACATGAGTCCAGCGATCGCCTGCGTGCCTACCAGCAGCGATAGGGCGAGAGCTACGGGCGCATCACCCAATCCCATGGCACGGCCGCGCGAGCATACATGCAGTAGGAAGAAGAAGATCGCGATGGCGCCGGCGACCAGGAATACGAGGCCGAGCGCCTGCAGGGCAGGCGCTCTGAGCACCGCAACGATCACCGAAAGCACCAGTAGCAACGTCGAGCTTCCGGTCGGCACGATCATATGACGTAAGTCGTACAGGACTATGAAAAGAAGGACGATAAGTGCCACAAGGAAGAACGGGAGAACCAAAGAAAAGCCGAACAGATGATATGCCGCAGCAAACGCAATAGCGAGCGAAAGCTCCGAAAGCGCGTATGCGCCCGGTACCCGGGCGCGACATTGTCGACACTTCCCCGTCCACAGCAACCAGGAAAGTATCGGAATTAAATCGCGCCCATCCAGATATGCACTGCAGGAATTACAGCGCGAGCGTCCGCTCACCCATGACTGCCCTGTATGCAATCGCTCTGCAACCACGCCGGTAAAGCTCGCGCACAATGCGCCGAGTATAAAGAAAGCAGCCAGAATGAACCAGGACTCAATCACGAATTAGTTGCAATGCGTATCGCCGCTCGCGAGCGTATTAGTACTGGTACCTACCGATCCAGATGAATCCTCGCACCACACAACTCCGGGGGCGGACTTTAGTGGTACCTGAGCAGCCCAACGATCGGCTGTTCCGCAATCCGAACCCGCTTCACCTGGATAGCATGAGTGACATACGGCGTTACCAATTGGTGATAAGACTAGAAGGGTCGTGTCCACGCTACTCAAACCAGCTGCCTGTGCAGCAGCAAGTACTGATTTGTATATGCTGTTTATTCCACCTGCCGTGCCAGTTGAAGAGCACACATCCGTCGCTGCTCCAGCCGCCGTCACATAGTGATTGTTATTTGAATCATAAAATAATTCCGCTCCCGTGCGCGCCTGATCAAGATTCGATTTAATCGCTGCATCATTACCTTTATTGCGCGCTGTATTAAGCGATGAAAGCACGATGCTCGAGAGAATGCCGATGATAGCGATAACGACGAGGAGCTCGATGAGAGTGAAGCCGAGGCGAGGAGAACGCATTGTTTTTATTATACGTGATACTTCCTTCACTATCGTACGCAGTGTGGATTAGCAAGCGAAATCGCCAGCCCCGCTAACAAGGCCCGGAGAAGCAAGGAGTGTAGTTGTTGCTACACCAGTACTATCGATACAGAAAAAACCAGCCACAGACTTGAGCGGCACCTGTGCCACCCATGCGCCGGCATTGCTATTGCATACCGACGTGGCGCCTGTACCAAGAAGAGTAACGGTATTCTGACCGATTGCCTGCGCTGCGGCAAGAATTGATCTGTTGGCGCCAATAAGGCCGCCAGCTGAAGCGAGCGGGTTACAAACGCTGGTTGGTGCGGTGCCGCCGTCATACGAATTGTTATTCGCGCTATAGAAGAGTTCGCCCTGTGTGCGAGCCTGTTCGAGGTTTGACTTGACTGCCGCGTCCACTCCCTTGTTACGCGCCGTAGTGAGCGACGCAAGAACGACAGAAGAAAGAACACCAATGATAGCAACAACAACGAGGAGCTCTATGAGCGTGAAGCCGCGCCGGGGAAAGCTCATTCCATTCAGTATACGGGACATTTCGGTTTAAATATTTTCGTCCAAGGACAAGTCCAAGATAGAAATACAAAAGGCCCCGAAGGGGCCTTTTGTTGCACACAAGAACGCTGGATTAACAGTGCTGTAGTCCGGCAGCGAGTGCCGTTGCTGTTGTGGTTGCGACACCAGTGCTGTCTACACAGAAGTAACCAGTCGTTGACTTAAGCGGCACTGAAGCTGCCCATGCTGTTGTGATGATATTGCAGTTTGCAACACCAGCAGCACCAAGCGTATTTTCGCTCACGGTGCTAATGCCGACCGCCTGAGCTGCTGCAAGAACCGACTTGTATACACCAGTCAAAGTTCCAATGGAACCTGCAGGAGAACACGCATCAGCAGTATTGCCTGATCCTGCCGCACCTTGGAGGTAATTGTTGCTGTTCGCGTCGTAGAAGAGTTCGCCCTGAGTACGAGCCTGCTCAAGGTTCGACTTGACTGCCGCGTCCGCTCCCTTGTTACGTGCCGTATTCAAAGAGGCGAGCACGACGGAGGAGAGAATGCCGATGATAGCGATAACGACGAGGAGCTCGATGAGAGTGAAACCACGTCGCGCCGCAGAAGATACAGATGTCATATTTTTTTAAGTAAGGTAATGCGGGTTACGAGTAATGTTCCGCTACATGTATTGTACGTGAAGATTACGCACGAACGGTTTACTCTGTGGATAAGAATATAAAACGTGCGGGCTAGTTGATCGCGCCAGCGAGGTTGTAGATCGGAATCATAACCGATGCGAGCAACGTACCGACACCAAGTCCGAGAAAGACGATCATGAGAGGCTCGATAAGACCGACCAGCGTGTCGACTGAGTTCGATACTTCACGACGATAGAACTTGCCGAGCGTATTGAGGATATTACCGAGCTCTCCGGTCTCTTCACCCACACGGATCATGGCAACCATGATGCCAGGAATTTCCGGATGCTTGCCAAGTGCGTCTGAAATAGGGACGCCGCCCTTCACTTCTTCGGCTGCTTCGCGCAGCAAGTCCTCGAATGTCTTGCTCCCCACCACCGATGCCGTTATTTCAACAGCTTCGACCGGTGGCACGCCGGAAACGAGCATCGTTGCGAAGTTATCCGCGATGCGTGAAAGATAAAGCTTCGAATAGAGATCGCCTACATAGGGGATATCAAGCTTGAAGCTGTCGAAGAAAAGCTTCCCCTGCTCAGTCTGCATCATGCGATACGCAACGAATGCTCCTACGATCATAGCGATGATGATAAGAAAGCCGAATTTCACAAGGAATTGCGATATCCAAATCACCACCTGTGTGTACATCGGTATCGCTTCTCCGGAATCCAGAAGGATCACACTGATCTTCGGAATCACGACCGTCATCATCAGTGCCATCACGACGAAGAACACGCCGATAACGAACGCCGGATAGATGAGCGCATTCTGCGCCTTGCTCATTACTTCATAGGTGCGGTCGAGATAGTCAGCCAGATAGCCGAAGGTCTCTGAGAGCTTTCCAGACTCTTCGCCGGAACGCACCATGTTTACATAAAAAGGAGTGAAGACCTTCGGGTGGCGCGCAAGCGCCTTTGAAATAGGACTTCCGCCCTGCAGGTCGTCCGCGACCTGTCCCATGATTTCTCCGAGATACTTGTTATCGACTTCTGAAGCGAGCAGGCGGAAAATGCGAAGCGCAGAAACCTGTGCCTCGAAGAGCGTTGCTATCTGACGTGAAAGGATAACGATCTCTTTGTTAGAAACATGCTTGAAAAGGTCGAGATTCGCCGTAAGTCCTTTATTGGCAACGAGCGGCTCAATGGACGAGACGATCAGGTTGCGGCGCTGAAGCGTCGCAACGGCGACATCCTGCGAAAGAGCCTCCACGCTTCCTGAGCGTTCATGTCCGTCTGCATCAAGGGCGCGGTAAGCAAAAAGCATAGATTAGAGGTAGCGTTCGAAGGTCTTAGGGTCGAGTGAACGTTCATACGCGTGTTCTATAGTCACTTCCCCGCGACGAACGAGCTCGGCGAGCGAGCGGTCAAGATCAACCATTCCTTCCTGCGAGCTAGTCTGCACGACGGTCGTGATTTCATGCGTACGTCCTTCGCGGATAAGATTCGCGACGGCGTTGTTGTTGATGAGCAGCTCGTACGCAGGAATCAAACCGCCCTGGATACGCGGCACGAGACGCTGCGAGAAGATACCCGCAAGCGAGCCGGCAAGCTGCACGCGCACCTGATCCTGCTGTGTCGAAGGGAACATGTCGATGATACGGTCGATGGTCTGCGCGGCATTATTGGTGTGCAGCGTCGAAAGAACAAGGTGACCGGTTTCAGCAGCAGTAACCGCAGCAGAGATAGTTTCCTGATCGCGCATCTCGCCCACCATGATCACGTTCATGTCCTCACGGAAGGCAGCTTGCAGTGCGCTTGCGAAATCCGGCGCATCAACATGCACTTCACGCTGATGGATGAGCGACTTCTTCTGCTCGAAGAGATACTCTACAGGATCTTCAATCGTAAGGATGTGTTCAGCACGGGTTTCGTTGATACGGTCGATGATTGCTGCCATCGTCGTAGACTTTCCCTGCCCCACTGGTCCAACAATAAGAAAGAAGCCTTGTGTGCGCTGCGTGAAAACTTCCAAAATTGGCGGGAGATTCAGGTTTGCGAACGTGAAGGTCTCGTGCGGAATGAGACGCATCGCCATCGCAACCTTTCCTTGCACTACGTAGCCGTTTACACGGAAACGTGACTGTTCGTTATGCGAATACGAAAAGTCCACGGACTGATTGCTTTCGAATGTAGGGAGCCGTTCCGTAGGCACCATGCTCTTGAGCATCTCCATCGTGTCTTCCTGGGTGAGCACCGGATACTGCAGCAACGGAACGAGCGAGCCGGAGACACGGATGATAGGATGCACGCCTGCAGAAAGGTGCAGGTCTGAACCGCCTTCACTTATCACTGTGTCGAGAAGCGGACTTATTTTCTTTGCGGTACCTGTGCTCATGCTTTCTTTTCTATAATACGAATCGTCTCAGAGAATACTTCAGACGGTATCGCAGATGCCTTGATAATATAGCCCGCGACGCCAAGCTTCGTAGCGTGCTCGATATCGGACTCCTGACCCTGATTAGAAAGCACGATGATCTTCGTCGTCGGGATAAGATTTTCCTTGCGTATTGCCTCAAGTACGCCGAAGCCATCTATCTCTGGCATAACGATATCAAGAAGCAGTGCGTCCGGTGCCGCAGCGCCTGAACGCAATGCGTCGAGCACAAGCGTGCCACCTTGAAATGCAGTCACTTCATGACCTGCTGCCTTGAATTTCACTGCATACATGTCGAGCAGGAAGCGGTCGTCGTCAACGAGATAGATGCGATAGAGTGCGGACATAAATAGATATGAAAAGGTTTTGCTAGGCGACGACTTCTGCTACGGGTTCTGACTCGACTTCTTCAGGCTCATCATCTGCAAGCAAGGTTCCACCGAGCGTATTCACTTCCTCGAACGGAATCAGGCCGGCGAGTGCTTTCATGATAGCATCCTCGCGCATGGTAATCATGCCTTTCGCGCGCGCAGCTGCATACACTTTCTCTTCCACAGGATCCTTAAGCACGACGCTCTCGAGATCCTTGTCCATCTGAAGGATTTCAAACACCGCAAGACGGCCACGCGTTCCATTCGGACAATCTGGCGTGGTGGTCGCTTCATAATAAGTATCGAATGCGGGCAGATCCTTATGGAATTCAGCGGGCAGATCTGCGAATTCTTTTTCAAGTAGCAGCTTGATGCTTGGACTCATCGGCGTGGGTACGCCGGCACCGGGGCACAGCTTGCGCACGAGGCGCTGACCCACTGCAGCGATAAGCGTCGGTGCGATCAGGTATGGATCCACGCCCATATCTACCAAGCGCGGAATCACGCCGGCCGCCGTATTGGTGTGAATCGTAGAGAACACGAGGTGGCCTGTAAGCGCAGCCTGAATAGCGAGCTGCGCCGTCTCCTTATCGCGAATCTCTCCCACCATGATCACGTCAGGGTCCTGACGAAGGATGGAACGGAGGCCTGATGCGAAGGTGTAGCCGATTTCCGGATGCACCTGCGATTGCGACACGCCGGGCACTTCATACTCCACCGGATCCTCGAGCGTAACGACGTTCTGCGTTTCGCGATCGATAGAGGAAAGCATGGCGAAGAGCGTCGTTGATTTACCAGAACCCGTCGGACCGGAAATGAGGATGATGCCGTACGGGCGATCAAGCGCGAGCTTTATAGTTTCAAAATCTTTCGGCGAAAAGCCGAGGCTTTCCATGGTCGCGACGGACTTCGCGCGGTCCAGAATACGCATAACGACTTTCTCACCGCCTTGTGTCGGGAAGGTAGAAACACGGAAGTCGATACGGCGTCCTTCCACTTGCGCCGAGAAGCGACCGTCCTGCGGTTTTCGCTTCTCATCGAGACGCATCTGCGAAAGGATCTTGATACGCGCGACGACCGCCGGGTGCACTTTCACCGGAAGCTCAAGCGAGGTGTGCAGGTCGCCATCCATACGGAATCGTACGTGTGTCTTGTCGGTACCTGGCTCGATGTGAATATCGGATGCGCCGCCTTCCACCGCATAGCGCAGAATCGTCGCGACGATCTTAGTCACTGGCGCATCTTCCTTGATGACGGTCTCTATCGTGCCGCCTTCGCCTAAGGTACCCTCTGCTGCCGGCTCGAGTTCAGAAAGCGCCGTGCCGACTTCGTCGGAGAGGCTGCCGTATTCTTCGATCACTCTATTGAAATCGTTCTTGCTAATCAGAAAAAGCTTATACGGAAGGCCGACGCGGCTGGAAATGAACTGCAATGCATCGAGCGCCTCGATATTATCCGGGTCTACGATACCAACCTCGAGCGCACCGTCGGCAACGGCCAGCGGAACGAAGCCGTAATGGCGCGCAGATTCTTCCGGAATGTGATCGAGCGCTTCCCTGCCGCGCGCCGTGGCTGGCACCACGCGCATGGGGATTCCATACTTTTCGCTTTCCTTAGCGAGCACCTGCTGCGAGGTTATGCCACGCTTCTCAAGAAGAGTTTCTATCGGCGTTTGCTTCGCAAGCGCCTCCGCCTCAATCGCTTTCGCGTCTTCCGGCTTCAATACGCCCGCATCCGTAAGAATGGTAAGTACGTTCATGCATGTGAATCACTATTACTTTCCGGTCGTAGCAGTGCCGGTTAGCGGAGCGAATGGGTCACGGCGGCCGGCCGTTTCTGGTACGACGACCGTATGTATGTCAACGAGGCGCGTGAAGCGCGGATCAGAGAAGATGCGCGTGTCGAAAGAAATCGTACTGATCTGGCCCGTCAGATTCACGAAATCAAGTTCAGCAGCGCTTGCTGGCGCTGTCGCAACGACTGCCGAGCCGGTGTCCTTGTTATAGAAGAAATAATAATAGACTGCCGCGATGAGGGTGAGACCTGCGACGACGGCGAGTATGATATTGCTTTTGGTGAGGTGCATAAAGAAAGACTAATGAAGCCAATAGATACGTATCGTCAGATCATACTTATAGGTGGTACTCGAACTGCCCGCGGCAACCGTAAGATTCACCACATCAAGCGGGCGCAGACTCTGCTCGATACCAGCAAGGAATGAACGGAATTGCGCGTACGTGCCATTCGTCTCCACAGTAAGCTGCACAGAATCGACCGGATTGCTGGATTCAAGGGCGATCGCAGTAGGGTCGCCCGAGCCGCTGCCGTTCGTTACGGTGCTCGTATCGATATTGAAATTCGAAAGCACCATTCCGGAACGTGCCGCAAGACCATCGAGATCAAGAATGAGCTGCACATTATTCACGCCATCCGGTAGGAATGATGCGAGGCGTGCGAGGTTATCAGACGAGATTGCTGCGCGCTGCTGTGCCAAGTCAGTTTCTTTCTGATTGAATCCTTTGGCTGCGGTGAGCGCATTCTCATAGCTTTTAATACTTGCCTGTGCACCGACGATCGAATTCTTATAGGCAGGTACTATGTATCCGAATATAAGAGCGGCAGCGAGTGCAAGGGCGGCGAATGGAAGGATACGGGTAATCATAGCGTTGTTGTTGCGGTGCTTGTTGCTGCAGGGGTTACGGGAGCTGGCGCCACCTGCTGAACCGGTACTGCCGGCGCAGCAAGAGCCTGTTTTTGAGTTACATGAATCAACGTGGGATCGATATTCGCCGTAAGGACGAATTTGATTCGATTATTCGTATCAAATGCGATGCCTGAGAAGATAGCGCTCTTGAACAGAGGGTCCGCGGCGACCGAGTTCGACTGAACGGCAAGTGCATTAAAATTCTTGGCCGTTCCATCCATGCTTACTTTAGCCGTTCCATCTCCTGCAACCGCTATAGTGAGCGTCGTGAATTGTACGTTCTGCAACGTAAGCTGCTCTAGCTCATTGAAGAATCCAGAAAGGATGATGTGATTATCGAGCAGTGATTCGCCGGACTGGAAGCGGTCCTTAAGGCGAAGATAGTCTTTCAGCGTATCCGCATTGACGGAGTCCTGTTCCTGCTTCAGTTCCGCAGCTTTCGCTGTTTCAAGATGAGAAAGATATTGCCCGTATCCGAAGACAGCGCCAGCGGCAAGGATAGAGATTCCCGCAATAGCCAGTGACGCGAGCAGGAACACATTACTGCCTGGACTCACCTTTCGCTTAGGTGTCTGTACAGGCTGCTTCGGAACGAATGATGTCGGGATACCGGGAGAGAGTGCCACAGATTGCAGTATACGACATAACTTGCGCACAGGCGTACGTGGTTATGCACATCTAACCCGTCTCTTCGAGTTTTCGTAGTGCAACACCGACTGCGACTGCGAATTCAGGGCCAATCTCTTCAAGTACCGGACGCATGAATGCAGGCGCCTGCGTTTTTCCGAACGGATCCGCAAGCTTTACATCTAGTGAGAAGAATTCCTTCGCATATACGGCAAGATCCTTGGTAACGCCGCCGCCGCCGGTAAGGACGATAACGGAAATAGTCTTTTGATGCGTCGTTTCATATTGCGTAAGTACGCGTTTCGTCTCTTCGAAGATGCGGGAGAAGATAAGTTCGATCGTCTTTCGCTCGTAGACACCTTTTCCGTCTGCAAACCCGTGCTCCTTCTTAAGCGCTTCTGCCTGGGAAACCGAATAGCCATTCGCTGTGGCTATCGTGCGCGTCACATCCTGCCCGCCCTGAGGAATATTGTGCGAAAGAGCCACCACACCATGCTCGACCACGTACACTTTCGTCGCGGACGCGCCGATATCAAGCACGAGCACTGGTAACAGGGGCTCATCCACCACTGAACGTATCGTGCTGAATATTTCTATCTCGTAAAAGCTTGCCGTGAGACCCGCACCCGCAATAACCGTCTGCAGGAGCGCAAGCTGGTCGTTATGAACTGCAACGATAAGCACCTTCATCTTTGTCGGTTTCTCGCCATTAGCCGTCGGCGGTTCTGGAACGATGAACCAGTCCAGTTGCACTTCTGAGACCGGCACCGGAATGTATTTACGAGCCTCAAGTTCGATCATCGTCTTCTGTTCGTTCGGGTCTTCGCGGTACGGAAGTTCAACGAGCGTAAGGAGTGAACGAGAAAACGGAATTGAAATGCCTGAATCCGTCGTCGTTACGCTTGATTCACGCAGAAGATCCTTCAGTGTCTCTGCGATCTTGTCTGCAGGAAGGTTCGTTGCCTGCCCCGCTTCGCCGCCAGCATAGGGGCCGAGCGCAAGCTCTCCATAGGTTTCAAGTACGGCTGTCTCTCCGTCACGACGTAGTTGTACCACCTTCAACGAAGAAGAACCGATATCAAGACCGATGACGCTCTTGCTTTTCTTGCTGCCGCCGAATAAGTTTCCGAACAATGTCATGCAGGCATTGTATCATCTGCTCGCTTTTCCAACTTCAAGAAAAAATGAAATTAGCATAGTGAAAATCTGAAAATCTATTCACGCTATGCAGCTGCTATATGAAGACTGTGGATAAGGAACTGGATAGCATGAATAGATGCGATTACTCACGGCAATGCTTGATATATTGTTTCCACCGAAACAACGGGCGCTTCGCGCCCGCTCTGTTTCCCATGAAGCGCTCGCCGTGCTCGTGCATCCCATACGCATCGCGTCCACAACCCCGCAGGTCACCTCACTACTCCCCTATCGTAATTTGCTCGTACAGGCCGCTATTACTGAAGCGAAGTTTCATAATGCGCGCCAGGCACAAGAAGCGCTCGGTGGGATTCTTGCAGATTATCTTGGATCTAGTATGGGCGAGCGGCCGTGTGTACTGCTTCCTGTGCCACTTTCGCGCAAGCGTCTTCGCGAGCGCGGCTATAACCAGGCCGAACTCATATGTAGAGCTGCGCTACGTACATTAAAATCCAACACCACAATCGATACGGGCCTGCTGCAGCGCATTCGCGACACGCCGCCACAAACCGGGCTCGGCGGCCAAGGCCGCCGAGCTAATTTGGAAGGTGCCTTCACACTGATCCGAACGCCTGATCCGCATACCTTATATATAGTCGTAGACGATGTTACCACCACCGGAGCCGCTCTTTCCGCCTGTATACAAGCACTTCAGGCCGCCGGTGCCGTACGCATCGCACCCGTCGCCTTGGCTCACTCCCCATAAGTATGGTCTGGACTAAGCGCATACAGCAACCAGAAAAAAGCATTGAACTCGCAGAATTCATAGGAATCATGATTGGCGATGGAAACATATCCAAATATCAAGTAAAGATAAGTCTTCATCACACAAATGACCTTGAATACTCAAGATACGTAAGTAATCTCATACAAAAATTATTTGCTATCGAGCCGCATATTCAAAAAAGACCTACCCGGTCTGTAAATGATCTTGTAATATCCAGAATTGAACTAGTTCGTTTTTTGCATAGCGCAGGACTACCTAAAGGAAATAAAACACATTCACAAATTGATATTCCTTGCTGGATTAAAGAAAATCCTAAATTTCTTATCGCGTGTATTCGCGGATTGGTAGATACAGACGGCTGCGTATTCGATCATTCATATATTTCCAAAGGTAAACGATACACGTATAAGAAGCTTGATTTTAGTAGTGCATCGGAACCTCTTCGTAAGACTGTATATACGTTCTTTAAAGAACTTGGGATGTGTCCAAGATTTTCTAGTCGTAATGGAGTTCGTCTAGAAAGCAAAGCGGACTTGAAAGCCTACTTTAGGGTCATTTCCTCCCACAATCCGAAACATTTGAATAGATACGCAACGTGACATATAGTAGCTGAACGGAGACGTGGCCGAGTGGTCGAAGGCGCATCACTGCTAACGATGTAAGGGGTTAAACCCTTCGAGGGTTCGAATCCCTCCGTCTCCGCTAAGAAACAAGACCGCGAACGCGGTCTTGTTTTCATACATATAAACGAGCTTCGATTACGAGATTATGGTGCTTGAACCCTTCACCACACGCTGCTTGCCATTCACCTCAAGGAAGCAGGCAACTTCCCCGTCTGCCATGGTCACATTCGTAGCACCAGGTCCATCAATGATAACGCTACCGCCGCTATCATTTACGATTTCGCATTCGAAACCGTTTCCAAGGGTACCGGTCGTCGGAACGGTAATGGTTATCGCTGATGTCGCCACGATACGCTGACTGTTGTTTGCCGTCGTGAGCGTATACGATCCGCTCTTCGTCGCCTCTACGATCAGGCCGCCAACATTATTCCCCGACGCATCATGTCCGATGAGAAGATACGTATTGAGCGTATTACCCCATGTACCACTGTCTGAGCCTGGTGTTGGTAGATTTGCCATGTCTGTAAATTATATCAAATTAATATGAAGTTGGTTGCGAAGACTGCGCTTCACCTGAAAGCCAGTTGTCCTGCAGAGTCCAGTCTGTGCCTGAACCAAAATTCTTACCAGTAATCCAGTCACCCGGAGTGCCCCGAAAATAGACCTGCGGAGTAACGCCTGTACCTGTTGAACCATTAGAGCCAAGGTCAGTCGGAACACCGGTCGTGTGATTAACGAAAAGGTCTACGTTGGAAGTCTGTGAGAAATCGAAATAGACTCCCTGCGCAGCCCAGACAGATTTTATAGAGCCCTTAAAAGATGAGGCTCCTCCTACGGTCGAACTGAACATAAACGGCGTACTGGTTCCCAGTCCGACCAATCCAGTACCCACGGTCGGCTGCGTCAGGCCGGATGCGATATTCACCACTGAGCCAGCACGTACCGAATACATATTCGCCACAGGCGTAGCAGCACCAAGGTCGACTGAAAGAAGTATCCAAGTCTCACCGCCTGCAATATTGAAATTCGTACTGACGCTCGTCCAGTTTACCCTGTTACTTGCTGCAGTATCTCTGATTACAACTGCTAGTCTGTTTGTCGAGCCGACCGCACGATTGATAACGATACCGGAGTTGACCCAGATATTCATGTTCGAATTATCTTCGCCTGGCTTCCAGCAGATCGCGATGGTGAATTTTGAATCATTCGTGAAAGGAGATACTGCTGATTCCATTCGTGGCCATCGTTGTATCGGATTAACGGTATCTCGCGGGAACGTTGCACCGATAGGCAGCGTCGAACTTGCTCCTATTGCGCTCGGCAGAATTCGTACGTCATTCGTATGAGTCTTGGCATTCCCGCCGGTATCGACACCGTTTGCCGTTATACGGAGATTCAACGGCGAAATCATACTCCCTGCTGACACAGACGTTCGAGTGAGCAGTGCCGTATCCGTACTGCTCGGCTTCATTGCAATAGTAAAGAAACCAGGATTTACCGGATCATCGCTGGCAATAGAGCAAGATGTTACGTATCCCTTGAAATACACTTCTATTGTCGTGCCCGCACCCATATCGTAGGCAACATCGGGAATACTTTGTTCGAGGACAAAAACATCCAGATTCCATAGAGCGAGGGTAAGAGGCTTCATTGCAGCTGCAATAATAGGACTGGACCAATAGTTCGGATGGTCCTGCGCTACCGCAGCGCTCTTAGATAAAGAAGTGAGGATACTCTGGTTTCCAACATCGCGCGTATCCAGAGTAGTTGATATCGTTGTGCCGGTAGCAACAGTCTGCAATAGGTTTACGGTCCATGTCGTACCTGATCCTGCCGTAATAACGGTACCTGCAGTGACTCCAGTGCCAAATAAGGCTTGATTTATAGCAAGCGCGCCAGACGTGACACTTGCAACCGTTAGTGTGGTACCTGAAATGCTTCCAACTATTACCGCAACAGCAGGCGCACCATTACCCGGATATCCGCCATGCGGACTAATTCCCCACCAGTAACGGAAGTGATTGAAGGTGTATTTTCTAAAATTTCGCCAGTCATATATTTGTACGCGATGCTGACGAACCCAGTCGTCAGGAGTACCACCCAGGCCTCCACCCATAGAAGGGGGAAGAATGATCTTTCGATCATGAGTGATGCGATTTATGAAATTAGTCTGCTGAGCAGTGATAGCGGTGACCTGCGTATCAGCACCCACATTATTACGACCGCCAAAGTACGTCCATGTATCCTGCATGCGTGTCGGATCTGCAGTGATGATGGCATCAAGATTTGTATAAATAGTTTGTGCGCTCTGGCCCCCATATCCAACATTTATCACGCCCGAGCTAACACCGGTCTGGCCGGGGGTGGTGTAATTAGGAATGCCTAGCAGTGCAGCAAGCTGATAATCCCAACGATCGCTTTCCGTGAAGACCCCTTGCCCGAGACGGCTTTGCTTAGCTTCATTACCTGCCGTCCAACTATCGCCAGAGACACTCAAAACGTTCTTAACAGCAGCAGGCAGCAACGCTGCCATGGCTGCTGCAATTACTCCGGGGCGCATCCACATATAGTCGAAATTCTAGCACGGCGTTCTATATTGCATTTTCAATAAAGACTGGAGATACTATAGATGAGTCAATTTAATCTAATATCTTATGAGCATCTTCGGCCTTGGCGTTCCTGAACTCCTCCTTATCCTTTTCGTTCTTCTTTTATTCTTCGGTAAAGAAAAACTACCTGGTCTTGCTAATAGCATCGGCCGTTCATTCCATGACCTGAAGAAAGGTTTTGAGGAAGGTACCAAAATGGACAGCACCTCTTCTGAGGAAGGTACGAAGGATGGAAAGAAAAAATGATGATGCGCGAAGCATCTGGGAGCATCTCTTAGAGCTTCGCACCTATTTCTTCATTGCGTTAGGCGCCTTCATCGTTGGCGCATGCGCTACCCATTTCTTCCACGTTCAGGTTATTGAGTTGCTCTTCGCACCGCTAGGCACACAGACACTCGTATTCCTTTCGCCACTCGACCCTCTCCTCTTCATATTTAAGATTGATTTCTTCGGCGGGTTCTTGCTCGCATTGCCGATTATTTTATTCTGTCTGTTTCGTTTCATTGCGCCCGCATTCGGAAAACGGAGCACAACATTCATAGCTTGGTTCCTAGTATTATCTGCGGTACTCGCCGTTGCTGCGACCGTATATACGTATCTGCTGCTCTTGCCGCTCAGCGTTCATTTCCTCCTCTCGATACATGTTCCAGGTGTGGTGAATTTTTTCACCGCTGAACAGTACATAAATTTCGTACTCATGGAGTTGGTGCTTATGGCGCTTATTTTCCAAATTCCCAGCGTCGTGGTTATCTTGGCCTTCGCACGCATACTCGATCCGAAGATACTGGCTAAAAAACGAGCAGTATCCTACATAACCGCAATCATCGTTCTTTCAATACTCACTCCTACGACTGATCTTTTCAGTCTTTCGCTGTTCCTCGTTCCTACTCTGATTATATTTGAGATTAGTATCCTCTTGGGGAGAGTTGTATACTCTTTAGGAAACAAAGGTTAAAACTTTATGGATAAAAAAATTACGCGCAAGCAATTTCTTATCATACTCGGTTCTCTTATCGGTATCATGATTCTCTCTCGCATTCCAGGTGCTTCAAAGAAGGCCGCCCCGATTGCTTCCGCGGGATACGGAGCTGGTACGTATGGTGGCAAGCAAGCATAAGCGAAATAGCGTTTTCACACCTGCGCTCGTTGCGGCTTGCTTCTTCGTTTTATCGTTTGCTTTTCCACATACTAGTTTTGCGGACACCGCATATGGCAACGGCACGTATGGAAGCGGAAATTATGGAGGTCTCGTCGTAGACGTTACCCCACCGGTACTCACGAATATTGCGTCGAGTACATCTCAAACTGGCGCGACCATCACGTGGACGACCGATGAGAACGCGAATTCACGCATCGATATCGGTACGACGGCTTTATACGGCACTGCTTCAACGTCTGTAGCGCTCGCCACATCACACTCCATAACGATTACCGGCCTTACCGCGAACACGACCTACCACTTCCGCGTGCAGTCTGCTGATGCTCTCAGTAACACCGCGACGTCGTCCGACCTTACGCTTAAGACAGCAGCGGTGCCAGATACCACGCCACCGGTTATCACCGCGATTTCGTCTGGCACCCCTGGCCAGGCAACGGCAACCATAACTTGGACGACTGATGAAGCAGCTTCCTCTAGCGTTTCCTACGGCACGACTATTTCGTATGGCGCTGCTTCAACGTCTGCAACCTTCGTCACTTCGCACTCGTTACTCCTTAGTGGATTAGCGGCAAATACGACTTATCATTTTCAAGTCGCATCTGCGGACCTTTCGAATAACGTTACGACTTCGAGCGATCAAATATTCACGACAGCAGTAACACCCGACACAACGCCACCCGCTATCACCATAAGCGCTCCTATAAACGGCAGCACCGTATCAGGAAGCAGTGTAGTTTTCGCAGCAACCGCGTCAGACAACATTGCGGTTGCTGGTGTGAAATTTTATGCTGACACGACACTCATAGGGACAGAAGATACGGTATTCCCATACACGGTGAACTTCGATAGTACGATGCTAAGTAACGGGATACACGCGTTCAGTGCGGTTGCTCGCGACACTTCAAATAACTACGCCACAACCACCGTAACGAACGTCACGGTTAATAACACAACGCCAGACACTACCCCTCCGGCAATCAGCAGCATCTCTGCCAATCCATCTGATCAGGCAGCAACGATTCATTGGACGACCGATGAAGCTGCGACATCAATAGTTGATTATGGGGTTACTGCTGGATACGGCAGCGTCTCTACATCAGCAACGCTAGTCAGCTCGCACCTCAGTTCCCTCTCTGCTCTTACGGCTTCGACGATCTACCATTTCCGTGTCGTTTCCGCGGATGCCTCAGGCAATACGAGTACGTCGAGCGACCAGACATTTACAACCACAGTAACACCGTCTGTTGTTGCTCCTATTGTTATCGTCCCAGGTCATTTCAGCGGTAGTGGCCCTGCATATAGTCCGCCAGGTGGTTCATCGCAGGGCGGCTCTGGCGTTTCGGTGTCGGCGCCGTTCATACGAAATCTTGATGTGAAATCTACCGGCAGCGATGTTACGAGCCTTCAGAATTTCCTGATACAGGGAGGCTATCTGACAGCAGGAAATAATACCGGATATTTTGGAGCACTCACGCAGGCTGCACTCGCGCGATTCCAGAAAGCACGCGGTATCTCTCCCGCTGTTGGGTACTTCGGAGCGGTTACTCGTGCAGCAATTGCGGGGAATGGATCATCTCTGCCGTCAGCTGCGGTAACTGCTACTGGAACTGCTACGTTCATGCATGATCTCACTATCGATTCAACAGGTGAAGATGTACGTGCACTTCAGCAGTGGCTCAATGTACATGGATATGCCATTGCAGCATCGGGTGCAGGTTCACCAGGCAAAGAGACGACAACATTTGGTCCGGCAACGCAGACGGCACTCGCGCGATTCCAGAAAGCACATAACATTTCGCCTGCAACAGGGTATTTCGGTTCGATTACCCGTGCTGCAATAAATAATCAGTAGCAGTCTTAATCTTCCTCTCACTTCTAGAGGATATACTGTTCATATGACCACTGAAACGAACGTAAAGACACGCCCTGTAGAATATATCCATTAGCTAATCTGAAACGTATGTCCAATACCAACATCATTATCGCCGTCATAGTAGTACTCATTCTTGGAGTCGGCGGATACTTCCTGTTCGCTAGCCATTCAGCGGCAGCCCCAATGCCTGTGGAAGCAACACCCACTACTCCGGCTGTTAGCACGAACGCTTCTTCAACCGGTGCCACCCCTACCGTCGTAACGTATACCGATAAAGGCTTCTCACCTGCTACCTTCACCGTAAAGCTCGGCACGACCGTACGCTTCGTAAACAATTCTTCGCACAAAATGTGGGTCGCTGCAGGTAATCATCCTACGCACACCACATATGATGGTACGACGGAACAGCAGCACTGCACGAATGGCACGAACAATAATGGCAGCTTTGACGAATGTACGGCGGTTGATCCAGGTACGGTCTACAGCTTTACGTTCAACAAGATAGGCACGTTCACCTTCCACAACCATATACAGGCATCTGACGGCGGGACGGTAACGATAACTTCGTAAAATGAATTTCAAATCCGTATCGCTTAGCGAATGGCTCTTGCGCATCAGTATCGCGCTTTCATTCCTATATCCGCCATTCGATGGTCTTTCAGAACCAGACGCATGGATCGGTTACTTCCCTCGCTTCATAACGGCACTTCCGATTGATGCGCATCTTATGCTGCACGGTTTCGAAATAATTGAAGTAATCATCGCGCTCTGGATACTTTCCGGCTGGAAGATCCGTATTCCATCTGTCATTGCAGCATTGATGCTCATCGCTATAGTCGGTTTCAACTGGGTGCAGTTCTCGATATTGTTCCGCGATGTCTCGATAGCGCTCGCTGCGCTCGCGCTGGCCTTCTTTCCTCGAACTCAGACAACAAATGCCTAAGGAGACACGCAGCGCGGGCGGCATAGTGCTTGGCGAACATGGAACGATAGCGATGGTACAGAACCGTCGGGGAACGCAATGGCTCTTTCCAAAAGGTCACGTGGAACCAGGTGAAACAGATGAGCAGGCAGCTCGTCGGGAAATTCTTGAGGAGACGGGAATTGGCGACCTCGACTATATCGATGATTTAGGTAGCTACAAGCGATATCGTCTAGACAAGGAAGGTGGAGATGACCTGAGTGAAATGAAAGAGATACATATGTATCTCTTTTCTGCGTCATCAAGCACTACTCTCTCGCCAACGATGGAAATTGAAGCAGCAAAATGGGTACCGTTGCAGAACGTCGCGCAGGAAATCGGAAGCACGAAAGATCGCGCCTGGTTCATAAGCGTATTCGAGCGCGTCCGCCTGGCGGTACAACGTGACTAACGGAGTATCAGGTACAGATAGATGATGAACGGGACGATCCAGGAAAGGACGTCGACAAGGCCATGCAAGCGCATCTGACCGAAGGTGCGCGGCTGCAGGAAGAATTCCTGATACACGAGCGCGAACGCTGCCATGCCGAACAGTACATAGATTGCAATCTGACTTCCGAAAAGATCCTGTGAGACGAGCGTCGCGAAGAGTATGAACAGCAACGAGCCGAGTACATGGAAAAGGCTTCGGTATGCGATGAGCCGGGCACCATAGTGTCCGAACCCACCGATATTATTCATGCGCGCAAGAGCCTGATCATACGCCCGCTTCCAGCGGACAGTCTCTCCATCAATAATCTCACTGAACGGGTATAAGTGGTCTGGAATACAGACAAGGAAATTGTAAATTCTTCCTGCGGTCTTCATATACGCACAGTATAGCGGACTATCGAACTGCTTTCGCGACGGCAGGAACGACGCGCTTGTCGAAGATGTCGGGAATGATCTTATTAGCAGTTGGTTTGAGCACGAGCGCAGCGAGTGCTTTTGCGGCGCGCAGCTTCGTTTCTTCCGTAATCTTCGTCACGCCTTTATCAAGTGCGCCACGGAATATCCCTGGGAACACGAGCGCATTATTTATCTGATTCGGGAAATCTGAACGGCCAGTGCCGATTACGGCAGCTCCGCCTTTCTTGGCTTCATCCGGCATAATTTCAGGGACAGGGTTTGAAAGCGCAAAGATAATAGAATCCGGTGCCATACGTCCGATATGTTCTGCCGTAAGGAGGCCAGGGCCAGAAAGTCCGATGAATACATCAGCGCCTTCAAGCACATGCATGAGGTCTCCTACTTCGCTGCGTGGATTCGTAATGACAGCGAGCTCCTGCTTATCTATATTCATATCTTCACGGCCTGCGTACAGCGCGCCGCCGCGATCGAGGACGATAATATCTGAAATGCCTGCTGCGCGTAGCAGCTTCGCAGTTGCGGTGCCGGCTGCACCGGCACCGCTTATCACCACGCGCAATTTCTTCATAGTCTTCCCCACCACTTTCGTGGCATTGATAAGTGCCGCAAGTACGATGATTGCCGTGCCGTGCTGGTCATCATGCATAACGGGAATATTCAGCTTCTCAATAAGAAGCTTCTCAATCTGGAAACACTGCGGCGCTTTGATGTCCTCAAGGTTGATGCCACCGAACGAAGGCGCAATAGCGAGGACCGTTTCAACGATACGATCAGGATCCTGCGTATCAAGCACGATAGGCCACGCGTCGACGCCCGCCATCTCGCGGAAAATAAGCGCCTTCCCTTCCATAACCGGAAGCGCACCATACGGGCCGATGTTACCGAGTCCGAGAACTGCAGAGCCGTCAGAGATAACTGCAATTGAATTACGCTTCACGCTCATCAGGCGCGCATCCTCCGGATGCGCGGCCAAGTGATTCGAGGCCGCACCCACTCCTGGCGTATACCACAATGCAATATCCTCCTTCGTTTTGAGCTTCACACGGCTTTTCGTCTCGATGCGTGCACCTGCTTTCTTGTATTCAGCAACAATTTTTTTAGCCTTTGGGTCCATAGAAGTGCAGTATATCTTAAAACGGTATAATGACTGTATGAAGCCGACCGACCTCGTCACGCAGCACTTCACACGCCTTCGTACCGACCAGAAATCGGCGCTGACGCGCCTCGGTATCCGCACGATACGTGATTTGCTATACCACTTCCCTGCGCGCTATGAGGCTGCAGGACCGACTGGTACCGTTGCCGCTGTAACGCCTGGCACCGAAGTTACGCTATACGGCACTATACGTAAGCCCGAAGCGAAGAAATCATGGAAGAGTAAGCGACCGATGGCCGAGGCATGGCTTGAAGACGCGAGCGGACGCATCAAGCTGATGTGGTTCTCGCAGCCGTACATGGCGAAGATGGTCGCAGACGGCATGGTGGTGAAAGCGACCGGGCGTATCGCCGGCACCGCAGCGAAGATGTATCTCGCGAATCCGGAAATCGACAAGTCGCCTGTATCGCCGGAAGACGTGCATGATACGCTTTTCAAGAAAGAAGAAGGCGCACCCATCATCGAGGACGCGCTCTATGCGATTTATCCGGAAAGCCGCGGCGTTTCGAGCTTGTGGTTCCTGCATGCAGAGAAGAAACTGTTCGAAGCGCATGTGCATGAAGCGATTCAAGATCCGATACCTGCAGATATCCTTGAGCGCTATAACTTACCGAGCTTAGCGACGGCGTTGGTATGGGTACACGCACCGATGAAAAAAGGAGACAGCGAAGCAGCGCGAAAGCGTTTCGCCTTCGAAGAAGTGTTCGCGATACAGCTCGCTATGCAGCGCGAGCGCGCACAGACTCTTGAGGAGAAAGCACTGCAAGTGCAGGTTGATAGGAAGTCCCTGGATGCATTCGTCGAGTCGTTTCCCTTTCCGCCAACCGGCGCGCAGCGCCGCTCTATAAACAGCATTATTGATGACTTCGAGCAGTCTCATCCGATGCGCCGTTTGCTTGAAGGCGATGTGGGTTCAGGAAAAACGGCCGTTGCTGCTGCAACGGCCTATATGGTGGCCACCTCCTACCCGCCTGGTCGAAAATCCGGCACGCTGCAGGTTGCCTACATGTGTCCTACCGAAATCCTCGCGAAGCAGCATTTCTCTACCTTCGTTTCCTATTTCAAAGATCATCCCATTCCTATCGGTCTTATGACCGGCAGCGAGTGCCGAAAATTCCCTTCCAAGATTCGTGGCGAAGAGTCTGCGAAAGTATCGCGTGCGCAATTCACGAAGTGGGTAGCGAATGGCGAGATACCTATCGTCATTGGTACGCATGCGCTCGTGTACAAATCACTTGAATTCCAGAACCTCGCATACGCGATTATCGACGAGCAGCATCGCTTCGGCAAAGCGCATCGCCAGAAGCTCACGCGCAAAGGCGATATCTCTCCCCATCTTCTTTCCATGACCGCCACACCGATTCCTCGCACGCTCGCGCTCACCATATACGGAGACCTCGACGTTTCGCTGCTGGATGAAATGCCTGTAGGCCGTAAACCCATCATCACCGAAGTACTCGATCCTGAGAAACGACAACTCGCATATGCGCGATTGAAAGAGGAAATGGACAAGGGCCGCCAGGGCTACGTGATTTGTCCGCGCATCGACGAACCCGACCCTACGAAAGAACTGGCGGTACAAGCGAAGAGCGTAAAGGCAGAAGCTGAGCGGCTCAAGCTGCATGTATTTCCAGACGCCATTATCGATATCCTGCATAGCAAGATGACGCCGAAAGATAAAGAGGACGTGATGAAACGATTCAGTAACGGTGAAGTTGATATCCTTGTCGCAACCTCTGTGGTTGAGGTCGGCGTGAACGTGCCGAATGCAACGGTGATACTTATCGAAGGTGCCGAGCGATTCGGACTGGCGCAGCTGCATCAGCTGCGCGGGCGTGTCATCCGTTCGAATAATCAGGCGTATTGTTTCGCACTGCCGGAATCATACGGCCCCGCAACAAAGGATCGCCTGAAAGCACTCATGACGGCGAAAGACGGTTTCGAGCTCGCTGAATACGACCTCGCGCTGCGCGGCGCAGGTGAACTCGTCGGCGGTCGCCAATGGGGTATCTCGGATATCGCTATGGAAGCGATAAAGAATATGCGGCTGGTGGAGGCTGCGCGCAGCGAAGCTGCGCGCCTCATCAAGGAAGACCCTGAGCTCACCAAGTACCCCACCCTCAAAGCTATCGCGCTCCGCTCCGACGAACGCCTCCACATGGAATAACATAGTGCCTTTCATTTACTTCCCACGTTCCGCACGATACAGTACGTGCACCTATGGAGAAAAAGCACCTTAAGATTGGACTCAATATCGTCATTTATATCTTCGCAGCGATCGGCATTTTTCTGGTTGCCGGCTACTTCGCCGTGAAGTTCGGCCTGACGAATGAAAAAGGCGTCGTAGACCTCCAGCGTGAATCATTTCTTGGCCCCGCAGCTTCTCAGGCTGTCTCCAACGATTCGAATCTTCCATGGCAGCAGACCGAAGAGTGGGGCGTCATCGCTGCAGCACTCACGAAAGATCAAACAGCACTTACTACAGCAGCGAGTGCCTCCGGCGTACCTGCGCGTTTAATTGCCGCGAATCTCGTTGCCGAACAGCTGCGCCTTTTCTTCACTGAACGCGAACTCTACAAACAGTTCTTCCTGCCGCTTAAGATTCTCGGCTCGCAAACGCAGTTCAGCTGGGGTGTCATGGGCATGAAGGAAGCGACAGCCATACAGGTTGAAAATAATCTGAAGGATCCGACATCTCCGTACTATCCTGGCGACCAGTACGCGCATCTGCTCGACTTTCCTGCGACGACGACTGATATCACCACGGCACGCTTCACGCGCATGACTGACCAGCACAACCATTACTGGAGCTATGTGTATGCAGGCCTCTATATAAAAGAAATCGAAGCGCAGTGGCGAAACGCCGGCTTCCCCATCGATAGCAATATCGCAGTGCTCTCGACGCTCTACAATATCGGTTTCCAGCATTCGATGCCAAATGCGAGTCCGCAGGTTGGCGGTGCAGAGATTACCGCAGGCAATCAAACCTTCAGTTTCGGCGGTCTTGCACTGGATTTCTACAACTCGAATCAGCTCACCGATATATTCCCTAAATAGTGCATGCGCCTGGACTCGAACCAGGGACCGCGGAGGTATAAGCTCCGAGCTCTAACCAACTGAGCTACGCATGCGTCTCAGATACTTTACACGCTTTCCATTTCTTGCGCATGTCCGTCCTTTCTTATATGGTCAGAAAGGATTGAAACAGAGGGATGCTATTGATGACTAAGCGTAAATGGACCGTGCTTCTGCTATTCATAGCAGGCTTCGGGCTCATATTCGGCGGCGGGCACGCCATGCCGCATTATCCCGAAGCTGCCAGCGTCATGACGTTTACAGGAGTGATTCTACTCCTGGGAGTCGTGCTGCTGGCGATCACCTATCTCGGTAGCGTCTCAACCGCACCGACGAAACCCGAAGACCTTCGATAGGACTTCGTTCTATACGAAAAAGCGGCGACCTCTCCGAGGCCGCCGTCTTTCTTTTTATGCTCGTATCTCTTACACCTTCAGCACGTCCTCCTCCTTCTTGCTCTTCGGCGTGATTCCGTTAGCAATGAGTATCTTCTCGAATTCTTCGCGTTCAAGCGTCTCGACTTCAACGAGCTTCAATGCGATAGCATCAAGTGCGCCACGATGATCCATAAGCACCTGACGTGCGCGATTCTTCCCTTCTTCCATCATGCGCGAAACTTCCGCATCGATCTTCGCAGCGATGTCCTGCGAATACGTTTCGTTGCGATACGAATGATCCGTGGCGAACGCAACCGGACCGATAACGTCGCTCATGCCATAGCGTGAGACCATATCGCGTGCGAGCGCCGTAACCACGGCAAGATCGTTTGATGGGCCGGTGGTAACGTCGCCGTAGATAAGCTCTTCAGCCGCGAAGCCGCCGAGCGTACCCGCGATGTCATCAAGGAATTCCTTGCGGCTCTGCATCTTGTGATCTTCGAACGGAAGCTTGAGCGTGTAGCCGCCTGCACGTCCGCGACTGATGATCGATATCTTGTGCACCGGATCAGCGAATTCAAGGACGGAGGTAACGAGCGCATGACCCGCCTCGTGATATGCCGTGAGCTTCTTCTCTTCCTTATTCATAAGGTGGCTCTTGCGTTCAGGGCCGAGCATGACTTTCTCGATTGAGCGGATGAGATCGTACTGCGTCACTTCCGTGCGATTCTCACGCGCGGCAAGGATCGCGCCTTCGTTCATGAGCGAGTAGAGTTCTGCACCCGAGAATCCTGGCGTGCGTTCTGCGATCACTTCAAGATTCACATCAGGACCGAATGGCTTCGTGCGTGAATGCACGGCAAGAATCTCGAGGCGATCCTTTCGGTCAGGAAGATCGATCGTTACACGACGATCGAAACGGCCTGGGCGCATCAGTGCAGGGTCGAGAACGTCCGGACGGTTCGTTGCCGCCATGACGATAACCTTTTCAGTAGGATCGAAGCCGTCCATTTCCACGAGGATCTGATTGAGCGTCTGTTCGCGTTCATCGTTTCCGCCACCGACACCTGAACCGCGCACGCGACCAACCGCATCGATCTCATCGACGAAGATGATCGAAGGTGCTGCTTTCTTAGCGATCTGGAAGAGATCACGCACACGCGACGCGCCGACACCCACGAACATCTCAACGAATTCCGAACCGGAAATCGAGAAGAATGGCACGCCGGCTTCGCCGGCGACTGCGCGCGCGAGCAGCGTCTTTCCGGTACCGGGAGCACCCATAAGCAGGATGCCCTTAGGAATACGCGCACCTATATCCAGGAATTTCTTAGGATTCTTCAAGAAATCCACTATCTCCATTAATTCTTCCTTCGCTTCCTTCGCGCCGGCGACGTCCGCGAACGTAACGCGCTGCGACTGATCCGCAGGATCAGTCATGCGCGCCTTCGACTGACCGAACGTGAATGCCTGCATGCCAGCGCCCCTTACCTGACGAACCAAGAACAGGAACAGAATGCCGAGGAGTATTACGGGGAAGATGATCGGTGCGAACGTAAGGAACCAGAACTTGAAGCCAGATTCATTCTGGATCTTTATAGCAACCGCAGAAAGCTGATCTGGCGTAGCGCCATAGGTCGCAAGCGTTTCAGGAAGACCCGTATCCGGATCCTTCATCGCTGTCTTGTGCGTGCCGTCTGCATACGTGAGATCGAGATCGTTTCCGTTCACATCGATTTCCTTCACGGCTCCAGATTTCACGTCCGCGGCAACCTGGGAAAGAGGCACCTGTACCTTCTGCTTCGTGAGGCCAGTAATAGCTGAATACCCGCTAATAAGGAGCAGGAAGATGATGATCGTCATTCCGAGATTCATAAGGAAGCCTGATCCGCCGGGCATGCCAGATCCTGGCAGCTTCTTCTTTCCGTCTTCAGGCGCAGTGCCTGAACTCTTCTTTATCTGTTTCTTCTTTCCCCCTTCCGGAGGCGTGGTGTTGCTGTTAGGTGCCATATCTAGCACACTATACAATAGTGGAACGCCGTGCGATATGGCGACCATTTCTTCATGAACTTAGTCGAAAACAAGAAAGCACATCTGCGCTTCGAGATACTCAAGCCCTTTCAGGCCGGTATCGAGCTGAGTGGCGCTGAAACGAAATCCCTGCGTAAGAAACAGGGGTCTCTTGAAGGTGCTCGCGTGCTCGTACGCGGTGGCGAAGCGTTCCTGGTTGGGATGAGTATCTCTCCGTATCAGGTCGCCAACACGCCTGAAGGCTATCAGCCGGACGCGACGCGACGTCTGCTTCTCAAGAAAGATGAGATCGCAGAGATCGGCGATGCTGAATCGAAGAAAGGGTTGACAGTAGTGCCTTTTGAAGTGTATAATGCTGGTCGATACATCAAGGTGCGCATCGCGATCGTCCGCGGAAAGAACAAAGCGGACAAGCGTCAGGACCTCAAGCGCAAAGACGACGAGCGCGAGATCCAGCAAGCGATGCGCGGCAAGAAGTAGTGCGCATGCGGGCCGCTCGCAGTCCGGACACCATCTCCTGATAGTGTCCGCACTGGGGGTGACCGGCTTTGACGGTCTGTACCTTGAGAGACGTGCGACGCGGTGGATGATTGCAGACCACCTAAATCTCGCAATCAAAAATACTTGCAAACAAAACCGTTGCAAGCGCAAAGAGCCTCGTCTCTCCGTTTTTCACGAAGAACGACTTTGCGTTCGCCTACGCGACTGCCTAACCGCACGTTCGCCTAGCGACGTTCACACATTCAGGTTCTCTTAGCTGAGTGTATGGGCGTAATTCTCTAAGAGATCGATAGTCCGGCTGGTCCAGCTTGATTATTAAGACTTAGGACTCAGGCAGGAATGGTTTCGCTGACGTTTTTACATTCCTGCTGAAACTTCAACAGCAGCTACGCGTCGTAGACTCGCTTTCAAGGCCGGATTCGGACCGGGATTCGATTTCCCGCACCTCCACAATCTAGGAAACAGCCCGCACATGCGGGCTGTTTCCATTTGCTGTAATTGTAAAGAACTCTTCCACAAACGCTTTTCTTTCTTGAAGCTGGTCCGCTGTATAGCGACCGTTACGCGGCGTAAGTCGAATATAGTCCTTTAGCAAAAATTGAGCTCGATTCTTTTTATAAGATTTTAGAAATGGTGTTATCTGTTCCAAAAGATCTAAAGCTTGTCTTCCTGATATTTGATATACATATGAAGCAGAGTGATTTGGTTTAAAGGTTTTCTTAGAAGTAATTATTCCTGCCTTGATAATAGCGAGAGGAAATTCAAGAAGATCTAGTTCTGTATTTGCGATAGTAATGGCAACGCAACGCTCCTTGTTCTTTTGTCTTCTTGTAAGAGTTATTGTTCCTTCGCCGTCAATTAAGCCAGCAACATATGCAGCGTCAACTAAGCTTAGTTTAGCAACTTTCTTATATTCAGTCATAAGCTGAATCATTTTACATAATTAGCATCAAATACTTTTAAAGAAATTCTAAAGAAAAATTGAAATTTAAAAAGAAGAAAAGCCCGCTCCTTTGGAGCGGGCTTTTCTTCTTGCCAAATCTATTTTACTGAGCAGTCGTCGTGCTATTGGTGGTACTCGCGTTAATCGTCGTGTTGTTGATGACGGTCGAAGGAGGCGTAAGCGAGTTGTTCGTTCCTGTCGTTCCGGTAGTCGTCGTATTTGCGGGAATGGTCGTGCTTGTGTGCGGCACGACGAAGAGGAAGAGCAGGATAAGGACGATAACCACTACGACGGCAATGATCCAGCCGGTCGCACTATTGTTCGAGCCATTCTGATTGTTTGGGGGCATAAGGAATTTCGGTTGATGGTAATCGTCGCTATCGTAGCGGACGAACCATGAGGAATGAATTAACCTAATTCCTAGAGAGCAGCAGTGGCGCCTGTGAGGGTGAACTTCACTGAGTTACTGATTCCACCATTGTCATTCTTAACCATAAGGTCGTATACGCCTGGCTTAAGCAGCATGAGATACATCGGACATGCCTGGCCGGCACGACAATACGCGCCGAGGCTATCCGGCATCGTGAAGGTAATCATAGTGCCTGCAGCGTTCACGCTGGAAGGATGGAATCCGCCATTCCCAAGAGCTACCTGGCTCGTCGAATTAAAACCGTTGCCGTGAAGCGTCACGACCGTTCCAGAAGGACCAGAGGATGGGCTTATCGAGGAAATCAAGAGACCTGCCTGGGGCTTGGGCGTTGGAGCCGGTGCGGGCGTAGGCTTAGGCGCCGGCTGCGACGGATTACTTGGAACTGGAGTATTCGAAACCGTGCTGGTTGCCACAGGAGCAACGATCACCGGCGTCTGCGAAGTTCCCTTCTGATAGGCGAATGCTGCGCCTGCGAGCGCCACGAATAGCACTATCACGAGCGTAATGACGATTTGGTTCTTATTCATAGGGGTATAGACGGAGTATCTGCTCTTTCATTACTAAATTATACGGCCTCGTTGCGACGCACCTCGCGCACATAGTAGCGCTTCTCGTATGAAGATCCGTTGTAGTAATTGCGGATGAGCAGGTCTATGACGATGCCGAAGCTGAATAGCATAATCGCCATGAGCAGGAAGAAGAATGTAAGGAAGAACCAGCTGTCACGATTTACGTGCAAATGGAGTGCGAGCTTGTCATGAAGAGTGAAACAGAGGGAAACGAAGGCAAGGGCGAACGAAGTGAGCCCTAAATAGCCGAACAGGTGCAGCGGGCGCTGCGAGAACTTATAGAAGAACCAGATATAGATAAGATCGATGAAGCCGCGCAATGCTTTGCCGTATCCATACTTGCTTGTGCCGCCGGTTCGCGGACGATCATTCACTGCTAATTCGCCTATGCGGAATCCTTTCCAACGCAGGAGCGCAAGAATGTAGCGATGCATTTCACCCTGAAGATCGAGACTCTCGATAGCGGCACGTCGATAGACACGCAAGGTACAGCCAGAGTCATGAATCTCATCATCAATAAAAAGCTTGCGCAGGAAGCGTGCGGCTCGAGTAATTATCTTGATTCCTCTCGTATCGCTACGATGCACGCGCCAACCGGCCACGACATCAAATTCTTTTGCATTTAGTTCTTTCAGGAGTTTCGGAATGTCATGCGGATCATTCTGCCCGTCACCATCGAGCGAGATGATAATCTCGCCTGCTGCTAATTTAAATCCTGCATCGAGCGCCGTTGCCTGCCCATAGCGACGTGCAAGATCGATAACCGTCGCACCGGAAAGCGTACGAATAATATGTAGCGTGCTGTCCGTACTTGCATCATTTACGTAGATAATTTCATACTGCTCGCCGATAGCAGCAAGCACCTCAACCAGCTCGCTGTGGAGCGCAGCAATAGATTCCTGCTCATTGAAGACGGGCACGACGACTGAAATCTCAGCGTTCATACGCTGATGCTATACTAGCCGCAACCTAGCAGCAACATGGCATACGAGCTCTCTACTCTTCTCAATCCGTGGGTCATAATTGGTTTCCTTGGCCAGTTCATTTTCTTCATGCGCTTCATCGTGCAGTGGATCGCGAGCGAAAAAGAAGAGCGCGTCGTGGTGCCCCTTATGTTCTGGTATCTCTCCATCATCGGTTCGCTTATCATCCTCGTGTATTCGATTCACATCCGTGACATCGTCTTCACCAGCGCGCAGGTTCTTTCGCTCGTTATTTATGTACGTAATCTTATGTTCGAAGCGAAACTTGCTCGTCAACGATCGATACGAAAGAGTGACACAGAAGTCCCGATATATTCAGGCGTGAAGTGATGGTGCGGAAATTGCTGCGTAAGCGTTGCGGATGCGGCCGTCGTAACGACGAGCGAACCCGGAACGGGTTCGCTCGTATTGCTTAGCAGCAATACATAGGGATTCGCAGTGAACGGAAGTTCTCCATAGAATTGGATGCTGCCAATACTATCGTACTGATATTCATATACCGCAGGCGATGGGTTGGTTGAATGAATAATGAGGCCCACTGCTTTTTCTTCTGTCGCGAGCGTTTCCTGCAATGAATAATACGGATTGATATGAAAGGCGTTATATAGGGTGAGACCGAATCCGAATAGTGCAAGGAAAACTAGCGCACAAACAATATCGAACCGAACACTTGAACGAGACTTTCGACAGAATTCAACGATACCGAGCGCAAGCGCGATCGCTATGAACGGATAGAGCGGAATAAGGTAGCTGACCGCCTTCGTCTGCGATAGCGCCAGAACAACGACAAGCGAAAGAATAGTAATGATGGACGCGTACAGCGTCGAGCGTATGTGTATATTAATGCGCTTATATAAGAATGGCAGCGCAAGCAGCATTCCGAGGAGCAACTCGGCCCATGGCGCAGCGAAAGAGAAAAGATACCAGAGATAGCCAAGATTCGATGGTGCATTCGTTCCGGCGAACAGATTCATCTGCAAGCGGCTTATGACTTCGTTTCCAAGATAGCTGTCCCAGAATTCCTCGCCGAACCGATAGGTTTCGTAGGCGTGCCACGGCACCGTGATAAGTAACAGAGCGACTACCCCTCCCCAGAAATAACCGTTACGTAAAAAAGAGAATCGTTCTCGCAGCGCGCCTGGCGTACTGAGCAGGATATAGCTGCCGACTGCTATAACGGCGAAGATAGCTATCACTCCCTTGGCGAGTATCGCCAAGCCGAACAAAGCGCCTGCAGCAACGTACCAGCGCGCATCACGCTTTGCGCGCATGCCTGCATACAGCACCGCGACGACGAAGAAAGAAACCAGTAAATCGAAACGCACTTGGCGTGCGGGTTCTATGAACGCACTGGTCGTGCTAAGGATCGCGCCGGCAAGCACGGCGGAGGCTGCGCCTCCGCCTGCCTCGAAACACACCAGCATCACGAGCGCGATAAGCGCCAATGCTGAAAGGGCCCCTGGCAACCGTAATGCAAGTTCTTCATTCGGCACCAGATCCTTGCTCGCACTCAACAGCCAGAACAATAGTGGCGGCTTCTTAAAATAGTGATTATTAAGAAACGTAAACGAGAGAAAGTTTCCATGCGCCATGCTTTCGGCCGTCACTTCTGCATAGGTCGCTTCGTCGTAATCCTGAAACGGTTCGGCACCGAGCCGATACAGAAGAAGTCCTGCAGCAGCAACCAGCACGACCCCGATCAGCACTCCGTAAATCTTTTTCTTATCCGACATTCGTATCCAGATAATCCTGCAACCACATCTTCAGTGGAGGAATGCCCTGCGGATGCTCCATAAAATCCCGAACGCTCATCATCTGCCAGTGCTGGCCTTCCGAACCGAACTTGATAGTACTGAAGAGATCCTTCCCGATGCGTGCCACGAAGAAGTAGGATTCATGCTCCGGATCATTCATAGCCGGAAAGGCCTTCTGCCACGTGAACATCTCGGGGGTGAGCTTGAGCGAGAATTCCTCCTCAATTTCCCGCGTAATGCACTCGAGCGGTGTCTCCTCATCTTCCCTGCCGCCTCCCGGAAAATCCCACATATTCGGATAAGGAATGGTCGGCTTATCGTCTCGAAGATAGACAATGAGTGATCCTTGGAAGAATAATGCTACTTTCGTGCCCTTGAATGCCGCCATATGCCTTCATACTACCACTTTCGCCGGAATAAACCCTTGTAGCTACTTGTTTTTCGTGCTATTATGACCCTACATTGGCTACCGAACGAGTACGTATTAATCGTGAGATAACGGCGAAGGAACTGCGCGTCGTCGGAGCCCAGGGTGAAAACCTGGGTGTTTTGAGCTTTGACGCCGCATTCAAGGCTGCTCAGGAGCTGAATCTGGATCTCATCGAAATCTCGCCGAATGCGGTCCCGCCGGTTGCGAAAATCATGGATTATGGTAAATTCGAGTACGAGCGTAGCAAGAAAGAGAGTGCAGCTCGTTCCAAGGCGAAAGTCTCTGAAACCAAGGAAGTACAGATAAAAGTGGGCACCGGAGACCATGATATGGCTCTCAAAGCCAAGAAAGCAGCCGAATGGCTCGCTGATGGTCATCGCGTCCGCGCCGAGCTGTTCCTCAAGGGTCGCTACAAGGGAATGGATGAGGTATTCCTCAAGACACGTCTTGAGAAGTTCCTCAACCTGATTCCCTACCCCTATCGTATCGCTGAGCCGGTAGCCCGCGCGCCGAAAGGCTTCGCAGGCATCGTCGAACGTGATCCGAAAGCCGTTCCAGGCGCAGCAGCCCCCAAGCGGCCCGAAGAAGCAATCGTTCCTGAACCTAAGTAACCACCATGAAAACTAACAAGTCATACACCAAGCGCATACGCGTAACCAAGAACGGCAAGCTCGTAGCGCGTAAGGCTGGTCAGGACCATTTCAATGCGAAGGAAGGCGGCCGCACGAAGGGCGTGAAGAAGCACCCGATTTCCCTTACGGTTACGAATCACATTCGTCGCCAGTTCCTTTCGGGCAAAGTTAAGTAAGTAATTTAATAATCATTTCCGTATGTCACGAGTAAAAGGAGGAGTCACGTCAGCGAAGCGCCGACGCAACATATTGAAGCGCGCCAAGGGCTATCGCCATGGCCGCAGCACCAAGGTCCGCCTCGCGAAGGAGTCGCTCGTGCATGCCGGAAAGAATGCGTTCAACCACCGTCGCGACAAGAAGACGGACTTCCGTCAGCTTTGGATCGTCCGCCTGAATGCCGCTATCCGCGAGAACGGCTTCAAGTCATACAGCACGTTCATCGACGCGCTCACGAAGAAGCAGATCGGTCTCGACCGCAAAGTGCTCTCTGAGATCGCACAGATGGATCCTGAAGCGTTCACGCGCATCGCGACGAAGGTGATGGCGTAAGCCACATACGAAAAAGAAAAGGCCCCGCTTTGCGGGGCCTTTTCTTTTATCTCGCACACCTCTTCTTCCCTACTCAACGACCACTGCCGTACCGTAGGCGAGCACTTCCGTAATTCCCTGCATTACTTCGGTAGCGTCATAGCGCATGCCGATAATCGCATTAGCACCGAGCGCTGCGCCATGATCGAGCATACGCTCGAAGGCCTGTTCGCGCGCTTTCTCGCAGAGTTCCTCATACAGCGTGATGTTTCCACCAAAGAGACTCTGCAACCCTGCACCGATAGTTCCCACGACAGAACGTGAACGCACGACGATACCGCGCACAATTCCCAGATTCTTCGTAACCTTCATTCCGTCCAGTTCGAACGCGGACGTTACCTTGCTGTGTTCAATGGTCATATATGTAAAGTATATCAAAACTAAATTCAGGAAAATTTTACTTTCTCTTTAAGATTCTTAGACCTCTGTTTTGTTAGGGTTTACGTGAATGGAAAAGAATCTTACTAAATGGAATAAGAGAAAGATTCAGATCGATTCTCGAAAAGAAAGGCCGTTCTTTAAGGAGCGGGAGATCTGGTGGTTAGCACTTGGAGAAAATGTGGGCTCTGAGCAAAACGGAAAAGGTCGTTCTTTTAGAAGACCGGTTCTTGTGTATAAAAAATTCAATACAGAACTGTTTTGGGCAATACCTCTTTCAGAAAAGATTAAAGAAAATAATCCTTACTATATGCCCATTATTTTAGAAGATGGGTCGAGTGAGTCAGCTATTACATCTCAAATGCGACCTCTCGATGCAAAACGTCTGCTAAAGAGGATGGGAATTATTTCTAAAGAAGAACACCAAAGAATACGAAAAGCGGTCATTGATCTTTGTTGATCAATGACCGCTTTTACTAATCTCACCCTTTCGGATGGACCGGGACCGAAGTCGTTGTAGAGATATGGTACCAAAACCTCGACCAGCTCGTCAAGACAGTCTCTTCGCACCTACTTTCGTTATTTCCCACTTCTGATTCTTTTCAGGGACGATTGCGGTAACACCGAGGTATTCGTGAATGCGCTGCGCGAGGAAGCGAGCCGAGGACGGCTCGCCGAGCGCCGTGAAAATCGTCTTCGCACGTGGTTGCGCCATATGTGCGAAATCTAGAAGACCGTCACGATCTGCATGCGCAGACCAGCCGCTGAAGGACTCTATCGTGGCGCGTACGTGCACATCTTTCTTATCGATACGTACATGCTTCACTCCGTCCTGAAGCAGGCGTCCTGGGCTCCCAGGGGCCTGATAGCCCACGATCATGAGGGTCGTGGTGGGATCAGGAAGATACTTCTGCTCATGGCGGCCGATGCGGCCGCCATGGCTCATACCTGCGCCCGCCATGATTATCTTCGGACCATGATCCTGCCATATCGCCATCGATGCTTCGCGTGATGTGGTCTCTTTCAGGAACGGGAACTTGAAAAGACTCTTCTCGTGATGCAGCTCCTCAACGGCTTCAGGACGGAAATAGTTCTCTGCATATTTCTCATACACTTCCGTTGCCTTTATCGCGAGCGGCGAATCAAGGTATACCGGAATCCGAGGGATCTCTCCGGCATCCATCAGGTTAGAAAACTCATAGAGCATAAGCTGCGTGCGTTCAAGCGAGAATGCCGGAATGAGAATCGTTCCGCCGCGCGCCAAGGCGCGCTTCAACGCGTCACGTAACTCCGGAACTCGATCTCCTTTCTCCGTATTCTTCCTATCGCCATACACGCTTTCCATAACCATCACGTCTGCGTCGTCGATTGCTTCGGCATCGCGCAGATATACATTCGGCGTTGCGCCGATGTCTCCCGTGAGCGCAAGGCCCGTGCCGTCCTCATCCGTAATGCGAACGCTGCCGGAACCAAGAATGTGGCCAGTATTACGCATAATGCAGGAAAGCCCCGGTGCCGCTATCCATTCCTTGTGGTACTCCACGGTCTCTATACGGCTCATGAGCGCGTCTATATCCCTATCGTCATACATCGCAGGTATCCCATGACTACGCGCGTTCTCGGCCAGTATGCGGGCACTGTCGCGAAGCATGATATCCATGAGATCGCGGGTCGGCGGGGTCACATAGACCTTTCCCTTGAAGCCTTCGCGCATGAGCTTCGGAGCACGGCCGATATGGTCCAGATGCGCGTGCGTTATGACGAGCGCGTCCAGGCTCGGAACATCATACGGAAATGGCGCGTACATCTCTTTCTCGACGAAATCCCTTCCCTGCTCTATGCCGCAATCCACCAGCATCTTGCCGCGAGCACCTTCGATAAGGAAATTAGAACCGGTGACGGTATCTCCGCCTCCGCAGAATGTTAGTGTGAGCGCCATACCGTGTATCGAGCGATTATGTAGATGATAATTGCACCAGCGAAATCATTCAGAATGTCGTGAAAGGTATCTAGCACGTAGTCCGGCTGCCCCGTCGAAATCCCGAAGATATATTCGAAAAGCTCCCAGCCAAGCGCACCAACGAGTATAGCAATGATATAGCTATACGGGCGAAATTTAAGAAGAACCCCTATCACTGCCGCACCCATCATCGCGCCTGCCAGGATGTGCATCGGCGTATCGAGCCAGCGATAATACCAATAAAGGAAGTGCTCGAGCGCGTACAGATGTATAGCCAGCAGAAGAGCTGCAAGGCCGAGCGCGATGAAGAGCCAACGTAAACGCATGCGTACAGTATACAAAAGAAAATACCCAGGTTTCAAAGATACAAAGTATCAAAGAAATCCTAGGTATTTGGTGGCGAGTCCGGCCGAATTGCCGGACTCGCCCAAGGGAATAAGGTTCAGTTGCGAGAGAACACGCGATAGCCAGCGCTCCAGCTGCCGACGCCGAGGTCCCACGAGCCGACGTCCCACCCCCGGTTGTCGGAGTTCCAGCGCACGCCGACCACGCAGCCCGCCACATAGAACAGATTAACGTGGCCGTTGTTGAGGGGGTCACCCTCTTCCCCATTGGGCTGCTTCTCGATCATCTGTTCGATGCGGGCGCAGAGCTCGGACTCGTCGAAGAGGTAGTTCTCGCCGAGTTCGGGCGTGATCTCGCGGTCGTACGCGTTCTTCTTGAGCTCGAAGAGCTTCAGTGTCGTCGGGTGAAGGTTTTCAACAGGCTGCACCTTTGTCAGGATCCGGTTCTTGAAGTCGTCGGAGACCCAGAGTCCCGTGCGCGTCTTGAAGTACTCCTGTGGATCGTTTGTGGTGGCATCAGCGCTGAGTTGGACGTTGTTGATTATCAGCTTTAAGAAACCCACATTCCACGGTAATTGCTGAGGCGAGTCCTGCAGAAAATAAGTGAACAGGTCGCGGCGTTTCTCAATCGGCAGATCGATGACGAACTGGACTTGCTCAGAGGTCAGCCTGTCCCAATTTATATCTCGGGACAGAACAGCCATAAGCTCGAGAGCTTGACCGCGTGAGACGGACTTACCCATGACGATATCCTTTTCAGGTTTTGCGCATGACCGATCTGCGGAGTGCAGACAGCTTAACGCCTACTATGTTCACAAATATCAAGGAACTAAGCCGTATGAATATAGCCATTTATTACATAAAAGTCAATGAATAGAAAAACCCATCCAAAGGATGGGTTTTTCTATGGAACTGCCTCTCTGTGGCAACTTTTTGTGCCACGTGGGTGTCCGCTGCCGAGGACGTAGAGCATAAAATGTTCACTATCCTTCGACGATAAAGACTCCCGAGATTTAAGCAAGTTGCATTTTTGAGAAGCAGCTCCGAAAACCAGTATACACGGAACCCGGTGAGTTATTCCAGTATGCCGTCGAGGTTAACGTCGTACAGCATCGCTTCAGAGATCTGGCGATAGCTGATGAGTTCCTCAGGGGTGAACCAGAGATTGATTTCACCTTCTGCTTCTTCAGGGAATTCGGTGCAGTGGATGAGATTGCGTACGGCGCGATCATCAACGGCAGAGATTCCATACGAATCAGTCGTGAAATCGCCGCGGATAGTACCGACGTCTGAGGTCGCAGGCTCTGTGGTACCGGTGAGTTTCTTCACGACCACGACGGCCTGATTTCCTTCCCACACCATCATCACAGACGGGCTGCAGGTCATGTACTTCTCGAGAGCGCGGATGATGTCCTTACCGTATTCGATAGGTTCTTTCTCTGCGGAGAGACCGGCTGCAGCGCGTTCCGCAGCGATGTTGGTTCCCTTCTTGATGAACCAGGCGTCATCCTTGTTGTAATGCTTCCAGATACGCTCCTTGTCTGCGACGGTCATCTTCATGCCGACGAGCTTGAGGCCCGTGCGCTCGAAACGCTTGATGATCTCTCCTACGAGACCGCGCTGAATGCCGTCCGGCTTGATAATGACGAACGTACGTTCGGTTTTCGGGTGTGGTATTGCCATATCAACGGAGTATAGCAAAACAGGCCCGTCTCTGCGAGACGGGCCTGTTTTGCACCAAACCGATTTAGTATCCCGTCGAAGCAGGTGCTGCGGCGGACGTATCGCCGCCAGCAGCTGTGCCGCCTGCAGGTGCGGTACCGCCCGTACTGCCTGATCCGCCCGATGGAAGCGTAACGTTTATATTCGCTGAGCCTCCTGCTGGCGTAGTCGGAGTGCCTCCGCTATGCATCCATGCATACGCACCGCCTGCGACGAGCAGAAGAAGGATGATAACGGCGATCACCCACCCTGCGGAAGAGTTATCGGAAGAAGAAGCAGGCTGCGTCGTTATGATTGTATCCGCCATAAAGTTGATATTAGGTTACAAGCTAGTATTCCTGCATCGTACGCACCTCTTTATTAAAAGCTGATGAACTAGGACTCGCTCGGACGCTTCGTAACGACGATCGTTCCCTCCTTCTCAATCAAGATAGTGTGTTCGAAATGCGCGCTGCGCGAACCGTCTTTCGTAGTGAAGGTATAACCGTCTGGAAGAATGTGCACGCCTGCACGTCCTGCGTTCGCGATCGGCTCGAGCGCAAGCACCATGCCGTCTACGATTTCCTCCCCCGTTCCCGGATGCCCGACATTCGCAACGAACGGTTCTTCGTGCACCTGCGCTCCGACGCCATGACCTCCCAATATACGTACGACAGAAAAACCTGATCCTTCATATGCTTCTTCCGTGGCATGTGAGATGTCTCCGATACGATTACCCACGCGTGCTGCAGCGATAGCAGTATCAAGCGCCATGCGCGTCGTGTCCATGAGCGCATACGACTTCGCATCCGTCTTCCCTACCGGCACCGTTACAGCAGAATCGACGATCATTCCTTTATGCGAAAGGCCGAGGTCGAGCGAAACGATGTCGCCTTCCTTAAGGACGCGAGCACCTGGAATGCCGTGCACTACCTCATCATTCACTGAAATACAGAGCGCCGCTGGGAACGGTCGGTTCGCACCCTCTGGGGTGTAGCCCTTGAATACAGGGTCATCACCTCCGTCACGAATCATCTTCTCTGCAGATGCATCAAGCTCGCCTGTCGTAACACCTGGCTTCACCTCGGCCATAAGCGCTTCAAGAATGACGCCGAAACGGCGTCCTGCTTCAAGTAAATTAGTTCGCTCTTCTACAGTTCGTACGTTCATAAAATTAAAGGCCGAGTGCCAGAGCAACATCCACTGCAATAGCATCAGGAGTCTGTTCGCCGTTAATGTCTATCAGTACACCCATCGTTCGAAAGATATCGAGCGATTTTGTCGTATATTCCTGATACTCTTGCAAGCGCTCTTCAACGGCGAACTTACCGTCATCAACACGGCCTGATGTCTGCGCGCGACCGACCAAACGGCGCGTTACCTCTTCGTCAGAAACATTTATGTTCAGAACGTGGAATGTTCTGCCGATCCATGTAAGCGAAGAAATAATCAACTCAGCTTCTTCGGGCTTGCGACTGAATCCATCGAATATGACGCTCGTATCTTCAGAAACGGAGAAAAGCGCTTTCTGATACAGGTACATAGCGAACCAGTGCGGCGCGAGCAATCCCTGACCCATTTCGCGCTTTATCTTGCGGCCCACGAGCGTGTTTTCCTCAGCAATGGCGCGGAATTCAGAGCCGGCACCAAGCACGGTCCAGCCAGTACGGTCGCCAAGCAGCTTAGCCTGCGTTCCCTTTCCGGAACCAGGCTTGCCTATGAAAAATACGGTCTTGGGCTCGTTCATATACAAAATGTAGCATGTACGAAAAAACCGGCCATAGGCCGGTTTTTTCTAATATTCCTTCAACGATGCGTGCGCATCGATCTTGCGGATGAGATCAAGCAATACCTGAACCGCAATAAGGAGCGCGGTACCGCCGACGAGCACGGCAGTGATACCTGTGAGTCCTTCGATGATGAATGGAATGACGGCAACGAAACCAAGGAAGATAGCGCCTGGAAGCGTGATGCGCGTAACGATCTTACCGATATAATTTTCCGTTTCGTTTCCAGGACGAACGCCAGGAACGAATGCACCGGACTTCTGAAGATTGTCTGCGACGCGCTTGGGCTCGAAGGTGATGGTCGTGTAGAAGAACGTGAACATGATAACGAGCAGGAAGTATGCCGTGCCGTATGCGAATGGATTGCCCGTGAAGACGGCGTAGCCCGTCGCGAGGCCCGTTGCCCAGCTAACGCCGATAGAGGCAAGTGCCGAGAAAAGCATCTGCGGAAGGAGCAGGAGCGAAAGAGCGAAGATTATAGGAATCACGCCAGCCTGAAGGAGACGGATAGGAAGATAGGTTGCCGCGCTGATGCCGCCACGAACCTGGCGCGCGTATGCGATAGGAATCGAACGCTCAGCTTCTGAAACGAGCACCACCGCGTATACCACCGCGACCGCAAGAAGCGCGAAGCCCAGGTATGCGGGAATGTTCGATGTCGATGCGCTGAAGAGCGCCTGAGAAACACCAGATGGAATGCGTGCGATGATGCCGGCGAAGATGATGAGCGAAACGCCGTTACCGATACCGAATTCCGTGATGAGCTCGCCGATCCACATAAGTAGGATGGAGCCGGCAGCAACGAGGAATACGTTTATCGCGAACGCGAATGGCGTAAGCGTAAGAAGCACGTGCTGGCTCTCAAGGAGCGAGAGAAATGCGACGGCCTGAAGGATCGCGATCGGAATCGTGATCATGCGGGATATAGAAATGAATTGCGTGCGTCCTGCCTCGCCCTCTTCGGTGTACATCTCCTTCACCTTCGGGAAGATAACCGTCGCGAGCTGCATGATGATAGATGCCGTGATGTACGGACCAACACCAAGAAGCACGATGGATACGTGCGAGAAGCCGCCGCCCGAGAATACGTTCAGGAGGCCGAGGTACTGATTGTTCACGAAGAATGCCTGCAGTGCCGTGCGATCGACGCCTGGAATCGGAATAGCAGCGAGGAAACGGAATACGGCGATAGCTCCTAGAAGAAATAGGATGCGGTTGCGGAGCGCCTTGTCGGCGAAGATAAGTCCGAGCTTGCGAAAGAATTTACTCACCATAGGAGATTGTACCTCCTGCTGCCTCGATAGCCGTCTTTGCAGCTTCTGAGAACAGGCAGCCGGTAACGGTGAAGCTCTTCGTGAGAGTTCCGGTACCGAGGATCTTCACCTGCGTGAGGTAGCCGCCGCGGCTACCGACGAGATCCTTCTGAAGGAGAGCGATCGGAGTGATAGCATCGCCAGCATTGAAGTGATTCTCAAGCGCAGCGAGGTTTACGCCGGTGTATCCGATGCGAGGGCGTACGGTACGAGAACGGTTCTTACCGTATCCACGGCGCTTCGGCATCTTCTTGATGAGGTCACGGAATTCAGGACGCTTCTTGTGTCCTGCACGTGCGTTCTGACCCTTAGTACCACGACCCGAAGTCTTGCCGCGTGTTCCGCCACGACCAACACGCATCGAAGTGATGCGATCAGTCTTAGGGGCGAGAGTGTTTGTTTGCATAAAAATTGTAGTGACGCGTATTAGCCTTTGAGCTGCTTAAGCGCGGCGACCGTCGCGCGTGCGATGGTGAGCTTGTTCTTCGTGCGTGTCTGGATCTTCGCGATCACGTTCGTAACGCCCGCGTGCTCGAGCACGACGCGCATAGCCGAACCTGCAACGATACCGCGGCCTGGCGAAGGAATGATTTCCACGACGCTCGATGCGTACTTCGCATGTACTTCGTGGCGGATAGAACGATCCTTGGTAAGAGGAACGGTGAAGAGCGCCTTCTTAGCTGAACGGACTGCCTTGTCGATAGCGAGTGCCGTATCTGCACCCTTTCCGATACCGACGCCGACACGTCCTTTCTTATCACCGATAACTACCGTAACGCTGAACGAGAAGCGGCGGCCTCCGGCCATAACGCGGGCCACGCGACGTACCTCGAGCGTAGCCTGCTCGAACTCGCTGCGCTCACGAGGAGCGCGTTCGCGGGGACGGCCACCAGGGCGACCTCCGGGACGTCCGCCTGGGCGGCCACCACGATCACTTCCGCGGAATGAGCCCGCACGCGGGTCTGCTGCAGGTGCCGCTGGTGCTGCAGCGTCTACGACAGGCGCAGCCGCTACCTCAGCTGCTACAGGAGCAACCTCAGGAGTGATTTCAGTTTCGGTCATGGTGTCAGTCATAAAAATTAGAATGCGAGTCCGCCTTCGCGTGCTGCGTCAGCAAGCTTCTTAACCTGCGCTGCGTACGAGTATCCTCCGCGGTCGAAGACCACGGTCTCTACGCCAGCCGCCTTCGCGCGCTCTGCGATAGCCTTCCCTACTGCAGCTGCCTGCAATGTCTGTGCACCCTTGAACTCGCGGCCGTGCGCGCTTGCAAGCGTCTTGCCAGCGACATCGTCGATAACCTGCGCTGAAACGAAACGGTTCGAGCGGTGAATAGCGAGGCGCGGGCGAGCAGGCGTACCCGAAACGCGGGAACGGATGCGTGCATGGCGACGAACGCGGAGTGCTTTGGTTGAGGTAATCATAAATGTTATACGGCCTTCTTGCCCTGCTTGCGACGAATCACTTCAGTGTCGTACTTGATGCCCTTTCCGAGATACGGCTCTGGCGGCTTAACGGCACGGACTTCTGCGGAGAACTGGCCGACCTTCTGCTTGTCTGAACCTTCGATCGTAATAGTCGTCTTAACTACCGTTGCCGTGATGCCTTCTGGAACCTTAAGAACGACAGGGTGCGAGAAACCAACTGCAAAGACGAGTTCATTGCCGCGAAGCTCTACCTTGTATCCGACGCCGTTAAGGATGAGCGTCTTCTTGAACGGTGTCTCGACGCCGAGCATCATCGAATTAAGAAGTGCAGCGAAAGTTCCGGTGAGAGCCTTTGAAAGCTTGCTCGAGTTGTTCTGGGTGATAACCACGCCTTCGTCCGTAACATTGATAGAGATCGAAGAATGGATGGACTGCGAGAGCGTGTCCTTAGAGCCCTTCACGGTAAGCATGCCGTCACCTGAGGTGACCGTTACTTTCGCAGGGATCTGAATTGGTTTCTTAGCTAGGCGGCTCATATGTAAATAATTACCAGATCTCGAAGAGATTCTCTCCGCCAGCGCGTACCTTGCGAGCTTCCTTGTCCGTAAGGATTCCCTTAGGAGTCGAAAGGATGCGAGCACCCATGCCGTTCTTAACGCTATGCGCTTCCGTCGAAGAAACATAGAGACGACGACCTGGCTTTGAAATGCGCTTCACATCAGTGATCTTGTGAGTACCGCGCTCATCATAGGCGAGCTTCACCGTGATCTGCATAGGCGCAGTCTTCGAAACTTCGACGCGCTCTACGAAGCCGAGCTCCTTAAGCTTGTTCGCGATCGCCTCCACATGCTTGGAGTGCGGCGCCGTTACCATCGGATTACCGATAGCTCCAGCATTCTTCAAACGAATTATAAAATCTCCTACGCGGTCAGATACCATACAAAAATATTACCAAGATGCTTTCTTAACGCCCGGGATCTTCCCTTCGCGAGCCATCTCGCGGAACTGGATGCGAGAAAGACCGAACGTGCGCATATAGCCACGTCCACGGCCCGTGATAGCACAACGATTCTTTACGCGTACCGGAGACGAATTCTTCGGTAGGAGCTGAAGACCTTCCCAGTCACCTGCAGCCTTAAGAGCAGCCCGCTTTTCAGCGTACTGCGCGACGAGCTTCACCTTCTTGGCGTTGCGGGCGATTTGGGATTTTTTTGCCATACGAAAAAGAGCTCCGGAGAGCGTGCAAGTAATGTATCAGTTAGTATTTAGGCTGTCAAATTGATGAAGACAGACACCCCCGAAGCCAAGGCTTCGGGGGTGCTTTAGTGCAGGCTCTAGCCTGCAAAGGCCTGCTTAGGCGGGTTCGAGAACGCGTTCGGCCGGCGTCACATCTGCGTACGGTACACCTGAATATGTATGCGCAAATGGAAAGGCCCCACGTTTCCGCAGGGCCTTGGGTGTCAGAATGAACGAATTAGGGTAATAGAGCGCGAAGCCTCTGAGGAATGTCCTCAAGGGGCGCTAGGTAGGGATCCATGTCGGATTCAGCCACCATTACCTTCCCCGTTCTATCGTCGAGATAGAACAGTTTTGCTCCGACCCAGACTTCGTTCTTCCTGGCCTTCTTGGTTTTCTCCGGTCCATATTGGGGACTCGAATTTCTTCGTGGCATTTCAAAACTCCTACGTACAATTCGCCAACCTTTTTCTATATACTCTTGATTACTAAGCGGGTCAATGAAAAAGCCCCGCGTTGCGGGGCTTTTTCATTGCATCTGATGGTTTACGCCTTCGTTTCAACCTTGAGCGGAAGACCGAGGTGGCGATAGAACGCTTCTGCCTCTTGCTTGCCGGTAGCGGTAGTCACGAGCGTGATCGAAAGGCCGAACACATCCTTGAGGTCTTCTTCCGAAGTCTCAGGGAAGATGCTGTTCTCGCGGATACCGATCGTGTAGTTGCCCATAGCGTCGATAGACTTTACCGAAAGGCCGCGGAAGTCGCGCGTACGTGGAAGCGCGATGTTCACGAGCTTGTCGAGGAAGTCCTGCATGCGAGCGCCGCGGAGCGTAACCTGGTAGCCCACGATTTCGCCTTCACGAAGCTTGAACGATGCGATGGACTGCTTTGCAACGCGCTCCGAAGGCTTCTGGCCGGTGATGCGTGCAAGACGATCTGCAACGAGCTTGTTGCGGTTCTTATCACGAGCCTTTCCGACGCCTGAAGATACGACGATCTTCTGGAGGCGAGGAGCTGCCATCACGTTGCTGTAGCCGAACTCACCCTTGAGGGTGTCGAATGCGTTCTTCTGTTTTTCTTTGGTGATAATCATAAAAAATTGATTATGCGCGCGTTACCTTACGAGTCCCCTTCTTCGTCTTAACGTCTACGAACATGACGTTCGACGCGTCGATAGCGCGAGGGCGCTCAACGATCGAACCGGAGTCCTGACCATTGCGGCCTGCCTTGAGGTGACGCTTCACCATAGCAACGCCGTCGATAACAACCTGACCGGTGCTAGGAAATGCGCGGCTGATCGTGCCAGTCTTTCCCTTATCCTTTCCGGATACCACTATTACGTTGTCGCCTTTCTTGAGTTTCATTTTCATATTCAAAAGATTAGACGACTTCAGGCGCGATGGACGCGATGTTCTGCCATCCGCGCTCTATGAGGTCGCGTGGTACCGGGCCGAATACGCGGTTACCCTTAGGACCCATTTCCTTACCCTGCTTCTCGATAAGAACGACTGCGTTCTCATCGAAGCGGATGTATGAACCGTTAGCGCGACGGAACGCCTTCTTCTGGCGTACGACGACCGCCTTGTAGATGTCCTTCTTCTTAACGGCTTTGCGGGGCTCAGCAGTCTGGATAGAAACGACGACGACATCGCCGAGCTGCGCATAGCGGCGCTTCGAGCCACCGAGCACCTTGAAAACGCGAGCGACTTTGCCGCCTGAGTTATCTGCAACGGTGACGATTGATTGTGGCTGAAGCATAAATAAGTAGTTAGTAAAAAAATTATACGGTAGCAGTCGAAAGCTTGAAGCGCTTGAGCTTCGAGATAGGGCGGCAGGCTACGATAGTAACCTGATCACCGACCTTCGCGGTGTTCTCCGGGTCATGCACGAGGAACTTCTTCGTGCGCACCTGGTACTTCTTGTACTTAGGGTGCTTCACGTAACGGGATACTGCGACAGTAGCCGTGTCCTTCATGGCCGTCTTTACGACAGTTCCGTTGAAGGTCTGGGGGCGAATAGTAGTTGTTTCCATAGTAGATATTATGCAGTTGCGTTCGATGCAGCTTTAGTGCGCATACCGAGCTCGTAGAGCACGCGTGCGATTTCCTTGCGGATGCGGCCGTGTGCAGCCGTGTCCTTCGGACGAGCGCCTACCGATGCGAAGCGAGTCACGCGAAGCTCTTCGCGCATCTCGACGAGCATCTTCTTGAGCTCTACCGCGTTCTTTTCTGTGAGTTTAGTTTTCTTTGCCATACGAATTTATATGCGAGTGACGACGGTCGTCTTAAGCGGAAGCTTCGAGCCGGCGCGACGCATAGCGTCGCGTGCGATCGTGTCTGCAACACCATCGAGCTCGAAGAGTACGCGTCCTGGATGTACCTCGAATACGAAGTGCTTCGGATCCCCCTTTCCCTTACCCATCTTCAGACCAGCTGCCTTCTCGGTGATAGGACGGTCCGGAAAGATGCGAATCCAGAGCTTGCCTCCCTTTCCTGTCGCGCGCGTAAGTACCTTACGTGCCGCTTCGATCTGGTTAGAGGTAACGCGGGATGCCGTCGTCGCCTTCATGCCGTATGAACCGAATGACACGTTGATACCGCGGGTGTCAGGACGAGCAAGCTTCTCAGGACTTTTACGTCCTGTCTGCCACTTGCGATGCTTAACTTTTTTAGGGAACAACATACCAGGTTACTTAGTGCGGCTGTTAGGAGTAGTCGCAGGCGCGTTGTCTGCAGAGAACTGATCGCCGAGGTAGATCCACACCTTCACGCCGATGATGCCATACGGAAGGAGTGCTTCCTGATGGAAGTAATCGATGTTCGCGCGGAAGGTCTGAAGCGGGATACGGCCGCGCTTGATCTGCTCGGTGCGGCTCATGTCAGCACCGCCCAGGCGGCCTGAAACGACCACACGAACGCCGATAACGTCGCGAACGGCCATAACCTTCTCAACCGTCTGCTTAAGCACACGGCGGAACGGCATGCGCTTCTCGAGACCTTCGACGACCATCATGCCGACGACTGCTGCAGATGTTTCCGGCTGGCGGATCTCCATGATGTCGAGCTTGATAGTGCGACCATGCTTCGAAGCGACCTTCATGACTGCCTGGCTGAGTTCCTTGCGGATCTTCGTCGCATTCTCGCCTGAACGGCCGATTACGAGGCCTGGACGAGCGGTGTGGAGGATGACGCGAACCTCGCTTGCTGAGCGCTCGATCTCGATCTCTGCGATGTGCATGTTGCGGAGCTTCTTCTTGAGGAAGGCACGGATAGTCTCATCAACGAGGATGTTCTCGCGATAAGTCCTCTTGTCTGTAGCGAACCAACGGCTTCGCCAATCGCGAATGATGCCGAGTCGGTGTGCGTAAGGATGTACGGTGTGAGTCATGGTATTGAAAGGTCTACTTCGCAGTAGAAAGCGTTACGAGCACACGGCTCTTGCGGCGGCGAACAGGCGCTGCACGGCCCATGGCGCGAGGCATGTACTTAACGAGCATGCCTGCGCTGTTCACGGTGATGTTCTCAACGCGGAGCGCTGCTTCATCGATGCCCTGCTGCTTCGCATTAGCTGCTGCAGACTGAATGAGCTTCGCGATTGGCAAAGAAGCGCGCTTCGGAAGAAAGGCCAATGCAGAAAGAGCATCCTTAACGGACTTTCCCTTTACCATATCGGTAACAAGGCGGACCTTGCGAGGCGACTGGTTGTAGCTGGTTAGTTCTGCTTTCATAGGTTATTTCTTCTTCGCAGGAGCTGCCGGTGCGGCCTTTGAAGCCTTAGCGGCTGCAATTTCCGAATCCTTCTTCTTCTGCTCAAGCTCCTTCTGCATCTTACCGCCGTGACGGATGAACTTCTTGGTCGGCGAGAATTCACCGAGGCGATGTCCCACCATGTCTTCGTTCACGAGAACATCAACATGCTTCTGGCCATTATGTACGCCAATAGTGAAACCCACCATTTCTGGCGAGATCTGGCTGGCACGCGCCCACGTCTTAATAACGCCGGAGGTAGCAGCTTTTGCATTGGATACCTTTTTGAGGAGTTTTACGTCCACGTAAGGGCCTTTTTTGAGTGATCGGGACATGCGAAGTAAAAACCCGCGCAAGCGCGAGATAGGTAAAATCTATATGAATTCACCTCAAGTGTCAAATTATGGCCCCCATGGTAGGGTTCTGGCAGGATAGAACCTGATGGAGAGACCTGCGTGAACCTCAAAGATCTACTTAAGATGCGGCACGAAGACCCGTTGGCCTTGGCTCATCTGCGAGCTGAGCGCCATGTGCAACGTGGAATTAGATGGCTATACCAGAACGCCCCTCCGGGATGGCTCCGGAACTGCTTCAACCCCCTTCCCGAGGGCAGGTCGTACTTTCGGGCAAATAACTCCTACGACAACGAGTGCGTATTGGCGTTGGCATTTGAATTTGTAGCGAAGTTCCGCTCAATCGATGGAGCGGTGACATTTGCAACAGTTTCCAATGCCTTCGGCATGCATGGAAGAGTTCTTGATATCAAAGGATTCAATAACTACTGCTACCATCGACGCAACCTTGGCTGCCAAATTGACAGCAAGATGCTTAATGATATCTGGAACGATACCTTGCGAGATCCAAAACGTCGCCATCCTTTGTTCAGTAAATCGAATACTCGGCGTCAGGCGGCCTAACCGCCAACACTTTGACTCTGCGTACTACGTTTGGGCCCCGCGCTTGCGTGGGGCTTTCCTTTTATACTCATGAACCGGAGTTATACTTCTCTTATATGGATATGAATAACAAGCACACCGCAGTCATCGGCGTAGGAGTTCTGATAGTGGTTTTCCTTGGATTCGCTATCTGGTATATGGCTACGCATCAGGCTCCCAGCGTATTTGCTCCTGGCACTGCCACTTCTACGACTTCTACCGGCTCTACGGCCACAATAGCAGTTGGCCCGCAGACCATTGCGGATAATGGCCAATACTACCAAATAAGCCTTCAGTATCCTGGCTCTACCCTTCTTGCGACGACGGCAAACGCTCAGACAGATGCCGCAGCTGTTTCGAAGATGAAAGCATTCCTCGAAAGTCAGGATCAGAACTTCGTAGAGAATGGTGATTTCGCGAATCTTACGCCGCAGGATATTCAGATGCAGGGTCTTGATCAGGGCAATGTATATTCGCTTACCGGAACATATAAGACCTATCAGGGCGCGCATACCGTTTCGTACGTATACACCTTTGCCTCCGATACGCTCGGCGCCCATCCGAACGAGTATTACAAGACCTACACCTTCGATACGACGGGCGGCCAGAGTCTCGCCATAGGCGATATCTTCCAGCCGAACAGCAACTACCTTCAGCTTCTTAGCACCACGGCACGTGCCGACCTTCCTACCTTAATCAACAAGGTTCAAGACGGAGCAGCAGATACTGACACGATCAATGTTGGGACCATGCCAAGTACTGATGATTTCCAGAACTGGTATATCAATGGATCGAATCTCGTAATCGTATTTGCTCCATATCAAGTCGGTCCGTATTCCGTTGGAACTATCCTCGACACCATTCCTCTCTCGAAATTTACGAATGTTCTGAAACCCGCATACCAGTAACAAGTTTGGTTAGAAGTTTTCCCTGCAAGATGAGTGTTTCCTGCATAGTGAACATCATCGTTTGCAGGCCGAGAACTATTGGCTTAAGTGGTAGAAACTCTGCAAACTTCTCATCTATATGCTCGCGCATATTATCTATGCGGTCTTCTACCCCATCGACACGATCATGCAGCGTAATTATTTGATCCATAACGTCATATAACGTTGGCTCAAGAGCATCAGTCTGGATAATTGATTCAGTAGTTTCAATCATGATGAAAGTGTTAGTAGTATAAATCTTTCAGAGTTAGCTGGTCAATTTTACTTTCTTCAAGATTTGTTCTATCTCATGAATTCGCAGCTCGTGATCAATAAAGGCAACCGGCAGAAGCTCTAGGGGCAATTCGATCATATCGCAATCGTCATCTTCTTCAGTTTCCTTATCGTCTTCTTTATCACTATTCTCAAGCGCTTCGTATAGAGCATTAACGAATGGATATAGTTCTTTCGGTACACGGTTGAATTTTGCATGGCCATTTTTTGGGGTCTTAAACATAGAAAATGTATTAGGATTAGTGCTTCCTATTTACCCTATCAATGAGGCTTCGATATATAGCAAGAATCCTGTCCACAGGACAGGATTCTTCTTCAGAAAAACTTTATCTCGTCTTCAGAGCAAAAGAAAACCCGCCATTCGGCGGGTTTTCTTTTGCTTATGAGCGCTTCTTGCCGACTTTGCGGCGCGAAACGATGAACACGTTCGAGTACTTCTTCGGCGTGCGAGTCTTCTGACCCTTGCCTGTTGGCTTGCCCCACATGCTCTTGGCACGGCGGAGACCACGACCCTGCTTACCTTCACCACCACCATGAGGATGGTCAACCGGGTTCATCGCGTTACCACGGACCGTAGGACGGATACCCAACCAACGGCTGCGACCTGCCTTACCGATGTTCACGAGACGGCTGTTCTCATTACCGACGGCACCGATCGATGCGTAGCAGAGATCAGAAACCTTGCGGATTTCGCTCGAAGGGAGCTTCACCTGCGCGTAGCCTGCATCGTGCGCGACGATCTCAGCGTAGTTACCTGCTGAACGTGCGAGACGTGCGCCAGCACCAACCTTGAGCTCGATGTTGTAGATAAAGGTGCCGGAAGGAATCTTGCCGATAGGCATACGATTACCTGGTTTTACCGGTACGTTCTCACCAACGATGAAGGTGTCGCCAACCTTTCCATCCTTAGGAGCGAGCACGTAGCGGCGCTCACCATCTGCATAGAGCGCGATAGAAATGAATGCGGTGCGATACGGATCGTATTCGATAGTCTCGATCTTCGCAGGAATGTCCTTCTTGTTGTACGAGAAATCAACTTCACGGTAGCGACGCTTGTGACCGCCACCCTGATGACGGACCGTGATGCGGCCTGCATTGTTGCGGCCTGCCTGACGCTTCTTCGAAGACATGAGGCTCTTTGTCGGCTTGTCGCCGGAAAGGAGCTCCTTGTATGGAAGCGACGTCATGTTGCGACGGCTCGGTGATGTTGGCTTGTAGGTCTTCATAAATAAAGTATTAGAACGAGATGGTGTCACCCTTAGCGAGGTAGACATATGCCTTGTGGCGACGAGCCTTGTAGCCCGTACCGCGACGCATGCGAAGGTTCACTGCCTTCATAGGAAGGTGCGCGACGTTCACTTTGCGCGGCGTTACGTTGTAGATCTTCTCGATAGCAGCAGCAACTTCGAGCTTCGTCGCGTCTGCAGGAATCTCGAATACGTAGACGCCTACTGCGCTCATGATGAGAGCCTTCTCGGAAAGCCAAGGCGCAGTGAGAACGCGCGCAAGACGACCATCGTCATTCGCATGAACCGGCTGCTTCGAGCGTGTCGAAACTTTCTTGGTTGTTGTCTTCTTCTTCGTGTCGTTAGAGAAAAGTGCCATACGTAATTTATTACTTCGCCATGCGCGATGCGAGGACTGCAAGTGATTCAGTCGGACGCTCGATAACGAGGAACTTCTTATTCATGAGGTCGACCGGATTGAGGTTGCGCACCTCTTCCGTCATGAGGCTGCCGATGTTGCGGAACGACTTCGCAGCGATCGTGTCCTTCGAAGCGAAAGCGATGACTGCTGCATTCTTGCGCTTGGTTGCAAGCGTATCCTTTCCGGTTCCCTTCGCGAGCGCGAGAAGTGCGAGCTTCGCATCCTTCGTTGCAGGCTTCGCGAACTCGATCTTGTCGACGAAGATGATTTCGCCATCCTTCCACTTGCGCGAAAGAACTGTTGCGAGCGCAGCGAGGCGCATCTTCTTGTTGATCTTCACCGCGTAGATCTTCTCTGCGCGAGGACCGTGCGTAACGCCTCCGCCCTTCCAGATTGGAGAACGATTCGAACCATGACGTGCGCGGCCAGTACCCTTCTGCTTCCATGGCTTCTTGCCGCCGCCGGATACTTCGCCACGGAACTTGGTGTGCGCGACCGTAGGGCGCGCATTAGCCTGCATGCCGATAACCACCTGGTGTACGAGGTCTGCATTCCACTTCTTGCCGAAGATCTCTTCAGGAAGAGTCATCGTGCTGCCCTTTGCGCCAGCCGTCGTCCAGATAGTAGCCTCCATGCTCACAACCTTCTTGCCTGCGAATCCTTCAGGAACCGTTGCTGGTGCTGCCTTAGCGACAGACTTTGCTGCCACCTTCTTTGCAGGTGCCTTTGCTGGTGCTTTCTTTGTTGTTGCTTTGGTTGTAGTAGCCATACGTATGAAAATTATGCGGAGATGATCTCAACGAGTGAGCCGCGTGCGCCAGGGATAGCGCCCGAGATGATTATCTCGCCCTTTGCTGCATCGACGTGCAACACCTTGAGGCTCGTGATAGTAACGCGATCGCCACCCATGCGGCCACCCATGCGCATACCCTTCGCCACGCGACCGCCTGCGCGGCCACCTCCGCCGATAGAACCTACTTCACGCTCTGAGTGCTTCTGGCCGTGCGTACGGCGACCTCCCTTGAAGCCATAACGCTGCACGCCGCCTGCGAAGCCCTTACCCTTGCTCGTGCCCGCGATGGTAACACCATCGCCAACTTCGAAGGTATCTACGAGAATCTCGCTGCCGACCGTGTAGTCTGCAGCGTTATCAACGCGGAACTCCTTAATAACCTTGAAACCCTTGCCCTTGGTGTGCCCAAGGACCGGCTTCGAAACGCGCTCGATCTTCTGCTCGTCAAAAGCGACCTGTACCGCGCTGTAGCCGTCCACGCCATCCGCAGTCTTAACCTGCGTAATGGTCATAGGAGTCGTCTTAAGTACGGTACCAGCCTTAACATCCCCATTCTCCTGGAAGATTTGGGTCATGCCTGCTTTGCGTGCGAGAAGGAATTTCATGGAAAAATAAAAACGCGCCCTATGGCGCGAGATCCTCAACGAGGACTTCGACCATTGGTCCGGCCGAATGCCGTACGTGCGTCCCAAGCACCATACATGATTCCTTCAGGTAATGCAAATATACGTGCTATTCTCACAGGGTCCACGGTTCGCGTGGCAGAAATGGAGGTCTTTCGTGGCCCATTATAGGTTCGAGACGTATCCGCCTAAGTTCTTCCCCGAAGCCGACACCATCAAGCCGGTTAAGGACGACATCAGCGATGGCGGAACCAAGATCTAGAGCATCAACTTCTGACCCTCGGATCGAATGGGGCCTCGTTGCACAAGCAGCGAGGCCCTTTTATATATACAAATAGACCGCCCCCTGAGGAGTGGCCTAGACGGTAGTTCAAGTGATCTCAAGTTCTCGCAGGAGAACAGGATCAAACATAAGGAGAGTTAATCTCGTAAACTACTCTGGCACTATATAGGAGAGGTACTAAAGATTGTATGAAGATGGCCATGAGCATAATTGCTCATGGCCAATCCTTTTTAAAAGGATAGATACTTTCGGCTCGTTCGCCAAGCGCAGGTTTTTTCGCAAACTTTCCGCCCATTGACTTGCCTTCTTTATTTTTCTTCCTGTCAGGTTCACGCCAAACCGTGAACCATTTTTCCTTGTCTTTGCAATTCTTGCGTTGAAATGGCCTTTTTTTGTCATGCCACACACCTCGGTGGTTCGGAGGCGTGAAAGGCGTTTCGCTTTCGCCAGGTTGCCCGACGCATCCTGCATAGAGGCCTTGGCTTGCCAAATGAAAGCTATCAACTTCCCTTTTGCGCTCCAGTGTTGGCGGCGTACCAGGTACCGTAACCATCTTTTCTCCTTCCCTTAAAGAACAGCTGTTGAGCATACCCTATTTGATGTGAAAATAAAAAGAAAAGCCGCTCCCGAAGGGAGCGGCTTTTCTTTTAGTCGTATCTTGCGATTAGACCATCTTCACGTCGATGGTGACACCGGACGGAAGATTGAGGTTCGTAAGCGCTTCGATAACCTTCGCGTTCGGCGAGAGGATGTCGATAAGACGCTTATGAATTCGCATTTCGAACTGCTCACGAGCATCCTTGTGGACGAACGTCGAACGGTTCACGGTCCAGCGCTTGATCTCGGTTGGAAGCGGTACCGGACCGACGATCTTCGCATCGAAGCGATTCGCCGTATCCATGATCTGCTTCACCGAGAGGTCGAGGATCTTATGCTCGTACGCTCGCACGCGGATGCGAAGCTTCGGCTCTGCCGCAGGTGCTGCGTCTGCCGTCTTCTTTGCTTTAGTTGCGGTAGCCATACGAGTACATTATGCGCTATTACGCGACGATCTTCGTAACCACGCCGGCACCGACGGTCTTGCCGCCTTCACGAACCGAGAAACGAGTGTTGTCCTCGAGTGCGATAGGTGCAGTGAGCTTTACCTTGAAGGTAACGGTGTCACCTGGCATGACCATTTCCTTTCCTTCCGGAAGAGTTACCTCGCCGGTTACGTCCGTCGTACGGACGTAGAACTGAGGCTTGTAGCCCGTGAAGAACGGCGTGTGACGGCCACCTTCGTCCTTAGAGAGGATGTATACCTCTGCTTCGAATTCGGTGTGCGGCGTTACTGAACCAGTCTTCGCGAGAACCTGACCACGGTGCACGTCTTCCTTCTTCGTACCACGAAGGAGGATACCTGCGTTGTCGCCTGCCTCACCCTGCTGAAGCTGCTTGTTGAACATCTCGATACCGGTAACGGTAGTCTTAGCCGTAGGCTGGAGGCCGACGATTTCAACTTCCTCACCGACCTTGATGATTCCGCGCTCGATGCGGCCTGTGATAACCGTTCCGCGACCTTCGATCGAGAAGATGTCCTCGATAGGCATAAGGAACGGCTTGTCGAGATCACGCTCTGGCTGAGGGAAGTACGTGTCCATAGTGTCCACGAGCTCCTTCACCTTGAGAGCCCATGGGTCCTCAGCTGAAGTAGCTTCGAGAGCCTTGAGACCCGAGCCCTTGATGAACGGAGTGTCCTTCGAGAAGCCCTGCTTCTCGAGGATTTCACGGATTTCCTCTTCAACGAGGTCCACCATGTCCTGATCATCAACCATATCTACCTTGTTGAGGAAGACGATAAGACGGGGCACACCGACCTGCTTGGCAAGGAGGATGTGCTCGCGTGTCTGCGGCATCGCGCCGTCAGTTGCAGCAACCACGAGTACGGCGCCGTCCATCTGGGCAGCTCCTGTAATCATGTTCTTGATGTAGTCCGCGTGACCTGGTGCATCGATGTGCGCGTAGTGACGGTTTGGAGACTCGTACTCGGAGTGGTGAAGGGCGATAGTAATACCGCGGGCCTTCTCTTCCGGTGCGTTGTCAATTGCATCAACTGCTTCAGCGCGGGCGGTGTAGCCTGCTGCCTTGTTCAGGTTGAGCACATTGAGGATAGCCGCCGTGAGCGTAGTCTTTCCATGGTCAACGTGACCGATGGTACCTACGTTCATGTGCGGCTTGCTGCGATCGAATTCTGCTGCTGCCATAGAATTTGTAAGTTACTGGTAGGCTAAAAATAATGTTGCCACCGCGCCTGCCTGTGCCTTACAAAAGGCAGACAGGCGACCAAGGCTCCGGCGATTACCCGCGCAGCGCCTTCCAGCCACCCCTGCCCCGTTATGGAGAGGAATATCGAAAAGAGCGCCGATCTCGCGTTATATATAAACTACCGGAGGCTCAGTGAATGGTCAAGACTTAACAATTAAAATCGCTTGCACCAACCGTCAGGGCCGGCGTAATCGTGGCCATGTTTGTCTGATCAACACAGAAATACTGTCCGGTAGAGAGCCGTACTGATGCTGCCCACGTAGAGGTTAGGGTACTAGCTGGACTAGAGATACCCGTAGCAGATCGTGACAAAGTTCCAGCGGTAACAATTTGATATAGAAAGGGGCCCCCTGGAATAGCTTGTGGCAATGGCGGAGGTACTGAAGGTTCCCATGCGATGGCACACATTGCCGACCCTATCTGTTTGTCGCTTTGTGCATATGCGGCTTGAAATAAAGAGCCACCACCGCTATACGTACTTGGTGTCGTTGAACAGGCATAGCCATATTGAGCGACACCCGCATTGCCATCAAGGCGCCCTAGCTCATTAACAGTAACCATTTGAGATAAATCCTGTTTTATAGCCGCGTCACGACCCTTATCGCGCGATGTACTGAGTGCAGAAAGGACGATGGAAGAAAGCGTACCGATTATCGCGATGACGACGAGGAGCTCTATGAGAGTAAAGCCACGTACTCGCATGTTCATATCATGAAGTATAGCGTGTGCGTCACGCACTATAGGGAGTTGGTTGGGTATAGAAGAAGGGCGGCTCGCAGAGCCGCCCTTCGCGCATTTCTAGCGCCACCTGACTCGCTTATGAGTCTGATGCTTGAAACTTCCCTTGCCACCCTGTGGCATCTTTTGATGACGGCCCGGGCGTTCCGAAGGATATTGATCCGGTTTCGTGCAGGAAATTATGTCATTCCCTCCTCCCGTGAAGTCCTGAATTTTAAGATTGGATCCTTCAACCCGTGTATCTGCGAACACCATGACGTCATTTCCTGGCAAACCCAATGCCAGTGCCTGGGCCGTAGTTATCGTCTCGAAGGAATAGGTCGTCATTACGCATCTCCCCTGTACATTCCTGGCCGCATCGTAGCATGAAAGGAAAAGCCCGCACCAGGGGTGCGGGCTTTTCCTTTTTCTCTTTATGAGAAATTACTTGCGGCTCGCGATGATGTCCTGCGCCACGTTATTTGGCACGACTTCGTAGTGATCGAATTCCATAGTCATAGAACCGCGACCTTCCGTCATGGAACGAAGCGTCGTGGTGTAGCCGAACATTTCCGAAAGCGGAACCTTCGCGTTCACCACTTTGTTCATGCCGCGTTCTTCCATACCTTCGATAGCGCCGCGCTTTCCTGAGAGGTTACCGGTGATATCACCCATAAACTGCTCAGGCACGACGACCTCAACGCGCATGATAGGTTCGAGGATAACCGGCTTCGCCTTAAGCGCTGCCTCCTGGAATGCCTGCGACGCAGCGATCTTGAACGCGATTTCCGAAGAGTCCACGTCATGATACGAACCATCGTAGAGGTCTACCGAGATATCGACGATAGGATAGCCGGCAAGGATACCGCGATGGAGTGACTCGCGAATTCCCTTCTCCACTGCCGGAATGTATTCCTGCGGAATAACACCTCCCTTGATGTTGTTGATGAACTCGAAATGATCTTCACGCGTAACGTTCTTCGAAACCTTCGCTTCAGGATCAACCGGCTCAAGATGCTTGACGCGAATCTTGACGTGGCCGTACTGACCCTTTCCACCTGTCTGCTTGATGTACTTGTTGTCTACATCAGCAGTACCCATGATGGTCTCGCGATATGCCACCTGCGGCTTACCCACGTTCGCGCCGACATTGAACTCGCGCTGCATGCGATCCACAAGGATTTCAAGGTGAAGCTCGCCCATACCTGCGATGATCGTCTCGGATGTTTCCTCATCAGAGGTGATCTTGAACGTAGGATCTTCATCCGAAAGCTTCTTGAGCGCCATACCCATCTTTTCCTGGTCTGCTTTCGTCTTCGGCTCGATGCGAAGTGAAACCACTGGCTCAGGGAAGACGATCTGCTCGAGAATGATCGGGTGTGCTTCATCGCAAAGCGTATGCGACGTCTTCGTATCCTTAAGACCGACGAATGCAGCGATCTCTCCGGTGAATACTTTCTCTACTTCTTCACGCTTGTCTGCCTGAAGACGGACGATGCGACCGATGCGCTCTTTCGTTCCAGTGTTCGCGTTATAAATGTACGAACCTGCAGAAACCGTTCCTGCATATACGCGGAAGAAGGTCAGTGCGCCGACGAACGGATCAGTCTGAAGCTTGAAGGCGAGCGCGGTGAATGGCTCGTCGTCTGATGGCTGGCGCTGAACCGGCTCATCCGTTTTAGGGTTGATACCCGTAACTGGTGGGAGGTCGAGCGGTGAAGGAAGGTAATCAACGACGGCGTCGAGTACGAGCTGCACACCCTTATTCTTAAGAGCTGATCCCGTGTATACCGGGAAAATCTCGTTTGCGATAACTGCCTTTCGAAGCGTCTTCTTGAGCTCTTCGAGTGATGGCTCGTTTCCTTCGAGGTATGCCTGCATCTGCGCTTCGTCGTTCTCGACGATACGCTCAACGAGATCAGCGTGATACTTCTTAGCCTCATCAAGATACTGTGCAGGAATCTCTCCCTCGATAACATCCTCACCCATGTTGCCCGTGAAGGTGAACGCTTTCATAGAAAGGAGATCTACGACGCCTTCAAAGTCGCCTTCTGCACCCATAGGAATCTGTGCACGGACTGCTTTCTTTGAAAGGCGTTCAAGAATGGACTTATAGGAATCCTCGAATGATGCGCCGGTGCGGTCCAGCTTGTTGATGAAACAGACGCGCGGCACTCCTGCTTCGTCTGCATAGCGCCAGTTCGTTTCGGACTGCGGTTCAACACCTGCAACGCCATCGAATACGACGATCGCGCCGTCGAGCACGCGCATAGAGCGCTTCACTTCTGCGGTGAAGTCGATGTGTCCTGGCGTGTCGATCACGTTGAAGCGATATTTCTTGGAAAGATCCTTCTTGTCCGGCTGATCGGTACGAGTCCAGAAACAGGTGATAGCAGCTGAGGTAATGGTGATACCGCGCTCACGCTCCTGTTCCATCCAGTCGGTCGTGGTGCCGCCGTCATGCACTTCTCCGATCTTGTGCTGGGAGCCCGTGTAGAAGAGCACGCGCTCAGACGTGGTGGTCTTGCCCGCGTCCACGTGAGCTACGATGCCGAAGTTGCGCACTTTTTCCAATGGATAATCGCGATTCATATAAATAGGTAGGTAATAAATGAAAAAGCCCGGAGGCCCGTTAGCTATAAGATACGTTTTTGGAGACGAAAAGGCAAGAATCATTGATATACCCTCTTCTCACGTGCTTACTCTGGTGGTACTCTTCCGCTGGAAGTAACCGGGGAAGAGTGATGACTGAATCAGCGGAAGAACTGACTGGCTACGGGGATCTTTTAGGTCAATATAGTTTTATGCGGGTTCCGCATAGCTTGCCACCGCCTGAATCTAAGGAATTTAAGACGGGTCTGACGGTCTGCAGCATACTGCTGATATACATCCATGATGGAGTTGATGTGTACTGGCAGAAAAAACCAGAGACACCGGAACAATCACGCAAAATTATCGAAGCATTCGGCAAACGCGGCGCTATCGTCAGGCGATAGCTCACAGCAAGAACAAAAAAGAAGCGACGCCCAGAACAGGCGCCGCTTTTCTTTTATCTATCCTTTTGAAATTACCAAGCGAAGTGAGCGAATGCCTTGTTGGCGTCTGCCATGCGATGCATGTCGTCCTTCTTCTTGATAGCTGAACCTTCGTTCTTTACCGCGAGGAGGATCTCGTCAGCGAGCTTGTCTGCCATAGGCTTTCCCTTCTTAGCGCGAGCCGCATTGATGAGCCATCGGTATGCGAGCGATACGCGGCGCTGCTGGGGAACTTCGCGAGGAACCTGGTAGTTAGCACCACCCACACGGCGAGAACGGACTTCCATGAGCGGCGAAACATTGCGGATAGCAGTCTCGAAGGTCTCGAGAGGATCGAGGTCCTGAGCCTTAATTTTGTTAAGTGCCTCGTACACGACGGCACGAGCAGTATCCTTCTTTCCGTCCCACATGACGGTATTGATGAAGCGAGAAATAGCTTCAGAACCGTACTCGAGGTCCGGGCGGCGTGGATGCTTGTTTTTTAGGGGCTGGCGCATAGTAGTAGATTACGTAAAAACTTAAGCCTTCGGCTTCTTAGCACCATAACGAGAACGGCCACGGCGACGCTTGTCGATACCAGCGGTATCAAGACGGCCGCGAACGATCGTGTACTGCACGCCGATGTCCTTCACACGGCCACCGCGAAGCATGACCACCGAGTGCTCCTGAAGGTTGTGACCCTCGCCTGGGATGTAGGCCGTAACTTCCATACCGTTGGTAAGGCGCACGCGAGCAATCTTACGGATAGCAGAGTTAGGCTTGCGAGGAGTCTTGGTGGTCACCTTGGTGCATACGCCGCGCTTGAACGGAGCGGGGTAGAACGTAGGGCGATTCTTGAGCGCGTTGAAACCACGACCAAGAGCCACAACTTTCGTTTTGCGGGCGACAGGCTTGCGTGCCTTCTTGGTGAGCTGATTTAGGGTAGCCATTTGGAATGAAAAACCCGCGCTGCGGGATAGGAAGACTATATAAGAACAGGCTCATTTATGCAAGCAAACCGTCTTCAGGAATACTTTAGGAAGTCTTTAAAGGTCTCCTATCACCTTTTAGGTAAAGTACCGGAGTATGAACACAAACCTACTCTCACTCGGGCGCATTCCATTATCATTCTTGCTGCTTCTGTCCTTATTCTTATGGGGAATCGGCTTGCCGGTGCGAGCAGATGACCCACCGCCCGCTGCGGGCGACCCGTTCATCACGAGCATGAATGCTTCCTATCCAACGTGGTATGTAACCTCGCTCGGCGGCAATGCGCAGGATGCATTTAAAGCTGGTGACCACATGACTATTTCCCTTGAGGTTGCAGACGATGCGCCGATCACAAGCGTAATGGCAGACCTTTCCGAACTCGGCGTGAGCCAGCCAGTACCACTGCCGCTCTTCTTTGTGCGCGATGCCCTGCATAAGATGTACCTCACGAACGAGGTCACCATTACTACGCATGCCGAAGGTGCTGCAAATATAGTTGTTACGGCTACGGACGCACTTGGCAGAAGCTCGAACGAAAGTATGAATGTCCGTCTCGACAATACGCCACCGACATTCAGTATCGATTCCCTCTCCTTCGTGAATACCACCACGACACCAGCGCTTGAAGATTTCATGCTCGTATCCGGCGTGATAGATCCCAGTGCATCGAAGGCATTCGTGAATGATGTGAACTACACCTTATATGCCGCAGACGGCACAGCGTTTCCTGTGCTCGGTTCATTCAAACCAAGAAACGCCGGAACGGCACTCGCTGATTTAGGCGTCGGAGTATTCACCGATGATCCTATACAGATTTGGCTCGATCGCAATACGGAATTCCATCTTCCCGATGCAGCCTTTATAAAGCTGACCGCTACGGTGATAGACGGGGCAGGAAATAGCACGACGGCTATGAGTCCATTAGTGCGTATTCCAAAAACAGTGAGTGCGAAAAGTACTTCAGGGGCTGTGTCGAACGTACTGTTCCTTCCAGGCATCGAAGGAAGCCGGCTCTACGAGCCGACGAATAATTGCGATCCTTCCGTCACGGATTGCGTCGAACGTAAGCTTTGGGATCCATCATCAGACACAGATCTCACTGAGCTCACTCTTGAGACGAACGGTAAAAGTATCCACGATGTGTACACGAAAGAGGGCGACACGATCGATGCAGTCGGTCCGTTCAAGTTCTACCGCTCCTTCGAAGACCAGATGAATGGTTTGAAAGATGCCGGCACCATTACCGATTGGAAATCGGTCGCATACGACTGGCGTCTTTCGCTTGAAGACCTCGTAGACAAAGGCATGCAACACGGCGAACGTATCGATTATGGAGAAGCCACAGACACTCCTTATATAGAGCAAACGCTGCGTGCGCTCGCGGCAACCTCTAAAACAGGCAAGGTGACGATCATCGCGCACTCGAATGGCGGCTTGGTAGCGAAGAAACTTATGCAGAAACTTGGTAACGCAGATACGGCTGCGCTGATTGATACGCTGATCTTCGTGGGCGTGCCGCAAAGCGGCACGCCCCAGGCCCTTGCCGGTGCACTCCACGGATACGGCTCAGCTCTTCCTGCAGACTGGTGCGCTGCATGGGAAGTGTTCGGTTCGCTATGCGCATCGAATGCGTCGCGAGCGACTTCGCGAACGCTCGCAGAAAACATGCCGATGGCATACGACCTGCTTCCCTCCTTTACGTATTTCAACGATGTGAAAGATGCATTGCATCCTATCGTTGCATTCGCTGCTGACCATCTATTCGCGAAAGAGCGCAACAACTATGGCTTTATCATTCAGAATGAAAACGAGCAGACAGAGTTCGCGACCAATCAAGACGGAGGGCGCACCAAACCCGCACCGGCGGACCTTACAACGCCGAATATATTGAACGCGAACTTGCTCGGTTCAGCGAACGAGATGCACGCAGAGCTTGATACTTGGGTTCCTCCGCCACAAGTGCAGGTGTATCAAGTTGCTGGCTGGGGCGCTGACACGCTTTCAGGTATCGAATATTACGAAGCTGCAAAAGCATCTGCACCAGGAGGCTACGTGCCGCGCTATCGTCCAGAATTCGTAGAAGATGGCGACAACACCGTTACCATTCCAAGCGCACTCATGATGCCGATCGCTGAAAATGTAAAACGATACTGGATAAATCTCACGAGTAAGATTGCGCTCCAGCCACTTGGTGGCGCGGTTCATTCAAATCTATTGGAAATGCGCGGACTGCGGGACCTCATTCAGAATATTCTCACTGGTACGCTGCAAGACCTGCTGCCCGATGGGATAACAACGACACCGCCTGAAAATATCAGTACACGAAAAAAATTGCTCTTTACGCTGCATGGTTCCGTACATGCAGCGCTTAAGAACGACGTCGGACAAACAACCATATTGAATCCTGATGGCACGATCGTGCAGGGTATTCCGGATGTCGAAGCGGGACAATTCGGCGACACCGGATACATGCTCATGCCCGTCGGCGCCGTGTATCATCTGTTGCTTGATAACAATGATTCAGGCACCGTTGATCTTGATGTGCAGCATCTTATTGATGACACCATCACCGACACCTCTACCTTCGAAGATATTCCTGTCGGCCCCGCTACGCCGAGCGAGATTGATGTTTCTACCGATGGCAGCGCAGCGTCTGTTGAAGTCACCCCACTATCAAACGTGCTGAGCACAGAAACTTCCAGTCCGGTTCCAAGTTCCGGTTCAAGTTCTGTTAGCTCAACGAAAACTAGCTTCGTTATACGCACGAAAGGTGTCCATGATTCGAAATCAGTACTTACTCCGCCCAAGCCTATTAAAGTTCCTGTCGTGAAAAAGGTGGCGACTACGACGAAGAAAATCGCAACGCCGAAAACAAAACCGCTCACTGCCAAAGCGAAGAAAACGATCAGTGCCCTGCTCAACGCACTAACTGCAGAGTTGCAAGGACTCCTTACTAAATTGCCGCACTAGAAAATAATTACCACTTACTCGAAAAGTGCTTTTCGCACCGCCGACGAAAGTGATGCGTAGAGTCTTCGTACTTCAGCCTGATCAGAGCCATAGCTTGCAGCGATACTTGCATATTGATGCGCGTGCATCTCTTCCATTTCTTCTTTACCGACACTGCTTTGCATAAGACGCGCGCCATGGCTTAGTGTGTGCGTGATTTTCGGAAGGACTTTGTCGACGAACTTAACGAAGCGCGCTTCAGGCGTGTCGAGTGATTCGTACGACTCGATAGTAATACCGATCCATGGAAAGACGGGATCGAATTCGCGCTTGATACGCTTGAGGGCTTCTTGCTCTCGCTCATCCTTATCATTCTTCTGCTGTTCGGTAAGCGTGCGGAGCGTCAGCGTATCTCCTGCATACACTTCTGCAAGATCATGCACGAGCGCAAATTGCGCGATCTTTCCACGATCCAGATGCGGTGCGAAGGTGTCTGCAAAGGCGCAGGCGATTATGCCAAGCATTACCGTGTGGTCCGTGTCCGATTCAGGCGTTACGCCGTCAGGATGATAGGTTCCTCGATCGACACGCGCGAACTGCAGTATAAGATTTCCCAAATCGATAACTGCTTGTGTTTCTTTTTCCGAAAGCAGTTCTTCTTGTTCCATATAAGTGTGTGACTATAGTGTCGCACTTGCGCCTACCAGAAGAGTGAACAACCACGAAACAAAAAGTGAGAATGGCGCTGAAAGGAAATAACTGAATACGAGCAGTACGACGATGAGCGTGATGAAACCGCCCTGACGCAGACGATCTTCGAATTCACGAAATGCCATAGCATTCTTCGGCGGAAGCAGGCCGCGCAGGAAGGTGTAGCCGTCGAGCGGCGGAATCGGAATGAGATTGAAGAGACCGAGATACAGATTCATGAGAACGATTATTCCGGAAAGGTTTGCCACCGCACTCATGCCATTCGCAAATGCATAGCGCGCGACAAGCCCGAAGATAACGGCGAGCAACAGGTTGGTAGCGACACCTGCAACAGCAACGATAGATTCACCCCACCGCTGATTCTTGAGATTATAGGGATTATAAGGAACAGGCTTTGCCCAGCCGAAGAGGAATCCTGAATGTGTCAGCACAAGAATGGCTGGCAGGAGAATAGAACCTACCGGATCGATGTGCCGGAGCGGGTTCAGCGTGAGACGCTTAGCCAGCTTAGCCGTAGGGTCGCCTAAGGCATAGGCTGCGTACCCGTGTGCTACTTCATGGATGATTATCGAGCCGATAAGGACGATAATAGTGAAGATGGCGAGAGTGGAGTCTGGTTGCATATGGTAAGCGGTATGGTACCATGCGGAAACTATGGCACGAAGCTGCGCAATCACCGGAAAGACGACACAGGTAGGCGGACGGTACTCTAACCGTACGCGTGCTACTCAGTTCAATCCGACAGGAAAGGTACGTCGTCACGCAAATCTTCAGAAGCGAAACATTTTCGTTCCTGAACTCGGACAGAGCTTCCTTATCGATATCTCCACGTCTGCTCTTCGCACTATAAAGAAGAATGGCGCGTTCGCGACACTCAAGAAAGCAGGGATTATCTAATCCACTAAAAGAAAAGAGCGGCTCCTTCGGAGCCGCTCTTTTCTTTTATCTCTCCGTCTTCTCGCGTATCACGGATCCGTCACTGATGAAGTCCAGTGTGCCCGAGTCTATCGTCGTTGCGATTTGCGCACCTTCGTTCTTGATACGCGCAATCGCATCAGGATTAGGATGTCCGTATTTGTTTCCCTTGCCTGCTGATATCGCAACGATAGATGGGTGCACCGCAGCCAGCCACGCATCGCTACTGGAGTTCTTCGAACCATGATGACCTGCTTTTAATACATCGCTTTTCAACTCACTATCCGCACTATCTAATCCGACCAAATATTCTTCCTTATCCGAAGGCAGATCGCCCGTCATCATGAAAGATGTTTTTCCGTACACGATATGCATCACGGTGGACCCTTCATTCGTCGGCAGCTTCGAGACATCGCGATCCGGATACAGCACATCTGCATACGCTCCGCCGCCCAGGTGAATACGCATGCCGCGTCGCGCAGTGAATGCTTGTAGTCCTGGCTCATGCGCCACGGCATCATTCACTTCAGCAGCTGTCTGCGTGTCATCTGGAATGCCTGGGCTCATGAAATACGAAACGCTGTATTGATCCAGCACATAGGCAAGGCCGGCAATATGGTCCTTATCGGGATGTGTTTCGACTATAAGATTGAGCGAGCGATCCAGGAAACCCATCTCTCGTGGAAGTTCGCGCAATACCGAGTGATCGGGTCCGCCATCAATAAGCATCTGTATCCCGGTCGGCCCTTGAACCAGTATTGAATCTCCTTGTCCGATATTAAGAATGGATACGCGTAGCGTATTGGAATGCTGGGCAAGTACGGTCTGCCAAACAAATACGTTTATCGCGAGCAATGTGAGGATTACTACCACAAGCGTGCCGCGCGACGCCTGCATAGATTAGTGGAATGTCGTGTCGGTATCTGCACTAATCACATCAAGGATATGGTCGAGTGAAGAAGTATCGGAAAGAGAAACCGGTTCTGCTCCGTGATTAGAATCATCCAGATATGTGCGGAAACGTGCGGAGAGCGCTTCGCCATCCTGTTCGTCTAACCACAGTTCCATCGCTTTCCCGCGAATGCTCCGATCGACTTCATTCGGATGCAGCTCATCGACGGGTTCTTCAGGATGCAAACGATGATAGAGGCGTAGTGCGAGCATCGCCTGAATCGGAATAGCCATCTCAGCCAGAGTCTTGGTAGGAATTTCAGCCCGTGTTGGGAATGATTCTTTCATATCTGTATTCTATCGTGCCTTGCACCGCTCTTCTATCAAGGAAAAATAGTAGCGAAATAAAGAAATACTGAAAGTTCTCCTGGACCTGTTATACTCGCGGGTATGAATGAAGGACCAGCCAAACCCAGGCAATCTATAGAGTCAGCACCAAAGCCTGAAGAGGATCTGCTTGCTCATTTTCGCAGCGCATGTGAGACCGAGTCTGCTACCGTAATGAATCATGAGACTAAGATCAGTGCCTATCACTCTTTTCACGAGGACCTTGATCATCTAGAGAATGCTCCAATGGTAGGTCAGTATGAGCGCGGAATGATACCGACTATCGATTCTCTTTCAGAAGCAGCACGTGCTGCTTCGGATCCGCTGGAAGCGGATCCGGAAGATGCAGAAGCAGTCCGTATAGGAAAACTAATTCGAGGACAAGCTGCCAGTATTCGCACTTGGTGCAGGCGGTACGTCAGTTCGATCATAAAGTTCCATACGGTTAAGCGTCAGTTACTTCGAATGAATGACGAAGAAAGGCGGAATGCATTTGAGCATGCAGATGGTGAGCGCAGGCGCGTGCATGAATCACTGCTTACAAGCCTACGTACATTCAATTCACTCCTTCAAGAGGGGAAAGAGTATGCAGAATACAAAGCAGCTGTCGTATGGCAGCCAGGATCGGTTCTTGAAGAAGGCACCGCGACTCACGAGGCAGTCATATTCTCAAGTAAAGCGCTTGATGACCGTGATCTCATAAAAGACTGGGCGATTGCTGCTGATTGCGTAGAAGAAATGAAGAAGATAATTGGGTCCGATGATTTTCCTCCCGAGTAGTTATAAAAGTTGAACGGCTGTCCTGAAAGGGACAGCCGTTTGTTTTTTGTTGGCCGGTTCATTAGCATGACCGTCCTTGTTCGAGATTGAAGAGCATTTGAGCTCCGAGAGTAAAGACTGACCGCAGAACCAAAGGTGATTCCAGCGGGGTGCTGATTCCCAGCAGGTGCCGGGCTTCGCTCGACGCTTCAGCAAGTATGCTGCAAAGCTCTTTCAGTTCTTTAGAAGATCCGCCCTCCATAGCGCCCATTTCATAGATTGAGGCGCCGAGGGTCTTGACCGTTTCGGCCAGTTCCGGAAATTGTTCCCGGAACTGATCCCAGTCCCGTCGCAGTATCATTTCTATCCCCCTTCTAAAGATTACTCGTCGAAAATCATTATGACATACTATCAATTATAACGCAATAGGCCTGTTCACGGGCTTCTCACTACGCCTCGTCGTATACTTGAGAGACTAATCCACATCACTATGACCTACACCGCACGAACGTTCGACCTCCCTGAATTAAAGGGACTTTCCAAGAAGCAGATTGATGTACACCTCGCGCTCTACGAGGGATATGTGAAGCACACGAACCTTATTATGGAGAAGATAGAGAAGCTCCGTACCGAAGATTCGGATGGAAATGCCTATGTAATGGCAGAGCTTCGTCGTCGCATGGGATTCGAGTTCGATGGCATGCGCATGCACGAATATTATTTCGAGCAGTTCGAGGGCGGCGCACAGGCTGAAGATTCTAATAATCCGCTTGCCGGCGCTGCTATGGATAAATACGGTTCATGGGAGAAATTCATCGCGCATGTGAAAGAAGTGACGGGCACTCGCGGCATCGGCTGGACGGTCGTCTATTTCGACCCGCGCGGACGAACGCTTCACACGGCGTGGGTGAGCGATCACGAGTTGGGCCAGCTTGCCGGCCTCCCTGTCATTCTCGCCATCGACCTTTGGGAGCACGCATATATGGTTGATTATGTTCCTGCAGACAAAAAGTCGTATGTTGACGCGTTCCTGAGCAATGTGAATTGGACGGTCGTTGAGAGCCGTTTTCTAGACGTCGCTACTTAACCGAGACTAGTGCTGAAGAAAGCCGCGCAAGCTCCGCTTGCGCGGCTTTCTTCTTTTCACTCCATACGACATATCCAAGAAACGCATACGCAGGAACAAGCCACCAAGCCGGAAATGCGGGAAGAATGATGTTCGCATAGGGAATACGCGCGGAGTAATCCGCAATGCCGATTACGTACGCAAGAAGGATGTAGGCGGGAATACCGACAATAAGCGTTAGCATCGGTACGAAGGACGAAAATATGAAGGCGCACAGTGCAGCAATGGCGGAAACCGCCATTGCTGCTGGAAGTACCGGCATCGCCAAAAGATTCGCCGGTATCGCAACGAGTGAAAGATTACCGCTTTGATACAAGAGCACCGGCAGCACGGCTATCTGTGCCGCAAGCGTCGTCGCGAGCATTTCGCGGAACGTCCCGTTTCGAATCCACAAGAATTTCTTCTCAATCAAATTAGAACCGAGGACGAGGCCCAGTGTCGCCATGAATGAAAGCTGGAGACCCGGGTCGAATGTAAGGAGTAGCGGATTCCAGAGCAGCATCAATACGAGCGCCGCGAAGAGTGAGCGCAACACGTCGTACGTGCGATGCGTACCGCGTGCGGTAAGTGCGAGGAGCGCCATGATACCGGCACGAACGGCAGAAGACCCTGCACCAGCGGCGAGCACGAAGAGCGTGATAGTGACTGCGGCGATTATGAGTGCGGTTCGCTTGGGGGCCGTGCGGAGCACGGCCAATACGCCTTCCGCGACGATCATCACGTTGTATCCGGAAAGCACGACGATCTGCAGCATGCCTGCGATTGTAAACGCATCGAGTAATCGTGTACCGAGCCCTTGCTTTCCTCCTGCGATGATGCCGATTGCGAGCGCGCTTTCTGGCTGAGGTATCGTACGCTCAACAGCTGCATCGAACGTATCTTTTATATATTCGAGTATGCGCAAGAACGAAAGCCATGCGCTTGAATCGCGCCCGATGATATATACCTGCGCCGGCTGCATGATACCGAAGACACCATCTTTAGCGAGAAATTGATCATACCGAAAGATGCGTCCGCCATCACCATCGAAGGGTGCGGGCGTTTTTAGCATTCCGGAAACACGTACGCGGTCTCCCACATGGAATGCGGGCGTAAGTCCGGCACTCGCGATGATACGTGTCTTCACGCTATCTCGCGTAACCTCCACCGTAAGCCGGTCGCTGGATTCGCGAAGATCGGGAGGTACGACGATGGTTCCTTCGAGAGTAACCTTCTTGTCCAAGAGCGAATTAAATTCCGGAGGCAACGCGATAGGCGCATAGCTCGTGCGTTCGATTCCAACAAAACTAGCGACGAGAAAGACGCAGAGCAGAACCAGCCAGCGATACCTGATTACGCAAATCAATCCAGCACACACGACTATTCCTATGGCTACACCCGCGAGGCACCATTCAGGGACTGCTATCAGCGAACGTACAAAAACACTGAATAGGAAGCCAAAAACTGCCGCATAAAAATAATATGCTTCCATTCAGGAAGCATACAAAATTACCCATCAAGGAATCTTAAAAAACTTCTAAAGAAGTTATGAAGAAACTATCTTGTTATCCATTGCCTCGTTCGCAAGGGCATCTGCGTCCTTATTAAACGCACGAAGAACGTGTTCAAACCGAACCGTTCCGAAATTACGTGCGAGGACATTCTTCACCTCCAGATAGCGTGGGATCAGGTTCGGATGCTTCACTTTGTAATTACCCTTCAGCTGCTCAATGACGAGCTTGCTGTCCATGCGGATGAGCAGTGGCATCTGCGCGAAGTATCCTTCCGGATATGCCGCATGTAATCGCTGGAGGCCGCGAAGCACCGCTTCATACTCCGCGACATTATTAGTGGCAATTCCAAGATAATCCGCAACCTCCACCACGCGCTTCCCTGCCGTATCAAATACCACCGAACCAGCGCCGGCATGCCCTGGGTTTCCGCGGGAGCCGCCATCGGCGTACAGAGTGAATTCCATGAAACCAGTCTACTACGCGATAGCCAGCAATCGCATGCGCACCGGCTGACCACGGGTGAAGGTGTCGCGCTCGAGTGTACCAAGAAGTGTCGCAGACTTCCCCACTTCAAGGCGCTCCCAACTTTTTCCTAGCTCGCGACGCGCGAAGAACGTAATCGCTTCGAGCTCCGCCTGATTGAAACCGTCATCACGTGTGACACGCACGCGCAGATGCTCTTCGCCTTTTCCAAACCATGAAACTTGTGTCACCGCACATTCCTGTAACGCGAATACCGGTTTCGGATTATTCATGCCGTATGGCGCGAGCTGTTCTGTGCGCTTAAGGAGTGCACGCAAGTCATCAGGGTGTTCGATTGAATAATCTGCAATAAGTGTTCTATCTGTTAGCGTTGTCGGCGGAAGCTTCACGAAGGCCGCACACATGCGTTCTTCGAAAAAGAACACCGCGTCATCTTTGAGCGTGAAACCTCCGGATGCTGCGTGCCCGCCTGCTTCCACGAATACGTCGGTAGTGAGTGCCATAAGTTCGACGACTGAAACACCTTTGCTTCCTGCACGGCACGATCCCTTCGCCGTGATACTTCCTTCGCGTCCCCACAAGAAGACCGGCCGTCCATATTCTTCAGCGAGCGAGTTCGCCACCAAGCCGAGCAGCCCTGGGCGCCAATCTGGATCACCCATCGCGATTACGGCAGGCAATGTTCCGCCGAGTTCTTCCTTTCGTTTCTCCAGCCGTTCATGCGCAGCACGCGTAACCGCAGCGCCCGATGCCTTGCGGCTGCGATTCACTTTCTCGAGTTCCTTGGCGAGCTCATCGGCACGCACTTCATCGGTCGTCGTGAACAGTTCGAACGCATCACGCGGATCGCCCATACGCGATGCTGCGTTCACACGCGGCGCGATCATGAAACCGACATCGTCTTCCGTTATGAATCTCTGATTCACGCGCGCGATGCTGCAGAGTTTCTGAAAGCCGATGCGCGGCGACTTTCGCATCACGAGCAGTCCGTATTTCGCGATCACGCGATTCTCGCCAGTAAGCGGAACCATATCTGCAATCGTCGAGAGGCCAGCCATATCGAGCAGCCACTTTTCCCAGCCGGTAGGAATATCTTCGCGACCCTTGAAGCCGACGGCAAGCACGGCGCACGCCAGTTTCCACGCGAGGCCGCCGCCGCAGAAATCACGGAACTCATTCGTCTCACCTTCCTGTTTCGGATCAACGACGGTAAAGCCGGGTGGAAGTTCTTCGGCGCCATTCGCATCACGCCTGGGCAAGTGATGATCGGTAACGATCACATCGATGCCGAGTGACTTCGCATAGGCGACCTGTTCGACATCTGAAATGCCGCAGTCAACCGTGATGATGAGTGTCGTGCCTTCTTCTGCTAATTTCTTCAAACCAATTTCGTTCAGGCCGAATCCTTCAAGGTGACGGTGCGGAATGTAATTCGTAAAATTCGCTTTGGCTTTCTTGAAGAAGTCATGCAGAAGCGTACCACCCGGAATGCCGTCGCAATCGTAATCGCTCCACACGGTTAGTCGCTCCTGCGAATCGATCGCATCAGCGATGCGCTTCGCCGCTTTCGGCATATTGAAAATAAGAAGCGGGTCACCAATATGCCTGTCGTAACTCGGCGAAAGAAATGCCTCAGCAGCATCACTCGTTATGATGCCGCGACGTGCGAGCAGGCCGGCAGTGAAATCATCGTACGCATGGAGCGCTTCGCGGGTCGCTTCATCAAGGAGGTCGTGGAAAGAAAGCATCGTCTGCATAGTGTATCAAAATGCGTTATCATGCGCGCATATGGAAGATTCGATATTCACCAAGATCATCAAGCGCGAGATACCCGCAGAAATTATCTATGAGGATGACGATACCCTTGCCTTTCTGGACATTGCACCGGTGAGCCCAGGGCACACGCTCGTCATTCCGAAGAAGCAGGTAGAGAATATTTTCGATACGGATGACGCGACGCTTGCCGCAGTGATGCGAACCGTACGAAAGATTGCGCCGGCAGTCCGTGATGCCGTGGGTGCTGACGCGCTCAACATTCATTCGAACCATGGTGCGGAGGCCGGACAAATTGTCTTCCACATGCATCTGCACCTTATTCCGCGATTCAAAGGCGACAACTTCTTCATGTGGCCGCACAAGGATTACAAAGAGGGCGAAGCGAGCGAAATCGCCGAAAAGATTCGCGCGAAGTTAGCCTAGCTCTTTGAGGCCAGGAAGCGTGCCGGTAGCGAGGAAGTCGAGCATCGCGCCACCGCCTGTAGAAATGAATGAGAACTTATCGGAGAGACCCAGCTTCTCAACGGCGGCGACCGTGTCGCCACCTCCGAGTATTGAATACGCGCTCGATTGCGCGATAGCCTTCGCGAGACCTTCCGTTGAATCGACGAAGCCATTCTCATAATTCCCGAGCGGACCATTCCACAGGATAGTCTTCGCGCTAAGCGCGAGCTTCGCGAGCGCGTCCACCGTCTTGGGACCATCATCAAGGATCATCTCATTCGCAGGCACGTCATCGATTCCTACCGTGTGGCCAGCGCTTCGCGTTGAGCCGCCGGGCGCTGTTATTTCATCGAGCGGCAGCATCAAGCGCGGACTCGCCATAAGCGTGCGTATCGCGCGATCATCGGCATCCGTTGATATGAGCGATTTTCCTACTCCCTTCCCGCTCACCCGCATGAAATCATTCGCGAGCGCTCCGCCTACGAACACGCGATTATATACTTCGAGCAATCGCGTAAGCACGGGCTCTTTCGTAGAGAACTTCGCACCGCCGATGATTGCGAGTGATGGCGTTCCTGGCGTGAGCGCCTTCGTGAGCTGCTTCACTTCTTCCTCAACGAGCAGGCCGGCATAGGATTGCAGTAATTCAGGTACGCCAACGACAGACGCGTGCTCGCGATGACATACATCAAACGCATCCATCACGAAGATATCGCCAAGCTCGGCAAGCGCCGCAGCGAACTTCTTATCATTCTTCACTTCACCCGCATCACGACGAAGATTCTCAAGCATCAGAACATCGCCGGCAGCCATGGCACGTACCGCAGCGCGTGCGTCCGGGCCCGTAGATACAGGGCAGAATGAAAGGCGCGGGACGAATTCTTTCATCGCCTCGCACACGGGTGCGAGCGTTTCTGTTCCTTTTTCACCCAGGTGACCAATTAAGATAACGCGTGCATGTTTTGAACGAAGATACTCGACAGTCGGGAGCGCGCTGCGCAATCGGAACGTATTCGCGACTTTCCCATCAACGATGGGTACATTCAGTGCTGCACGCACCAGAACGGGAACGTTCGTAAGATCAGGAATTTCGCGGATACTTCTCATGAATGCATAATACCGCACGACGTTGGCCATACGGTATACTTTTCTGCATATGGATCCAATTCTTGAAACTCGTTTCGCTGCGCTTGAACAGAAAATCGATAAGATTTACATCTCTGTCGAGAAAACTCGCAAGTATTTCCTTTGGACGCTGATCACCTCCGCCGTACTGTTCGTTCTGCCAGTAATAGGACTCGCCTTTGCGATTCCTACGTTCATGGCGAATTACGTAACGCCGCTTCAAACGCTCGGACAATAGCGCCTACGACACTGCTTTGCCGAGCAGGATAAAATCCTGAACATTCGTGCTCGCGTGCCCTATAAGAAAGCCATCCACCCCGCTTCCGCCAGCAAGGCTGCGCTCATTCCCTGGCTCAACAGAGCCGCCGTACAGCACCTTAGTAGCCTGAGCATCACCAACGAGGCCGTCGCCCAGGACTTTTCGTATATATAAGACCATCTCGGCAAGATCTTCGGGAGTAATCGCTTCAGCGGAGGTTTTTCCTATCGCCCAGATCGGTTCATAGGCAACGACGACCTGCAGACGTTCTTGCATGGTGAGTGCGGAAAAGACCACACTGATCTGTGCGCGAATGAATTGAAGGTAGTGCGCTTCGCTATCACGCTCGTGTTCGCCTATGCATAAGATAGGCCGCAGGCCATGCGCAAGCGCGTGTTGCGCCTTGCTGAGGACTATCGCGTCGGTCTCCCCACGGGCGCGGCGCTCAGAATGACCGACGATCGCATACGTTGCCCCCACGCTAGCGATTGCCGCAGCGGTTACTTCGCCGGTAGCCGCGCCCCCCATAGAGTCGGAGATATCTTGCGCAGCAAAAGAAACTTTCGAACGATTCCCGGGCGCAAGCAAGCCAAGGTAAGGCGCAGGCGGCGCAAGAACAATTTCCAAGCCTTTGCGCGCAGCGAGCTTCTTCGCTGCAGCGAACAGCGCCTTCGCTTTCTGTGGCGTTTCTACATACGCCTTCCAATTCGCGGCGATCATCATATCACTATGGTACTACTCCTCTCGCCAATCGACGAACTGGAATACCGAAGAGATGGCTGGCGTAAACGGCGGCGGGTCCGTTGAAAGAACACGGTCGTACGCGTCAACACGGTTTTGATAGCCTGCATCGCTACCACTGCCGCAGCCATCCACCCATTTCGTACCAGTACGCTTATTTGAAACCGTCGTACCGTGAATAGTGAGCGAATTGCGAGGCTCATAGGTGCCACCGCATCCGTACGCGCCGTAATAGTTACGTCCAAAGGCGCCGCCCTGTGCGACGAAGATGCCATTCAGACTCATGTTGTTGGGAGAATTCGGCGTGATGAGAATGTCGTTCTCTGCAATGAGCGTAAGGCCCGCTGAGCTATTCGCGTAGGTGATGTTTCCGTCCAGCATCGCATTCGGTGCGATGCCTGCCGTTACGACATTCGCTGCGACGAGCGTTACTTTAGAAGGAACGACGCCATCTACCCACACGTTGTCTTCCACATAGATAAGGCCGCAGGCTGCAGGAATCGTATACGTATTAAAAGAGGTCTCGTTCGAAATCAGAGTGTAATCTGTCGTCGCGTCAGCGTTATTTACAGGCGTTACGCTGAGCGGCGTAATGCCCGTCACCTTTGTTACAGTAACCGTGCCATTAGCATTGAATGTAAGGTGATAGCCCTTCCAATAATTCACGCTCGTCGTATTCGTGCCGGTGCTTATGCGTGGAAGATAGATGCCGCCGCTTGGTGCCCCCGCCTGCGCCTTCGCCTTGAGCGCTGTGAAGTTCGCCGCGATACCACTGAAGTCCACCTGCGGCGTAGGGTATGACCAGAGGTTCTGATTCGGACCGGCGCCGAACACGCCGTTTACGGTCTGCGTAGAAGCGCAGCCGAAGGAAGAAGTGCACGACCATGTCGCGAGCGAGCTGGTAACCGGCGCGTTCGCTGTACCATCCATGCGGATACCGCCGTTCGCATGATACGGCCCATTGATAATGCGGTCGCTACCTGCCCATACGCTGTCGTTCAGGATGTAGGAATACTGCGCAACCGTAGGTTGCGCATATTTCGCATACAGCGTGCGCGACACATTCGTGCCGTCGTTCGGCGCGCCCGTTGAATTAATATCGATAGAGGTGATCTGCCCGCACGACATGTTGCCGGTGATACCAAGCGTAATAGAGCCAGCAACGCCGCCTTCAGGATCGTTATACGGAATAGTGTACGGTCCTTGATGGTTGGTACCGTTCTGAAGATCGATGGGAAAATGCGCGAGATGCCAGCGATAATATTCCAAACCCGCTTCCGCCATCGCGAGCGCCTTGCTGCGACCTGTCGTAGAAGACTGCGAATGATTCTCGGTAAGCACATAGCTTGAAAGCGCACCGATAACCGTAAGGAAGATAGCGCCGAAGACAATAGCCATCAGCATAAGATAGCCGCCGCGCGGATGAGAATAGAGCAAATGAGATGAGGTTCGGTTCATGTTAATTGCGCAAATTGCGAAGCGTCGCCGTTTCCGAAAGATTAAATACATTTGGCGCACGGTTCGGATTGAGGTCGATCCATACCGACACCATCACGGCAGAAACTTGTGAAGGATCGGTAGACACGGCAGGAAGCGTCGCGCCGGTATTGTCATAATACGTGAAGAGCGGCGTAGAGGTTGAGTTGCGCACATAAGCAGCAACGGTCGTTGTTGCTTCGGGCTGACCCGCATATGAAGGCGGCGAGCCTACGGAATTAGTTACGCCGCGATATAACGTTCCATTAGAGAGATAATAACGAACCTTTTCTACGGAACCGTCACTATCGATGTCAGCAAAGAACGTTACGGTAGAGGTCGCTGCAACGGCGACCGGATATGCGCCATCGTCCCCATACGACGCTTCGCGTAAAGAACGTACAGCATCCAGCATCGTGCGGCGGGCATTATCAAGCGCGTCGGTCTGTTCAAGCAAGTATGCATTCTTCTGATAGAAATACTGGATCATGCCCGTTACTGCACCGCCGACCATAACCGTGATAGCAATGACCACGAGCATCTCGACGAGGGTGAAACCGCGCCGTGCCGGCGCGGCCGTGCCTGAATTAAAGCGAGTCTGCATAGAAAGTGTGGCCGGTAAGATTCACTCCGGTATTCGTATCCGTCGTGTACCCTGCCTTGCTTACCGTAATAGTGTACGCGCTTGAAGCTGCTATCCCGCCGAAATATGCGCCGCCGCATGCGCTTGTCGTTACCGTGCTGGTGAAACCGGTCTTTGAAAGGACTACCGTTGCGCCCGGCACGGCAGCGCCGTTTGAATCACGCGCCGAAACCAGCAGCGAGTTCGTCGTGGGCGCTACGAGATACAGCGACGTGTCCGCACTGGTCCCTGGCGCGATCGTATACGGTGGCGCGTTACAGACATCTGCCGTGTCGTAGCTGGAAACTGCCAGAGTATACGCATCCCATTCGAGCGAAAGCGGATTCGTCCCTGTACTATCCGTCGTCGTCGACACTGTCGTCTTATAGATAGGAGCACCTGCACCGGTTGAGCCGACGGTCTTAGCGCCGGTAAGCGTGAACGGCACGTTTGCCAGCGGTATCGGGCCACGCGCGTATGAAAGACCCCAGTCCTGCACGAGCGGAGTCGTGGTGGTTGCATTCGTCGTGAGATCTGCACGCAGCGCAAGCGTCGGATAGGTCGTCGTCGACACTGCCGAAAGATCAACCGGTGCCGTAAAGCCAGTACTATTTCCTGAAAGGACGCTGTCGGGCAATAGCGTGCCGCTTCCGTCTACGATGTGCAGCACCACGGTCGTGCCTGCCGGCATAGAACTCGTTGTGCTCGCTGATCTCCAAGAAACAAGGTACGTCGGCGTAATCACATTCGATACTGCAGTACCGCTTAGTGCGTAGCCACTACCGCCATTCGCTAACGTAATTGAACTGCCCGTAATCTGCGTATTGGTTTGCGATGCAAGATTCGAACCATTCGAGAACGAGTCAGTGTACGTTGTCGTGGCGACGGGCGTGTACGTATGCATCGTAAGCGCCGAGAGCACATCGATGGCGAAGGTGCCTGTCGTGGTGAGGTTCATTGAGACCGTGAGGTACCCTGGCGTCGGATTCTGATTCGTCGAATCACGCAGATAGGTCTGCGCTGAAGAGTATCCGGCTTTCGTTACATATATCTGGTATTGGCTCGAAGGTAACGCGCCCGGTAAATACACTACGCCCGTAGAATCAGAAAACGTCGTTACGTCGACGCCTAGCACCGTGTTAACAATGTGCACCGAAGCGCCCGATACGCCTGTTCCGCTCGCGCTGACCACGACGATCTTCAGCGTGCCGCCGCCGGTGGTCGTTTCAAGCCCGATCGGACTGTAGTTCGAAATAAGGGTCACCGTGCGCGGCTGACCGCCTGCCGTGTAGTTCACAGTAACCTTTACGCGCTTATAGTCCGTAATGATGCCATTCGTATCTGCGGCACCAAGGCCGTCTGCAGGATCATCCGCATAATCAATAAAGGTGCGCACGCCGTACGCAACACCGTTGCTCGTCGTGGTTGAATTCTGCGGAATGATGCCTGAAGGAATGCCGCCAACCGTGCCGACACCGCCGTAGGAGAGCGAACGCACGTATTCCATCTGACTTTCTGCGATCGTCGTCGCGACTGCTTTCGCTTTCGTAAGTTGCACCACATCCACTGATGCGCGAATCAACCCGAATAGACCCAGAAAAACGATAAGGATCAGTGCCGTGCCCACGACTACATCGATGAGTGTCATCCCTCGCATCGTGCGCTGCATATAGCGACATGATACCGCACCGCTCCGACTATCCTCTATACTACTGGTATGAAAAACGAACATATTCCGAATCCGCGCATCGAAGAACGAACGAAGGCCGGCCCGCATCTTACTACGCATGAGCAGATCGGCTTCAACGGAACGCTTGCGATGCTTATTACGAATGGCGTCGGTACCATGTGGTGCGCGTACCTATTCGCGATAATCGCCTTAGTAAGCCTTCCTGCAGCGATACATGGCGGCGTTGCCACGTTCATTGCATGGCTTGCGCAGACCTTCATCCAGCTCGTGCTGCTTTCCATAATCATGGTCGGCCAGAAAGTATCTGCTGCCGCTTCCGACAAGCAGGCGCTTCAGACATTCAAAGATGCCGAGGCGCTCCTGAAGATGCAGGACGAAGTACATCGCCTCATTGAGATCAATAACGAGCTTACGCAGGATATTCACGCGATGGTGGTGAAGAAAACATAGAGCACGAGGTACGAGTGAAGGCCGCCATGTTCCATGGCGGCCTTCACTCGTGCACCCTTTACAAATCTCTTACTGAATCGGATCGAGCTCCTCTTCCTTAAGCGCTTCCTTCACGCCGTCACGCTGCTCCATGCGTGCCATGAACGCAGCGATGTTCGGATGTGCGGCAAGGCTCATTTCAAAACGCTTCGTCCAGCGCATGATCGTGTACAGATAGGCATCCGCAATGGTGAACGTGTCACCGATAAGATATGTATGCTTCCCGAGCTCTAGTTCTGCAAATGCCATACGGCCGAAAATCTTCTTGATCTGCGCTTCCTTAGCTTCTTCGGTGATGTTCGACGCATACAAAGGAGAAAATCCCTTATGAAGCTCTGAACTGATGAATGTAAGCCACTCGAGCATGCGGTAGTACTCAATCGTACCCTTCTCTGGTGTCATCGATACGGAAGACTGGTCTGCAAGATACTGCACGATGGCGACGCCTTCTGCGATAACTTCGCCTGAATCAATTCGCAGTGCTGGTATGTACCCGCCCTTCGGGTTTAGTTTGTAGAAATCTTCGCCCTCCGCAGTCGTGCGACCTTCTGCTGAAAACGTAACTTTGGAAAGCTCGACAGGTAGTTTTCCCTCGCGAGCGACGATATGTGGCGAAAGTGAGCACGCGCCAGGAGAATAATAGAGTTTCATGTATGAATTCGGATTAACGTATACCCTCGAAGCCTAGCAGCCTCGAAAAAACACGAGGTGGGGATAGCATCAAATGCTCAAATAGAACTGCCTTCTTTGCCAAATAGCGCCGCTAGCTATCTGGGACGATGTTGGAATCTATGCGTTTGGAGATTTAATTAGACGGTACACATAATATCCGGCCGCTGCCCCACTTATGTATCCGACTAAAAATACAGTTTTTATAATCAGATGCGGATTTTGCATTTGAAAAAAGAAAGCTCCGAACACAAACGAATGCAGATAGAAAAGTGCTTCAACTGACAAAAATCCGATAAGAATCGAGAAACAATATTTCAAGCCATGCAGAGTTCCAAAATATCCAACCAAAAACCACAACAACGTGAATCCAAGAAGCCCTATTGCACTTACTGTCGGCAAGACATGATACGGAAAGTAATAGTTATAAAGATAGTAAGGAATTTGAGCAATATAATTTGCAATCGTTATCCAAAATAAAAGTCTTAGTGATCGCACGCTAAGCTTTCTTTTCATAATTTAGTTATCACTTTATTAAGTGAATCTACGCAAGCATCCCGTCATTCCAATCTCGAATTGTAAATGATTTCACCAACCCCTCTAGAATAAAGGGGTCAAGCGTAACAAATTCTTCTGCAGCCTCTCGACTCCTGAAAATAGCCATGTTGCCCAGATCTGTGAAAGGGCCGATTCCGATCACTTCGCCGCGCTCGGTAAACATATCAACAAAGGCTTTGTGGCGAGGATACACAGTCATTATGGTCTCTATTGATGCGCCCGATGGTTCACCGATAACGACTGCTTTCATATAAAACGATTATACATGTCCAAAATCATCGAACCCGCATAAGTGTTTTACTGGCAGACAAGGGATCGAACCTTAGCTGATCGTGCTCGAGAGCGAGTAGATAGGAGCGATCATGGCGATTGCGAACACGCCGACGAAAGCACCGATGAAGAGCATGAGGAGCGGCTCGATGATAGTGGAAAGATCCTTCGTACGGTCTTCGACGTCACCTTCATAATATTCAGCCACCTGGCCGAGCATCTCTGACACCTTACCGGTCTCTTCTCCCACAGCGATCATGTCCGTAAAGAGGAGCGGGTAGAGTTTCGGATACGATTCGAATGTCGTGGAAAGCTGTTCTCCTTTCTTCACGCGCTCGCCTGCCTCAACGAGCACCTTACCGAATACGTTCTTTCCGACCACTTCTCCGGTTATTTCTATAGCAGAAAGCATCTCGACACCGGAAGAAAGAAGCGATGAAAGCGTGCGTGCAGCGCGGGCGCTCATGGTCTCGCGCGTGAGTTCACCGATAACCGGCATGTGCAGCGCAGCGAACAGCATGATGGCGCTGCCGATCTTCGTGCGTATGAAATACATGAAGCCGCCGATGACGCCGGCAACGAGGATGACCACGAGGATGACATTCTTCACGACGAAGTCAGACATCGCGATAATAATGCGCGTCGCGAGCGGGAGCGTGCCACCAAATGAAGCGAAGGTGCTCGCAAGCGTCGGCACCACGAAGACGAGCATGAGGATACCGATGATGACGATGGCGACGAGGATGATAGACGGATAGATCATTGCGCCTTTGATTTTCTTCGTAAGCGCTTCAGAGCTCTCCATCTGCTTTGAAACTACTTTGAGCGAATCAGAAAGCTTTCCTGATTCCTCGCCTGCCTTGGTCATGGCGATGAAGAGCGGCGAGAAGACTTTCGGGAATTGCTGGAGGCCTTCGTGGAATGAGAGGCCAGATTTCACTGCAGTCTCGAGCGTGCTTACGACCGTCTTCAGATATTTATTCTTAGACTGGCGTTCGATAACAGAGAGTGCTCGTGAAAGCGTCAAGCCTGCCGTAAGCATAGCGGAAAGGTTCTTGGTGAGAGTGATGCGCTGCTCGCTCTTGATATGGCCGCCGCCAAAACTTATGTTCGCCCACTTCGGCATGCCTCCGCCCTTCCCTTCTTCAAGCGTAAGGACTGACGCTCCTTCTTTTTCTATCTGTTCATACACGGCGAAGCGCGTCTTCGCGTCGATCATGCGATTCTCTTCGCTGCCGTCTGGCAATTTCACCACGACGCTGAATTTCATAACGCTATCGTAGCATGCGGTAAAAGCGAAAGACCCGTTTCCGCAAGGCGGAAACGGGTCTTCGATAAGAAGCCGGAAAGGATCTTTGGCTACTTCGTATTGGTATCCGAAAGAGTCTTTTCAGGAACGATGCCGTTGTGATCACAGACGAAGTAGGCGAGCTCGGGAGTGCTCGGCAGATTAAGTTGCCGTGCCATTTCTCGTGCCACTTCGAGCGATTCATGCGGCTCACCGACCACCGACCATCTGTTGTCGCTACGGAGCAGTTCCGCAACGATGAATGTTCCGATCGGGGCTTTAGGCGAAGCTTGTATCATGCGGTCCTCCTTGATCGCTAGGTTTCGTACTGCCGCTATCTAACCATTAGCCGCAGATGCGGTCAATGAAGACTTATTCCGAAATAACGCGAAGCACTTCTTCGAGCGACGTGATGCCGCGCGCTGCTTTATACAAACCGTCTTCGAGCATCGTGAGCATTCCTTCCTTACGTCCTTGCTCCTCGATAGCATCTGGTGACCCGCCATGAATGATCATGTCTTTTATCGTCGGTGAAACGGTGAGAATCTCATGGATACCGACACGGCTCTTGTATCCGTCTTCGCATTCAGCCGATGCTTTCGGACGGAAGAACGGGATCTGATCGATCTTCGTACCCTTAGTAACAAGCTTCTCTTCTATAAGCGAATTGAGCGCAGACTCGAACTTATCTTTCGTTGCGATCTTGTCACGCGCTGCTGCGTCTGGCGTATAGGTTTCCTTGTCGTCGCAGAGGCGACGTACGAGACGCTGGCCAACGATCAAGCGAAGTGTGGAAACAAGAAGGAATGGCTCGACGCCCATATCCATGAGACGCGGAATCGCGCCGGCAGCGGAGTTGGTGTGAATGGTTGAAAGCACGACGTGACCGGTGAGCGCTGCATTGATAGCGAGCGATGCGGTTTCCTTATCGCGGATTTCTCCCACCATGATGATGTTCGGGTCCTGGCGAAGCAGTGCGCGAAGGCCGTCGGCGAAACTGAAACCGATCGCAGGATTCACCTGCGTCTGGTTCACGCGCTTCATCTGATACTCGATAGGATCTTCGATCGTCGAGATATTTACGTCCGGCTGATTCAGGATATCGAGAATCGTATAGAGCGTCGTCGTCTTTCCAGAACCCGTAGGGCCCGATACGAGAATGATACCGGTCGTCGCTTTCATCGAACCATGAATACGCTCCATCGTTTCTCCATGGAAACCGAGTGATTCAAGGCTGAAGCCTTCGCCGGTTTCGCGCAGCAAACGCATCACGATCTTCTCGCCGTAATACGTTGGGAGCAACGACACGCGGAACGAAACTTTGTCTGCATCCGTTTCCATCTTGAAGCGACCGTCTTGCGGCAAGCGTTTCTCATCGAGCTTCAGGTTCGCAAGCACTTTGATGCGTGCGGTGATACCGGAAGTAGCTTGCTTCGGAAGCGTCATTGCATCATGCAGCGTGCCGTCGATGCGATAGCGCACGAGCACTTCCTGCTCCATCGGTTCGATGTGGATGTCGGACGCGCCCTGGATGATCGCATGGCGAAGCAGCGTATCGACGATACGCACGATCGGCAGATCTTCCGCCATCTTCTTAAGCTCATCGCCGGACTTCTCTTCGCCGTCTGATTCCTTAACGAGCGTTAGCTTTCCTGCTTCCGTGGTGATGAGGTCGCCGAATTCTTCCTTCAGGGATTTTTGATACTGCATCAAGGAATGCTTGATGGAATCGTCATCCGTAAGGCGCGGAAGGATTTTCAAGCCGGTCTTCTTTCGTACGGAATCGATAGCAGGAAGATCTTCTGTATCAAGCATCGCCACTTCCAACTCCTGGCCATTCTTACGGAACGCGATGATGTTGTGCGTGCGTGCGATCGGTTCAGGTATGAGAGAAAGGATTTCGAATGGCACTTTCAAGTCCTTAAGGTTCACGAACGGAATGCCGAGCACGTATGCTTTGATGCGACGAAGCGCGTCACTAGTGAGCGCCCCCTGTGAAACGAGAATATCGCCGAGCGATTGCTTGCGTTCCTTCCCTTCTGTTTCTGCAGCCTCAACTTCCTTCCGGGCAACTAAGCCGGAATCAAGAATGAATGCTTTCAATTCGCTTTCAGAGACTTGCATGCGCGTTTGTATATAAAGTATAACGCGCCGCGATAGGAATCGCGGCGCGCTTTGTCATGCTCGTAAGGGGAAAAGAATGTTCGTCACTACTAGAGCGAAGAAAGTTCGCTCTTCAGCGACCGATCGATCATGCCCATGCGCGACCCGAGAACAGGCAGAGCATGAGCTTCACGGCAATCGTCGAGGTGCAGCGCCCACGCGAAGTCCAGATACAGCCCGACCGCGCGATCCTGGTCGTAATGCGAAAGCAGCAAGTCATAAAGGAATTGCTTCCGTTTATTGAGCAGGCTCTCTTCCGGCTTTGCCGTCATGGAGATTTCCATTTCGGTGCGCAAGAGATTGAGCCGCTCCAGATTCTCATGGTCGATCCCAAGAATCCTGACCACGAACTTTCCGATAGTCTCGTCGTTCACGGTATGGTGAGCGAGATAGTCCGTTGCCGCTTTTTCGTATTCAGCGTATCCCTCCGTTACGACAGCAGCAAAGGCTTCCTCTTTGCTGGTGAAGCTCGCGAAGAACGCGCCCGTTGATTTGCCCATCAATTGAGCAATGTCACGAACAGTGACCTCGGCATATTTATTGTTGGCGAACAGGTACCAGGCGGCATCGATGGCCTTTTGCCGGGTTTGTTCCTTGGCGAACTTACGTGGAGATTCCGGACTGATCGTTACCTTGATCTTACCCATAGCGTTCATTTGAACTTTCCTTCTTTCTGTGGTCTGGGGCCATCCTACGCCCCTCTAGTCATTGACGCAATACCTATATATGGTATCCTGCGCCTATCTGAGAAGTCCGCTCCCGCGGGCCTTTCTTTTTAAGGCCGTTTAATCATTTGGACGGGATGTGAGAGAATGAGAGTAATTAAATACGTGCGAAAAACTAAATATTGAAGATATGTTGGATCTAAAAACAATCAATTCAGTGCTCGGGGAGTTCGAAGACCGCGGAATCACCCGCGAAACCATGATGGAGGCTATCGAAAGCGCGATGGCCACTGCCTATAAGAAGGAATACGGAAAGCGCGGCCAGGTTATCCGTGCCATGGTCGACATGAACGGCGGTACCGTCGGTTTCGAACAGGTAAAGACTATCGTGGACGACACGATGGTGCGTTTCCCTAACGAAGAGGAACTCGCTGAAGAAGAGCAGGCTCCTGTTGCTAAGTATTTCCAGCATGAAGGCGAGGAAATCGTCGCTGAAGGCGAACTTCCCCGTTATGACGCTGAAAAGCACATGCTTTTGGAAGATGCGAAGCGCATTAAGCGCGACGCTGAACTCGGTGGCGAAATAGTATTCCCTCTCGAGCCGCAGGATGATTTCGGCCGTATCGCTGCACAGACGGCGAAGCAGGTCGTTATCCAGAAGATCCGCGAGGCAGAGAAGCTTTCAATCCTTGAGGAATTCGGCCACAAGAAGGGCGAAGTCGTAAGCGGTATCGTGCAGCGCGTTGAGCGCGGCGCGATATTCATCGACCTCGGCCGTGCAACCGGCATCATTCCCTACGAGGAGCAGATTCCTGGCGAACGCTATCGCCCAGGAGAGCGCATCGCCGCATACCTATATAACGTAGACGAGGGTTTTCGTGGCGTATATCTTCGCCTTTCCCGTTCGCATCCTAAGTTCCTCATCAAGCTCTTCGAGATGGAGGCTCCGGAACTCGCTAGCGGTGCGCTCGAGGTTAAGGGCATCGCCCGCGAAGCGGGCGCTCGTACCAAGATCGCTATCGCCTCGATTGATCCGCACGTAGACCCAGTCGGTTCACTCGTCGGTCAGCGCGGCGTACGCGTTTCGACCGTTATGGGTGCACTCGGCGGCGAACGCATCGACATCATCGAATGGTCTGAAGACCAGGCAGCGTTCATCAAGGAAGCGCTTTCTCCTGCAACCGTTACGAGCGTCGAGCTCGACGAAGAAGGACACCGTGCAACTGTTACGGTTTCCGAAGACCAGCAGTCTCTTGCTATCGGTCGCGGCGGCCAGAACGTTCGCCTCGCAGCGAAGCTCACGGGTTGGAACATCGACATCGCATCAACCGGCGGCGAGAACGTCGGCGAGTCTGACACGAACGAAGGCGCATCCGTAGCACGCGTTGAAGCGGCACAGGTCGCTATCGCAGACGCTGAGGTGGCGATAGAAGATGCAGAAGAAGCTGAAGAGAGCGATCCAGCAAAGGAAATCGGTCTCGACACGGGTGATATGGATTCCATCATCACTGATGCTGCAGACGAAACACCCGCTGAAGGCCTCGCTATGGAAGAGGAGGTAGCATTCACCGACAACGCAGCGGTTTCAGAGGAACGCGAAGCACGCGACGAATCCTCAGAGACACTCGCCGATAACGCATAATTCTTATGAACCTATTGCACGACATTGCACCAGGGACGAAGGAGCAGATGAACGTCATCATCGAGATCAACAAAGGCTCGAAGAATAAGTATGAGATAGACAAGGAGACCGGCCTCATCGCGCTCGACCGCGTTCTGCACTCGGCGCAGGATTATCCCTTCGACTATGGCTTCGTACCGCAGACGCTCTGGGATGACGGCGACGCGCTTGATGTGGTGCTTCTCACCACGTATCCGCTCGTACCTGGCATCCTCGTACGTGCGCGCCCCGTTGGCATCATGCCCATGATTGATGGCGGTGAACCTGACGAGAAGATCATTGCGGTACCTGTTGATGATCCCCGTTTCGCACAGATTCAGGACATCGCTGACGTGAACCAGCACATGCTCAAGGAAATCTCGCACTTCTTCGCTACCTATAAGCAGATTCAGAAGAAGGAAGTGCAGGTTGGCGAATTCGAAGGCAAGGCGCAGGCCGAAGCAGCATTCGAACGCGCGATGAAGCTCTACGCCGACAAGAAATAAACGGCAGCAGTAAACATTCTTTATTTTGGTTTGAAAGATGATGCCTCTATACTTAGGGGCATCATCTTTATATATGGACACCCCAACTCAAACTCCCGTTACTAACGAACCTGTTGTGCCTATCGTTGCCCCCGCACCCATCGTTCCTCCGATCTCTTCAAGCATCGCGAAGCAGAAGCAAGCATCGTATGGAGCAATCGTAATCATCGTGCTCATCCTCGTGATGATCGTCGTCGGTGCCTTCTACGCATGGGGCAAGCGCATCGCGCAGATACAGCCCGTTCCCGTTACGTCCAGCACGACACACTAGCCCTTACTTTTCTTGAACCCGACGCGAAGCTTGTTCGCGAGAACGATGCCGACGCCGAACACCAGGAAGAACGGAATGAATCCTAATGCGGCGCGAGACACTCCTGCATAGCCGCCAAGTTTTGTCGGATCAAGGAAGAAATACGGATACACGCCGCTCATTGCGCCAAGCACTTCTACGTATATGGCGTATACCGCCGTAAGCAGTATCCAATACACGACGGAGATCCAGCGCACGACGCGTTTCGGAGGAAACAGGATCCAATCAAGCGCAGCGACGATCGGCATGATGTGATGAAAGACGGTGTTCGCCCACGACAATGAGTTATCGATTTGGAGCATCGCTCCGCCCGGTGCATGCGGGAAGAATGTGTACGTAATACCCGTTGCGATTATGCAGAAGACCGCGAAACCGCGCATCCATTCGAAACGTCCTGAAAGCGGGCGTTGGTTCAAGCTCGCGCTCGCTTCCCCTGCTAGCGCGATTGCAACTAATATATTGCTCAGGATCGTAAAGTAGCTGATGAAGAGCGCGATATAGGGAAATGTGAATCCAGCTGCTAAGCCTCCGTATATGAATTGCGTGGTGAGCGCAGCAATAATAAGAAGACTGAAAGCGAACTGATATAGGATGCGGAAGTTGAGTGCGTGGCGTTTCATATCGTCAGAGTATACGGAAATCCTGCTTTTTGATACCATGAAAGGACTATGGCTATGAACAAATCAACTTCCCCGTCTTCGATGCTGGTGCCGATGGTGCTTGAAAAGTCCCAGTTCGGCGAGCGTGCATACGATATATATTCCCGCCTGCTTAAGGACCGTATTATCTTCCTTGGCGGCCCTATCGATGATGATGTCGCGAACCTCATTATTTCGCAGCTTCTCTTCCTTGAGACCGAAGATCCGAAGCGTGATATCTGGCTCTACGTGAACTCACCAGGCGGCCATGTGCACTCCGGCCTCGCTATCGTTGATGCGATGAACCATGTGAAACCTGATGTGGCGACTGTTGCTATCGGCATGGCAGCTTCGATGGGTTCTATCATCCTTGCGTCTGGTGCTAAGGGGAAGCGCTTCGCGCTTCCCAACGCAGACATCATGATTCACCAGCCACACGGTGGCGCCGAAGGACAGGCTTCTGACATCGAGATCAGCGCAAAGCGTATCCTTTCGCTCCGTGATCGCCTGAATAAGATTCTTGCAAAGACTACGGGCCAGCCGCTTTCGAAGGTTGAAATAGATGTTGATCGCGACTACTACCTTTCCGCAGACGATGCAAAGAAGTATGGCCTCGTCGACCAGGTCTACAAAACGAAATAAGCTCGGTTTTACCGCGCGTAGTAATCGTAGTAAGGTGCGTGTGTTCGACCTTATTTGACCTATTCCTTGGTGGACGGCTCTGCCGCCTACCTAGGCCCCAAATTGTTTTATGTCCATAAAATTAGTATTGATACTGCTCGCCATTTCCGGCACGGCAGGCATCGCGCTTGGCTATGTGCTTCGCCTTTTGATCGCACTCGGTCAGCGCGGCTCGCTGGAGCTTGAAGTGAAACAGCGCATGCTTGATGCGAAAGAACGCGTCAGCCGCATCATCGCGGAAGCAGAAGCGCGTGCCGAAGATATAGAGAAAGAAGCTGAAGCGCCTATAAAAGAGCGTGAGAAGCGTTTGGAAACCTATGTCGCACGCATCACGAAGCGCGAGGAGTTCCTCGACGAGCGCGAACAGAACCTTACGGAGCTTTCCGATCAGGTGAAGATGCGCGAGAACGAAGCAACGAACCTTAAGAAGGACGCAGAAGCACTCATTCGCAGCGAGCAAGCAGAGCTTGCTCGCATCGCAGAGCTTTCCGAAGAAGAAGCGCGTACGAAACTGCTCAGCAATATTGAGCACATTCATGAGAATGCGATCCTTTCGCGTATCCAGAAGCTTGAGACCAATGGTCGTGAGCGCATGGAAGAGAAAGCGCGCGGCATTCTCCTCACCGCCATTCATCGCATGGGCAATGCCGTGAATACGGACATCATGACGCTCTCTGTGCAGCTCCCCACCGAAGAGATGAAGGGCAAGATCATCGGAAAAGAAGGCCGTAACATCAAGGCATTCGAGCGCGCAACGGGCGTAGACGTCATCATCGATGATGGACCGGATAAGATTACGCTTTCATCCTTCGATCCGCTCCGTCGCCACATCGCGAAGATAGCGCTTGAGCGCCTTATCGAAGACGGCCGTATTCAGCCGGCAAAGATTGAGGAGCTCGTTGAGAAGGCGAAGCAGGAAGTCGAGGCTATCGTTAAGCAGAAAGGTGAAGAAGCTGCGTATGAAGTGGGCATCGTGGGCCTTGATCCACGCCTTATAACGCTTATCGGCCGCCTGCACTTCCGCACCAGTTATGGCCAGAACGTATTGCAGCACTCCATAGAGATGGCGCACATCGCCGGCATGCTTGCTGATGAGCTTGGTGCAGATGCTGAGGTTGCCCGCGCAGGCGCACTTCTTCATGACATCGGCAAAGCGGTGGATCATGAGGTTCAAGGCACGCATGTTGAAATAGGCCGTCGTATTCTTGAGAAGTTCGGCGTAGCGAAGCCAATCATTCAGGCTATGCAGGCGCATCATGAGGAATATCCCTATGAAACGCCGGAGTCTATCATCGTGCAGGTGGCAGACAGCATCTCTGCTTCACGCCCTGGCGCACGCCGTGACACTATCGAACGCTATCTTGAGCGCCTTGGAGACCTCGAACGCATCGCCAAGAGCTTCCCGGGCGTTGAAAAGGTATTCGCCATTCAGGCAGGCCGTGAAATTCGCATCTTCGTGAACCCAGGCAAGGTATCAGACCTTGAAACGCACAAGCTGGCACGTGAAATCGCCGTACGCATACAGGAGGAACTCAAATATCCTGGCGAAATCAAAGTGAATGTCATCCGCGAGAACCGTGTCGTCGAGTTCGCACGCTAAGTATTGAAATAAGCAGAAACAACAAACCCCGGCGTTATTTTCCGCCGGGGTTTTTGCTATCCTCGCATAGAGGTTTAGCACTACAGGGATCTTTTTTCCTGCTCTGAATATACAATACTCTATTATTGATAGTTTGTCAAGGGATTTTCGCTATCCCCCTCATATTTTTGGCCCTATTGCGTTATATGGCTCATTTCCTATACTTTCTTCACAGACCTCCCCGGAGGACTTAGCCCTAAAAACCCCTAAAGATTTTATCTATGGCAAATAAAGCAGATATCGTAATGAAGGTGCAGGACGTACTCGGCGGCACGAAAGCTGACGCAGAGCGCGCCGTAGAGACAATGATCGATGCAATCGTAAGCGGCCTCAAGGCTGGTGACGAGATCTCGATCGCAGGCCTCGGAATCTTCCGCGCAAAGCCACGTGCTGCACGTATGGCTCGTAACCCTCGCACTGGCGAGCAAATCAAGGTTCCTGCTACACGTTCTCCTAAGTTCTCAGCTGCAAAGGCCCTCAAGGACGCAGTTAAGTAATATCCGATTCGGATAAAGTAAAAGCCCCGTTTCCAACGGGGCTTTTACTTTTGCTTATTCAAAATACTTCCTCTTCTTCAACTTTTCGGGCATATAGCTTTCTTCGTCATACATCTCATAGCCTTTTCCATAGTCCAAATCCTTCATGAGCTTCGTAGGCGCGTTGCGAATGTTCTTAGGCACCGGAAGGTTACCCAGCTTCTTTATGTCTGCCTGAGCGGCACGTAGCGCGTCGTAGGCCGTACGATCCTTCTTCGCCTGCGCTAGGTATGCGACGCCATGTGCAAGATTAATCGCGCATTCCGGATAGCCGATCACTTCGCACGCGCGGAACACAGCGTTCGCAACTACCAACGCAGTCGGCTGAGCTAAGCCGACATCTTCCGAAGCGAATATAACCATCCTGCGCGCAATGAAAAGAGGATCCTCTCCGGCTTCAACCATGCGCGCTAAGTAATACATAGCGGCATCGGGCTGTGAGGCACGCATGCTCTTTATGAATGCGCTGATGGTGTCGTAATGCTCGTCGCCTTTCTTGTCGTAGCGAAGGTGCGGCGATTCGAGCGCTTTGTTCAGTGTCTCCACCGTTATTTTTCCATATAGGCTCATCGTGCTATCAAGCAGCGTGAGCGCACGACGCGCGTCGCCATTGGAATATCCCATCAGCCATTCGAATGCGTCCTTGCCGAGCTTCAGCTTTGCGCGCTTCACGATTGCTCGCAGTGATTCCTCAGAGAGTGGTTCGAGTACGAACACACGGCAACGTGAAAGAAGCGCAGGGATAACCTCGAAGCTCGGATTCTCTGTGGTCGCACCTATGAGCGTCAGCTTTCCACTTTCAACATACGGCAACAGGAAATCCTGCTGTGATTTATTAAAACGATGTATTTCGTCCAGGAACAGAACCTTCGGCCGTTCCGGCGCGAACGCATCGTTCGCGAACGGTTCCTGCGGTCCTTTCTTCCCTTCCCCCACTATCTGCCGGATATCTTCCTTCCCTGCTGAAACGGCAGAAAGCTCGAAGAGGTCCGCATCAAGCGCACGCGCGTAGATGCGTGCGATCGTCGTCTTACCGGTGCCTGGCGGTCCCCACAGAATGAACGAGAAGCGGTGCTTCTTCTCTATCGCCACGCGTAGCGGCTTCCCTTCTCCTACCAAATGCTCCTGCCCGACGAATTCATCGAGGTTCTTAGGACGCAATCGCGCTGCCAGAGGTTCCATCCTTAAAGCCTACGCCTGCAAAGATGAAAATCAATCGAACACCCAAGCTAATCGTATATATCGTGCCTCCCTATTCGGAAGAATTCTGCCACTTTCCTGCCCTCTCCAAACCCGAACAATATTCGATACGAATCGGTTATAGAAAATGAATATAGTTTTGAGAGTTTACCATTGAGAGAGTGAGTTTTGAGGCGCGGATCGAACGGATCAGCGAGAAACCATTCTTCTCTTTCGAGGGCTCGCAACTGAATCTGTTTGGGCAGTTTGTGGAAATCCTTCTTAAATCGAACCGTATAAAGAATTTCCATATGTCGCGTCTACTTCATAAGATCTCGAAGAGAGTGCAGCTTTGTTAGTCCTGCAGCTCGTTCTTTCTTTATTTCTTTCAAGAGCTGGTCTTCCTGTCGATCACGAATGATCTGTCGAATGTATTCGCTTACAGATGCATAGCCTCCGCTCTTAACTTCGCGTTTGATATCGCGAACCGTTGATGCGGGGAGTGAAATATTAAGTACGCTTCGCATGTAATACATTGTATTACAGCTCACCTGTAGCGTCAATATTCTCTAGCGAAGCCAAGGAACCTGTTGCAGTTGCATCCAGACCATGTTCAGGAAGTCGTGCACCGTTGGCACGTACCTATAGAACAGCCATCCGATAAACCAGATGACGAGGATCTGAAGAAGAAAACCTATGGGTCCTCCGCTATGTGGCCCATGTTTCCAATCCTTTCCATGACCGCCATGCGAGAAAGCGAGATAACGCAGAGGTGAAATAACTACGCTGTATGCAACTGCCATAAGTACGATAGCGAGCCAGATAGGCATGGTTACAGGCAGAGCAAGTCCGAAAATAGCATGAGTCGTTATGACGGAAATCAACGCGAATACCCACACCAGCGAAAGTATGCCGAACAGCGGACCGAAGGCAGACCAGCCGTGGTACTCCTGATACTGCGCACGATAATCGCGTTTCATAGAACGGCTATAGCGTTTCCACTCCTTGCTGCTTGTCTTGAATTCGTCGCCAAGATCATGCGCTCGGGCAATGAAATCTTGAGTTGAGAACGGTACGCCGTGCGCTGCAGCACGCTTCTCAGGCGTATCCGCACGGTGAATGAATATCGCTGCGATGAAGTATATAAGTATCATGCCTCCGTGCGTCACGAGAAGAAGTATCACGGCGATAATACGGATCAATGCGACATTAACATCGAGGTATGCAGCAAGTCCTGAACAGACGCCGAAGATCCACGCACCTTCGCGGACGCGGTACAGCCGTTTCGTAGAATCACTCGGCGTTGCCTGTGAAGCAGAGGTGTGATCATCACCTTCCGTTGCATGTACTGGACCCATATCTTTTATTATTTGCTCCACATCATTCGTAGAAACGACAGTCTTTCCGCGAACGAGATACGTATCGCATTTCTCTGCGATCGCGCGTTCAAGATCGAGGATTATCTCCTGAGCATCCGGATTGCTGCCGAGCTTTGCCGTCGCATCATCTAGGTATGCATGCAGCTTGTCGTACCCTGGCTCTTCCAGCTGATATGCATTGCCGCCCAGGTTTATCGTCGTGACTTTGTTCATAAAAGTTAGGCTAGTTCGTCCACGGTCTTTATAATCGTCTTCCAGTACTGATTCGTCTCTTCCAGCTGTTCCCTGCCCTTTTCAGTTAGCAGGTAGTATTTTCGAGGCGGTCCAGATTCAGACTCCTGCCATTCATGATCAAGCAGACCTTCACGGCGAAGCTTGCTTAGAAGCGGATACAAAGTTCCTTCCTGGGTCGCGAAGTCCGTAGCAGCAAGCTTTGAAAGGATATCTGCGGCGTATACCTTCCCTCCTGCTATGACCTTAAGCACCAAAAACTCTAGGAGTCCTCGGCGTATCGCAATGAATCGTTCTTTTGGTTCAGTTGTTTCTGTGTTTTCCATACTACCTTTCTTTACCAAGGTAGCGTACCAAAGAAAGGGTGTCAATAGTGTGAAGGCTTCAGGCGTTCTTAAACTCTCAATTGATATGCTTAATTGGGCTGTTTTACAGAGTGAGGGAGTATATGCTTTGAATGCACATGCCTTTTTGCCTGAATATCTTTCTCCGCAACCCAAGCTGTATCGGCCGGCCATATATACCCTACCCGATGAACTGCACTACATGCGCATAGTGGACGTAATGGGGATGTTCTACCCAAATACTCCTGCAAGCGTTACGCGTACGCACACGTTTCTCACCTCATTTCAAGCACTAGCGCCTGTCTCTATTGAACAGGACACTCTCCAAGAGGCTGGTTTGCGATTAACTGATGAGGCTGCAAAAAGGATATTCACGTTTGCAGACTTCAATCAGGAAATGGATGCTGACAAGATCGAATCCTTATATATAAATCATGGCTGGGCTTCGCGTATTATCATCGCGCATGAGCGAAAAGGAGTGCGTGCCGAAGTTGAGTGGCGCCCAATGTTTTGGTTTATTGGCCCGCCGCAGCGCATGGCCCGAGTCTATTTGTCAGGAGGAAACTCTTTCTTGATGTAACGACAGCACACAGCACCTTGTAAGGTTCCGAATTATTCCGGAACCTTCTTTTTATGGTGCGGGATAGGAGAATCGGACTCCTGCTCTCAGTTTGGAAAACTGATGTTCTACCATTAAACTAATCCCGCTGTATGTGCGAGGATACCACATTTAGATAGGTCTTAGCTATCTTTTTGAGCGTCTTGTTGTACTCTACGGCTATGCGACTCAGGATTCTGGCTATAATTGCGGCCCTTATGTTTTCCGCCAGTGCGGCCTATTTTTTCATTGGCTCCTCCAACCAGCTAGCTGCGGCAGAGACTTCGAACACTGCTCAAACCACTATTCTTTTTGATACCTCTCGAATCGTCGAGCTGCTGAAGCAGCTTCTTTCCATACGCAACGCAACGAGGGCTACCGTTACGATACCCTTCGCAACCACGTCCTCGTCCACTCCAAGCAAGACTGTTTCTGTAGCAACCACCACGCCCGTGAAGAAGCCGGCAGCTGCTGCCGGCACGTCGGCACCTCTTCCTGCGAGCGCACCCGCACCTGCCGCGACCTCCGCGCAATCGCCCACCCAAACAGCCCTTGGTCTTGCGCTTCCGAATCTACGTAGTGCGCTCGTGAATATTATCTGCCTGCCAAATAATGTAGGCCCGCTGCGTGGCATTTCAGGTAGCGGCATCATCATTGATCCGCGTGGCATCATCCTTACCGTCGCGCACGTCGCACAGTATGAATTGCTCGCTGAAGCGCGTCCGGATCTCATGACCTGCTATGTGCGTACCGGAAGCCCTGCAGTGAACGAATATAAAGCTGCGCCAATATATGTATCCAGCAATTGGATTTCCCTTAACTCGAAGACGATCTCTTCTGCGAGTCCTACCGGCACCGGCGAAAATGACTTTGCGCTTCTTGCGATCACCGGGAGCAATACGAGCGCATCGCTCCCTTCAACATTTTCTTTTGTACCGCTTGCAAATGTAATCTCAACGGTCGGTGACCCGGTGGTTATCGGTTCGTACGGCGCCGAGTTCCTAACGACAGCGCGCATCGAAGCGGATTTGTTCCCTACTCTCGTGTACGACACGGTGCAGGATCGCTTCACCTTCGGAACGAATACTGTTGATCTCATCTCGCTTGGCGGTGGCGCAGCGGCACAGCAGGGTTCTTCGGGCGGCGGCATCGCGAATCAGAACGGCCAGCTCGTTGGCCTTATTACGACAAGCTCGAGCGGTAGCGATATAAACACTCGAGACCTCCATGCAATCACGACGAGTTATTTGCAGCGTGCGTTCAAGCTAGAATCGGGCAGCGATCTAACTTCGTATATAACGAGTACCAATTCAACAGCACTCGTTGCTGCGTATGCAAGCAAGGCAACACAGCTTGCCAACACGCTGCTAAGCGCGAACAACCTCAAGTAACGAGCTCAACGGCAACCGGGTTGTGGTCGGAACCATGCAGTTCAGGATGCACCCATGCGCGTTTCGCATTCAATCCTTCCGTAAGAAGAATGTGATCAAGCTGCGATCGTGAGAATCCGTGCGTCACTTTCCCTTTCAGCGGATTATGCATCTTTGCCGCAACGAAACGTTCTTCGAATAAATCACGTTCCGGATACCACGGTGTCGCTTCTCGCAGCGGTGAACCGAGGAGCCAATTCAGTATTTTCATCGGGCCGTATTCGATGATATTGAAATCACCGCAGACTATCGCCGGCCTTCCTGGCTGCACATGCCCGAGCACTGCCTCGAATTCCTTCGCACGGTTATGCGGACCCCACAACGTAAGGTGCACCGAGAAGACGCGCGTAAGGACGCCATTTCCAAGATTTATATCCGCATACACGGCGCCGCGCTCTGTGATGAATGAAAAATGGAACGGCTTCATGAGCGCGATGAAAAATCGAGTGTGAAGCGGAAACGGGAAATCGAAGAACTGCAGCGTTCCAGTGTTCGCGATCGGATGTTTGGAAAGTATGACGACGTAATTCTTTTCGTGATTCTTGTCTGAAACGAGCCGTATAACATCCACATGGCTCACCATATGAAACGGCATCTTCTTGAGGCACGCGAGCAGCTCGGGCGTTACTTCCTGCAGGCACAGTACGTCGAAATCCAGATGCTCGATGAAATCGCACATCTCTTTGAACTTCGTGTTGTAACAAAGTATGTTCCAGGAATAGATTTTCATAAGTAGTTGATACTACCCTATCGAACTGCGAAACATGTGAAGAAGTCTCAATTTTGTCGGGGTGCGGGGAATTGAACCCCGTCTAACTGGTCCCAAACCAGTCGTACTACCGGTATACGACACCCCGAGGTGTCTTGTTCGCGGGCCGTAGGCCCGCGTAGATGCATCCTACCAGATTTTAAATTTTAGCCCACCTGCGGCAAATACCGTACGCGAGCGACTCCATCGTGCGCGCGTAACCATACTAATGCCCCGTCTATCTGCCACTCCCCTTCCCAACCTTTCTGAGCCAGATACCATTCTGCCGTTCGTGTTACCTTCCGCAGTTTATGGATACTCAGATTGTCTGCCGGATCATATCGATCCTGAGATCTTCTTGCGTCAGGAAAATCCTGGCATAGCAGCGTCTTCACTTCTACTATGTGCACCACGCTTCCCTTTTGCGCAACGATATCCAACTCCCCTGTCTTGAAAGCGATGTTTCTCCCAAGGATTCTAAAACCAAGACGTCTTAAATACTCCACGGCGACCGATTCGCCGTGATTCCCGATGTCTTTACGTGAAGAAATACTAAAGTCCACGACCTTGAATAATACAGCCTAGGTACTGAAGATTATTTAAAATAGTTCTAAAGAACTTCTGAATTCCCTGTCCTTTATCCCCACTATGCACAGACTTATCCCCTGTTTTTCACATATCAAAAGGACGGCCTTTCGGCCGTCCTTTTGATATCTTCCTGTTTCCACGCCCAATTCCCTTTCGGTGCGGATAGGGAGAATCGAACTCCCGACTCGTCCTTGGCAAGGACGCGTTTTACCACTAAACCATATCCGCTTCAGGGCCGATAATAGCATCCCCGCGGGCAAGACGCTAGAACGATACCTGCATCACTTCTGCTTACACGCTTCCCTTTCGAGCTAACTGTACCGATGAATAATATGCCGCCCCAACGAATATCAAGCCAACAGAACCTGTAATGATATCCGGCACCGTAACGAAGATGCTCGTAATAAGCGCTATCGCCAATGCCAGTATTGCCCAGTGCGCTCCATGCTCAAGATACATCAGAGCCTCGAGCGTCCTCCGGCGTACCAGATACAGCGTCAACGAACGAACGAAATAGGCACCGATACCCAAGCCAATGACGATAAGCACGAGTTCATTCGTAAGCGCGAAGGCGCCCACGACACCATCTAGCGAGAACGCAGCATCCAGAACGTTCAGGTATATGAAAAGCGCGACGCTTCCCGTTCCCACCGCTGCCTCAGCATCCTTCGTAAAGGCACTAGCAATGCCCTGGACGGCGACAAACAGTACGATGCCCACTATTCCTGCAAGAAGGATTGTCGAGGCTTGTGCGGGCAGCAGGAGCGCTAAGCCAGCAAGCACCACGAGGCATATGGCGATTTCTATAGACTCTATCTTTCCCCACCCCGCAACGAAGCGTTCAATAACGCGGATCCAGTGCACTTTCTTATTGTCATCAAAGAAGTACTTCAAGGACACCATAAGCAGGAAGATACCGCCGAATGCCGAGATGGCGTGACGCGCACCATCGAGCAAGCGTCCGTACTCCGCAGGATCATATGCGGCGACCTTCGCGATGAATAGCGGCGAGGCGCCCACGCCAGCACTCACGATAAGTATCGGCAACAGGAAACGAGTACCAATGACAGCGATAGCGATACCCCACGTCAGGAAGCGCTTCTGCCACTTCGGCGTCATATGCGCCAAAATCTGCGCATTCACGACCGCGTTATCGAATGACAGCGTTATCTCAAGCAATACCAGCAGGCCTGCCAGATAGAATGCGTGTCCCCCACCCCAGAGGTATACGCCGGCAAGAGCAACGATCGCAACGATGATCGGCCCGGCGAATGCTCGCAAAACAGCGCTCATGATTCCCCCACTATACCGTATGTTTCACATGGCACGCCTCAAAACTGTTGGTGCTCCCGCCAGGACTCGAACCTGGAACGACTGATCCGAAGTCAGTTATGATATCCATTTCACTACAGGAGCCTGCGATTGATAGTACGCCAGAGCTAGGAGAATGGCGAGGCGCGTACTAGTATTTTCCTAATGACCATGCGAGTTCCAAGCGAGGTGCGAACCGTTGCCGAGGGCCTTCGGGCTGGCGGTTTCGAGGCATATCTCGTGGGCGGCTGCGTACGCGATTTGCTGCTTGATCGAACCCCTAAAGACTGGGATCTCACCACGAATGCGAAGCCTGAAGATATACAGCGTCTCTTCCCTGAATCCTTCTACGAGAACGATTTCGGTACTGTTGGAGTTAAGACCGGTTCTGAAGACGAGCGCCTCGCGCTTATAGAGGTAACTCCCTATCGCACCGAAAGCGCGTACACCGATAAGCGCCGCCCTGATGAAGTCACCTTCGGAGATAATCTTGAGGAGGATCTTGCCCGTCGAGACTTCACTGTGAACGCCATCGCCTATGATGAGTCTAAAGGACAATTGATTGACCCCTATAAAGGACAAAAGGACATCGAACTGAAGGTGCTGCGCACGGTCGGCATTGCTGCTGATCGTTTCGAAGAAGATGCGTTACGTCTTATGCGCGCAGTTCGCTTGGTTGCAGAGCTAGAATTTGCCCTGGATGCTGATACGGCAGCCGCAATACTGGAGAAAGGCCCTAATTTGAGCCATGTTTCACGTGAAAGAATCCGTGATGAGTTCGTACGCATATTGGAGTCTAAACAGCCTATGCAGGCCCTCGTACTGGCTCAGCAGCTTGGAATCCTTGAATATATAGCCCCTGATCTGACTCGTGGAATCGGTATAGAACAGAATCAGGCACACAGCTACGATGTATTCGGCCATTTGATGCGTGCACTCCAGCATGCTGCTGATAAGGACTGGCCCTTCGATATTCGCCTTGCCGCAGTGTTCCACGACGTTTCCAAGCCAGAAACCCGTCGCTGGTCTGATGAAAAGAACGATTGGACCTTCCACGGCCATGAGGTGGTTGGTTCGCGTGTAACACGCAAAGCCTTGGAAAATATGAAGTTTTCACGTGAAACTATTGAAAGAGTGAGTAAATTGGTCCGTTGGCACATGTTTTTCAGCGATCCAGACCAGATTACCCTTTCAGCCGTTCGCCGTATGATCCGGAACGTTGGCGAAGAGAATATCTGGGATTTGCTCAATCTTCGTATCTGCGACCGAATTGGTACCGGCCGCCCAAAGGAACAGCCATTCAGGTTCCGTAAGTACAAGGCCATGGTTGATGAGGCGCTTCGTGACCCTATCTCCGTAGGACTTCTAAAAACAGACGGTAGCCATATTATGGAAGCGTTTCATGTGGAACCAGGCCCACGCCTAGGCTGGATGCTTAACGCCCTGCTAGATGACGTTCTGGAAGATCCTGCTCTAAATACCCAGGAATACCTTGATTTCCGAACTAAAGAGCTCATTTCCCTTTCAGATGAAAAGCTTAAGGAACTGGGCGATTCAGGCCGAAAGAAGCTTGAGCAGAAGGAAGAGGAGGAATTACAGAAAATACTAGCAAAACACAACGTTTCCTAGCCATTTAAGCTCAAATCTTTCACGTGAAACATAGCAAAACGGCCTGAAATATATATTTCAGGCCGTTTTGCTATGAAAACCTTATAATATTGAACGTTTCACATGGAACAGGTACGAAAAAGGCCACCTACAATCTTGGGGCAGAGACCGATATATGGGGCAGGGCAATTTTGGTGGTCTCCACCAGAGAAATTTGATTGTCTCAGGGTGGCCTTTATTTTGTTTTGTTTTTCTTCTGCGCTTTCACGTGGAACATCTGATCCAGACTCACTTATATTTTAGGACAACTCCTAGAGGTTAAGTCGGTCAGTTTCCGTACATGTTTAGCGCCTGATAGGGCACAAAGATCTCCAAAGGAACAGCCGACACGAGTTCGGCAGTTCCTTCACAGGATTTGTGCCGCCTCGCTCTTCCCGTATCATACGCCCGTAAAGGACAACGTAAAGGACATGCGAGTGGATAACTCAATATGTCCTTTATACGACTCATGCTGCGTTAGATGGTTATTGAAATAGGGCAGTGGTCTGAGCCAAAAATATCACTATGAATCTCCGCTTTCTTAACGTGCTTTAAGAATTCTTTCGCAACGAAGAAGTAATCGATACGCCAGCCAACATTTCGTTCACGCGCATGTGTGAACGTATCCCAATATGTGTACGCTTCACTTTGCTGCGGATGCTTTTCACGGAACGTATCAACATAGCCAGCTTCTACAACCTCATCGAGCCATTTGCGTTCGATAGGAAGAAAGCCTGTTGTGTTCGCATTCTCTTTAGGTCGTGCCAGATCAACAGGGAAGTGTGCAGTATTAACATCGCCACAGAATATAACCGGCTTTGATTTACGGAGTCCTTCGCAAAAAGCCAAGAACGCTTCGTAGTATCGGAGCTTGAAATCAAGACGATCCGGCCCACGTCCGCCATTAGGGAAATAGATATTTAACAGCCAGAAATCATCGTATTCTGCGCCCACAAGCCTGCCTTCGTCATCAAATTCCTTTATTCCCATACCGTAAATAACCGAGAGTGGCTCAATACGAGAATAGATAGCAACGCCGCTATAGCCCTTCTTCAATTTGGAAGGGGCGAAGAACGCGGAAAATCCACTTGCATTCAATACTTCTTCTGGAAGCTGGTCCGGCTCAGCTTTAACTTCTTGGAAGCAGAATATATCGGGCTTTGCGCCTTTCAAAAAGGGGAGCCAATATCCGTTGCGATGTACTGCGCGCAATCCATTCACATTCCACGACACGATTTTCATACCGCCATTGTACGCCAAAACCCAATTCGGTTCCTAGTCTGCTAGTAATGATCATTTCCACACCCGCGTATTGCGAGTAAATTCTTGACGTTATACTTATTCTGTATTCTTAACGTATATATCTATGGGAATGGAAGGCTGGTTTAAAGGAAAAGAAAAGAAGGTCCAAACGGATCAGGAAAAGCATCGTGAGAGAGTGGCCAAGGACGAAAAGAATGCTGAACGAGATGGGAAAATTCTTCTCGGGGCAGCGGCCCTGGCAGCTACCGCAGCGGGAGCTATCGGTGGAGCTGAGATGAAAATATCTGAACACGCTCCACCAGACAATGCTGCCGTCCCTAACTTTGACACAATGCCAGTAGGGTCAGAAAGTCCAATCGCGGGAAAGATGCCTGGAGACGCCCCAGACACCGTTACCGTTCCAGCCCACTAGAGTCAACAATATTTAAAAACATCCGCTACTCCTAGCGGATGTTTTTATTACATTCACTATGGTTCAAGCCACGTCCTGGGTTGCCGGAACATGTTAGCTCCGGCGTTTCGAGTGGAATTTCTTGTGGACTTCACGGAGATGCGCATCCGTAACGTGCGTGTATATCTGGGTGGTGACGATTGAGGCGTGGCCAAGTAGTTGTTGTACGGAGCGAATATCAGCTCCATTATTGAGCAAATCAGTGGCAAACGAGTGACGCATAACGTGCGGCGTTACTTTCTTCGTGATGCCGGCTTTTGCCGCATATATCTTGATCATTCGTTCAACCGAGCGGGGAGTAAGACGGGTAGGAGTTTTCTTAGAGACTTTCTCTGGATCTTTGCTTGCCATTGGAGGCATATTTACGAAAAGGGCTTCATCCATATCCTTTCGTGCCTTTAAATACTTACGGATCGCATCTTTTGCTTCGTCTGAAAGGAATACGACGCGCACTTTGTCTCCTTTACCGCGGATAGGGAAGTCATCACGGGTGAGATCAAGATCGACATCAAGGGAGCAGAGTTCAGAGACACGAAGCCCCGTGGAGAAGAGAAGCTCCAAAATAGCCTTATCTCGCAACGATTTTACGTCGGCACCATCTGTTGCTGCAAGAAGGCGGTCCAGCTCGGCAGGGGATATTAGGTCCAGATGACGTTCCGGGACCTTGGCGAGCTCGATAACCTCAGGAGAAAGGCTCTCCTGGCCACGCTTTCGGAGGAATTTCAGGAAGGCACGAAGGGCGATCAGGTAATAGTTCTGGGTGCGACGTTTCATGGAGCCCGCAACACCGGGCTGACGATTGAGCCAGAGGCGGAATTCACGTACTTTCTCCTCCGTTATGTCATTCGGGCCTTTTATAGCCATTTGGTCGAAGAAACGGCTTAGGTAGTGGTCGTAATTCTCGATAGTCTTCACGGCCCGGCCACGCTCGATCTCCGTATACTCCAAAAACTGCCGTTTCCACTCCTCAATAGTCATATATCTAGTATAGCCTATGATAATTTTACGACGTAGTGTGTCCGAAATGCCTCGTCTGGAGGTGGTAAGACTTGGCCGAGCGGCCCGGAGCGCCGCCGACAGAGGAGGCGTTTCGGACCACACCACCCTTGCGCAAATAATCAAGGCGTGGTAGTATGAGGCCAATGCTTACGAAACGAGTAAAGACCGCAGTAATCAAGAACGCGGCCATCCATGAGACCGATAATGGCTCTGCATCCGTGCAGGTAGCTTTGCTTTCCCGTAAAATCGAGGAACTCACAGCGCACCTTAAGAAGAATCAGAAAGATTTTCATAGTCGTCGCGGCCTTCTTCAGATGGTTGCAGACCGCCGCTCACATCTTCGCTACCTAGAGAAGAACAACAAGCGTCAGTACACCAGCATCATCAAGAAGCTCGGTCTCAAGAAGTAGGGAAGGCGGCGGGGTAATCCCCGCCGTTTCCATTTCATTACGTAAGCAAGTGCTAGAATCAATCAGTAGCGACTCGGCTACGGATTTTAATAAGAAACCGTGCATTGCGCTCGCGCATCGCACATCATTAACGAATTTTTATGGCAGTAATCAAACATCCCGCACAGCGCGTGGGCGTATTCATAGATACGCAGAATCTCTATCACAGTGCGAAACACCTTTATAAGTCTCGCGTAAACTTCGCGAACGTCCTTGCGGAAGCAGTGGGGGATCGCATCCTCGTACGCGCTATCGCCTACGTTATCAGTACGGAAAGCGGGGAAGAGAGCAATTTCTTCGATGCGCTCACCAAAATAGGCATTGAAACTAAGGTGAAAGGCCTTCAGGTCTTCTCGGACGGTGCAAAGAAGGCAGACTGGGACGTCGGCCTCGCTATCGACGCAGTAAAGCTCGCACCGAAGCTCGATACCATCATCCTCGCGACAGGGGACGGCGACTTCGTACCGCTTATCGAATATCTCGATATGAACATGGGTTGTCAGGTTGAAGTAGTCTCGTTCGGCAAGTCTTCTTCGCAGAAACTTAAAGAAGCAGCGCATGCGTTCACCGACATGTGCGAGAACCCTAAGAAGTTCCTCATCGGCGCACGCGGTATCAATTAGATCGCACACAAAGAGGGAAGTATACTCACACGCCGCGCGGCCCTAGGGCCGCGCGGCGTGTACAATGAACATAGCTCATGGCAGACGACCACGTCACATCGGTACCGCATACTCCGACCGCACCTGCGGATCCGACTCCGTATATCCGCACGTACGCGAAAGATGTCGCACGCTTAACCGGCACGCAGGCGGGGCGCGTTACGCCTGCGAAAGAAGCACCTACTCCTGGAGTGGCGTTCGCTGAGATAGACACGTCTCAGCAACAGGGCGTACGCAAAGATTCAGATTCGCCACATGAACTTCAAGATGAAATCCTTTCAATAACCAAAGAAGACACGGTAGATAACCTGAATCTTGCTTCGCCTGAGATGAGCAAGGAGAAACGGGCCGAGATCCTTTCTCGACTTCGCACGCGCGTGCATGGCGAACCAGCTCCATTCGTACCGACCTCATCGGTAACATCAGTTCCGGCACCTGCAGCACCGCTACCGACCGTATCGGTTGCGACACCGACACCCGCTCCCGTCTATGTTCCTGCGCCGGCTCCCGCTCCGTTACCCATGCCGCCGCCAGCGCCGCAAGCATTCACGCAGCCCGCTCCACACCAACCGGAACCTGTGCCAGCACCCACGCCTGCGTACACGCCTCCGGCACCATCGCCGAAACCTGCTGAGCCGCATCACACCCTCTCAGACTTTTTTCATCATGAACCAAAACCAACGGCACCAAAACCAGCACCGGCAGCGACCAATCTTCATACATTCAAGAGCGACTTTGCAGATCATATAGATTCAGAAAAGGCCTCGACCTTTTCGGTTCTTGCTGCGCAAAGCGATTCTCGTGACCCACGCGTTAACACACCGAAGCCTGCAGTATTGAAATCAAAGAAGAAGAGCAATATACCGGCCATCTTGGGCGGCGTGCTGTTGGTTATTTTGGGAATTGGGGGCCTCGCGAGCGCGTATTGGTTCGTCGTACTGCGTTCTCCTATCGCTACGCCGTTCACGGTGCCGTCTCTCATATTCGCAGACCAGAAGGTGGAAATTCCAAGCGATTCGCCTTCCTACGCACAGGCCATCGTGCAGGTTGCGCAGCAACCGTCTACTGAAGGAAGCATAACGGTTACCTACATCGTTACGACGACGAGTGGCAAGGCAGGAATCATCAAGACGCCGCAGCCAGGCGGTTCGATCATCAAACAGATATTCGCGCACGCACCAGACATTCTTGTTCGAAACATTGATGACTCCAGTACGGTGGGTACGATACGAGTGAGCGGTACGAGCGCTCCATTCTTTATCTTGGATGTTACTTCGTATGAGCGCACGTTTGCAGGCATGCTTGGCTGGGAACCGACTATGGGTAGCGATCTTGCAGCGCTCTATCCGATGTCGTCAGCGGCGCCCGTAGGAACGAGCACCGCACCCCAGGTGATTACGGCGCCGCATTTCATTGACGCGACCGTGGCGAATCATGATGTGCGCATTCTTAAGGACAGTACAAATCAGACGGTTCTCATATATGGCTATCGCGACAAGCAGACGCTTATTATCGCGAAGAATGAGGCTGCATTTGCTGCTCTTCTGAATCGGTTGAGTGCCGCGAATGGAAATTAGGTGAGAAGGGAGCTCGCTGCACCAAGAATCTGCTTGTGCTAGAATGTCGACAATGATTGAAACCACTACGTATCGTGCCCGTCTTGATGAAGAGAAAGCGACATTAGAAAACGAATTGCAGAGCGTCGGCCGCCGTAACCCTACCAATCCTAATGATTGGGAAGCGGTTCCGCAGGAAGTAGGACAGGAAGCTGATCCTAACGATCGCGCAGACCTTATCACGCATTTCGAAGACAACACGGCTATCCTGAAGGATTTAGAGATTCGCTACAATGACGTGCTCGCTGCGCTCGCACGCATCGATGCCGGCACCTACGGCGTCTGCGAAGTTTCAGGCGAAGACATAGAAGAAGAGCGCTTGAATGCAGACCCTGCAGCACGCACCTGCAAGGCTCACCTAAGCACATAAAGTTTTTATAAAGCCGATACAGGCTTTTCCACTCGCGAACCTACCGGTTCGCGAGTGTTTTTCTATACCCTTAGCTATATGGAACAACCAAAAGCAGGGTACGCAACGCTTTTTGCCGCACAGCCGACCGGTGCCGGTGCAGAACTTATAACTATCGAAGCAGATCTGTCGCGCGGATTGCATGCGTTCTCAATAGTTGGGCTGGCGGACAAAGCAGTTGAGGAAGCGCGTGACCGCATTGCCGCAGCCATACGTCACAGCGGATTCAAATCACCGAAAGCGACGAACCGTCGGATAATTCTTTCGCTTTCGCCGGCAAGCCTTAAGAAAGAAGGTGCGCATTATGACGTACCACTCGCGCTTTGTTATTTAGCTGCGGCAGGTGAAATTACGCTTCCAGAGGAACCGTGCATATTCGCTGGTGAACTGGCACTTGATGGGAAAGTGCGAAGCGTTTCCGGCATTCTGCCGCAGGTACTCGCAGCACGCGCACAGGACATCTATACCGTATTCGTTCCACCTGGAAATGCGGCAGAGGCTGCGCTTGCGCATGACGTCTGCGTGTATGCCGTGCCTTCGTTGCGTGCAATCGTTGATCATTTGAATGGCGATGCGTTGTTGAAACCGTACCAACGAATAGAACGTTCATTGCTTGCGCCTCCGCTGATCGCAATTGATCTTGCGAACATAAAAGGACAGGAGAGTGCGAAGCGTGCGCTCGAGATAGCAGCGGCGGGCCGTCATAATCTTGTGCTGTACGGGCCGCCAGGAACAGGCAAGACGATGCTCGCCCGCGCACTCCCTGGCATTCTTCCGTCCCTCACTGACGAGGAAGCACTTGAGGTTACATCGATACATTCAGCGGCCGGCATCTTAAAAGAAGAAGCGGTCTATTGGCCGCCGTTCCGTGCACCGCATCATAGCGTTTCACACACGGCCGTCATCGGTGGCGGTGCGTACCCGAAACCCGGGGAAGTAACGCTCGCGCACAAAGGCGTACTCTTTCTGGATGAGTTTCCTGAATTCGATACGCGCACGCTTGAAGCATTGCGTCAGCCGCTTGAAGATAGGATCGTTGCCATCGCGCGTACGAAGGGAAGCGTAACGTTTCCTGCAGACTGCATGGTCGTTGTAGCGATGAATCCTGCAGAAACGCTTGCCGGAGATGCGGCGGTAATTGTGCAAGCAGCACTCAAGCAGGCAAGAAAGATTTCACGCCCTATCGCAGACCGTCTTGATATGTGGATTGAGGTTCCGCGTATTGCAGTGGAAGACCTTGCTTCATTCTTGACGGGAGAGTCGTCGGAGATAGTACGGGAGCGGGTTCGTGCAGCACGAACCCGCTCTGCACTTCGCTTCGACAGTAAAGTAAATGCACTGGTCTCTGCACGTGAATTAGAACAATCAGGTGCATTCTCGCAAAAGAGCAGGGAAGTGCTTATAGCGGCAAGCGGAAAACTTGGATTCTCTGCACGCTCATATCACCGCGTGATGCGTGTTGCGCGAACGATCGCAGATCTCGCCAGTTCAGACACGGTAGAGGCTTCGCATATAAGCGAAGCCCTTCAGTATCGGCCGCGTGGCCTCTTCGGTTTCGAGTAGGTTACTCAGGAGAACACGCCTTCATCAAGGTACAGTCTGCGAATGGGTTGCGGGCGCCACGAACCTCGAAGTGCAGGTGATTACCAGTTGCGTCACCCGTCATTCCCACGCCGCCGAGCTTTTCTCCCTTCGTAACGCTTTGGCCCACAGAAACGATGATGCTGGAGAAGTGCGCGTAGAGCGTCTGCGTGCCATTTCCGTGGTCGATAACCACATAGCTACCATAGCCGCCGTTATATCCGCCTACTTTCGATACGATAACGCTTCCTGCTGCTGCTGCGTAAATCGGCGTGCCTGAAGGAGCACCAAGGTCTATGCCATTCCAGCCGTGTATACCCTGCGTTACGATCGCGCCTGGCACGGGATTACCGAAATATCCATTAAGCGGAGCACCGCTGCCGCCGCGATACGGATTAGCCTGCACGTCCGCAAGACTTCCGCCGGTCTTTATTGAAGAGGAACTCTTCGTGGTCGTCTTGGTTGAAGACGTGGAGGATTTGGTGGTAGAAGTCGATTTCGTAGGAGTTACGCCTGCGGAAAGCTCGCCGCCAGGAATAATCAGCTTCTGACCTGAAGTAACGGTAGCGTTGCTATCAAGACCATTAAACGATGCTATGTCATCAGCATTCGCGCCGTACTTAGTTGCAATACCGTTCAACGTTTCACCATTCGTTACCGTGTGCTCGATACCCGATACTGGCAAGATAATGAGTGATGTGCCTGCATGAATGGTCTTCGGATCCTTTATATCGTTTGCCCAAAGGATGGTATTCATCGTTACGCCATACTTTGCAGCGATTTCAGAGAGAGAATCGCCATCTTTAACTACATATACGGAAATGCTACCGCCAGAATTAGCTGCAGAAGGATCATCAGATCCAGTCGTGGTGTCTGGAATGCTTCCATCGGGGCCTGTTTCAGCCATAAGGGCAGAATTATCAGAGAGAGCAAGGTCTACGAGACCCTGCGAAGGGTTCGGGTCTGAATTTATGGCTGCCTGAAGAAGATCCAGGCTCGGATCATGCAGCAATGGCAGGGAGGGCTCGCTCGCACTAGCCTTAGCGAAAGGCCAGAAGGCATTCGCTGCCTGCGGAAAAAAGAGATATGCGCCGGTTCCAAGAGCTATCAGAGCGATTACTGCAAGGAATGCACTATATGGGTTCCGGTTCGTGCCCCGTGGCGCCTTATCGGAAGAATCAGAGTGAAAAGAAATACGTGGGCGGAGGGATCTTCAGTCAATCTTCAGAATACAAAAATGGCTTACCTAGGCCACTTCTTGAGTACAACAGTATCTAACAACCTCGTAAGTATACCCGCCCCCTAGGGGCGGTCAACGGGTTGACAAGGTACCTGTGTGTAAGGTGAACAAGACATGAATTCTGACAAAAAGTCAAAAAATATGCCTGATTTTACCTGGGGAGAAGCACTTTGCTATAGTGAGCAGATGGATCATTTGCAGCCCGAGTACGTTTCACACCTGAACCCTCGCCAGAAAGAAGCAGTACTCACCACAACCGGCCCGGTTTCCGTGCTCGCGGGCGCCGGGTCCGGCAAGACGGCTGTCCTTACGACCCGTATCTACCACCTTATACGCCAGGGCGTGCCTGCCGATAAGATTCTTGCCGTCACCTTCACCAACAAGGCAGCCCGTGAGATGCGCGAACGCCTTATGCAGCGTCTTCCGGACAGTCCGCTGCCATTCGTCGCAACGTTCCACGGCCTTGGCCGCGAATTACTCCAGACCTACGGCAGTGTTATAGGTGTGCCGCGCTATTTCAGCATCTTCGATCGCGACGATTCCAAAAGCGCGATACGCGAAGCATTGAAAGCGATGGATGTAGACCCGAAAGAAGTACCGCCTAATGCAATCCTTTCGCGTATTTCCAAAGCGAAGGGAGAAGGGCAGACGCTTGCACAGTTCCGTGAGAAGCACGGGCGCGAAAGTTTCCGTTCGCGCATAACCGCAGATGCATGGACACGCTATGAAGAGACCCTCAAGAAAGAGAAATCTCTCGACTTCGACGACCTCATCGTATTGCCAATGCACCTGCTGCGGGATCACCAAGATATTCGTGCGAAAGTACAGGAACGATTCCACTATCTGCACATCGATGAGTATCAGGATACGAATGAGCTGCAGGGAAAGCTTGCACAGTACATCGCGGGCGATCGTCGCAACATCTTCGTAGTGGGGGACATCGATCAATCTATTTATACCTGGCGCGGTGCGACGATCGATAACCTGCTGAAGTTCGAAGAGACATACGAAGGTGCGCAGCACATCGTGCTCGAACATAATTATCGTTCCACGAAGACGATCGTCGAGGCAGCGAATCAGATCATCGAGCACAACAAGAATCGTAAAGAGAAGCATGCCGTCACGAATAATGCAGACGGTGAGCGCATCACGATCCATCCTGCAATGAATGCAGAGGCAGAAGGGTTATGGATTGCGCGCGAATGCCGCCGACTGATTGAACGCGGTACGAAGCCAGAAGAAATTGCCGTACTGTTTCGTACGAACTTCCAAAGCCGCGGACTCGAAGAAGCGTTCCTTGCGTGCAACATTCCATACAAGCTTCTTGGCACGCGATTCTTCGATCGAAAAGAAGTGAAGGATGTTCTTGCATGGATACGCTTGGCGCTTGAACCGGATAGGGAAGCGGACCGCATGCGCGCTGTGCAATCTCCGCCGCGCGGTATCGGAAAAGTTACGCTCGGCAAGCTCGTGGCGGGGAAGCGTGATGAATTACGTGCCGCTGATAAAGCTAAAGTAGATAGCTTTGAGGCCGTCGTGCAGGGTTTGCGTTCGCTTGCAGAAACATCGCTGCCATCTGCATTCGTAAAACTCGTCATTGAAAAAAGCGGCATGGAATCTGCACTGCTTAAAGAAGGAGAAGATGGGCAGGAGCGATTAGAGAACGTGAAAGAGCTTGCGACGCTTGCGAGCCGTCACGATGAATTGCCGGGTATGGAAGGCATTGCTGCATTCCTTGCAGACGCCGCGCTTGCTGGCGATCAGGATGAAATGGATCGGCCCCAAGGAATTGAAGGGAGTGATCGTAAAGAAAAGAAGCCAGGCGTTACGTTGATGACCGTGCACGCAGCGAAAGGGTTGGAGTTCGATGCGGTGTTCGTTACCGGCCTAGAAGAAGGACTCTTCCCGCACGAAGGCATGGGGAATGACGAGGAGCGTGATGAAGAAGAGGAGCGCCGTTTGTTCTACGTCGCGATAACACGCGCGAAGAAACGATTGTTCCTTACGCTCGCGCACATTCGCCGCATCTACGGAACTGATTTCATGTCCGAGCCTTCGCAATTCATTCGAGACATTGATCCAGGGCTCACGCATTTCGTCGATGCTGGTGCGTTCGGTCCGGAAGAGATTATCGAGGCATAATAGAGTCATGGCATTCATCGCGAAGAAATCCCTCGGTCAGAACTTCCTGATGCATCCGCAAATAGCGGAGCGTATCGTAGACGTAGCGAAGCTGCCCGAAGGCGCAACCGTATTCGAGATCGGTCCCGGTACCGGTATGCTTACGCGCGCACTGCTCGCGAGTACGCATGTAAAAAACGTCATTGCCATAGAAGCAGACGACACGCTTGCGCCGCAGCTCGAAGAGACGTTCGCCACAGAAATCGCGAACGGATCGCTCAAACTCATTCATGGCGACGTTCGTGAATTCGATCCTTCGACCATAAAAGGGGAGTACCACCTGATTGCGAACATTCCGTACTACATCACCGGTGAGATTATCCGCGCGTTCCTTACCGCAACACATAAGCCAGCCTCTATGACACTTCTCGTTCAGAAGGAGGTGGCTGAGCGTATCGCCCGTAGCAAGAAGGAAAGCCTGCTTTCGCTGGCCGTGAAGGTCTTCGGACGGCCTGAATACTGCTTTACCGTACCGCGCGGGGCGTTCCGCCCCGCGCCCAACGTCGATTCCGCTGTTCTCGCCATCCGAGACATCGATCCGGCCATGTTTTCCAAGCCTGGCCAGGAAGAAGCCTTCTTTTCCATACTTCGTGCGGGCTTTGCCCATAAACGAAAGCGATTGGCGAAGAATCTTGAGGTCGTCGCGCCTGCAGAACGTATCGCGAGTGCCTTCGAGAGTGCTGCACTGAATAAAGACATCCGTCCGGAAGACGTTTCACTTGGCACGTGGCGAAGACTCGCGGAGTTTCTCGCATAAGCTACGAAAGTAATACACACCATATATGGTTGAGCGCTGCTTCACGCAGCGCTCATGGTACTATTTGCTTAGTAATTATGGCGTTTTCTTCTCGAACGGTCCGTATCATCGCAGCCTCTGCACTTTCAGTGGTGCTCGTTGGCTGCGCCTACATTTCTTCAGGGCCCGTCCCGTTTTTCTCAAGCAAGATCGCGAACGCGCAATCTACTGATGAGCTACTCAAAGCATACTCAGCGAAAGATTCTGATAACGACGGCTTGCCGGACTGGCAAGAAGCGCTCTACGGTACTGATCCCAACAATGCGCACTCTGTTAGCGCAACGCTCACCGACAGCGAAGCGGTAAGCAAGGGTCTCGTTACGCCGAAAACTTCTGCATCTGTTCCTACTCCCGTACAAGACACACCCATAAATCCTGCTGACGCTGGTTCGGAAGTTCCTGGCCCCGACCCAGCACCAGGCAGCCTCACCGATCAGTTCGGTCAGGAGTTCATGCAGGATTTTGAGGCAGCCAGTGGCGACGGCAGCGCGCTTACCGATACCCAGCAACAGGCACTAGAAACGCAGCTTCTTGCGAGCTACAGCAAGAAAGCGAGCGCGCTTCTTATTTCTCCCTATACCTCCATTTCTATACATGTGTCACCAACAGCGACCGTCCTTGGATATGCCGCAGCAATAGAACAAGTGTTCCGTTCGGATGATGTTACTTCGGGCAGTGCTGAACCGGTACCGCTCATGCAGGGATTCCTTCAGAACAATGATACGAAAGCACAAGCGCAGCTTGTCGTGCTTGGTGCTTCGTATACAAAAATCACGAAAGATCTTATCCAAGTGCCCGTTCCGCCCGCACTTGCCGCACAGCACCTCGCGCTCGTGCAATCGTTCGATACGCTCGCGCGCTCAACAAACGCCGTGAATAATTACAGTAAAGATCCGCTTGCAGTTCTCGGATCACTCTCGCTCTACGTACCAACATCGCAGACTATCGTCACAACATTTCAAAGCCTCGCGCAGGCAATCATCGCTAGTGGTGGAGAGCCTGCACCAGGCACACCTGGCGCACTGATCGTAAGCGTCGCGCGCGCTTCTCAAACACAATGAGCCTCTACCGAAAAACATCCGTTCGTCTCGGCATTGCGGCTAGCTGTTTGATGCTTGTTTGTACATTGAGTTTTGCTCCTATACTTCCAGACTCTGTTGAATACGCACATGCGCAGCTTCCGGTTACTGATGTTGCTGTCCTTGCTGCCATTAGCGCTACAGCAGTCCCTGCTGGTATTACTGCAGGTAATACCACGGCGCAAACAGTCATAACAAAAATATTGAACGGTATTGCGTGGGCCGTCGCAAAAGCTGTTATTCAGGCTATTACGAAGAGTATGATTACCTGGATTAATTCTGGTTTCAACGGCTCGCCTTCATTCGTAACGAACATTAATCAGAATCTTCTGGGTGTGAGCGATGGGGTTGCAAATAGCTTCTTTAATGCGATTGCTAATAATACGAGCGGGGGAGTGAAGTCACCATTCCAGGATGTGGTCTCGCAGGGTTTGCGCAACGAGTATTACAGTTCCACCGGAAGATCAGTGACTGGCGGGTATAGTCTTAACCAATTCAGCAATAATCCTGCAGGCTTCCTGGCTGGCAAATTCGCATCGAATGGCGGCTTCAATGCATGGTTCGCCGCGGTTGGAAACAATCAGAACAATCCTTATGGTGCAGCCTACTCACAACAGCAAGCGCTTAATGCGACGGTCTATGCAGCAACCACGAATCGTTTGAATGAATTGAACTGGGGAAAGGGCTTCATGTCATGGCGTGGTTCTTGTACGTCCACCGCATCAAAAACTTCATCTGGTATAGGTCCCGTAACGACAAAAATAACAGACCCATCAGCACTTAACGGTCCTCTCAGTGTTCCCACTAACGCTGATGGCAGCGTTGATTACAGTGGCGGCTCACTCAGCAATGTCGACACCTCCTCCCTAACGTCCCTTAGCAGCGCAGATAACTGCACTTCCAACTCCATCAGAACACCGGGTACGGTTATTGAAAACACGCTCGGCATAACGGCCACATCTCCTCTTCGTCAGCTTGAGCTCGCTAATTCCATAAATGAAATCGTTGGCGCGCTTGCAAGCCAGCTCGTAACTCAGGTGGTGGGCGCCGTTGGTCTCTCTGGTGTTTCACAACCTTCTGCGGGTGGTGGCCTATCACCGCTTGCTCAAGCGACAAACCCTTCGCAGTATGCACAGCCGGGTCTTGCTGCAGGGTTCGTACAAAGCGTGACGAACGATATTGGAACGGCGCAAGCATATCTTGCCAATTGGCAGAAACTCCAATCAATTGCACGGAGCTGCATAAGCTCTGATCCAAAGGTTGCGGCAGCGCTGACGTTGTCAAACACGAATATTGCTCGCGGGAACGCTGCCGTCAGTGCGCTCACCACTATAAGCACCGCAGCAAACGCAGCGGCAGCTTCCACCGATCCTTCAGTACTTGCTGCGGTATCCACGCAATACCAGAACCTTATTGCCACCACAACAGGCGGATATATACAGACCACTGATAGTATTGATGCTCAAATACAAAGTAATCCCGCCGTGGGCAGCACTACTTCGCTCTACACGACGCTTTCAGGACTCTGCAGCACGAGCATATAACCACCTATGAGAACTTTCGCTCTAGGAATTCGCTCGCTTCTGACAGGAACGCTGCTGTTCGCGGCGCTCTTTGTTGTCGCACCAACGCTTGTACATGCGCAGGCCGCAACACCTCCGGCAGCTACGCCTCCGGCATCGACTGGTATTGGAAACGTAACTGCCACGCTTCCTGATGCGTCTGGATTATCAAACTTGTCTGCATCAGATGTACCCACTAACGCTGACGGCAGCGTAAACTTCACTGGAAGCAATGCCGCTATCGATGCAAGCGCTGCGGCTGCGCAGACTGAATTCGGCGGCGCCCCTACTGCAACGACACCTGCGGCCGCAGCGCCTGCGCCTGCTGCAGGAGGTGGGGCGACCACCGGCTGCGGAATCTCAAACATAGGAGATTGTATCTTGAATGTCGTGGCGACATTCATCATTACCTTCACGAACTTTATTCTTGCGATTGCAGGAACATTGCTGAACTGGGTCATAGTTAAAACGGTATTCCAATTTTCAACTCTTATAGGAAATTCTGCAGGCCTCCTTACTGCTTGGGGAATACTGCGCGATATCGGAAATCTGATCCTTCTGTTCGGCTTCGTACTTATGGGCATCAGCATTATCCTTGATACGGGAAAATTTGCAGACAAGAAAGCGATACCGAAGCTCATAATTTTCGCGATACTTCTGAATTTCAGTATCTTCGCTGCAGAAGCAATTATTGATACTTCCAACGTTCTAACCTCCGCGCTGTACGCACAGGCAAATACCGACCCGTGCGTAACGACTAGCTGCAATATTAATAGTGGTATTGCCGGACACATCATGGAGTCAACCGGACTTTCTGGTATCTACGCACTTAAGACTGGCGGTACTGTTACGGTCACGAACAAAGCCTTGGTTCTAATCGGCCTTTCGCTGTTCTCAATAGTCGGTACGGTTGTTCTTTTAGCGGCGGCGCTTATGCTTGCCTGGCGCGCCGTCGTTCTTACCGGCCTTATCGTCCTTTCCCCGATAGGGTTCGCTGGAATGGCACTCCCGCCCCTCGAGAAAATAGCGAAAGGCTGGTGGAACACGCTTATACATCAGGCATTCTTCGCGCCTATTTTATTCTTGCTGATTTTTATAGATCTTAAGGTAACCGAAGGCTTTTCATCAGTATCGAATAATAATGGGCTCGCGAGTGCACTGACCGGTCCGGGTACCGACAACATGGGAATTATCATGGTGTTCTTACTTATTATTGCCGGCCTCATTGGGGCGCTTATGGCTGCGAAGAAATTCGGTGCTATGGGTGCAGACTTCGCGATAAAGACAGCGGGCGGCGTCGCGTTTGGAAGCGGTGCATTCGTTGCACGACGCACTGTTGGCGCAGGGTCTGCTGCTATAGGACGCAGCATACGCAATACTCCAGGACTTGCTGATACAGAAATGGGACGCCGGCTTGCATCGATTGCTGATAGGGGTGCGAAATCAAGCTTCGATCCTCGCGCAACCAAGTTCGCGGGAAATATTACCAAGGCTGCAAAGATAGATCTTGGTAAGCCTGGCAAAACTGCAGCCGGCGGGTATGCCGAAATTGAGAAGAAAGATATCAAGGCGCGCACGGACTATGCGAACTCGATTAAACCAAATCCAACAGAGGATGCTGAGGCTAAAGCTCTTAAAGAGCAGAAAAAGAACACTGATACTGCTCACAAAACAGCACAAACAGACAGTAAGAATAAGAGAGACTCTCTCGTTAATGCCAGAAATTCTTATGCGAATTCAATTTCTGATCTTGAAAAGAAGGTCGCATCGGGTGAAGAGGATCCAGAGTATGTCCGCCTTACTAACGAGATAGCTGCTGAAACAGCTAATCATGATGAATTGTTCAGACAAGGCCAAACACAGGAAACATTGATCTCAAGCACCAAGATAAATGCGCTAACCGCACAGAAGTCTACCCTAGTAAGTAATGCAGACAAACTCAAGACATCACGCGCAGAGTATCTTGCAACCGCTGACAAATACAGCAACGATCTACAGGAAATTACCGACAAGCAAGTTGCTGAAGAGAGGAAATACAAGGTTGATTCAGATGCTCTGGATAGAAAAATATTGCTAAGCAGTCGTCAGGGAAGATATGCTGATAATCTTTCGAAAGCCCGTACATTTGTTCCAGGATTCCTCACTGGTCGTCCAGAAAGAGAGGCATCAAATGCAATTAAGAGGAGCCTAAAGCAAACAAAATCTGAAAGCCTTTTTAAGGATTTGGGTAAAGCAATTAGTGATGGCAATGCAAAGGAAGCTGAAATTTCCGATAAGCTTAGTGAGGCAATAGATGCCCAAAAAGAAGAAGATGCTCCACCTCCAGCTGCGTAGTTCAGTGGAAATAATGTACATTAGGAGCGATACTACAGTAATGGATGAGAATCAGATTCCTGAAGAGCTAACCTTAGCGGAGCAGATGGCCGTGTTGATGCAAGAGTTGCCACAACCATTGCAAGATTTTCTACGTAGTCCTCAGCGTGACGCTGTAGCGGCGGAACTAGGTGCAAAATACTTGTTGCGCATTGATCAGGCGGGAGTGTTCGAACGCTCATACCTATATATGTTGTTGGGTGTGTATACACCGGATGAGTTCGTGCAGGAGCTGCGTGATGCAGGTATTCCTGATGCTGCGGTACGCGGACTCACGACAGATGTGAATGAGCGCGTCTTCAAGCAGCTACAACACGAGGAACAGAGTACGGATTCTGTGACACCAGTTCTTGCCAGTACCCCTATTCCTGCGCCAGCACGACCAGTTGCACCGCCAATGCAGGTATTCGCGCCAGCGGCTCCTGCCCCCTTCGCTCCACCACCCACCAGTATTCCTGTAGCACCGGTTGCGGCACAACCGGTAATCCGTACTATGGTGCACGATATGGAACTTGCTAAAGAAATGGCCAAGCATCCTCATGCACCGCAGGAAACGACGACGATCCGTACTGCGCAACCGACCTGGCAGCCATCCTCGCCCGCACGCTCATTCCAAACATCATCCGTACCGAATACGGGCGTTCCATTTACTCTTCCTACCGCTGTTTTGCCGCCTGCACCACCAATGCCGATTGCCGCGCCGATTGCACCTGCGTTCGTTCCGCCCGCAGTAATCCCGCCCTATCAGCCACGCGCTGCTTCTGTGCCGATTCCGTCGAATCTTCCCGGTCAGTCATCTTCATTTAGTACGCCGAACACGCCTGCAGTGCCAATTGTGAAGGAATACGGCATGGATCCGTATCGCGAGGCTCCAGAATAAGTTCAAGAGTAAGGAAGCATGCGCAACGAACTGGTATACTCGTAGCAATGGAGTATCAGGTTCCTCAGTTCATCGAAGTAGAGAATAAAATATTCGGCCCGCTTACGCTGCGCCAATTCGTATTCCTGGCAGGCGGTGTCGGTATGTGCGTCGGTCTCATTCTCTATCTTCCATTCATCATCGGCGCAGCGCTTTCCGTACCAATTATGGGCCTCGCATTAGCGCTTGCATTCTATAAGGTAAACAACAAGAGTTTCCTTGATATTCTTGAAGCAGGTTTCATCTACTACACAGGAGGACGCCTCTATCTTTGGAAAAAAGAGCAGAAATCAGAGACTCCTGCCATCGTTCAGGCTACTGTTGCGCCCGTTCGTGAGAAACTGGGCCTTTCACAAGGAAAACTGAAGGATCTTGCATGGTCCCTGGATATTCAGGATCACACCAAACCGCCCGAAACCCTTTAATATGGCTACACCAAAACCAACCCAAGCATTCGTACCGGTTTCCGAAGTTCGGAACGGTGTCGTTATCCTTAAGGAGGGCGGTTATCGCGGCATCATGATGTGTTCTTCGCTTAACTTCGCGCTGAAATCGGAAGACGAACAGAAGGCGATCATCGGCGGGTTCCAGAATTTCCTTAATACGCTCGATTTCACGGTGCAGATCGTCATCCATTCGCGCAAGACGGATATTCGTCCGTATCTGAACTTGCTGAGTGAACGGCTCGAGCATCAGACCAGCGAACTTATGCGTATTCAGCTTCGTGAATACATTCAGTTCATCCGTAATTTCATCGAGGGGTCGGACATTATGACGAAGACGTTCTATATCGTGGTTCCGTATTCAACGAACAGTGCAGCCGTTTCGGTTAAGGGTGCCTTTGCGGGAATAGGAAAGAGTTCGGTTGCTGCAGCACCGGGTGTCGACGTGAGTTTTGAAGAGAGCCGCGTGCAGCTCGAGCAGCGTATGGCGCTGGTGGCAGGAGGGCTCGGAAGTGCAGGGCTGCGTGCTGTGCCACTCGGTACCGAAGAGATCATCGAGCTCCTGTACCGTTCCTTCAATTTGGGCGAGATGGAAAACCCTATTTCATTCACTGCATAATTTATGGCACTTCTCGACTTCCTAAACCGTGGCAAAAAAGAAGACGCACCCGTCGTTGCGCCAGTGCTGCCGAAAGATATTTACGCGCAGGGTACGCTTGATCTGGCGGACACCATCGCGCCTGCGGCGCTCAAGGTGAGCTCACGTGAGATAGAGCTTGGTGAGAAGGTAGCCCGTTCCTTTTATACGATCTCCTATCCTCGATTCCTTTCAGACGGCTGGTTCACACCTATCATCAACCTGGATAAGGTCTTCGACGTATCTATATTCGTTAATCCAATCGACACGGCCGACGCTTTGCGTAATTTCCAGAAGAAAGTGGCTGAGGTACAGAGCCAGATAGCAGAGCGAGAAGGGCGCGGCCTCGTTCGTGACCCCATGCTTGATACGGCATATCAAGACCTTGAAACGTTGCGCGATAATCTGCAACAGGCGCAGGAAAAACTGTTCGAAGTTGGCCTGTACATCACTATGTATGCGTCTACGAAAGAAGAGCTAGACAAGGTAGAGGGGGACTTGCGCGGCATCCTTGATTCAAAGCTCGTGTATACGAAACCCGCACTGTTCCAGCAGGAACAAGGCTTCCGTTCAACGCTACCGCTCGCTATAGATGAGCTCGCCGTTACGAACAAGCTCAATTCATCCCCGCTTTCTAGCATCTTCCCATTCGTTTCGTTCGACCTTTCAAGTGATCGCGGCATCCTGTATGGCATTAACCGTCACAATGCATCGCTGATCCTCTTTGATCGCTTCTCTCTTGAGAACTACAACTCCGTGGTCTTCGCGAAGTCTGGTTCTGGAAAGTCCTACGCAGTGAAACTGGAAATCCTTCGTTCGCTCATGTTTGATACGGAAGTTATCGTTATCGATCCTGAACGTGAATATGAATACCTTGCACAGGCAACCGGCGGCAAGATGTTCAATATTTCGCTTTCAAGCGAGAACCACATTAATCCATTTGATCTTCCGCCGGTGCGTGAGGACGAAAACCCTGCAGATATCCTGCGCAGCACGATCATCAACCTCGTGGGCTTGTTCCGTATCATGCTCGGCGGCCTCACGCCGGAAGAGGACGCAATCATAGACCGCGCGATCTCTGAAACCTACGCGCTGAAAGATATTAGCGGCGATACGGATTTCACCGGCGTAGAACCACCGCTTCTTTCCGATTTCGAAAGTGTTCTTTCGGGCATGGAGGGTTCCACCTCGCTCGTGCAGCGTCTTTCGAAATACACGAAGGGCACATGGGCAGGCTTCCTGAACCAGCCAACAAACGTTGATATCAATAATCAGTTCGTCGTGTTCTCTGTGCGTGACATGGAGGACGAGCTCAAGCCGGTCGCGATGTATATCGTTACGCACTATATATGGAATTCCGTACGGCATGAACTGAAGAAACGCCTGCTCATTATTGATGAGGCGTGGTGGATGATGAAGTCTGAAGACACAGCCTCGTTTCTATTCAGTTTGGCGAAGCGTGGTCGTAAGTACTTCCTTGGTCTCGCCACTATCACACAGGACGTGGAGGACTTCCTTCGCAGCCCGTATGGTCGTCCGATCCTTACGAACTCTTCGATGCAGCTGCTGCTTAAGCAATCGCCGACAACAGTGGACGTTCTTCAGGAAACATTCGGTCTTACTGATGAAGAAAAATACCTCCTGCTTGAATCAGGAGTGGGGGAGGGCCTCTTCTTCGCCGGTTTGAAACACGCCGCTATCAAGATAGTCGCTTCGTATACAGAAGATCAGATAATCACCTCCGATCCGTCGCAGCTTCTGCAGATACAACAGGAAAAGATGCGTCAGGACGCAGCAGGCTCAGCATAGACCGCTATGGATTCAGGGAAAATCGATTCGATCGAAAAGATGTTCCTGTATATGTTCACGGCTGCGATTGATCTTGCGTGCATGGCCATCTGCTGGATACCTGGCATTGATCTTCTTGGCTGGCCGTTAAAGATGTTCGGTCTGATTTCTTTGAATCTTTATTTCTTCATTCGTGTAGGACCAAAATATATAGGAGGGAAAAGATCTGCGCAGAAAATGGCCAATGTTATTGTCAACGGCGTTGTTAATGTAGCTCCTGGGCTTGATGATTTTATACCAGCACTCACCATACAGCTCGGAACCACATACTATCTTCTGGACCAAGACGCGAAGGGAGAAGAAAAGGAATCGGCAGCAAAAGCAGCAAATGATAACGTTCGCAGGCCACCTCTATCCCGAGCCGCATAAGCAGTGGCATGCGCAAACGCGCTATACTGTACACAATGAAAGCTGGTTTCGTCTTTGCAGCCCTACTCCTTCTTACAGGCGCTCATCCTGTATTCGCTCAGCAAGTACCAGCTGGTACAGACCCACTTACTGTTTCCATCGACCCACAGTACCCAGCACCCTATCAAGCGGTTACCGTAACGCCTGATAGCACGCTTATCGACCTTTCTTCAAGTCAGGTGACTATTTCTGTGAATGGAACAGTCATACAGAAGGGAAGTGGCTCAGCGCCCGTACAGGTACAAGCAGGTGCCGCGGGCGTCGCAAGTACGATCAAAGTTGTGGCAGTTACCAGCGATGGAAAGACTTATAGCCAGAGCCTTGTTATTCGCCCCGCTGATGTGGCGCTTATCGTAGAGCCTGTTTCTACATCGCATCCGTTTTATCACGGAGCATCACTTGTGGCCTCTGGAGGCCTTGTACGGCTCGTCGCATTACCAAACCTGCGCACCGCATCAGGAGCGCTTGTTCCTGCTTCAAGCCTTGTGTATACGTGGAAAAACGGTGACCAGATTCTTGAAAGTGATTCAGGCATCGGAAAATCCGTACTCACTGCGACAGCTCCCGTGCAGTACCGCAACGCAACGATTACCGTAACGGTTGCTACCCCTGACAGCAGCGGCGTTGCACAGGCGTCTGCTTTCATATCGCCGGTAAGCCCTATCGTGCGCATCTATCAGAATGATCCGCTCCTTGGTCCTCTATTCAACTATGCGCTTCCAGATACCATCGCTATGAGCGATGCAGAGGATACCTTCCGTGGCGTGCCTTATTACTTCACCGGTTCACCGTCACTCACCTGGACGGTTAATGATGTGGCGAGTCAGGCAGGGCAGGATATTACCGTTCGTTCAAACGGCGCAGGTTCCGGAACGGCAGTAGTCGGTTTCGAAGCAAAACAGTCAGATACTAGCCAGCTCGGAGATACTTCCATGACCGTTCAGTTCGGCGCGAAGAAATCTCTTGGTATATTTGGTCTATAGAGTATGAAACGTTCCACCCTTATAACTGCAGCAGCATTCGTCGCAAGCGGTGTCGCGATTTCAATACCACTTCTCGCATTCGCCGACGACCAGTTCGTACCGCTTACGCAGCTTCCCGGCCTTTCTACGGTTGCGGCAAATGCCATATCGTTACCATCTTTCATAAACAACCTGTATCGCATCAGCATCGGTCTTGCTGCGTTCTTCGCTATTGCTCAGATAATTTGGGCAGGCTTCATCTTTATGGGCAGTGCGGACAGCGTTTCCAAAAATACGAAAGCGCGTGCAAAGATCATGAATGCGATTCTTGGTCTTGTACTGGTGCTCTCTCCGTTCGTGGTATTCAGCGTCATCAATCCGAAGATTCTTAATATAAGCCTTAATTTTACAGGCCTGCAGAGCAAAAACGGTACAGGGGGTGATGTTCAAGTTACGCCTCTTACGAACGGTTCAACAGTACCGAACGCAGACAAGACAGGTGGCGTATATGGCATGTCGAGCTGTTCGCCAGCGTGTACTGGTACTGATGTCTGCAGCAATAGCACGTGTATCTCTTCTACGCAGAATCAGAATCAGTGTCAGTATAAAACTATTACCAATTCTCCAACCACAACGATGTGCCCCTCCGGAGAAGGAGTAATTCCTCAATCATGCTGTAACGCTAACCCAGCTCTTGGTCAGGTCGTTGGGTATCAGTGCTGCGGTAAGAATTAACATATGATGCGTCGAATCCTTATCATTGTTGCAGCAATCATCGTCATCATCGGGCTGGCGATCGGTGCGTATTACTTATTCTTTGCGCCGAAGGCGGGGACGCTTACGGTTGGTAATCCATTTGCTAATGCGGGAAGCAGTACGACGACTCCGGGTGGCCTTACAGAGGGCCAAGGTGCTGGCACCATCGTTGCGCCGAACTTCGTAAAGATTACCGATGGCCCTGTCGCTGAAGGTGTTGCTGCGGTAGATGTAAATATCGCGATACCGACGAATGGCGCAACGACAAGTAGCAGTACGCCGACCACACCAGACGTAGACGTGCGTTTCATAGATCGCGCTAGCGGCAATATCTACAGCTACATCGCACATGCCCGTACGCTTACGCGCCGCTCTAACAAAACACTGCCAGGTATTCAGGTGGCATCATGGGTTCCGAACGGTTCTATGGCATATGTGCAGTTCATCACGACGAACGCGACTGATGGCGAACATGTCGCAACCTATGCGCTTCCTTCAGATGGAAACGGTGGATATTTCCTTGAGCAGGATCTTGCTGAGGCACGTGTCGCCAGCTCAACTGGACTATTTACATTACTTACGAGCACGAGCGGTTCGGTGGGAACGGTTTCTAAAATCGATGGCTCAAGCCCTCGCACGCTTTTCACTTCGCTCGTTTCTTCGCTCATCGTATATCCGGCAGGGAATACCTATTTTGCACATACGAAAGCATCGAGTGCGACGTTCGGGTACGGGTTCCAAATCAATGGAAATTCATTCACGCGAATACTCGGGCCTCTTGCTGGCCTCACGCTTCTACCGAGCCCGTCTGGAAAATCACTCCTCTATAGCTATGTAGATGGCGGTGTCGTGCATCTGGCAGTTATAAATATTGCGACTCATTCTGCAACAGCGCTTCCGCTTGCCACTCTTACAGAAAAGTGCGTTTGGGCAGACGAAGTAACGGTGTACTGCGGCGTACCGACGGATCTTGGTTCAGGAAATCTTCCAGACGACTGGTATCAGGGTGCCGTGTCCTTCACTGACCGTATCTGGCGCATCGACATGACTGCACGCGTTGCAACGCTCATCGTTGACCCTACTGCTGTTGCGAAGACTTCTATCGATGCGGTTTCACTGACCGTCGATCCGAAGGAAGATGTCTTGGTATTTACAGACAAGAAGACTGGTTCGCTTTGGGAGTACGACCTTTAGTCTTCAACGACAACCTTGGGCAGCTTTCGCATGAAAAGTTCCTGACCGAGCGTGAATAGTGCGGTCGTTATGAAATACAGCGCGATAGCGCCTGAAGAAATATACGCGATGAATCCGATGAATAGCGGAAGCATGTAGCGCATCTGCATCGCCATAGTGCGATTGAATTGCTCGCTCGCAGATGCGTCGGGGCCCGTTGAAGGCGGTACGGGCATCGCATATTTAGCCTGCAGGAACTGCGTTATTGCGGCGAGCGCAGCAAGGATTATGTTATGTGCCGTAAGGGGGAAGAAACCGAGGAAGTTATTAGAGATTACGGCCGGTACATGCACGAATGAGTACAGAATCGTAGGGTCGAATTTAACGACCTCGTGACGGAACACGTAGTACAGCGCAATGATTACTGGAAGCTGAATAAATAACGTCAGAATGCTCGCGAACGGGTTTATCTTGTATTTCTTATAGAGCGCGAAGGTCTCTTTCGCCTGCAATTCCTTATCATCCTTGTATTTTTCCTGTAGTTCCTTGAACTTAGGCTGTATTGCCTGCATCGCACGCGAGGTACGGAGTGCAGAGATAGTGAGTGGCGCGATAACCAGCTTCACGATGATAGTAACGATGATGACGGCAAGGCCGATATCGCCACCTGGAAGGATATCCACGAGGAATATCAGGAGGTTATAGATAGGAGCGTAGAGAACGATGGTGAAGAAGTGGCCGATCATGGGTTATATAGTACCGGAATCGAACGATTGTCGTAAGAGTGCCGTCAGTTCGGCCTCTAGTTCGGAAAAGGGAAGAGTTATTGCACCTGTGCGAGCATGGACTATCAGCACCCGCCCTGAAACCAACCACGGCTTCATCACAGCCTTTACGCGGCGCTTCAGGAGATGACGGTCCACTGACTGTTTTGCAGCCTTTTTGGACACTACCACCGCGCCACCGGCCAGCGGAGCGCTATCTATATAGGATATAGAAAAATGCCGGCTAGCGGAACGCTTGAGGCCGGCAATCTGCTCAAAACCGGCCCGAGGGAGGCGGTGCGAGCGAGGTAGCATTAGCGTACTTTCTTAGAAACCGTGAGGCTTGCACGGCCTTTACGGCGACGAGCGAGCAATACGCGGCGTCCGGTGGGGGTAGCGGAACGAGCACGGAATCCGTGGGTTCGTGCGCGCTTACGCTTCTTCGGCTGGTAGGTGCGCTTTGGCATAGGAAGTTATACACAGGATACTAACAGGTTGCGCTCTGGCATGCAACAAAACGGCCTATCTTCATAATTATTGGAGTTATCCACAGGCAGAGATACAATGACCGCATGAACCGTTCTGATCCGCATGAACTTTGGGAATACATCCTCACGCAGGTTGAACTTTCTATCTCTCCTGCCAATTTCAACACGTGGTTCAAGTCCAGCGCCATCATAAAGATCGAAGACGGCATCGTTTTCATCGGCGTACAGAGCCCGTTCTTCAAGGATTGGTATCAGAAGCATTTCAACACGCTCCTTTTGAAGATCGTTCGTGATGTTTCTGTCGAATTCAGGAATATCGAGTACACGATCGTAAAAGATATCGCGCGCAAGCAGCCCAAAGAGTCGCGGCTGCGCCGCGAACCTACTCAGGAGCTCCCGCTCAACGAGTTTTACATCAATAAGAGCGACAATCTCAACCCGCGCTACACCTTTGATACGTTCGTCGTCGGTTCGTTCAACCAAGTGGCCAATATGGCGGCTCGCGCGGCTATCGAGCGCCCTGGAATCACGTACAACCCTCTCTTTATCTACGGAGATACCGGTCGTGGAAAGACGCACCTCATTCAGGCGATAGGGAATCACTACAAGAAGCTCTATCCGAACCGAAAAGTCTTCTATCTAACGAGCGAGAAGTTCGGTACGGACTTCACCGACTCGCTTCAACTCGGTACGGCGAACCGTTTTAAGGAAAAGTATCGCCAGTATGACCTCCTGATTATGGACGATGTCCAGTTTCTTTCGAAGAAGGATAAATTCCAGGAGGAACTCTTCCATCTTTTCAATCATCTGTACGACAACAACAAGCAAATCGTATTCTCCTCGGACCGCGCACCTGGAAACATTCCTGACATCATGGATCGCCTTCGTGGCCGTTTCCTTTCTGGTATGACCGTAGACATCGGTGAGCCGGATATGGAGTCTCGTATCGAGATCGTACGCAAGAAGGCTGCTATGAGCGGCGTAATGCTCTCTGATGAGGTGTCTGAGTACATCGCTACTTCTGTTTCAGGTTCTATCCGTGAATTGGAGGGTGTTCTTAACTCGGTTGTTTGCCATACGCAGGTAAAAGGTACGCCGCCAGACATCGCTGAAGTTCGACAATCGCTCCGTTCGTTCTCTCGTCCTTCCAAAACAGTATCGGTTAAACATGTCGTATCGAAAATTGCTGAGTTCTACGGCATCGAGGAGGAAAGTATCTATGAGAAGACCCGTAGAAGGGAAGTGGTGCGTCCTCGCCAAGTGATCATGTATATCCTTCGTGAAGACTTCAGCGTCTCGTATCCGACTATCGGCAATAAGCTTGGTGGACGTGACCACACCACTGTCATTCACTCATGTGAAAAGGTGAAGCGCGAAGTCGCAGAGGATGCAGAACTCGCGAAAGAGATTCAGGACATTCGCACTCTGCTTGTTTGAGTGTGAATAAGTTCTGGGGAAAAGATGTGGAGAAGCTGGAGATAACAGGGGTAGCAAGGATGGGGACAAGCAGGGTAGAGAAGACTGATAACTTCGGGAAGAAAATCCAGCACCCGTTTATACACCCGACTTATACGCCTGTACCCACAGCTTCCGAATAACGAGCACACCCATTCCAGACCGTATATACTAGAGATAATGCTCTTTCCCCAGTATCCACACCCCTAATAATAAGCATTTATGATTATCAATATAGAAAAAAAGGAGTTCTCAGAAGCAGTTAGCAGAGTCGCTCGATTCGCAGAGCGAAAGTCTGCTACGCTACCCGTTCTCGCAGGCATCGCTATCGTCGCGGGGGATGACGGTATCAAACTGCGCGCAACGAACCTTGAGACCGGTATCGATTTCAAAGTGGGAGGAACGATCGAGCAGCCAGGCGTCGTCGCACTTCCTGCAACTACTCTTCGTGAGATAACCGGATCTTTTTCTGGTACCGGTGCAATCAAGCTCGAGCACACCGGTGACACCGTCCTTATTTCCTCTTCAGCGGGCCGTAGCACGCTCAAGACTCTCGCCTACGAAGATTTCCCTACGTTGCCATTCCCAGACTCTCCTACGGCTAAATTTACGCTTCCGGGAATACAGATACGTACGCTCGTTCTCACGGTCGCTGGCTGTGCGTCACCTTCGACTGTTCGTCCTGAACTCGCATCGGTACTTCTTTCTGCAGAAGGTGGTGTCGTTAAGGCGGTTGCGACTGATTCGTTCCGTCTTGCAGAGAAAAAGATAGCGGTACCCGGCACCGTCGCGCCGTTTTCAATACTTATTCCCGCCAAGAATGCGATCGATATCGTACAGACGCTTCCGGACGACGACGTAGAGGTTCTTATCGATGAACATCAGTGCGCATTCTCGTGGCCAGGCGGCATTGTTACGACGCGTCTCGTTACCGTTCCGTATCCGGATTACACGCAGATAATTCCTAAGCAGTTCGTTTCTGAAGCGACGCTCCTTCGAAAGGATTTCGAGGCTTCTCTTCGCAGAACGGCTATATTCTCTGACTCATTCCAGAAAGTACGTGTCAGTTTCGCAACAAGGGAGAAGAAGATCCTGTTCTCAGCGCGCAATAGCGATGTCGGTGAATCCTCTGAATCGATTCCAGCCTCTGTTACGGGTGATCCTATAGAGCTTTCATTCAATCATCGGTATCTTGCAGCACCGCTTTCGCTTATGAATTCAGAAAACCTTTCACTTTCTGCTGCAGGTATAGGTCGTCCGCTCATTATCAAAGGGGTCGGCGATAATACATTCCTGTATCTCGTGATGCCGATGAATCAGTAATCTTTCGGAATGAATTCTTTCGGAGGACTACTTCCTTGGTTTTTGCATTACGGGTATTTCGCCCTAGCTGGATTTCTTCTTCTGGGTGGTCTGTATCTGCCGCTTCCTTCGAACGTCGCGATTCTTGCTGCTGGAGTGCTTTCGCACATCTCTCAAGATGGCGTTCATTTTAATTTCTTCGTCGCTGCAGGCGTTGCGTTCAGTGCAAGCGTTCTTGGTGATGTCGGTGCGTACTATATTGCACGGAGACTCGTTAGTAGAAGGAAGCAGAAAAGCCTTGAAAAGAAACACAAATCGTATTTGAAACTAGAAATATATCTGAAAAAGCATCCGATCCTCACTATTAGCGTTACGCGTCTCATCGGTTTCTTAAGTCCGGGAGTAAATACACTTGCAGGATCGGTCCGGCTTCCTGTTCGTACTTTCATTGCCGGCGACATTCTTGGAAACGTCATCTGTGTGCTTCTGTATATGAGCGTCGGATATGTGGCTGAAAGCGTAAGCGGAAACCTCGTGAATCTTCTAGGTATCGGTATTGGAATACTCGTAATAGTTGTTGGAATCTACGCAGCAGCGATGTTTTTCTTGCGAGAGAAGTAGTTGTTCCTAGGAGAAAAGTCGGCTGTCTGGGACGGTGTTGGAACTAAACTACTTAATATCTGAGAGGAACTTACCAGTCTTACCAGATTCATTCCCGTTGCTGAAATTGAGTATTTCTCCTGTATTCGGATCGTTTAAACCACCATTATCCATTAGATAGAGATATCGTCTGTATTGCAGATTTCCTTCGCTGGTAAGATGAGAAAGTAAAAACTCTCGGTGCATTGGTTTGTGTTCGGTGGCTTCAAGGAATGAGACCCACAGCAAATCTCTAGCAGATTCGTTTCCCTTGTTATTAGCAAAGGCGCTATCTAGCCATTCTGTAATCTTTTCAGCCAATAGAGTATCTTCCGTAATAGCCTTACTTAGAATCTGGTGAACCATGCCAAAGAATACATAGGGTAAGTCGTGATTGTTTGCCCTGTCGAGGTGTGAATCGTCATGCAATTCTGGAAATTGCTTCAAGAAATCCTCTACGAGGGAATCAGACGATAGTTCAGTACTCATAGGAAAAGCATAGCACTATTCGAAACGGTACGATCTGCTATCTGCAAAATCTATACATACTAAATTGCTGGGAGACTAGGGATCGAACCAGAAGGAAAGGTATACTTTATATATGAAAAGTCTCGCGGACCTACTATTGAATCACAAGGTTCCTGGCGTGCGTGATGCGCAGATTCGCCACGCGATTGCAGAAGAGCTTACAGAGTTTTTGAAGATTCCTATTACGCCGAAGCAAGTGAAATACAAGGATGCAGACTTGGTGCTTGCGGTGCCGCCAGTGGTGAAATCTGCGATCTTGTTGAACAAAGAAAAAATACTAGCCGCGCTCGGAGAGCGCGGCATACGTGTTGCGACCATAAAGTAATAATGACCGATATTCGATCATTATTACTTTTCACTATTTCTTACTGACCTCCGATACTCGAACCATCGATTCCAACACCTGAAGCGGTGCTCGTTGTTGATGCGGTCTGTGCACTTGCGCCCACCTTGCCGCCGGATGCGAGCCAGTTAGCAATAGGGTATTCCCAGTACGGATACTGACCATCACCCGTTGAGCTGCCCGGAACGAGTGGCGTGTTCTTGTTCACCCAGTACAAAATATCGTGCACCTGCGTGCCGTCGGTATAGATACCGCGAAGAGCTGCAGGAGCGGTGTCAGGAATCGCGGGAGCTTCAGGGAATACTTCGTTCGGATACTTCGTGAGCGCGTATTGCATCACCTGGTGCCACATAGGTGCCACGATGTAGCCGGCAATTTCCTTCACCATCGGCGAATTGTCGTTGTTTCCCGCCCATACGCCGATTGCGATAGAAGGGGAGTAGCCCACCGTCCATGCGTCGCGTGAATCGTTCGTGGTACCCGTCTTCGCTGCAACATCATAGCCAGGGAAGGTGAAAGGGTTCACGGGAGGATATTCCGGCTGACGCGCCTGATTATCCGAAAGCATCGCAGACATCTCGTTCGCGATAGAAGGATCAAGCACGTTCTGTGGTGCTGCCTTATATTCTTCAAGCGTATGGCCATCTTTATCAGTAATGGAAAGGATACCGGTCGATGCATTTAGTACGCCGTTATTTGCGAAGGCGCTGTATGCATCGGTGAGATCAAGTAGACGGACCTCCGCAGCACCCAGTGCGAGCGAAAGGCCGTATTGGCTTGGCTTGCCGAGCGTCGTAATACCCATACTCGTTGCAAGATTCAGTACGTTAGGAATACCTGCAAGATAAAGAACCTTAACCGCAGGTACGTTGATGGACTGAGCGATAGCGGTGGTGAACGTCATCGGGCCGCGGAACAGGCCGTCGTAGTTGCCTGGCGCGTAGCAGGGAGGGGTGTCGTTGAAGTTGTCTGAAGGGGAACAGCTCGTAGAGAACTGCGTAGGGAGATCGAAGACTTCCGTTTGCGGCGTATATCCTTCTTTCAGGGCTGTGGCATAGACGAACGGCTTGAAGGAAGAGCCTGGCTGGCGCGAAGCGAGCGCTGCGTTGAAGTTGCCATCGATCTGCGTATCGAAGTAGTTGCGCGAACCGACCATAGCAAGGATCTGTCCGGTCTTCGGATCAATCGCGACGAGCGCTGCGTTGCTTGCCTTAAATGTCTTCGTATTTGCGAGCGCGTACTGGTTCACTATCGTCTCCGACTGATGCTGCAGGTCGGCATCGAGCGTTGTCTTCACCACCAAGCCTTGCGTCGCGACATCCGGACCATACTTATTTTCCAGATACTGCTCGATATAGAACACGAAGTGCGGCGCGATGATCGAATTATTCTGCTGACGACTGAATGTGACGACTTCATTCTTCGCCTGATTATATTGATCGTTCGTTATGTATCCGAGCGTGAGCATGCGAGAAAGCACGAGATTCTTTCGCGTGTCGAGCGCCGCGCGATTATTTCCATATGGCGAATAGTATGTTGGCAGCTGCGGAATTGCGGCCATGTATGCAGCTTCAGCGAGGTCTAGATCCTTCGCATCTTTTCCGTAGAATGCACGGCTCGCCGCCTCTGCGCCATAGAGCGTGCCGCCGTAGGGCGTTACGTTGAAATAGAATTCAAGTATCTGAGCTTTCGTGTAGCGCTGCTCGAACTTGTAGGCGAGAATCCATTCCTGCGCTTTTCGAATGATCGATTTTTGTCCGGAAAGAATAGTATTCTTCACCACCTGTTGTGTCAGTGTTGAACCGCCTTGTGCGAAGGAGAGTGTGAAGATGTCGGTAAGAAGCGAGCGCGCTGTTCCGGTAAAAGAAACGGCGCCATGCTTATAGAAATTCTGATCTTCAATTGAAATGGTCGCCTGCTGCAGATTCGGAGAGATATCTGTGAGCGGAACCACCTGACGACTCACATCATGGTTGAGGTCATACAAGAGCGTGTTGCCGGTGCGATCATATATTTTCGTAGACTGCGCGACCTTCTGGGAATCGAATGTGTTGAGCGCAGGAATCGGTGTGAGTGCGACCCACAGGATGCCGATACCCAATATAAGTAAGCCGATGCCGGCAAGAATAAACGCTGCCCGCATGAATGGGTGCGGATGATGGATGAGGTCCTTAAGGGCCTTCGTGCGTTCGGGACGAGAAGAACGACGCTTCATTGCTTGATAATATCACGCGAGAGCCCCTGCGCGGCATGGCCGCGCAGGGGCTCTCATCGAACGATACTTAGAATGCAGGTATCGGTGCGTCGTCCTCTTCTTCGTCTTCGTGAAGACCGTGCTTCGCAAGATCCTCATCATTCTTCTCGTCATCTTCCTCACCGGGAATTACCGGCGCGTCATCGTCCTCTTCTTCCTCGGGAATCACGGCTCCGTCTTCCAATTCATCTTCATCCATAGTGGTATCTAAATTAACGTTTGATCAAGTGCCAGCGAATGCTGGGCAGCCCCTGTATCTTCGTAAACCTTGAAGGGTTTTGCAAGGGCACAGGAACGATTCTGTGGATAGCGAATGCTACCGATAAGGATACGTACCAGAACCATCATATGATGCAGATTCAGAAATGATGTGAAGATGAAAACTATCTAAACCCGATGTGAAGCGCGATCAGCGAGGCCGGCGATCGCCAAGGCGATCGCGTCCAACTCATCATCCAACCGTTTCTTTTTTGGAAGGGTAATGAGATGCGGAATCATTCGTGCGATCGCAGCTTTATCGGAAGCGCCGTATCCGGTTACAGCGAGCTTCACCTGCTGCGGCGCATATTCCTGTACAGGAATATGCGCCGCTCCTGCCGCTGCAAGCGCCGCACCGCGTGCCTCGGCAACGCCAAATGCCGTCGTACGGTTCGTACTGAAAAATAACGTCTCAATCGCGAGCGCGTCAGGCGCATGCTGCTTAATCGCGTCACTAACCGCTGTGTATACCGCCGCCAAGCGCATTTCTTTCTCTCCTTTTGGCGGAATAACACAATCACTCCATATATGAGTCGGCTTGCTCGCGTCTCCTTCGAGTATCGCCAATCCTAAGCGATCGTAGCCAGGGTCGATACCCAGAACCCGTTTACTCCTCAGTGGACTCATAGCCGCGTGCATTCGTAGTTATTTCCTGCACGTCTTCGTGCTCATCGAGCAACCCGAGTATCGTCGTTAATTTTTCCTCATCATCGCCTGCAACATCCATTAACGGCTCGTTCGGCGTGAAGTGACCATCAGGCGTCTTGGTGAATGCCCAAAGCGCGCTGCCAGGAGTACCTAATTCATACCCGTTCTTACTGAGAAGATGTTTCACTTCCTGCGTGGTTCGATTCTTATTATCCGTAAGTGCGGAAACGATAATCGCAGAACCGCCTGGTCCGTAAAACTCATAGGCCACTGAATCGAGCTCGCCCGCCTCTTTGGAGTTTCCCTTAGCGACCGCACGATCGATACTATCTTTCGGCATGTTCGCTGCCTTTGCGCGGCTGATAGCACCAAGGACTCCCGGTGAAGACATATTTCCGTTCGCTTTCTTGGCTTCGATAGTGATCAAACGGCTGAAGCGAGAGAACGTGCGACTCTTCGCAGCGTCCGTCGCGCCCTTCTGCTGCTTGATCTGCGACCATTTATTGTGTCCTGACATATATAAACTATATCAAAATTACCCACCCAACCCAACGTTCGATCCCTAGACAGCCAGCAACTAATAACGAAGGGTCTCACGCATTTCTGCAATGAGACCCTCGCTCAGAGTGTTAACCAGAGCTAGATGGCATGGAATTGATCAGCCCAATCATTATGGCAGCAGCCGTGTAGACGCCGGATTCGCGTACGTTCATCTCCTGCAATGCGTTTGTGAGAACAGCTTGTATTCCTGCACCAAGCGAGACATCTTTTCTCGCCATTGTCCGAAGCAGGGTTTCGAGTGTTGAATTCTGAAGAACGCCTTTTGTTTTGAGCGAATCCAGAAATTCGTCAACGTTGCTGGTTTCCATTACCACCTCCTATTCAGTCTGGACAGAACCCTAACACAGTTGCATAAAGGTTCCAACATTGTCCCAGACAGCTAGCAACCTTACATACGCAAGACCGGTAGTACTAGGTATATGAAAAAACTAATTGATGTGGTGCTTATCATCGGGTTTCTGCTTGTCGATTTTCTCATGTTCCATGATCTACTTAAGACTGGTGAGGCACACACCATGACTGAATACCTGACAGGCTTTTTAAGTATCCTGGTGATAGGCTTGTCGATACAGTCCTTGTTTAAAAATAAAATCAATCAGTAATCGAGCATGCTAAAGCGAATCAAAGTTCCTGCGATCGGCGTATTTTTCTGGATAACGAAGATCTTGACTACGGGTATGGGCGAAACGACTTCAGACTGGCTCGTAACGCACTTCGTCCCTGTTACGGGCGTAATTATCGCGGGCATCGGTCTTATCGTCGCATTCGTCTTTCAATTTTCAGCTAAAAAATACATACCATCCATATATTGGTTCGCTGTGGTGATGGTGAGTATCTTCGGAACGATGGCTGCAGATTTGGTGCACGTGGTCCTTGGCGTTCCGTATCTTGTTTCCACAATCTTCTTCGGAATTGTTCTCGCGGTTATATTTTTTGTTTGGCACAGGACCGAGAGGACTCTTTCGATTCACTCCATAACGACGGTTCGACGGGAATTATTTTATTGGGCAACAGTTCTCACCACGTTCGCGCTCGGCACTGCAACCGGCGACATGACCGCTGCCACTCTTCATTTGGGATATTTCACCTCAGGCGTGGTGTTCGCGATAATCATTCTTATTCCACTGGTTGCGTACTACTGGTTCGGTCTTAGCGAGATACTCGCATTCTGGTTCGCCTATATCGTTACGCGCCCGCTCGGGGCTTCTTTCGCAGACTGGATGGGCGTTTCAACTGCGCGCAGCGGTCTTGGCTGGGGCACTGGCCCTGTCAGCCTTGCGCTCCTTATCTTGATTATCGGTTTCGTCGGCTACCTTACGCTTACGCACAAGGAAGAAGAGAAACGCAGGCTCGCTTCGTAGTTATCCCCCACGAGACCTTCATTGAGTGGAGAGTACAGTTAGCGCATAGCCGTAACTATTCTTTTTTATGCTGAAACTCTATACCTGGAAGACACCGAATGGCTTTAAAGTTCCCATCCTTCTAGAGGAACTTGGCATTGAGTATGAACTTATTCCGATCGACATATCGAAAGGAGAACAGAAGACGCCTGAATATTTAGTATTGAATCTCAACAGCAAGATTCCGACGCTCGTAGATGAAGATGCGCAAGGCGGACCGCTCACGATATTCGAATCCGGAGCGATCCTTGAATACCTCGCTGAAAAGAGCGGTAAATTCTTGCCGAAAGATGCGCGAGAAAAATATGAAGTGATGGAATGGCTCATGTTCCAGATGGCAGGTGTCGGACCGATGCTCGGCCAGCTCGCGCACTTCGTGCGATTCGCACCAGAAAAGATTCCGTATGCGATCGATCGCTATACGAATGAAGCGAAGAGATTGTTTGCCGTACTCGATGTGAAACTCGCGAAAGGGGACTACCTCGCGAATGAATATTCGATCGCAGACATGGCGACGTGGCCGTGGATACGCGCAGCAAAGACCATGGATATTATTGATTTTGGAGAATATCCGAACGTATCACGCTGGTTCGATGAAATGGATTCGCGCCCGGCGGTGAAAGCAGCGATTAAAAAGACAGAAGCAGTCTGCGTATGAAAGCCACCTGGAACAATGAAGTGATAGCAGAAAGCGACGAAACTATCGAGATAGAAGGGAACCAGTACTTTCCGCCAAGCTCCGTGAAGATGGAACTGCTTGAGAAGACGGACCACACAAGCGTCTGCGTATGGAAAGGACTCGCGCACTACTACACCGTCGTGGTGAATGGAGAACGTAACGAGAATGCTGCGTGGTATTATCCTGAGCCGAAAGACGGCTCTATTGAGAAAGTGGGGAAGGATTTCACGAACTACGTCGCATTCTGGAACGGCGTTCAGGTGTCTGCGTAGATCAGCCTAGATACTCTTTTCCTTTCGTAGTGAGGATGCGACCTCGTGAGGAGCGCTCAATGAAGCCTAGGCGAAGGAGATAGGGTTCGTATAGGTTTTCCACGGTGTCTGCATCTTCATGCAGCGCGCTTGCGAGGGCGCGAACACCAGCAGGACCGCTCTTGAACGAATCACGAAGCGTTTCCATGTAGCGACGGTCATCTTTGGTAAGGCCAAGCGAATCGATGCCGAAAAGACGGCATGCTTCGTCGCAGACTTCTGCGGTAAGCGGCTTCTCATGAACCTGCGCGAAATCGCGGACACGCTTTAGGAGCGCGTTAGCGACGCGCGGCGTAGCGCGGCTTCGCCGCGCTATCTTGTCGATGACGTCTGCACCGATTTCCATATTCAAAAGCTTCGCGGAACGCGCGACAATCGCGCGAAGGTCTTCGTCGGAATAGAAATCCAGCTGATACACGCCGCCGCCGAAACGTGAGCGAAGCGGACCGGAAAGTTGGGCGACGCGGGTGGTTGCACCAACCAAAGTGAATGGCGGAAGCGAAAGCTCAACCGTACGTGCGCTAGGCCCTTTGCCGAGAATTATATCGAGCGAGCCAGACTCGAGAGCAGGGTAGAGGAGCTCCTCGATCTTGCTCGAAAGCTGATGGATCTCGTCGATGAAGAGCACGGTTCCTGGTTCAAGGTTAGTGAGAATCGCAGCAAGATCGCCTGCACGCTCTATCGCAACACCGGAAGTAGTCTTCACTGGCGCGTTGAGTGATTTCCCGATCAAATGCGCGAGCGTTGTCTTCCCGACGCCAGGAGGTCCATAGAACAAAAGGTGTTCTGGCATATCGCCGCGCATCTTCGCGGCCTCCAGAACGATATGTACGTTGTCTTTCACATGCCCCTGGCCCACGTATTCATCCCACAGTGAAGGACGGAGCGCTGCATCGAGCGCCTGGTCGCGAAGCTTGATAGGAAGGGCTGTGTCGTCGGAGCTACTTGACATAAAAAGAGGGTGTGCTAGCATTGTATCACATGAGGGTTTCGCCTCATACGTACCTTGCACCTGTGCAAGGTCTTTCTTTTTCATCCCGCATACCACCCTCTAGGCAAGGCTTGACGGCTTCGGGGCGCTTCCCCAAGGATTATCTGGTTCTCACCTCGTAGTGAGCTCGCTGGGTTGTTCCTCAGGCGATTCGTCCGCCGTTCTATTTATAGAACGGAGTGCCTGGAGGGTAGTGTGCAGGATCTCCTAAAAGAAAAACCGCCGCTCTAACGAGCGGCGGTTTTTCTTTATCTTTCGTTGATTTTTCTCCTATCTCGCTCTGCTATGCTCTGCCGGTGATAAAGAGATTCTTCAACTGGTTCCGAGTTAAGGAACACCTTGATTCGAAAAACACCCAGCCACCTTTCTTTAAGGAGGGAGAGATTTGGTGGTCGCACTTTGGTGAAAATATTGGCCATGAATTAAGCGGAAAGGGCGAAGGATTTACTCGACCAGTTTATATCTTCAAAAAATATAATCAGTATACGTACCACGCACTACCTATCACCAGTAAATCAAAAGAAGGCAGTTGGTACGTTCCTATTAAAATGCAGGGGCAGAAGCGAGTAGTTGTAATTGCCCAAGGTCAGACGTTGGACTATCGACGACTAACTCAAAGAGTGGAACAGGTCAGCAAAGAAGATCAGAATAAAATCACCGATGCATACGCCACATTACATAAAATCAACCCCGCGCAGTTGCCTGCGCGGGTCGTGGTCTAGCCAAAAGTGTCTTGAACGAATCAAGACCTGTTCAGTATAGCAAATTAAAAGTTTGAATCAAAACTAGCCGCGCGGCACATCAACGACGCTAAACACCTCTTCAAGCGTCGTTTCGCCGGCGAGTGCACGCAATACGCCGTCCTGCGCCATGGTGAGGAACCCTTGTCGTGCAACTTCTTTCGCGATGTCGCTTGCAGACGGTGCTGTTCGAAGGAATTCAGCGAGTTGGTCGTCCATGAAAATCGCCTCGTATACGCCGATACGTCCTTTGTATCCTGAATCATCCGCACCATTCGGATTCGCCATACCGACCTGTTCGATAGACGCAGGCATAAGTGATGTGTCTGTAAGCGTAGAGAAAATTCGATTGATCGTCTGCTTCTCTTCTTCAGTCGTTGCGCGCATCGTGCGCGTTTCGGGATTAAGCGTACGTATAAGGCGCTGCGCCATCGCCACAGAAACGGCAGACGGCACCGTCTTGGGGTCAACGCCAAGATCGAACAGGCGAGGGAAGGCGCCTGCAGCATCATTCGTGTGCAGCGTCGTGAATACGAAGTGTCCGGTAAGTGCCGCCTGAATGGCTGTTTCAGCGACTTCTGCATCGCGGATTTCTCCCACCATGATCACATCAGGGTCCTGACGAAGGATAGAACGAAGACCGAGCGCGAAGGTGTAGTCCTTCTCATCAGTCTGTGTCTGCACGATGCCAGGCAAGTGATATTCAACCGGATCCTCGATCGTTATTATCTTCACTTCCGGCGCATGTACTTCCTGCAGGAAGGTATAGAGCGTCGTGGTCTTTCCAGAACCCGTCGGGCCGGTATTAAGAAGCATGCCGTTCGGACGATGAATTTCCGTCGCAAGGCGTGCAAGCAGTTTCGGATGGATGCCGAGCTCGCTTAGTGTGCGATTGATCGCGTTCGGATCGAGGATACGCATCACGATGGACTCTCCGTAGTTTCCGGGGATTATCGACGTGCGTATTTCGATTTCAATACCGTGAATGGCAACCGTGAAGCGGCCATCCTGCGCGCGGTTCTCTACGTTCAATTTCAAGCCAGAGAGAATCTTGATGCGCGATTCAAGAAGGTGGTATGAGTGCGTCTCGAACGCGTAGACATCAGTGAGCTGGCCATCAAGGCGGAGGCGCATGCGAACCGTCTCTTCTTCCGGTTCGAAATGTATGTCAGACGCCTTGAGCGCGAGTGCGGATGCGAGTATTCCCTCGAACACATGCGATATCTGCATCGTCTTTTTCACTGAAAGCGACTCGTCTAAATAGGTACGCAAGCCTGCAAGCGTTGAAAGGGAAGAGCGCTCCGCCTCGCCGATATTGAACGTGCCTTCCTTAGACTGCGTCGCGTATGAAAGATCCTTGTAATGCTCAAACGCTAGCGCGAGGCTGCGTTCAGAGATAAGAAACTTCTCAACGATGTATCCCTCCTGCTCGAGCTGTTCAAGCAGCTTATGAGTTGCATCAACCTCGGTACTACGCAGCGCCACTGAAAGATGCTTGCCGTTCTTCTCGAAGGCGACAGCCTGCGCTGCTTTGGCATCTGCTTCGGGAATGATGCGCAATGCATCTGCGTTCACCGGAATAAGCGAGAGATCGGTATACGGAATGCCGTATTTTTCAGAAAGTACCTGCGCAAGGTCCTCTTCCTCGCGTTCGCGCAGATTCTTGAGCTTCGCGTCCTCGGCTTCAGTGTCGAATTGGGCGTGCATATGAATGAATATAGGCATGATACCACCACACAAGGCTGCCGTATGGGCTATTGACATTTTAGGATTTATGGTATATATTCATATACGAACCAACAACCTGAATTTCCACTAGGGAGACCAAGTCAAATGAACCTTTCCAACACGAAGATGATCATCGCCGGCCTGCTCGGCGCCCTCTGCTTTGCCTCGGCGGCTTCGGCCTCCGCGACAACGCTGAAGGACCGTGCTTGGTACACCCAGGAAGGCGCGGCCAAGCCCGTGCTGTTCAGTATCATGCCGCCGGACAAGGCTCAAGAAGGCGATCATGCCTTCCGCGCCTGCCAGTACTATGCGGAAGACACGCATCAGAAGTGGCACAGCTGCGGATACTTCAGGGAACCGGGCGTGCCCAAGGCTTCGGACGAAATGCCGCAGCCGCAAAGCGACCTTCAGTTCCACGCCTCTGATTCGGCGCCGACTCAAGTCGCTCGCCAGGTGACCTATCCGGGTCCGGACATATATAGCTTCTGGGTCGACGATACCCAGCACATGCTGGACCCGCGGTACGAACGTACTAACAGGCACAAGGACGGATACACCCTCTGGGTCAACTTCAGCGACCAGTGGCGAGATGCGCCCTTTCACCCCTATCGGTGGGAGAATCGTCTAGACTGCTGTTACGAGTCCTATGGCTACCCCGACTATCGGCCGGCGACCAAGACCGAAAAGGTCATCGTTGGCACTGTTGTGGCTGGTGTCGGCGTCGCTGTCCTAGCGAGCGCATTCAGCGGCCATCACTGATCATCCTGGTGATTCGCCAAGCGCCTGTTTCTTCTCTTCGGAGAGGGAGCAGGCGTTTTTTCTATTCAAGGGTACAATTTCTATATTATGGAGAACGTTTCGAAGAACCTTGTTGACCTGGCTGCGCTGCAGGCTGAAGCCGTGCGTTTCGTGGATACGCTGGCGCCTGCGGAAGCCAGCGCCACGCTCGTGACCCTTTCTGGCGAGCTGGGAGCAGGGAAGACGTCGTTCACGCAAGGAGTCGCAAGCGCGCTCGGCATCAGCGAAGCGGTTACGAGCCCTACATTCGTTCTGGAGAAAATATATGAACTTCCTGAAGATGCTTCGCATGGATTCAAACGCTTGGTACACATCGATGCGTATCGGCTTGAAAGCGGACGTTCACTTCCACCGCTCGGTTTCGATGAACTCATGCAGGACAAGCACAATCTTATTCTGCTTGAATGGCCTGAACAGGTTGCAGACGGATTGCCGACAGTGCGCACGCGCATAACGCTCGAAGTCGCAGATACTGGTAGAAATATTTCCTATGCCTAAAGCACCCGCAAAGAAACCAGTAGCGAAGAAAGCGGTCGTGAAGAAACAGCGACTCATCCTGCTTGATGCGCACGCGATCATTCATCGCGCGTATCATGCGCTCCCTGATTTCAGTTCGCCAACCGGTGAACCAACTGGCGCTCTCTACGGCCTTTCTTCGATGCTGCTTCGTATCATCCAGGACTTGAAACCCGATTACATCGCATCCTGTTACGATTTACCCAAGGCGACGTTCCGTCATGAGGCATACGAAGCATATAAGGGAACGCGCTCCTCGCTTGATGATGCGCTCGCAAAGCAGCTCAACACTTCGCGCAATGTCTTTGCTGCATTTTCCATACCTATTTTCGAGAAAGAAGGATTCGAGGCTGATGACATCCTCGGCACCATCGCGTACATGACACGCGATCAGAAAGATCTGGAGATCATTATCGCTTCCGGCGACATGGATACGATGCAGCTCATCGAGAAGAATCGCGTGAAGGTATACACGCTCAAGAAAGGTCTCAACGATACGATTCTGTATGACGAGAAGGCAGTGGAAGAGCGCTATGGATTCCCGCCGAAGATGATCGCCGATTATAAAGGACTGCGCGGCGACCCCTCGGACAACATCATCGGTATTCCTGGTGTGGGTGAGAAGACGGCGACAGAACTCATTCAGAAGTTCGGCTCCATCGAAGATATCTATAAGAAGCTGAAAAAGAATGAGGCGCAGTTTACCGAACAGGGAATCAAGCCCCGTATCGTCGGGTTGCTGAAAGAACACGAGGAAGATGCGGTCTTCTCCAAGATGCTCGCGACTATTCGCATCGATGCGCCTATTACGTTCAAGCTTCCAGAAGCCGTTTGGAAAGATGGCAGCGCGCTACCGAAAGTGCTCGCGCTCTTCGATGAGCTTGGTTTCCGCACGCTTCGCGGCCGTGCACGTGCGGTGTTCGAGAAGGGTGGTGCGCCTGCAGAAGGAGTAACTGAAGAAGAAAAAGATGACGCCCCTATCGATACTGCGGACATTGATCCGACGCGTTTGCAGGAGGCGCAGGTGATGCTGTGGCTGCTTGCTTCAGACCTGACGAACCCTGCGATTGACGACATCCTTGCGTACACGAAATCACAGACATTCGACGCTGCATACAAAGTGCTTGAAGCGAAGATTGCCACGACGGGTCAGCTGGACGAAGTGTACGAAAAGATAGAGAAGCCGCTCATTCCTGTACTGCGCGAAATGGAAACGCACGGTGTGATGATAGATACGAAAGCACTCGCCTCGCTCGGCGTCGCCTATCACGCAGAAGTGGAGGCGGTTGAGAAGCGCATCTATGGAATCGTCGGGCACGAATTCAATATCGCTTCGCCGAAACAATTGGGCGATGTGCTCTTCGATGAACTCGGCTTGAAATCACCTGGCGGAAAGGCACAGAAGAAGACGGCGACAGGGCAGCGTTCTACTAAAGAAAGCGAGCTCGAGAAGCTGAAAGGCGAACATCCGATCATCGAAGACATCATGGAGTATCGCCAGATTCAGAAACTGCTCGGTACCTACATAGACAATATTCCGCCGCTGCTTGATAGCGAGTACCGCCTGCACCCGCAGTTCATACAGACGGGTGCCGTAACGGGACGTATGGCAACACAGAATCCGAGCATTCAGAATATTCCGGTCCGTACGGAGCGCGGACGCGCGATTCGCCACTCCTTTATTGCGCCAAAAGGAAGCACACTGCTCGGTCTCGACTATTCGCAGATAGAACTGCGCCTGGCGGCGATACTTTCCGGAGACGAGAAACTCGGAGAGATTTTTCGTTCAGGACGCGACGTACACACAGAAGTTGCCGCCGCAGTCTTCGGCGTTGCTGCTGATACGGTAGATCGAGAAATGCGCCGCCGTGCGAAGATCGTGAACTTCGGCATCTTGTACGGCATGGGTGTGAACGCACTCAAGGCACAGCTCGGCACAAGTACCAGCGAAGCGCAGCAGTATCTTGAGGATTATTTCCGTACCTTCAATCGTCTTGCAGAATATCTGGAAGAAACGCGCGGCGCTGCGCGCCGCCAGGGCTTCACCGAAACGCTCTTCGGTCGTCGTCGTGAATTCTCTGGTATCAAATCAGTGCTTCCGTATGTACGTGCGCAAGCGGAACGTATGGCTATCAACGCGCCGATACAAGGCACGCAGGCAGATATCATCAAGATCGCGATGGTGCATATCGATCAGATGCTGAAAGAAGAGAAGGCGACCGAAGATGCGCACATGCTGCTGCAGGTGCATGACGAACTCGTTTTTGAAATCAAAGAATCCCGCGTTACGGAACTCGCGAAGAAGATTCAGGCAATTATGGAGTCTGTGGTGCCGGAAGAAGAGACGCGCGGTATCCCGCTACTGGTGCAGCCGAAGGTTGGGCCGAACTGGGGTGATATGCACCCGCTGGATTAGGATGGATACAAGGTAGGAGTATCATTGCTAATGGGTGCAGCGTTTTAGTCAGGGGTAGTACACATGACCGTAGTCGAGCAAGATCAAGAATCCTCCCTGGGAGGTAAGAATCACAAGGGCCTTTTCGCCGCTCTCGGTTTTTCCGTAGCGATATGGATATTCATCGCCATCGGGGTCGTCGGTCTCGTTCTGAAGTTCAGGGGAAACTAAGCTATATGCCTTTTCAAACTTGAAGGCGCTTCCTAACCGAAGCGCCTTCGTTCTATCCGATATACAATGGGAAAGTGATTTATCTCTTCCATGGCTCGGATACGAATAAGGTGCGCGCAAAAGCTTTTCAATGGGTAACGGCCGCGCGCACGAAAGCGCCGGACGCGTATTACACACGTCTTGATGCTGAGTCTATTTCAACCGAAGCGCTGCAAGAAGCACTCATGGCACAGGGTCTTTTCTTTTCGAAGACGCTCGTGCTCGTTGATGATCCATTTTCTAATACGGAAGCAGGTGAAGCATTGCTCGAGTCGCTCGCTGCGCTCGCGACATCGCCGAATGCCGTCGTGATACTCGCGCCAAAACTCCTTGCCGCACGCGTGAAGAAGATCGAAGCGCACGCAGAAAAGGTGTACGAAGTGAACGCGCTCGATAAGAAACCAGCACGCGGATTCAATAGCGGCTTAGTGAACGCGCTCGGTGAAAAGAATGGACCGAAGCTCTGGCAGGAAATCGAGAAGGCGCGTCGCCAAGGCGACGCATCAGAAATGATTCACGGCCTTCTTCACTGGAAAGCGCGAGACCTCATGCAGAAGGGAAGCCGCAGCTGGCCTGGAAACCAAGCACGCATACTTTCACGTTCACTTATCGAGCTTCTTTCCGATTCTCGTTCCGGTGATCTTCCGTTAGACCGCGCACTCGAGCGCTTCGCGCTCTCGTTGTAGTGCTGGCAGTCTGGGACGATGTTGGAACTTTTATTCAAAATAAAAGGCTTACTCGAGATTACTCTCTTTCAGCCTTGTAAGTCGTCACGTCTAATACCGGTATCCAATCTAAGTGGAAAGCTTTATACCCGGCTTCCGCGAGAAGAAATTCTATTCCGGGAAGATGCGCACTACCCCAGAATGTAACCACGTTCTTATTTTCTGCGTAACCGAGGATTATTTTACTGGCATGCTTATCTCGCCTAGTTACAAACTTTTCTAGATGAGATGAAGAAAATTTCTTGGATTCTAGTTGAGTAGCAGTATCTATCAAATCCTTAATGAAGTTATTTGCATCAAGGGGTTGACGTTCAAACCGATCCACTGATTCTTGTGTTGGGCCTCTTGTAGGATTCTCGCGAGTCCAGTCCTCTAAAGAAAAATCAGCAGAGTACCACGAATCAAGAATTGGGATTTCATCTAATTGATATGCAAATCCGATTCCAAGTAGACGGTTCTTCCATGCCTTGATCTGTTCATATGCATGTTCATGCAGCATTCGTTGCTCATCAGTAACAGGTTCTGGCCACGAGGGATCGATGGCCTCGTATAGAACCTGAAAACCATTTTCCTCAAGCGTTAGTAGACGCTCTCTGATAGTCGTAAAGAAGCTGACAGGCGCGGTGTGCATCATTCCAATGAGAATAATGGTTCGGTCCTCTTTTTTGAGCGTTACTTCTGGAACAGATAAATGCGTGCCGATAACGCGCATCACGTCACTGAATTGCATGTTTCACCTCAATGTTGTCTTACTTCAAAATACTGATTACTAATTTTTTGTCAAGAAAGTAAACTGATGACTACAATGCTGGCAGACGAGGGATCGAACTTCTGGTGGTCCGCCCACTTGGATTTGAACCAAGGACCGTCTCCTTAAAAGGGAGCTGCTCTACCAACTGAGCTATGGGCGGTTTGTGGAGTGTGCGGCCGTAGGCCGCGCACGTGTATCTTTATACCTGTAATACGGAACGCGGTCTACTAATACTCGTACAAGTCTACCGTCAGCCCGCTCTGATCCTCTAGCTTTATCGCATCATGCGACTGTTGCCAGAGCGGGCCGTAGTAGCGTGTGTCAGTATTGTGAACTTTAATAACATCGCGGTTCAAGTAGATGCGCCACTCATTTCCGGAGAACTGCTCATCGGCTTGATGGTTCACGATGCAGCTCGGATAGTTAAGATAATTTTCGATAAAGATGTTGCAGTCGGAAGAAACGCTATTCGTATCAGGTATGTTGCAGGAATACGTATTCTGTATGAGCTGCTGGCAGCCACCATCCTTGAAGACATTACCGGTGTAGTGCGCGTTGAAATCATTGATAGGACTCGGACAGGTCTGTGAGAGACCAGGGTTGAACTGATCGTTCTTCGTGTAGTAGCCCATGCACTCATTTTCTTTGAAGGACTCGTAGACCGGCGACACGCCGGAATTTATGATGGCGGTGTCATTCGGATGCAGGATGATCGGCGCCGTCGCCGTTGAGCTTGGTGAATATATTTCCTGTCCTTGCGGAATGGTTGCTACATGATCGTTGGAAACGGCGACGAGCTTCCAGCCGGTGATGTTGAGATTCTGCGGAGCATTGCTTGCAGCACGTATCGTTATGTATTCCTGTTTCGGATCAGACGCGCCGAGGCTGTTGCCCCAACTGATGGTGACATCGCCTTTGTACGGAGACGGGGTGCCGAAGAGTTTCGCGTCCTGCACCTGCTTGTTAAGGCCGCCGAGCGAATTCTGAATATTGGAAAGGGTAGACCGCGCTGCGCTTATGCTCGTGCCGCCGCCTGATGTTCCGCCGGTGCTGCCATAGCCGGTCTGTATCGTTCCCACGGACGTAATCGGCGTTATATACGGGCCGGCAAAAGATATCGGCTTCGTGGGGCCGCCGCTAGCGAGCCATGCCGCGAAGAAGAAAAAGAATACTGCGAGGATGAATGCGCCGTCGCTCATGTGCCTATGATAGCAGGGCCCGCAGCCTTCGTGCCAAGCTTTTCGAGTTCTTCAGCGACGACCTGCGCATCGCTCCATACGGTTTTCTTTCCGTTCGCTTCCATGATGTACGGGTCAGTTCCTTTACCAGTGATGAGGACGACGTCACTGGTCTTCGCGCGGCTGAGCGCTTCATGTATCGCTTCGCGCCTGTCCATAATGATCGTCGGTTCGCGTTTCATGCCGGCTGCCATGGCGTTCATGATTTCCTGCGGGTCTTCGTCATACGGATCTTCGTTGGTAAGAATGACTTCGTCACAATATTCGTCAGCGATACGACCCATCTCAGGACGCTTCCACGTGTCACGGCCCCCGCCCGTATTGCCGAGCACGCACACTTTGCGTCGCTCCGGATACGCCTCGTAGAGCGCAATGAGGGAGTCTGGCGTATGCGCGTAATCAACGACGGCAAGGAAATCCTGACCAGCATCGATACGTTCTGCGCGGCCCGAAATAGTACTGAGTTTTGCGAGCGCCTTCGCGCTTACCGGAACGGGCACGCCGAAGAACGCAGCAGTCTTTATGCTGGCGAGCGCGTTGCGGGCGCTGAAAGCGCCCGGATGGGGAAGAGTGATGCGCGTCGAGTCATAATCGAAACTAGTCTGGCTGTCGGCGAGGTCCAGGTTCTGCGCATCGCTAAGCGAGAAGGGGATTGCACGCTCGACGGGAAGCGATAAGAATCGCTTCCCATATTCGCTCTCTTCGTTCGCGATAATAGCGCGCGGTCGCTTGATCGATCGTGCGAGCGAACGACCAAGACGGAACTTCGCCTGAAAATACTGCTCCATGCCGCCGTGCGATTCGATGTGTTCTTTCTCCAGGTTCGTGAAGACGAGCGCGTTCAATGAAAGGAATAGATGACGATACTGCAGTGCAGACTCGCTCGTAAGCTCGATCACCGCGTGGGTCGCGCCGTCGTGCACGCTTTCCGCAAGGAGTTTCTGTATGAAACCGCGACCCGGAAGTGTCATCTTGAATTTGTTCGGGCGAGTTGTCTTACCGGTCTTGAAATGAATCGTACTCGATACGGCCACTACGTGACCGGCCTCTTCGAGAATCGCCGTGATCATTTCCGTTACGGATGATTTTCCTTTCGTGCCGGTAACGCCGATGACGATGAGTTTCTTTGCAGGGAAGCCGTAGCGAACAGCACTGCCGAATGCCCATGCTGCGTGATATGGCGCGAGCAGTGCGCGATAAAGCGAACGGGGAAGCAGGTTCTCGATGAATCGTTTGAGTGCGCTCATATGATTCTTTTGCTAGCGCTGCTTGCCAGCGAGTGCGGCTTTCAGCCGCGCGTCACGGCCGGTCACATGCATCGGGATGTCGGAAAGGGCAGTGCGCGCTTCGCGGTCCGTGTATCCGAGCGCTACAAGGGTGTCGAAAACTTCTGCATCATCGCCGTCATGCTTCTCGCCGGTGACCGTGACTTTCTCCGAAAGCTCCACGACCATTTTTTCTGCCGCTTTCTTTCCCATGCCGACGACACGCGTTAGGTAGGAAATGTCGCGGGTCGCGATGGCGGTTTCAAGGGACTCGCGCGAGGCGCGCGAGAATATGGAAAGGGCGGTCTTTGGTCCGACTCCCGAAACCGTAAGGAGCTGCTCGAAGAAGTGCCTATCTTCCTCGCTCGTGAAGCCATAGAGCTCAACGCCGTCCTGGCGGAAGGCCATATAGGTCTTAAGGCTCACTTTCTCACCGGCGATAGGCATTGCAGCCGATGAAAGGTGCACGAATATGCCGAATCCGGCGACATCAACGATGACGCCGCCTGGCTCGCTTCCTATAATGGTGCCACTAAGCTCCCGAATCATGCATGTATCGTACCATTTGCGCGCGGGGGAGTAATAGCGTAGTATCATCCTCACATGGCAATTACCGCAAATGCAAAGAAGGCGCATCGCGCATCCCTTAAGAAGCACGTATTCAACGTGCGTCGCAAGCGTGTCCTCACCACCACCACGAAGGAGACTCGCAAGCAGATTGCGTTGAACGCTGCAGATACTGCATCGACGCTTTCACTGGCCTATCAGGCTATCGATAAGGCAGCGAAGCGCGGCATCATCAAGAAGAACACGGCATCTCGCAAGAAGTCCCGTCTCGCGCTTGCCCTCAAGCGTTCGAAAGCGGTAGCTGCGTAAGCAGGAAAGAGAAAAGGCCCGAGCGAAGCTCGGGCCTTTTCTCTTTTAGAACCAATACCTTAAGAACGGTTGCCACACATCATGCACGTCTTCTTGTGCGTGATAAGAAGCCAGATGCCTGAAAGGCCTACCAATACGTAGACGATCCATTCAACGACTGGCACGCTGCCAAGGATCATGTGCACCACGTTCCAGTCTGAGCCCATGAATCCGCCGAGGCCGATGAGACCCCAGTTAAGAGCACCTACGATGACTAACAAGAATGCAATCACGTGAAGTATCTTCATGAGAATATGTACAGCGCGACGGTTAGTGATGCACGCTGTACCTATAAGTATGTACCTGCCGCACCGCGGTAAAAGAAGGGAGGTGCGTATACGGGGCTGGTAAGGTCAAGGGCCTAAAATCGTCCACTATTGTATACTGTCCCCATGACGATACTTTCAACCATACTTTCAAAGCTCGCAGCGGCCCTTACATCGCTAGCCATAACGCTAGGTCTATTGCATGCGCCCATCACTCCTGCATCCGTGACATCGCCACTTCTTAGTATTGGCAGCAGCACTTCCGCCGGCCTTATTCCAAGTGGCGTTCTCACCAACAGCTCAGTCTCTTCGAGCGGTATCTTCGCAGACAAGAACTGGAAGGTTTCATTTCATCTCCGTCCCGAGTGGAATGTGAACGAAATCCTTGACGCGAACAATCAGCTGCATCAGATGCAGATCTCGAATGGCTCGCTCGTAATCTTCGTCAGTAAGAATGAAGCGATCGGGCTTTCTAACGATCTTACGTACACGACCGGAACGCGCACCATCGCAGGACAAAGCGTTGAAGTGAAAACATACACGAAGCCATCTGCACAATTCGCGTATTATCAGCTCTTTTCTATCAAGGAAAGCGATGGCACCTACAACTTCCTCTTGAAGAGTACGACGAGCGATACGACTATCACCGACACGTTCATTAACTCGATCGCAGCGAAGTAATTAGAACGAACGCAAAAAGCCGCCGATGAAATCGGCGGCTTTTTGCTACTGGTGCTCCCGGTAGGAATCGAACCTACATCATATCCTCCGCAAGGATACGTCCTATCCATTGAACGACGGGAGCAGTTAAGCACCCCGCACGAAGTTGACTGTATCGTTTACGCGGCCTATTTGCAAATCAAATCTTCAGAAGCGAGATGAAATGGTCCATCAGTGAGTTTTCGTGCATGCCCTCGGGAAGGTGCAGCGAAATGTATTCGTATATTTCTACCGGATCATGATCGACGATAGGAATCAGGATGTGCGGCGCCATGATGCGGCTCGTCTTTATGGAAAGGGCAGGAGGCAGCGTTTCGTCTAAATATTCAAGGACTGAGAAGTCCACCATGTCTTGATACAGGTACAAGTTGTTATCAATACCTACGCCCGTGTCGAAGATCATGAAGTGGTGCGTGCGCGGATGCTTCGCTGCCATGAGCGCAAGGGTGCCTGCTGCAGCAAGTATCACGAGCCCGAGCAGAAGGTTATTGAAAAGCACGCAGGCAACGACGGCTGCGAGCGCGATGATGCCGAGTGCCCAGTACCAGTCGGCGCCTTTCTCTTCAAAAACATATTCCGTCCCGTACCACTCATAAAGAGGCGTGCGATTCATGACGTAATGATAGCATCGTGCGCACTCTTCGAGCGCGCACGTTAACACATTCAGATGCGGAGGGGGCGAGATTCGAACTCGCGGTCCCCGTAAAGAGACTCCTGTTTTCAAGACAGGTGCAATAGACCACTCTGCCACCCCTCCAATTATTTTTTGCTACTGCGCTTCAGGCACCACGGCTGAACCAGTGGCGACCCGAGTTACCATAGCGTCTTTGTCGCTTCTGAACCAGAGCAGGTAGATTATCTCGAGGATGCCGATGTCATTAACGATAAGGAATACGAGGAACCAGACCATCTGATGATTACGTGCGGCACGCCACATGCCAAGACCTTTCCAGATGATCGTCCATATGGCGACGGCGGCAAGAATGCCGGTCATGACGGGCAGAGAAACGCCTGCCAGGGTAGCGAGCTGCTGTATCGGATTGGAAGCTATGGTGTTCATATGTCGGCATGGTATCACGTCTGGTAGGATGATTCTATGAAATATATGGGTATCGATTATGGAACGAAGAAGGTGGGTATCGCGCTTTCGGATGAAGCCGGCACGATGGGTTTTCCGCACAGCGTCATGCTGAACGACAGTTGCTTGCTTGATTCTCTAAAAGCGCTAATCGCGAAGGAAAAAGTCGAGGCCGTCGTTATGGGGGACTCGAAGGATTTCAACGGCGAGGATAATGCAGTGATGGAAGAGGTGCGCGGCGTAGCCGCGCACCTCGCCGAAGGCGGCATGCCTGTGCACTTCGAACCTGAAATGTTCACGACGCAGGAAGCACGCCGTGATTTCGAAGGCGTGCGCATGAAAGGCAGCCCTGACGTGGACTCTTCCGCCGCTGCACTCATTCTCACGGGCTTCCTCTCGCGCCAGGTACCCGAAGTACCTCAGCCGCAAGGAAAACCGAAGATCAGCATTGATGAGTTCCTGAAGATCGAAGTGAAGATAGGCACGGTGCGTACCGCTGAACGCGTTCCGGAAACAGACAAGCTCCTGCGACTCACCGTGGACTTCGGCGAAGCAGCCGGACCGCGTCAGGTCGTCTCAGGCATCAGTGCATACGTGAATGAACCAGAAGATCTTATCAACCGCCAGCTTGCCTTCGTTACGAACCTCGAACCTCGCAAGATAAAAGGCATTGAATCGAATGGCATGCTCTTCGCGGTGGGAGAAGGGGACACGTTCGCCTTCGTTACACCCGATCGCGTGGTTCCCCCAGGAACTGCGGCGCACTAACGCGTTATACTATTTCGTAATGGCGAATCCGTTCTCTAACTTTGCACGCGTGGAGTTCGCTCCTCCTGATTACCTGGCCCTTCCCACCGCAGGCATGGATATTTCTGCAAGCGGTATCAAAACCGTAATCCTGAAAGAACGTTTGCATGGCCTTGAGGTCGTTACTATCGCTGAAGAGAAGCTTGCGCCCGGCATCATCCAGAACGGCGAGATCGCAGATCACGTAACGCTCGCGAAGACGCTCGCAGACGTGGCGCAGCGCCACGGCGTGAAGCGCGCGAATATCACGCTACCTGAAGCGCGCGGTTATCTGTTCGAGGCAGACGCAACCGGATCGACCCGTCGCGAATGGCGCACGAGTATCGAACAGCATCTTGATGAATACGTGCCACTACCGCCGGCCGAAGTGGCGTTCGACGTCGCGCCGCTCACGCAGAAAGGTGATGAGGTGCATGTGGTGGGAATAGGCTATGCGCGTCGCGTCGCAGACGCAGCACTTCAGGTATTCGAAGACGCAGGCATCATCGTTCGCGCGCTCGAAAGCGAGACGTTCGCACTACCGCGCGCGATACTACCGCACGGCGATCCGGAAACCGTTATGATCATCGACATCGGCAAGACCACCACGAAGCTTCTTGTCGTATCGCATCGTTTGCCGCGCTTCGCCACCACGATCGAGGTTGGCGGCCACGCGCTTACACTCGCCGTACAGAAACACTTCGGTGTTACCGAAGAAGAAGCGAAGCGCGTGAAGGCGGAGCAGGGTCTCGTTGCAGGAGCAGACAGTGCAGAATATCAGGCCGCGATGCTCACGACCGTCTCCGTTATCCGCGAAGAGATCGTGCGTCGTCTTGATTACTGGCAGAGCCGTGCGGGCCAGATTCCTGCACATGAGCCCGTAACGCGCGCGATTCTCGTAGGAGGGAATGCGACCGTACGCGGCTTGCCGGAATATCTGGGCGCATCGCTTAAGATTCCGGTCGAGCTCGGCGACGTATTTAAGAATCTTGCATCGCGCGACGACTGGCTGCCGCAAGTAGATTATATGGAGTCGCTTGCCTACGGCACCGCCGTCGGACTCGCTCTACGAGAATATGTTTCCTGAACTCACTAATCTTTTGCCACGTTCGAATATCAATGCGTTCAGACGCGGCTATTTCTTGCGCGTCGCTGCGCTCGGCTGCGGGATGCTTGCGGGTCTCGTCGTACTTCACGGCTTGCTGCTGCTGCCGAGCTACATCTTTGCGCATAGTGAAGTGAAAAGGGAGTCGGCACAGCTCGCGACCCTGAATGCGAGCCTGAATACGTCTGAAGAAGCGCAGGTGCGAAAGCGCCTCGGCCAGCTTTCAACGAATGTTGCCTATTTGAATACGCTTGCGACTACGACAACCGCGAGTGCCGTTCTTCGTGCGATGCTTGCCGCACCGCGCACCGGCATAACGCTCAGCGGATTCACCTTCACGCCTGCAACCCCTGGCAAACAAGGAACCATGGGCATCTCGGGCATGGCAGCAACGCGCGACACCCTTCGTGCGTATGCGCTCGCGCTTGGTGCGCTTCCGTTCGTTACGAATGCTGATCTTCCCATCAGCGCATATGCGAAAGACAGCAACATCCCGTTCACCATCACTCTGACGGGCTCTTTACGACCATGAAAAAACCCTTGATCCATCTTATGTTCGCAGGTATCGCGCTTGTCATTGTGGTTGCAGCCTACGGCGTATGGTTCGTGATGGTCGATACAGAGAATGCGAAAGCCCGTTCGATTGCCGGGGAAATTGAGACCAAGAGTCAGGATGCGTCGCGTATCGCTGAGGCGAAAGCCGCACTCGCCGCACTCTCAGATGATGAATCATCTGTTTCATCACACTTCATTTCTGCGAACGATGTCGTTCCATTTCTTGGCAGCCTAACCGCAACGGGTGCAGCCCTCGGTTCAAAGGTAGATGTTGTTTCTGTTGGTGCAGACAGTGCGCCTACTGCCGGTCAGAGTCATCTGAACCTCTCCGTTACTATTTCCGGTACGTTCGATTCAGTAGAGCGCACCCTTGGTGCGCTCGAATACGCGCCCTACGATATAAAGCTTAAGAATCTTTCGCTCGATACAGCTTCGCCAGGGAACTGGTCTGTGGCGGCATCCTTCAGTGTGGGCACTGGCCCTGCAAGCAGCACGCCGCATGTCGCCCCGGCACCCGCGCCCGCAGCAGACCCTACCCAATAATATGAATCTCTCCCTCCCAAAATTTAAAAGCGCATCGAATCCATTCCGGTATGGCGATCGGCTGAATCCATCGCGCGACTGGCTCATGCTCGTTGCTATCGCGACTGTACTCCTTATCGCAAGCATCGGATGGAATGTCTGGCTGTTCCTGCGCGTTACGAATGGCGACGCGATCGGCACCGCAACGGTGCAGCAATCGCTCAACCCTGCATCGATCGATTCAGTGAACACGCTCTTCCAGAGTCGTGCCGCTACCGAAACAAACTATAAGAATTCGCACTTCGTCGATCCGTCGAATCCCACAGTACCGGTTGCAACACCTGCGAGCATTCCTACAAGCACGACGACACGCGTCGTTGACCCTGCTGCACCCGCGAGCTAGTGTTTAGAAGTCCCCATAGCTTAATGGATAAAGCTGCGGACTTCTAAGCCGTAGATCTAGGTTCGATTCCTGGTGGGGACACAAGAATGATGCATATGCCGTGGTGGCGGAATTGGTATACGCGTACGCCTCAGAAGCGTATCCTGCAAGGGTTGAGGGTTCGAGTCCCTCCCACGGCACAGATAGAAATACGTGGAAGTGCACAAATGAAAAAACCGCAGCCCCGCTGCGGTTTTTTCATTTGTGGGCGATGGAGGGCTCGAACCCCCGACATCTTCAGTGTAAATGAAGCGCTCTACCAACTGAGCTAATCGCCCGTACTGGATACCATACCTCATTTTTATACCCGAGAAAAGGCCATATATGCTAGGCTGCCGGTATGGATTTTCCTATCTTATATGAAGATGCGAACCTCGTGGCCATAGATAAGCCTATCGGCGTCATGGCGCACCCGGATGGTCACTCGAAAGAGGAGACCGTCAGCGACTGGTTCGCTGTGAAATATCCCGCTTCGAAAGAAGTGGGGGAGACGCAGCGCATGCGTGATGGCTCTGAAATCATGCGCCCCGGCATCGTGCATCGTCTCGATCGCGACACCTCCGGCGTGCTCATACTCGCCAAGACGCCTGAAGCGCACGCGTTCCTTAAGCTCGCATTCCAGGAACACACCGTGAACAAGACCTACCTCGCTTTCGTGTACGGCGTGCTTAAGGAGGAGAAGGGAGTGATTAATCTTGCTATAGGGCGTTCGCGCACTGATTTCCGCTTGCGTTCCGCACAGCGCGGTGCCAAAGGCATGCTGCGCGAAGCGATTACGAATTACGAAGTGGTCGGCGATATCGGTACCCACAGCCTCGTAAAGATGATGCCAGAGACCGGCCGCACGCATCAGATTCGCGTGCATCTTAAGGCGATTCATCACCCCATAGTCTGCGATCCGCTCTATTCGCCGAATCATCCCTGTGACCTCGGCTTCAAGCGTCTTGGTCTCCATGCCTACCAGCTAGACCTTCCGCTGCCTTCTGGCGAACGCATCACCCTGACCTCACCGATTCCTGAAGTCTTCAAGGCCGCAGTAGCTAAATTCCCTAATACTGAAGGGCTTATATAGGATTCCTGAAGAGGCCTATTTTGCTTTTATATAAGGCGTGTGTTAGATTTTGCCTACTATGAATTCTGTTATAACCCCGGTAAAAACCGCTGAACGTACCGGTCTTGGCATCCGCCCAGGCGATACGGTCCGCGTGCACCAGAACATCGTCGAGAAGGGCAAGAGCCGTACGCAGGTCTTCGAAGGCCTCGTTATCGCGGTTAAGCACGGCACGGAAGCAGGCGCTACCTTCACCGTTCGTGCGACTATGTCGGGTGTCGGCGTTGAGCGTATTTTCCCACTATTCGCCCCGTTCATCTCGAAGATCGAGATCGTCCGCCGTTCGAAGGTCCGCCGCGCGAAGCTCTACTTCATCCGCGAGAAGGTTGCCCGTGAAGTACGTCGCCAGCTTCGCAACATGCGCATGGTGAAGATGTCTACGGACGACTTCAAGGAAGAGCCTGTCGTGGCCGAGGAAGTCGCGGTGGAGGAGGTCATGGAAAAGGATCCTATCCAGAACCCCGCAGGTGAGGAGGTGGCTCTTGCAGAAGAAGTCGCTGGCGAGCCAGAGGCTGCAGAAGTAGAGACCGTCGAGGTTACGGAGGAAGCTCCGGCAGAAGCGGCAGCAGAATAAGCTGCGCAGTTTGATAAAAGAAAGGGCCGCTCTTCGAGCGGCCCTTTCTTTTTGCTCTCAGATTCCGTATAGTGGAAAAATCCCGCAAGGGTCACCTGCCCGGGTGTTGAAATTGGTAGACAAGCATCCTTGAGGTGGATGTGCCGCAAGGCGTGGAGGTTCAAGTCCTCTCTCGGGCACCAGATATCTATATGGTGCGTACGTGCGCATGATACGGATATCAGTGCGTTGCATGGCGGCCATGGTGTAACGGTTAACACTACAGATTGTGGTTCTGTCAATTCGGGTTCGATTCCCGGTGGCCGCCCCTAACGGTGCTTAATATAACTTCGGTTCCTACTTCTGTTTCCAGCTCTGCTGGTGCGCTTCGTAGGACGCGATAAGATATCGCTCCTACGGCCTCCACAGCCTCTACGATAGGGGACTTGCTAGCTTTAGTGATGAGACGGTTCTGCGCTACAAAACCCTCCCAGAATAGGCCTAGGTAGAGACGTTGTAGTTCGGGCGGTGCCTTCTTGTAGGTCGTGCCTATATCGCGCACCAGTGCCAGTACTTGCTGAATTACATCTACTTTGATGTTCTTGGAACGATCTAGTCTGAACAGCTCGTCTTCTATTCCCTCTATTTGTTCGCGGTAGCGGGCTTTGAGGCGAGTAAAGCCCTGGTCATCTAGCACGCCTGTAATCAGTTTCTCTTCGGCAACTCCGAGCTTGTCTTGTAATGCTTCCTTGCTCTTTTGAAGGCGCTTCTTATTTTGGCTTACCGAATCACGCTTTGCCTTGTAAACATGCTGGAGTCTTGATTCAATCTTGCTCACAAACTCTTCTGAAAACTGAATCCTATCGAAGTGAGCTTGCACCTGTCCTTCGAGATCGCCTATTTCCACGTAGCGGTCTGCACATTTCCCCGCATCACCTGCTTCTTTTCGATTACCATAATGACTGCAATGGTAGTAAGACTTGTCCTTCTTGGGGTGATGTTCCGCTGTATAGCGGTAACCGCACAGGCCGCACGACACGAAGCCGCGAAGTATAAAGTTGAACTTACCTCGCTTGCACCTGTTGCCTCGGTGCTGCTTCGCAACAAGTTGGCAGCGGTCGAACGTGTCACGGTCGATAAGTGGTTCATGCTTACCCGGCCCCACGAGTCCACGCCAACGCATTTCTCCGTAGTAGAAATGGTTTTGCAGTAAGGTCGTCATCTTGCTATGGGCAAGATGTTTACCCGTGCGGGTTCTAAATCCTTGCTTCGTGATCGCGTCCCTAACGGCTATAACGGAGTAATCGCCAGTCGCGTACATCTTGAAGGCTTCTGTAATGAAGTGCGCACGCTCTGGATCAAGTACAACAACGCGATGCTTTTCACCACCTGTTCCTTCAACGTTAAGGTATCCAGGTGCTGCGCGCGTTGGCCAGCCTCCGTCACGGAACTTCTGCTCAAGGCTCTTCATCGTCTTTCGCGCAGTTATCTGTGATTGAAACTGATTAATGCCAGCGATGACTACATCCATTAAGTTGCCCTCGGCAGTGTCTTCAAGCCCTGGTTGTGATACGGAGATTAGTTCCACCCCATGCTTCTTCAGAAGCGCCTTAATTATCATGTGATCATTCACGTTGCGCGCCAATCTGTCAGTGTCCTGCACGAAGACTGCTCCTACTTTTTTATCTTCTTGTACGCGCAGAAGTAAATCCTGCAGGCCTGGCCTGCTCATGTTAGTGGCACTTCGTCCTGGGTCTTCGTATTTCCCTTCGTCAGCGAGACGGTAATCATTGTGAGTCTCTATGGCGCGCTCGCAAAGCTCCAGCTGTGTCCCAAGCGAATAATGATCGCTCTCGGCTTGCTCATCGGTACTCACGCGACAGTAAATAAGTGCTGTTTTCATAAGATGGTTTATATAACTAATTATCAAGCTAATTACTCTCGATAGCGACAAGAAGTGCCCCTGTGCAACCCTTAATTCAGGGTGCCGCAGAGCGAGTAGGGGATAACTTTGACTACTTCTTACATCTGGATTCAATAACGCTCACACTTGAAGTAATGAGGATATATTTCGTCATGGAGCTTCGAGAGTGTCAGGCTTCTGGCCCGTGCTCTCTCCTTAAGGTGTCGGCGCCATTTAGACTGAATGCGCACCAGAATAGTTTTTCTCTTAGGCTTGAAACGCTGCGAACTCTTTTTCAATTCGCGTGTAGCAATTTCTTGCAGTGTCTTCTTTCGTTTTTTCATAATTGTTTACAATTCTTATCTGCACTTTTATTTCCCTTATGGGCACTGGAAATCTAAATAACCAACAATATGAGTACACAAGCTAGATGCTCTTTCAATCAGTCAGGTCCCTTTGTTTCCTGAATCTTTGTCTGATAAAGAGTGCTCCATTCGTTTTACTGACGGGCAGATAAGGTGCCTCGTTGGGAAGTGTTCACCCAGAGCGAGGACTGATATCTACCCACCAATAAGTTGCAGCCAATTTTATTTAGAGGATCCGCTGACTACCTCTGCTTGTGTTTCTGAATCTTGCTCAACCTGCATGAGCAAGATTTCTACTAGGCGGTCGAGAAACAGATCGACTGCTTTTTGGGAAGCTTTCTCGGATGTCTCGACAGGTGCCATTCACCCATGCTTCCAAGTGAAGAAGGCTTAATCACGTTTCTATGAAATAAAAAACCACCCACTTTCTATAGGTGATTTCGTTCCTCCAAATGGTTATCCACTTTTAAGCTTTTTTAAGCTACATTATTTCTTCTCTGAGACAAATACTTCTTCGTACGCATTGAAAGTTTTACTCCTGGTCCTGCGCGCAAGGTGCCGTGATCGGGCACAAGGATTTCACTTAGCTCGTACCCCTCTTTGTAGATAGGACACTTCTTATTTTTATTGAAATAATCTGACACGTCTTTTACATCTTCGGGATTCGCACTACCCCTCTGAGCTACTTCAATCAAGCTACTCCATAGTTTCCCATCCATATTTATAATCAAAGGATCTTTGTTGGGTTTCCCATTTATAACGATCACAGCTTTTGAGTCTTCCACGCGTGGCACGATATCAATCGACATAATTTTGTTCAAAGCAGATTTTCCAGCGCCATCTTTTGAACGCGCGCACTCAAAATAATTCTTTAGCATCTGCAGATCTGAGACGTGCACGTCTATGCCGACAGGTGACGGATCAGAAAGGGGAGGGTATACAGCTTCATTACCGGCTCTGTGGGGCAGGGCTTTCCGTAGAATCTTTATTTTGTAGGTGATATTTTTGTTGGTCTCGTTCTGTATGACCTCAAAAAACTTCTCCACTCCCATTGGCTCTTTTAAAAGAGGGCTAAAGTTTGCCAGATCCTCATAGGATAAATAGAGCGCTTGATGATTTGAATCGTTAAGGCGCTGCTCGAGGAGTCTTTGCAGCACAACCACCCCTTCATATTGTCTGCCGCGGGCCATTAGTCGCATTCTATGCTTTTTCCTAAAGAAACATCAAGGAGTGGTAAGGGTTCACATAGGATGCTAACCTTTTTAGACAACTGAATATGAGCCTAAACCAGCGGAAACGCTGGCATGGCGCTAGAAGTCGATCAAGCGTAAAGACCCCGGCAGGGGGTTCGCTTGATCGCCGTATCGGGAAACCGGTATGCCCCTGTCGGGATCTTTGCGTACACAAAGGCTCTGGCAGGCTTACCCACCTACTTCGCGATCAAGAGTATGGTTACCACCACAGAAGCCCACACGGGGCAAAACCAGGGCGACACGGGCCCTCTGAAGCTGGCCTTTTGGGTCATCTCAATCGTTCTTTTCCTTACAGGGTTCACATCACTAACGACCACTCCTCTGGCAGGGATTCTCTACATCCTCGCAGCGGGAGCATTGATGCCGCCAACCGTCCCGTTCCTTGAGAAGAAGATCGGACGTACTGTCAGCCAGACGCAGCGCTTTGCAGTGGTTATTGTTCTGCTGATCGTTGCTGTCATCGCATGGGTAGCTACCGCTCCACCTGAGAAGGGTGCGTACGTATCGACTGCTCCAAAAGAAGACATGAACCTCGGTGTGCACATCAGCACACTGGGTCTGGCGATGGGAGACAGCCAAGAAGGCGATAGTCCCGTCATCACGATCAAGAATCTCAATTCGTTCGAATGGAACGACTGCGATCTAAAGCTCAATGATACGTACACCACGCATCTCGACTTTATCGACACGCCCACAGGCCTCAAGGGTACGAGCACGACGACAGATACAACGATGGATTCAATGGTCGTTCCGGAGGGCCAGTTCACGAAGTCTGACGGTACTCGCTTCGCTAGTGGTACTCAGGTTCCGCGCAGTCTCGAGGTTGTCTGTAGCCGGCCAGAGGGTGGTTCATGGGTAGGCAGCTTCGGATCGTAGCAACTTCCATTACGCGAGGAAAAGCGAAGTTAGGCGAAGTGTCCTTTAGGGCAATATGGCCTACCTAAAGCGTATAAACTGATTTTGAACAACTTCGCTTTTGGCGAGGTTCAGAATGCCGCTTTTCTGCCCATACGCGCGTAAAAGAGACCGAATCAGACACGGTGTTTTTCCGATATGTGCCTTATTTATTATCTATTGCTTAGTTTTGGCCATGTCCGATTCTGTTCGGCCCCATATCCTCGCGCGCGAGGAAGAGACGTTGTGCGACATGCTGTTTTCAGAATATATGCCCTATTTACTAGCTAAACGTTAGTTTTTAGGCATGTCGCTTTTCTCTACTCATAAATAGCGTTCATGCGCGAAATATGTGCTCTGGCGTGCTGCGGAAGCGGTGATACTCTTACCTTCATGAAGGGAACCTCAAACCTTGGCCCGATCGAACCATTGCCTCAAGTGTGGCGAATGGCAGCATTGGGCATAAACGTTTTCGTAGCTCTCATCTTCTTTTTTCTCGCGACCGGTTCAATTATCCCAACGGGCTCTGGAGCCAGTGTCTGGTTCCTCGCAGCGACAGCATATTGGCTTCTTGTTCTGGTTGCTGCGCCTTTCTTCCTTCCGCCTCGAGACTCACTAAGTACTGCAATAGCTGTTGTTCTTTTGCTGGCACCACTCGATTTCACAAGTGTGGTTCGTTTCCATGGAGCCTTAGTGCTTTTGAATGCTCTGACTGTTTGCGTGGCCATATTTGTTGCCGTTGCGGCGCTTGTGGCTGTGTTCCAGCAAAATACTCTCATCGGTAAAATCGCGTACCGCGTGAGCAGTGTGCTCGGAAAGGGAGAAGTGCTATTCACGCCCGTTGTGATAATAAGTGCTCTCGGTTTTTACCAGAACAATCTTGGATGGATGTTTGCCATTCTTGGGGGCTGGACTTTGGTCTTGGCTATTCGGCCAGCTGAAATAGCGATTCAGCTAGGTCGTTATTTAATTGGTGTTCGAAAAGGAGTCGAACCAGAGGCCCTTACAGGTATTATCCTTCGAATCGACGATCCAGGTATAGTTCGAGTTGCTCTATCGAAAGGGAACTCCAGCTGGGAGCCTGGAACAGTGCATGTGGCGATGCTGCCTAACGGAAAGGGAACCTATATTCTCCCAATCTTCAGTCAGATACAAAATGATGAAATGGTAGGCACTGGCGTATCGTGCTCCACGGCCGATGCTCCAATTCCAACTACAGATGTAGGCTCGGTATATAGCATCGCTGAAGAAGGGCTTTCAGATAAATTAGAATGCGCACTAAGCGGCGAAAAGACTGCCAGCAATATAGCAGGCATAGTTGTAGAGGGTTCAAATATTTCAAACATAAAGTTTCAGGTAGTCCGGGGTGTATTCCTAGAGGAAGGAACAGTCGTCTTTTCCTATATCCGCGAGAAGAAGATTTATTATCAGATTCTAGATGCGAATACCAACGAAGAGAGTTTCCAGCAAAATCCGTATGGCGTGCATATTGCAACCGCGACGCAACTTGGCTCGTATGACGAAGATCAGGGTTTTCAAAAGTTTCCGTGGCTTCCAGATATGAATCAACCCCTTTTCCTTGCATCTGCAGAGAAGGCAGAAGCACAGAAACTCAAACCAAACGAGTTCATCGTGGGCCGTGTTCCAGGAACACCATTCGGAGTTCCTGTTATCTTGGATGATCTTGTTAGCTACCACACGGCCGTGCTTGGCGTAACGGGCACAGGGAAGACTGAACTTACGCTAGATATCATCCGCGCGGCACTTGCTCTTGATACGAAGGTTTTTTGTGTAGATTTCACCGGCGAATATAAAGCACGACTCGCAGATCTTGAGCCACAAGCCATCGGGTTAACTATTGCTCAGGGTAGCGATATGGAAAAGCATTTATTTGCCGTAGAGACCGGTACGTATGGTGCCCCAGCAGAAAAAGCTGCCCTAAAAGTATTTCTTGATGACATTAAGCCGCAAGTATCAGCACAGATTGCAGGTTTCCTGACTGACAAAGAACATAACCTCGCTGTCTTTGAGCTCCCAGAGATAACAAACACCAAGGCTACGCTGCGCACTACCGAGCTCTATCTTTCAGCGATCATGGAGTGGGCGAAAAAGAATCGTCAGGCACGCCGCATCCTTATTGTTCTGGAGGAGGCACACACAATAATTCCTGAGACTTTTTCCTCGGGATTTGATAACGAAACCCAGTGGGTTGTGGGGCGCATCGGACAAATTGCGCTTCAAGGTCGAAAATATGGTGTTGGTCTTCTCTTGGTTTCTCAACGTACCGCACTCGTAAGCAAAACAGTCTTGTCTCAGTGCAATACCTATTTCACACACGCCTTAATCGACAAGACAAGCTTGGAATATCTGGGAGGTGTCTATAGTGCTGAACACGTGAGAGCGATACCGAACCTTCGTTTCCTTGAGTTCATTGCTCACGGAAAAGGAATAAAAAGCGACAGACCTCTTCTCGCACGACGCGAATATCTCCAAGAGAAAATGGATGCTAGCAAAGCGCTTAATATTACTCCGGAGAAAGAGACTACGGGCCACTTGGTGAAAATAGAGCAGTAGATGCTACTCTGCGAATATGGCCACACAAACCTACCCGTTCGTACCTAAATCAAATGCACACCTGACGCCAGGCGACTTTTGGGCTATACCGCTCCAGGACGGCTCTTTTGCATGCGGTCGCGTACTTGAGATTCCCGAGTCTGGAGACCCTGGTGCTAAGGTTTCCTTCCACGGTGCGCTGATGGATTGGCACGGAAACGAACCGCCAACCGGTGATAGTATTGCTGGTTCAAAGATACTAGAGCACGCAAACATGCACGTGCTCGCGATCACGAAGATCGGCGGAGAAGTGCTCGGAAATCGTCCTCTCGAAAAAGACAATATCATCGTTGAGCCAACCCAAGCGGCCGATAGCTATAACTACATCTGGCTTAGGGCAAATCGTATATTCCTTAACGTGAGTTTGGATGGACAGTCAGAGCCTTCAACATATGACTACGCAAGGCATGACCTGAGAAAGATTGTTCTTCTGGCCGCACGCCCCGAAGAGGGAATATTGCTTTCCGATCTTCAAATGTACGAACACGCTACAGGAGATTCAATTGGTAAGAACATTGCTGCGACGGAAGGCGAAGAACATCCAGGATTTCTTTTTAAGCCGCTTGAACATCTGTATCCCGAGATTGTTTCACCAGCAGAGTTCACCGATGAGTCTGCCGCAACGTATCTTAAAGAAGTAGTGTGGGCTGCTACTACTGAAATACAGAATGGCAACGTCGCGAAGGTACATGATCTCTTTGCTGTTTTAGAAATCGTATTCACCGATGCAAATCAGGTTACGCAGAGGTTCGGTCTTAGTTTCCTTGAAGACTTCCAAACAGTATCTATAAACCTGAAATTGTCGCAGCATGTGATTGAGCCGTTCATTCTTCCTCGCACTAAGATCTGGTGGGACGAAATACATCGTTTCTGGAGTGCGGCAAAGGAATGGATGGAAACAAACCCGAAGGCAAACCCGAAGCGCGTTGAACTACTCGAAAGCGTACGCAAGTATTTGTAATAAAGTTGGCTGCTATACTCTCACCATGATTGAACTCGGAAGCCCTGAATGGGCTAAACTGCCAGATGCATACAATAATGGAGAAAATATTTCTAGTTTGTTAAAGCAGCTAGAAGCAGACCCAGGCGCAAGTTCTGAGAATAATGCTGAGCCATGGGCTTCCTTATGGTCGGGTCTTTGTCACCAGGGTGATGTCTATCCTGCGTCATTTGCAGCAGTACCGCATCTTGCTGAAATCGCTGCACGCACATCACAGCAATTCGCAAGAGATATGTTCGTTCTGCCCGCGTTTATAGAAATGGAACGCGCTCGCAAGAACATTGAAGTCCCAGAAGAACTGGCTACCCCATATCACACAGCGATTAAAGAACTAGCAAGACTTGCAGCGCACTATATTGGTCAGGAGCATCTTGATGCTGATTTCTTAGCAGCCTGCGAAGGAATGGTATTGATTGGTGAGGGGAAGCTTACTGAGGCACGAAAGGTTCTCGATCCTGATGCTCCTAAATAAATATGAAGAAGCTTCTTGTTGAAGCAGTAGGTTGGTACGGAACAATCGCAATTGTTCTTGCATATGCGTTAGTGAGTTTCTCCGTACTGCCCGCAACGGATCTCTGGTATCAGGTCTTGAATGGTACAGGCGCGGTTGGAATCGTCATTGTTTCTTTTTACAAGAAGGCCTATCAGCCTGGAATCTTAAATATCGTTTGGGTCGTGATTGCTGTAGTCGCAATAGGGAAGCTGGTTCTCTAAATTGACTTTAGTAGATTTTTGTAATATAAAATTATTAGCTAAACGGTTCTTTGAGAACCAAACTCTTATCTGAGAAAGGTCTCGCATGCGCCAGAAATGGAATGCTGAGATCGTTATCTCAGCAGTTAAGGAATTACACCTTAAGGGTGAGCGGATAAACGCTTACTACATTCAGGAAAATCACTGCGACCTCTATTCTGCCGGTGTGAAATACCACGGCACGTGGAGGAAGGTGTTGATTGCGGCAGAGCTTACATACGCTGTACGCCGTCGGAATGTGTGGAGCAAGGAAATAATCTTGGAGAAGATTGCAGAAATGGTAGATAGCGGCGAGCCGCTGAATAACGCTTCTGTAAAAGAAACACATGGCAGCTTGTACACGTCGTCGATAACTTATTTCGGCGGGTGGGCGCAAGCCTTGGAAGCTGCTGGCATTCCATATGATTCAGTACGATTGGTCGCTCCTAAAAGATCTTGGTCTAAAGAGCTGATCGTTCAAGAAATACTGAAACGTAAGGAAGAAGGCTTCTCTCTTAGCGGAACTGTCGTTCAGGCTGAGGATGTCGGATTGTATGAGGCAGCGATGTCTCACTTCGGAAAATTAGGTTGGGCACAGGCGCGTGTAGCGGCTGGACTTCCTCCGATCGATCCACGTCCCGGCATCATCTATGACAAAGACGTTGTCATCGTGAATCTCCGTAAACTTCATGCTGACGGAGTCGAGCTTCATTTTGCTGCGCTTCGCGGCAAGCCATATCAGAATATCGTCACCTCTGCGATTCGTCTCTTCGGCTCCTATGCGCAAGCACTAGAAGCTGCAGGGCTCGATTACGAAGACATTCGAAAGGTACGTCGCTACTGGTGGACGAAAGAAAAAGTGATTGAAGAGATTCAGGCCCTTGAAAAGGCCGGTGTCCGACTCAGCTACATGGCCATTCAGGTCGGCTACCCCGGTTTAACCGCAGGCGCTACACGTATGTTCGGCACCTGGGGTCAGGCAGTAGAAGCTGCAGGAATATCCTATCGGAAACACCTGCGTATCTGGTCTACTCGGGCATGGCTGCTGACGGTCAGTCCTGAGGAATACCAATCGGTTCTGGCTACATCCCATCAACATGCAAACACCCGTCGGAGGGTAAAGAGATGAGCATATCGTCTATGGTTTCGCGCACCTACAAGCGCATACTCGTCGCCTCCATCATGGAGGATCTGGTTCAGCTGCGTTCGGACTACAACGAGGAATCGTTGGAAGAGCTGAGCGGTTCGTTCTCAGAAGAAGGACAGCTGCAGCCCATTCTTGTGGCTGAGCTCGAGAACGAGAACTACGAACTCATCATCGGTTCGCGCCGCCTTCGGTCTGCGAAACGGAATGGGCAGGAATACATCGACGCGATTGTAATCGAGGAGAGCAGTCCCCTTAATTACATTCTGATGGCTCTCGCTGAAAACCTGCATCGAGACGACCTGAACGCATTCGAAGAGGCGCGAGCCTTCCTTCGTCTGATGAAGGACTACGGTCTCGGTGTCGAGCAGGTGGCGGAGAAAACCCGCAAGGGCAGCCACTACGTGACGGCCCGCATCCAGTTGCTCAGCCTGCCTGAAGAAGTCCAGGCGCTCATCGCCAAGAAGGCTTTGGGAATCGGTTTCGTCGGCGTGCTGGCGAAACTTTCGACTGGTGACGAGCAGGTGCAGTATGCAGCGAAAGCGGCATCCGATCGCCTGACTCCGCCTGAACTGCGCGTGATCATCGAACGTGAACTCGGAGAAGGCCGGCCCCACCGCGCAAGCAGGAGCCAGCTCTCGGCCGAGAAGGTTCGGGTCAAAGTGGACATGTTCACCACGTGGCTCGGAAAGATGCCGAACAAGGCCGCGATCAAGAAGATGAACGCGGAGGAACGATCAGTCATCTCGATGTCTCTTCACGAGCTCGAGGTTCAAGTTCGAACCATTCGCGGCCAGTTCGCGGGTGGACAGAGAACTCAGGTATTCACCCGTCCCATGCCGCAGGGGAATCTCGTCGAGAATCCCCGCAACCATGGTGGCGAATGGCCTGCCGGTGACCTGACCAAGATCACTGCTGATGATCGACCATCCGACGAAGAGCTGAGCAAGCAACTTGGCAGAACGGTCGGCAGTATCCGAGGCATGCGTTCCCGTCTCACCGCTGGTGAAGGCAAGCGCAAGACTAGCTAGCCTGCATTCGATAAGAGCTTTGATTCAATTGGCCCTCTCCACGTGAGAGGGCTTCTTTTTAATCGAAGCTAGCTTTTAAAGTTTTCTATAGTATCGTTCGCTCGGGTAAACGTGGAGACGAAATATGATCTTACAGCAATTAGCCATCGGAGCTGCAGCAGCAGTCTCGGTTCTTGGCGTCCTCACATATAAGTGGATGCCCACTCCTCTCCTGACGAAGATTCAGGGTCAAGGGAATGACGTCACGGAAGGTGTGGTCGATATGATCACGACTCTTCCTGGCGGAGCAATAGAAGTCGGTCTCAAGCGCGGCGGGACTATCGATCCGTCCCTCCAAGATGGGCCGATTGTGATGACTGGCGTTTCTTGCACGAGCTTCGTACATTTCCGTCGTGGTCAACAGCTTCCTGAAAAGGGAACAATGGTCAGGGCCGAAAGCACTAACCGGCTCTACTGGCTCCGTGATCGATCCTTGAACTGGGTTCATTCATGGAAACTGGTCGACTCGATCGAGTCCGGAGTGAGAGCCACTCTCGTAGCCGCATGAGGCCTAGCCCCCGGAGCAATCTGGGGGCTACTACGTTTCTGTTTCAAGCAGTAAGCGAGTATGCTGCGATTAAACTGAAGATAATCAAAAGATTCACATGACCACGAAACCAGTTCTATTTATAGATTTCGACGGTACGCTGTGCCACGATCGCTTCTGGAGAGGTCTTCCTGTAGATCAATATCAGAAAGTTCAAGAAGTACTTTTCGGAGAGGACAGAACCTATCTGCAGGATTGGATGAGAGGGAAGAAGACGTCTGAAGAAGTAAATCAGTATCTTGCTGCAGAACTTGGGGTTCCGCATGAAGGCATATGGGAAACCTTCGTTAAAGATAGTCAGACTATGCATGTAGACCATGCTGTCTTGGAACAGATCAAGGAACTCCGAGACAGATTTACTACGATTCTTATTACCGTAAACATGGACAGTCTGAATCGCTTTACCGTGCCGGCATTACATCTGGATTCATATTTCGATGCGATTAGTAATTCCTATGATGAAGGAATATTCAAAACGGAAAACGACGGGGAAGTATTTAAGAAATATGCGGACAAATATGCAGTCTTGATAAAGGATTGCTCAGTAATCGATGATTCCGTGGGAGTATGCAAACTGTTTGAAGATTTAGGCGGAACTGCGTATCTGGTGGATTCTCAGAAAGACATCGGTCACTATTTGGCGCAGCTAAACTAAAAGAAATCGCCCGACCGGAGTCGAGCGACGCTTCTTAGCCCAGTAGGCCCAGAGCTCTGCCTGCAAGCCGGAAGAATCCCGGCCTATGCTTCTTAGCGAAAGCGACGCCTGCAGCAGAGTCAGCTTTTGGTTCATCCAGCTGCGGTTCTTTCCAGCGACAGACAGCCATGAGGTCAGGATCGGCCTGCAGCTCTTGTGCCGTGGGTTTCGGCTTACGAACATAGTCCATTTCAGCCTCCGTGAATATTCCTGCTTAAGCCTAGCAATTACACCCGTATTGTCTACCGTGGCTTATTTCGAATATGAAGCAATCAAACCTAGCTTTTCTTTGATTCCTGCCATATATTCAGGGTCTGATAATATACTCAAGTAATCGGTTATATAACCCGCACCCCTCTCGCCCCCGTTTATTACGAGTTGATGAGATGGCCCGTATCTCTACCAATTCGTTATCCGCTTGTTTTCCCATAAGTGCCCTGAATCTATATCCTCAGTGGCCAACCAAAACAATTCCTCCGCGACTTCTTGAGGCAGCTTCGGCGCGTGCGACGATCCCATGTCAGTGCGAACCCAGCCGGGGTGGCATGCTGCAACGGTTATGCCTTGGCTAGCTAGACGGCTTGCAAGTGTATGCGTGTACATATTCAGCCCTGCCTTCGCAATTCGGTACGGAGTGAGAGGAACTTGCATGGCATCGTTTGCAATGATGCCGGCACTCGAAGTGAGATTAATAATGCGCCCCTCTGAATGCATGAAGGGCAACAGCTGTTCCGTAAAATCAATAAGACCGATCAGGTCTACCTCAAGCGTTGAACGTAGTATCGGTATTGAGAGCGGATAGGTATCTGGTCCAGGGTTAATGCCCGCATTGTTGATAAGCACATCGATTTCCCAGCCCTCCTTGCGTATCGAGCTGACACACGCGGCAATACTTGCTGCATTTCCAAGATCAAGCTGAAGCAGGGTAAGGTTGGCATGCGAGAGCGTGCTGGCCCCTGTAGTAGAGGTGCCTACAACAAACCACCCGTTTTCGAGAAAATATTCAGCTGTTGCGCGTCCGATACCGCGACTGATTCCAGTAAGCACAACCCGCTTCATGTTGTTTTGCGTGAAGCGTATAAGCCCCATCCGTATGCGACCACCGCAACGAAGAATGCAATGGACATGCTATAAGAATACGCATCATTCTGGCCTTCCATGAACAGCGCTCCGCTCACCCCGGCAGTCACGATTGCGATCAGCCCTGTGCACGAAAAAATAATCCACATTCGATCCTTGTTTCGAAACGAACGAACGACGAATACGAGGGCGCCAAGCACAAGTAGCACGCCAATACTGATATGCACGGTGAGTAGCGTCTGTGTCCATGCAAACTTCCACAATTGAGATCCTTGTACCCCCTCAGGGAACTGGACGAAGAGATTCACTGCCATACCCAAGACATATTGGATGGTAAGAAACCCAATGAGAACGATTGCCTGCGTGCTCAACTTTTTTGATCCTTGGTTCATATATTCGTGATTATAGGCTGTTGTGATTATTACAAAATAGATCCTGTCCGGAAACCAAAAACAATCCGGATTAGCGGGTTGCTCTTGGAAACTACGGACAGGATCTATTCCTGCATACGAAGGGAACCTTCATTCGGTGAGACGGTATGCCCGCACCTAGATAGTTTCTATTTTGTTGTTACAATTATTCTACCACCTCGCTATGAGGACCGCATGAAGAATCGTCCTATGAAATCATTTTTCGAAGAATTCAAGAAATTCGCTCTGCGCGGAAACGTGATGGATCTTGCTATCGGTGTCGTTATCGGTACGGCCTTCAGCAATATCACGAATTCGCTCGTGACGAATATCATCACGCCGCCGCTCGGCCTTCTGCTCGGGCGCATAGATTTTCAGAATCTCGTTATCAATCTTGGCGGAACCGTCTCCATAAAATATGGAGTGTTTCTGCAGGCCGTGATCGATTTTCTGATCATCGCGCTCGTATTGTTCATGGTGATTCGTTTCATTAATCGCCTTATGAAGCAGGAACCGCAGGAAGCGCCGCCGGCAAAATCAGCCGAGCTCATGGTGCTGGAACAAATTCGCGATTCGCTGAAGAAACCTGTTATTTAATCGCGTATGAAAGGATTACTGAGTGGCATCATTATCGTAGTGCTCATCGCCTTCGGAGCGTTCGTATACCGTGGCGTGAAGGAGCGACCGGTCGCACTTACGCCACAAGGCAGCCAGAAAGCCTGCACGCAGGAAGCGAAGGTATGTCCTGATGGCACGAGCGTGGGCCGTACCGGCCCAGATTGCGCCTTTGCCGCGTGCGCCGCACCGAACACTGCGGATGTGAGCCTTGGCATCGTCTACGTAGTTCCTACAGGTTTTGGCGCGAGCGCAGCACTGCTTGCTGCAGACCCGACCCTTCGCGACGCCTACGCATCAAACGTTGCAAGCGGCACGCCAGATTCAATAACTATTACGAGCTTTCCGATTCCAGCAGGAAAGACGGCGAACAATGTAATTCTTTCGAACACCGTACACGAATCTTCAGGTATAGCAGCCAAGGCGATGAACGAATTCACACCCGTGCTGACGAATGGAAAGACCTTTCAATCTATAACCGTCGAACGATTCGAAGGAATCGTGCATACGGAATATTATCTTGCACGCACGAACGACGTGTTGCGTTTCGATGTTACCGAACACAACGTAGCGAATTGGAGCGACTCTAAATTGCTCATATCGAATCTCCCGTCGCATCAGGCACTCCTGAAAACATTGTCGACGCTGCAGAGTACGAACTAAGCAAAGCTAAGAGGAAAGACGCGCCAGCGAAGCTGGCGCGTCTTTCGTATTTTGCACACTTCGTTTCCTACCCAGCGAGATGAATCACGATGAAAAGCACAACTGCACCAAGGATCGTCATGACGGTCGTGAGCGCACGAGGATGCTGGTGGTGGCTTTCTGGTAGCAGGTCTGTTGCGCCGATATAGAGGAAGAATCCGGCGAAGGTAGCGAGTATAAGCGAAAGGACGCTTTCTGGCACGTGGAAGAATAACGTCGCCGCAGCGCCGATGACGGGGGCAGCAGCATCTGTTATAAGCCAGCGGAAGGCTTCCTTTCGGGAACCGCCATTTTTTAGGATTACGTTCACGGTGTTGATGCCGTCTGAGAAGTCGTGTGTAAGCACTGCTGCAGCAACCACTGCACCGATAGCGGCCGATGCCTGGAAGGCAAGACCGATAGCGAAACCATCAAGGAAACTATGTCCAGAAAGGCTGCCTGCGCCGATAAGGCCTCGGCGCATGCTGTGTTGTGAATGCTCCTCGCCCTCGTCACCATCATGATGCGCGTGCAGCAGGATAAAGCGGTCAAGGATGGTGTAGAGGAAGAACCCAATCGCCATGAACGTAACGATCGTGTTAAGTGCGTGGAACTTCGACCCAAGATTAAGCGCCTCGGGAAGCAAGTCGAAGAAGGCAACAGCAATGATTGCGCCGGCAGAGAATCCGAGGATCAAATGCAGCTTGTCACGCAGCTTGAGCGCAAACGTGCCTCCAATCATCGTTGCAGCTGCTGCGCCGAGCGCGATTGTCATGACAAGAAGTGGATGCATGGTTGATTCCTTTATTTTTAATACTATCAGGCACAACGATTGCACGTGCCGAAGAATTCAAGAGCGTAATCGTCGATAGAAGCGAACCCTTTCGTTCGCCGAAGCGCTTCGCGCTCGGGCTGTGTCGCGTGTGTCGCCTCTATATCCTCCACACGTCCGCAATTCCTGCAAACCACGTGATGATGATGTTTTCGTCCGGCACTTAGTTCGTAGTGCGCGTGACCATGCTGCATATCTGCGCGCGTAACGATGCCCACATCAGCGAGCGCCTCGAGCGCACGATAGAGCGTTACCTGATTGAGCGTGCTGCCCATACGCGTGCGAATCCTTTCAATGGAGAGCGGATGCGTTTCGTAAGCCAGTACGGTAAGTATCTTGCTGCGCCCAGGAGTCGCACGTAGGCCGGCGGCGCGAAGCGCCGCCTCAGCATCGAATGATCGAGCCGTTGTCATCAATATATCGTAGCGTACACGCAACATACTTGCAATTACTCTTTCCGAAGCGTAGTATACATAAACGCAATAAATTTGCATATATGAAAATCGCCTGCATTGGTAAAGGGGGAAGCGGAAAAAGTACAATCAGCTGGCTGCTCGTGCAGCTGCTCGCAGCGCAGCGCCGTCAGGTCCTGGCTATAGACGCTGACCACAATATGGATCTTGTCTCCCTGCTAGGGAAGGAAATAGGTCCCGATACTCCAACAATGCACCGTCGTCACGATGCCTTCAGAGATACAGTCGGATTGAAGGAAGATAAGAATTGGGGACGTATCGTGCTTGAAGAAGATCGCGTGCTACCGTCGTTCGCACTAGACCCTGAAGATTCATACACGCGCAGCATACGTATCCCCATAAATGATTCCGTAAGCCTTATTGCGGTTGGACTCGGCTCAGATGATGTTCTCTTTTCTGATCGTTGTTCGCACGGACATTCTGCACCGCTCAAGTTTTATCTCCCGTTTCTCGATGAAGGTGCAGATACTGATGTGGTCATCGATGGTGTTGCTGGTGCAGACATGATGAACTTCGGTCTCTTTCTTGGCGCCGATGCTGTGCTTGTTGTCGTTGAACCGCATCGCAACAGTATGCGTGTGCTTAGTCAGGTCGCTGCTATTGCAGAGCGCTCAAACCTTCCGCTATTCGCGGTCATCAATAAGGCAGATAGTAATCCTGAGCTCACGCAACAGATAGAGCAGGAATGGGGAAGTCGCATCGTCGGACACATTCCTGCTGATGCGGGCTTGCTCGCATATGATCTTGCACGTGTCGCAGAAGCGACGCGCGAGTCGGGCGAAAATCTTCTGAGCGAGTTACGCAGCCGCACTGCAAAAAGAAACGACACGCTTGTCCGTATCCGTGCATTCGAGCGTGAACGAAGCAAGGCAAAAGCCTAGTGATATTGGTATCCGGAAGTCTGTGCGGTGATTCACACAGGTTTCCGGATGCTCTTATCGAGAGCGTCATCGATCTTTCATTCTTGAATAAAGGAATAGGCCATGTGCCATCAAGCAACCGGACGCTCCTATGATCGCCCGCTTCATGCGGGTGACATTCCGCTCATCGCAGCACCGTATCTTGGCTGTCTCGGTCAATCGACCATCACGGCGATTGCTGGCGCCATCACGGACTACCATGCGCCACAGCCAGCCGTGCTCATCGCGCTGCTGGAAATGGCGCATCGGGCTAAGCACGATGATTGCGGCATGTATCCGTGGCCAATGATGCCGTTCTCGGCGCTCGACCTCGACACGCTCGAACGTGTGCAGACGGATGACATGACGGTATTTCACACCGTCTTCGAATCCATGGCGCTCGCCGAACGGAACATGGGGCTGGTGAACAAAGTGCTTTCCAGTGAATGCGGTTGTACGTTTCGCTTCGTTTGCGACTGCGGCGGCTGCATCGAACGTGCAGGCGAAGACATTCTCGGTTCGCCGGCGTACGCGCAGATCAATCATCTTCGCTCGCTCGCCGAAGCCGAAGGCACGAAGGTCATTCGCATCGCTTCTTTCGACCATCCCGAATGGACTCGTCGCTCGCTCGACATGGGTCCGGCCGAGATCAAGTCGTACCAGCGCATGAGCGCGCTTCTATACAGCCTGCCCGCACGTGAAAGCACGCTGGCGATGATTGCCGAACCCTTGCTCGCTTCGCTGCGTGCAATGTCCGGCCGTCAGAAAATCGCAGCGTAACCGCTCCACTTCAAGAATCTTCAGACCTCCGCTTTGGCGGGGGTCTTTCTTTTTATGAATCCTATGTTGTATGCGTATGTCCGCTCGGTTCGCTTGGAATATTTTTTGCCGTAAGGAAATATGAGGCGATGAGCGTCGTAATGGGTACAGCAAGAATAAGACCGATGCTGCCCATAAGAATGCGAATGATTTCCGTTGCGAACAGTTCGCTATTTATTACGTACGGAATACTCACGTCTGACTGCCTGAAGAGAAGCAGTAACGGAAGGGAAGCACCAACGTATGCGATAGCAAGCGTATTGATGAGTGCGCCGATATGTTCGCGTCCGATGCGGAGCGCGCGGCGATACACCTGTCTTCGGGTGTAGTGCGATGCGGCGCGTACCAATTCTTCCACGGCAACTGCCTGGCCGATGGCGATGTCATATAACACGCCGAGCAGCCCGATCATGATTCCTCCGAACAAGAGTCCGACCATATCTATAGTTCCTCCCGTGTTGAAATTAAGATACGCATTCGATTCTGTCGTGAATCCGGAAAGCTGCGCGGCATGAATGACGTAATACGTTCCCGCACCGGTAATGAGTACTGTCGCAATCATGCCGAGCATTGCTGCCGTCGTGCTGCGACGAAAGCCATGCGTCAGGTATGAACCGACGATGATAATAAGTGATGCGACACCGATGCTCACGAGCACAGGCGATATGCCGGCGTAAATTCCTGGAAGTAATACATAGAAAATAAGAACGAGACTGCCAAGTAACGTAGCAAGACCACGTATGCCCTGGATTCCTCCGAATAGGAACACCAGTACTAAAAATACGAGAGCGAGCCCTATAAGCACGTTCAGGCGATACGGGTCAGAGACAGACCAAAGATCAGGACCATTCTGTGCGCTTACGCTGTGACGAACATATACGATCGCACCGCTCTTTACCTGAGTGAAATCATTTTCAAATGTCGCACTCGTGCCTTTATCGGGACCATCGAGCACGCTAATGGTGAGTGTCTGAGATTGTTCATTCACGCTGGTGCCAACAACCGGGGATGTGGTGCTTTCGCTTGCGCTCGTTACCTTCGCTTTTTCTAGATATTCTTTATCCGAAACGTTTTCGCCTGCCGCGTGCGTACGTAGCGGTAAAATAAGAATAAACACGGCAAGTGTCAAAAAGAGAGAGGTGCGAGTTTTGAACATTCCGTAAGTATATCCTTTCAGAAACGGCTACCGTATGAATGCTAAAATTCACCTAAACAACATAACCACGTATACACATGAACGAATCAACCGTTGAAGTCATAAAAGAGGCGTCGCGTCCCGTCCGCTACGCGGCTGCTGCAGCACTTACAGTGCTCGCATTGTTCTTGGTAGTGAAAACCGCTGACGCGCTCGATCAGTTCGGTGTCCGCGCGGGCCAGCCAGTAAATACGATCACCGTTACCGGAGAAGGGAAGAGCAACGCTGCCCCGGATATCGCGATGATCACCTACACCGTTCAGCAAACTGCAACGACCGTGAAAGCGGCGCAGGATGCAGCAACGAAGCAGACCAATGATTCGATCGCTGCGCTTAAGGCAGAAGGAATCGCGGATGTCGACGTGAAGACCCTCGGCTACAATGTGAATCCGCAGTACTCAAGCAACACAACGAGCTGCCCTCCAGGCGTGATGTGTCCGATGGTCGTAACGAATACGAATACCATCACCGGCTATCAGGTTTCACAGACCGTGCAGGTGAAAGTTCGTGACACCACGAAGGCAGGCGCTGTTCTTCAGAAGCTCGGCACATTGAATGTACAGAATATTTCTGGTCCAAATTTCATGGTTGATGATACTACGGCGGTAACGGACGCAGCCCGCGCTAATGCCATCGCTGACGCACGCACGAAAGCAGACACTCTCGCCAAGCAGCTCCATGTTCGTCTTGGTAACGTCGTGAGCTATAACGAGAACGGTGGCGCATACCCATCACCGATGTACTCGGCCCTCAGCAAGGGAGCGACTATGGATGCGGTCGCACCAGCACCATCGCTTCCGACCGGTACGAATGAGACCGACGTGACGGTGAGCGTTACGTACGAGATCAAGTAATCGGGAAGAAAAAAGAGGGAACAAGGCGCACAGCGAAGCTGTGCGCCTTGTTCGTTTATGCTCGTTTGACACCTTTGCAATACGTAGTAATATAGCCATATATAAGGAGCCCGAGGGGCTTTTTTATTTAGACCACATCTGACCATGAATAACTTCTTCAGCTATCTAAAAAATGTGCGCGCGGAAATGACCCACGTCGTGTGGCCTAATACGCGTGTCACCATCGGGCATGTTTTTCTCATCGTGCTCATCTCGGTTTTCACGGCAGCATTCATCGCTGCGCTCGATTACGGATTCACTCAGGCCGTCGCCTACTTCATCGGCGGTTAATTTAGAAGCACTATCCTTTTACTATGGAAACACGCACTGCTCCCTCGTTTTCCGATGACGCTATCAGCACGGAACCGCACTGGTACACCATCCACACCTATGCCGGCTATGAGAACGCTGTCGAGCGCAACCTCAAGCAGCGCATCGAGTCGCTCGGCATGGAACACAAGATCTTCGAAGTAGTCGTCCCGACTGAAAAGAAGATTCGTATCAAGGGAGGCAAGCGCGTTCTCGAAGAAGAGAAGATCTACCCGGGCTACATCCTCGTGCGCATGATCGTAGACGAAGATTCATGGTTCGTCGTACGTAACACGCCGCGCGTAACCGGCTTCGTCGGTTCCGGCACCACGCCGGTTCCTATGGAAGAAGGCGAAGTGGAATCACTCATGAAGCGCATGGGTCAGGAAGCACCGAAGCATCGTATCGACCTTCAGAAAGATGATCCTGTCGTCATTAATGACGGCCCGTTCAAGGACCTGGAAGGGAAGGTGGGAGAGATCGACGAGGAGCGCGGCAAGGTCAAGGTCATGGTGGCCATGTTCGGACGCGAGACTCCTGTCGAACTCGACTTTTTGCAAATTCGTAAGCTCTAGCGTACAGTCCTAAGACATTCATATGGCAAAGATAGTAAAGAAAATCAAACTCCAGATCCCAGGCGGGAAGGCCACTCCGGCTCCCCCTGTCGGTACCGTACTCGGCCCTGCCGGCGTTAACATCGGTGACTTCGTAAACAAGTTCAACGAGGCGACCAAGGGCACTCCTGGCGTCATCATCCCGGTTGATATGACCGTGTATGACGACCGTACCTTCACCTTCGTCCTGAAGGTATCTCCGATGCCCCGTCTTATCCTTAAGGCGCTCGGCGTTGATAAGGGTTCAGGCAAGGCTCCTTCGAAGAAGGTGGGTACGCTCACGCGCGCTCAGGTCCGCGAAATCGCAGAGACCAAGATGCCAGACCTCAACGCAGGCTCTATCGAGGCTGCAGAGCGTATGGTGGAAGGTACTGCACGTTCGATGGGTGTTGAGGTTAAGTAATCTCACAAACGAGAAAGGGCCCGCTGGCGTAGCCAGCGGGCCCTTTCTCGTTTACAGTCTCTAGATGCAAGTCACCGGCATCCAAGTTCGTGCACTCGTTCCCCCCAAGGATTCGTTGCGTGACGTATTGAAAGAAACCATCCGCTTCTCACCAAAGGATGGAGACATCGTCTGTATCTCCTCGAAAGTCGTTTCCATAGAAGAAGGTCGCACGGTTCCTATAAGCGAAATTCCAGACAAAGAAATTCTCATTCAGGAAGAATCGGACTGGTATCTGAAAGCACCCAAGACCTCGCGCTATCGCCGCCGTTTCACCATAACGAAAGGCGCCATGGCCGGCTCCGCCGGCATCGACGAAAGCAATGCGAACGATCACTACGTGCTGTATCCGAAGGATCCGTTCAAGAGCGCAAAGGATCTGCGCGCATGGCTGATGAAAGAATACGATCTCAAGGAAGTCGCCGTCATCATCACGGACTCTATGAGCATGCCGCTCCGCCGCGGTGCTATCGGCTTCGCGCTTTCCTGGGACGGTATCGATCCGCTTCGTGACTATCGCGGCACGCCGGATATCTTCGGCCGCCTCATTCGCGTTGAGCTCGCGAACCTTATCGATTCGCTCGCTGCTGCTGCGGTATTAGAAATGGGAGAGGGAAGCGAACGAATGCCCGTCGCAATCATCCGCGGCGCAAAGAATATTTCCATGAAGAATCGTTCGCCCCGTAACAACGCGCAGCTTATCGTCGCTCCGGATGACGATGTGTTCACTCCATTTTTCTTCCACAAGAGTTTTAAATGGAAGAAAGGCGGGAGCGGCAAGCGAGAGAAGTGATATTGACAATATTAAGTATATAGTGTATATTAATATCAGCATTTTGCCCTTTAAAAATAAGGCTTACGTAAAGTCGCCATAGCCTAAAGCCGCTTACTTTCGTAGGCGTTTCTAGGCTATGGCGACATCCCGTCGTCCTCTAGTAGCTACCCGCAAGGAGTAGCTCGCATTATAGGAGCTTCCTATGAGCAACCACTCTGCCAGTGTCGCCACGGCCGGACAGGCCAAGCACTCGCTGACCATTCTGGAACAGCAGGGCCTCACCGCCGCCGACTACGCCAAGCTGCACGACGGCTATCTCGCCGCGCTCGCGCAGGCCGCCAAGGCCGGCACGTTGCCGGAACTGAAAACGTTTCGCGCGATGCTGAAGCTCACCGCCGTGATGCCGGAATCCTTCCGCCTCACGGTCGACTACGGCCAGACGCTGGAGCAGATGATCGCCGCCGGCAACTACGACTGGAAGAACGACGACCTCACGGCGAAACGTTTCCCCATCAAGGGTGACGGCATCGTCGAGTTCGAGGTCTGCCTCTTCCACTTCGACCGCATGATCGAGTCCAAGGACGCGATCAAGGCGATCGAAGCGGCCGATTCCACGAATCCGTGGGCGCCGGCCAAGACCGAGCACCTGCTCTCTTTCGGGATCGCGTTCCCGGAAGAGCAGCGCAAGTATCCGGTCATCGGCCTCGGCTCCGTCGCGCGGGTGGGCGGCTACCGCAACGTGCCTGGGCTCTGGGAGTACGGGTCGGAGCGGGACCTCCGCCTCTATTGGTTCGAGGGTGAGTGGGGCGGGCTCTGCCGTTTCCTCGCGGTGCGTCAGGTCTCGGCCGCTTAAGCCTCATTCCCCTGAACTTGGGCCCTTGGAAACTTGGACCCTTGCGGCGCGTTGCTTTCCTAAGCAACGCGCCGCTTCATTTTTATAATTCGGTATACTATTCAGGACAAGTGAAAAATCTAAGGTTACGGCTTTGGGTAATTTGTCCGCAAGCTTCGTATTGAGGATTCAGAAGGTCACGATTTTCTGAAGGGTGATACGTTGTTCGTCTCAAAAAATCAGAGACCGTTGGTGTGGAGAACTGGCGACATACAAGGCCGCGCATGAGATTCAATCCGGAGAGTACTCGATGGATGGTGGAACAGATGGCTCCTCACACAAGGCTCCGTCGCGCAGGTGAACGGCAACCGCAACGTGCCTGAACTCTGGAAGAACAGGTCGAAGCGGAACCTCAACCTCAATTGGTTCGAGGATGAGTGGGACGGGCTCTACCGTTTCCTCGCGGTGCGCCACGTTCAAGATTTCTCCCGAGATTACTCGGGAGTTTTTTGTACCGTTTGTCTGCGCCAGCCGCCAAGCATCTTTCCGATCTCGGCTAAGTTTCTAGAGAGGTGGCCATACTTGTTATCATCCAGTGCATGGATTTCCCAACTAAGTTGGAGCAGAAGCTTAAGCAGATCGATTCGGGCTATACAGCGGTTAATGAGATGGAGTTTTTCTGTACCTGCACTATAGCTGGCCAAGAAACCGTATTCGATCGAGCTGAGGAAGATGTCGTCAATTTTCGCTCCTAGCGTAAAGCGGTTGGCTTTGGGAAAATGAACTACATACTGTTGCCATATGCCGTACGTGTCCTTCAACTTTAAAACTAATGGAATGAGCCTCGGGGGGGGGGTAGCTTTTAGAGTATGAGAATTCAGTTCAATCATACATATGACGATATCATCTCGCCTGAAAACCTGCTCGGCGCATGGCGCGAATTTTTGAAAGGGAAACGTAACAAAACAGATACACAGGAATTCCAGTACCGTTTATCGGATCATCTTACTGACTTGCATACCGATCTAGAGAACAATAGCTACAGACATGGAGGTTATTACGCCTTCAATATCTCAGATCCAAAGCCCCGCAACATACACAAAGCGAACGTGCGTGACCGGCTTGTGCACCATGCGTTATACAGAAAGCTCTATCCATTTTTTGACAGGACCTTCATTACTGATTCTTATTCGTGCAGGAAGGAAAAGGGGACACATAAAGCGCTTGAGCAATTTGAACGGTTTGCGCGTAAGGCTTCAAAGAACCACACGAGAACCGTATGGGTTTTGAAGTGCGATATCCGCAAATTCTTTGCTTCTATTGATCAGGAGATCCTTACTGCAATTGTCAGAGAATATATACCAGACACTAAGATACTTGGCCTCATTTCAAAGATCGTTGATAGTTTTTCAAATAGCAAAGATAAAACAGGGTTACCGCTAGGCAATCTAACCTCGCAGCTTCTCGTGAACGTATACATGAATGAATTTGATCAATTCGTAAAGCACAAATTAAAAGCGAAATATTATATCCGTTACGCTGATGATTTCGCATTTATGTCCTACAATCGAGATGTTCTCGTCGAATTTCTACCTCTAATCTGCGCTTTTCTCAAAGATCGGCTTAAGCTAGAAATGCATCCACGAAAAGTCTCTATAAGCACAATAGCTTCAGGAATCGATTTTCTTGGCTGGGTTCATTTCCCAGAGCATCGTGTGTTGCGTCCAACCACTAGGAAACGAATGATCCGTACTCTTCAAGAAGATAAAAGACCTGAAGTTCTCAATTCTTACTTGGGCTTATTGAGTCACGGGAATACTACGAAGTTGAGAGAAAAACTTATTTCAAACTAAGGACGCGTAATCGTGCGCCAGATGTATTTGATACCGTTCTCTTCGTGCGCCTCCTCGCTGATAACTTCAGTGAAGTCTGAATAGTCTGGAAAGAAGACGGTGCCTTTCGCATCGTCATGAACGAGCGTGAGATAGATACGGTCCGTCTGGGGAAGGGCAGCAGCGTAGAGCTGGCCGCCGCCTATTATGAAAATCTCTTCAGCACCTTCGGCGAGCTTTGCCTGCTCGAGTGCGTCATCGAGCGAACGCGCATGCACGGCGCCGAGCGCGTCATAGGTCTCGCTGCGCGAGACCACGATGTTCGTTCTTCCTGGTAACGGCCTGAACTTCTCGGGAATCGACTCCCACGTATTGCGGCCCATGATAACCGGATGTCCGATCGTTACGGCTTTGAAATGCTTAAGATCATCCGAAAGATGCCAGAGCAGGCCGTTATCTTTTCCGATAACGTTATCTTTCCCAAGCGCAACCACCATACTGACCGTGCTCATAGTCCGATGAAATCGAAATTACTGCCGCGTGCGTGCGTTTCGTGCCACGTAACCTTGTTGGTGGAACGGTCTACGACGCCGATGCGATCTACAGGCTGGTCCCATGCCTCACGCTTGAGCGTCTCGCTGGTGAATTGGTCTGCGAAGCAGAAACAAACGCGCATCCACTCTTGGGGCACCACAGAAAGGAACTGGTCGTACCAGCCCCCGCCGCGCCCGTTGCGCGTGCCTGCTGCGTCCACTTTCGAACAGGGCATAAGCACGCAGGCAAAGCTGCCTTTGGCAGCATGCTTCGCTTTTTCAGCTTCCTGCCACGGGTCAATGTCTGCGCGCGGCGCGATAGCGTAGTGGTCTTCAGGAACGGTAATGAAATCCGCGTAGTTCGCCTCGCCGTCGAGCGCGGTGTAGGTAATGAAGAACGGCTGGCTTATTTCTTTTTCTTCGTGTGCCATGGTTGTTTCTTATTGATATCACGATCTACCCATAGTTTCGGAAGCATGTCTTCCGGCTTCCATTTCTTCTTAAGCTCGGCGAGGTTCGTGGAGCTCGCATACTTGCCAGTCTTCGTGTAATCAGTCGCGAGCACCGGGCCTGTCTCGAAGAAGATGATCTGTGCGATACGACGACCGACGACGAGCGGAATGATGTAGTTCTTCGAGTTGTTCGTTATTTCCATCGTCCAGCGATTCACGTAGCCGACATCACCCCAGCCTGCGCATTTACACACTTCGATAAAGTTACGCCCCATGCTGGAACGCGCCTTCATCATCGTCGTGATGTGTTCCTTCCCACCGATGTATTCGTTCGTGTGTGCGAGGATGGTTTCGCCGGGGCGAAGGATTATGACTTTGTCTGAAGGATGGATACCATCCCACTCGAAGTTATATTTCTTGAATGCTTCCTTCGCTACCACCGCGCGTTCCACTTTTCCTGCGCCCCACACATGCTCCATGTGATTCTTGCTCCAGATGTTATAGAGCGCATGGTTATATTGCGGCGGCTGTTCGCGGAAGAACCATTCACCGAGCGTTACGTCATAGCTAGAAGTCGCGAGCTGGTCGCGTTCAAAAGGGGAGATAACGATATCTCCGTTCTTCATTTCTTCGAGGATGCGCCGATCGGAAAGTGCCATGGGTTTGTAGGGAAATTATACCGCCATTGCTGCCTTGATTGCAGCATGCGATTCGTAGCCTTCCAGCTTGATATCATCCATCGTGAACGAATCGATATCCGTAATCTCAGGATTGAGCCAGAGCTTAGGGAAGGGTAACGGGTCGCGCGTGAGCTGTTCGTCTACAGCATCGAAATGATTTTCGTAAATATGCGCATCGTTCAGCGTAAGGACGAGTTCGCCCGGCTTCTTTCCGGTAACCTGCGCGACCATCGAAAGAAGAAGTCCGTACGAAGCGATGTTGAACGGTACGCCGAGGAACATATCGCATGAGCGTTGAATCATATGAAGCGAAAGGGTATCGCCTGCAACGAAGAACTGAAACATCATGTGGCACGGCGGAAGCGCCATCTGATCGAGTTCTCCCGGATTCCATGCAGACACGATCAATCGGCGATCATTCTGATCATTCTTGATTTTGTCGATGACGCGCGCGATCTGATCAACGACACTGCCATCCGGTGACTGCCACTTGCGCCACTGCACGCCGTACACGCGGCCGAGGTCGCCTGCGAATTTCGCTTTCGGCGTCCAATAATCTGCTTCGGCATTCGCAGTCCAGATAGTTTTTTCTGAACCGTTCAATTCTTTCAAGCGATTATCATCGTTCGATCCTTCAAGAAACCAGAGCAGTTCACTCTTCACTGCTTTGAATGCGAGTTTCTTCGTGGTGAGCGCAGGGAAGCCGTCCTCTAAGTTCGATCGAATCTGAATGGCGAATAGTGCGCGCGTATTTCCATTGCGACCTTCACGGTCGATACCGTTCTCACGGATGTTCTTAAGGGCGTCGAGGTAGGCCTGTTCCATGTACCCAGTATACTAAGGGTATGGAAAAAGGCCTGTTCATAGTGCTCGACGGCAATGATGGCTCGGGTAAAGCCACCCAGACTCAACGTTTGGCACAGTATTTAGGCAGCAAAGGGGTGGCCTATACGGTGGTGGACTTTCCGGCATACGAGCAGAATTTCTTCGGCGGCTTCGTCGGCGAATGCCTGGCAGGGAAGCATGGAGACTTTCTGCACATGGATCCGAAGGTAGCTTCGACGCTCTATGCGCTCGACAGGCTAGAAAGCGCGCCGCGCGTACGCACGGCACTGGCGGAAGGGAAGGTGGTTATCGCGGATAGGTACGCGAGCTCGAATCAGATCCATCAAGGCGGAAAGATCGAAGATAGTTCCTCTCGTACAGAATTCCTAGCGTGGCTCGACAAGATGGAGTTCGATGTGCTCGGTATTCCACGCCCTGACGCGATCATTTATTTACGCGTGCCGGTTGAGCGAAGCCTCACGCTTCTTTCTGAAAAGCGCGCGACGAAAAATCAGCATATCGGCGAAAGCGGCAAGGATACGGTGGAAGAAGATCGTCAGTATCTTGAACGTAGTCATGAAACCGCGAACTGGCTTTCATCGCATGAATCGAACTGGCACGTCATCATGTGCGAGAAAGATGGAGCGATGCGCTCCATCAATGACATCAGCGCAGAAATCACTGCGCACGTAGCAACGCTTCTATAGTTTCAAATCCTTCAGATCGAACACCGCGACTCCGTAGCGCCAATTATTTTCATTCGGTACAGGATTATTTCTTGAGCGCGCCTGATAGAAAAGATAGAGCAAGCTTTCGTGCACGATCGCGCTCGCATGCCCGTTCTCGCCATTTTCCCAATCAGGAAGATCGGCACCGGTAGTAGGGAGGACAGGGCCGAGACTCGTATACGGCCCCGTTATGTCGTTCGCGAGAGCGAAGAATACGCGCTGACGTTCGCCGCGCGGACCCTCTTCAACGAAGCATGCCGCATTAAGAAGTATCTGGCCGTTCGGCAGCTCAAGGATCTGTGGTCCTTCGATACCCCATTCGTAGTCAGGATGCTCGCGGCGATTGTGATGCCAGGCTATGTCTTCGTGTCGCAGGATCGCTTTCATACGTTTCCAGAAACCGGCCCATCGATCCGTGCTGCTGCGTGCAAGATACACGTCGGGCTGCGGCACGAATGCCTGACCGGGTTGCTGAAGCGCAGCAGGTACGCCGGAATACACCATGTATTTTTTTCCTTTCACGACGGCGAAATGAGGATCATACAATCCTGCTTCATTTTCTCCCTTAGGCGTAACGAGCGTGCGCATCTTCGTGAACGTGTGGCCGTCTGCAGAAACGAGGTACGCGATGTCGCCGCCGACATCCATAAAATCTTTCTGCACGGCCATGTGGAAGAGCTTATCGTCTGTATCATAAATGACGCTCGGGGCCGCGACATGCGGCCCCTCGACGCCGCGCAATCTTGCAGGTTCTTGTTCCGTCCACGGGCCATCGATGCTTGGCGCAGTTGCATGCAATATTTCCCACTCTTCACGTATGGAGTCGCCGCCTGAACCATATATGTGCCAGGTGGTACCGTCGAAGGCGATGCAGGGATCTTTCGTATCTTTGAAACGTGCGGGTTCAAACAGCGGACCGATCTTCTTAACAGGAACAGGCGGCGGAGGTGCAGATTCGTTCGGGTTAGTCATACGCGTTTCACCATACTAGCTCATACCTATAGCTGAAGTGAATTCACAGATTTGGAGTGAGCTAGGAGGGAAGGTACTATGGCTGCAATGGAGTATCCGCACCTGCAGAACGAAGATACCGACCTCTACGACCTTATCGAAGGGGAAGAGAAGCGTCAGCGCGAAGGGCTCGAGCTCATCCCTTCGGAGAATTACGTATCGGTAGCGGTGCGCGAGGCGATGGCCAGCGCGCTCACGAATAAGTATTCGGAAGGGTATCCGGGCAAGCGCTATTATGGCGGTCAGGAATTCACGGACCAGATCGAACTGTTCGCTATCGAGCGCGCGAAGAAAATCTTCGGTGCTGATCATGCGAACGTGCAGCCGCTGGGCGGAGCTAGTGCCAACATCGCCGCATACTTCGCATGGCTCGAACCCGGCGACACGATCCTGGGCATGGATCTCGCGCATGGGGGGCATCTTACGCACGGCTCGCCCGTAACGTACATGGCGAAGCTCTTCAAGTTCGTGCGCTATGGCATGAAGGATCCGGACACTGGCGAAATAGATTATGACGAGATGCGCGAGATCGCCCTCAAGGAACGGCCGAAAATAATCCTCGGCGGCTTCTCGGGATACTCACGCTCCATTGATTGGGCGAAGATCTCAGCTATCGCGCAGGAAGTGGGTGCAGTGGCGATGGCAGACGTCGCGCATATCGCAGGACTCATTGCCGGAGGTGCCGCAGAGAACCCGTTCGATCATGGCTTCCAGATAATGACCACCACCACGCACAAGACGCTCCGTGGTCCGCGTGGTGCGATGATCCTTTCGAAAGGAACGGTATCAACACCGCTTCGCGCTCCAGAGAAAACGATCGACAATCTTCCGACCCTTATAGATCGCAGCGTGTTCCCAGGCTTTCAGGGCGGCCCGCACATGCACCAGATAGCGGCGAAGGCTGTCGCCTTCAAGGAAGCGCTCGATCCATCGTTCAAGACATACGCGCATCAGGTCGTCGCGAATGCGAAAGTAATGGCAGAAGTATTTCAAGAAGGCGGCGTGCGCTTGATAGGTGGTGGCACCGATAACCATTTGATACTCGCTGACGTATTCGGTTCGCTCGGCATCAGCGGCGGGGAAGCGGAGACGCTGCTCGACACAGCCGGAATGACGCTCAACAAGAATTCGATCGCGAACGATACGCGCAAGCCATTCGATCCTTCCGGCATCCGCTTCGGCACTCCTGCCATGACCACACGCGGTTTCAAGGAAGCAGAAGCGAAAGAGGTTGCGACGATCATGCTCGACGTGCTGAAGAATCGCGACGAAGCGAATGCGTTGAAGGCGAAAGGAAAGATAAAGGAACTCGCAGAAGCTCACCCGGTTCCCGAGTCATTCATATAAAAAGTAAAACGAGAAACGCTCCGTCGAAAGGCGGAGCGTTCTTTGTATATCTCTTCAGACGATTACGCCGCAGCTTTCTCGATCAGCTCATGGGTGAGGATAGAAACGAGAAGCTCCGTCATTCCATCGAAGTCATTCAGAAAGATTGTTTGGCTGGGATGAGAAGCAGCGTATGAAAGATACCGCTGTTCAAACCCCATATCGTTCCAACGTTTGACCCGGTCGTGGTCGTAGGGGAACTGCTCGATGATGAGCCGAATCCGAACATCCTTGTGGCCGATCGGTCGAGGCGTTACGAAAAGAGACTCTTCTTGTATTAGCATGACGCCCTCCCCGGGCTATTTTTTCAGTCTTGAACAAAGACCATTATTGTCCCAGATGAATCCTACACCCGCTCGGGTGCTGATTTTGGTATAGTGCACCCATGAAAGAGATGCATGACGAAGTGGCCGAGCAGATGCTGGAACGCATCGCGAACGTGCTGGTGCACCTGCAGGCGTACCGCGCGCAGCACTTAGACGACCCTCGCCTCGAGGATATCCTTACGCAGCTTGAATACGTTGAGGAAAAGATCGAAGAGAAAGGCCGCTTCGAATACAAGGAGAAGCTCGCGCTCGACTTTCACCTCACCGAGGATTCAGTGATAGAAGGGAACGAGCATTTGAGCCGCGAACTCTACAGCATCAAGAATTTCGTCGAGAACGCACTCTAGTTACATCATCGACTCAGCGTCGCCGGATTCGATAAGGTCGGCGATCTTTTCAGCGACCAGTTCAGCAGTATCAACCGTCATGCCCGGGCGACCTGCGTGAGAATCATATTTGTTGCCGGATGCATTCGCGCCGAATTGCGTCGCCGTCATCTTCGGATGGAACGCGCTCACGACGATCTTGTCTTCCTCGAGCTCCGCACGTGCCGTAAGGGTAAGGGCATTGAGCGCGTATTTCGTAGAAGAGTATGCGGCGAGGCGAGGGAAATAATTCTTCGAGACCATCGAGCTTATGTTCACGATAGCGCCACCGCCTTGCTCACGCATGATAGGAATCACGAGCTGCATCGCTTCGAGCACGCTGAACACGTTCAGTTCCATGACCGAGCGGTACTCATCCAGATCAATTGTCTCGATCGGCTGCTGATAGCCACGGCCCGCATTATTAATAAGTACGTCGATACGTCCGAACTTGTCCTTAGTTTGAGCGATGAGGTTCTTGATATCTTTCGGCTTCGTCATATCTGCAACGATGGCGAGCGAACCCGGAATTTCAGCAGCAACCTGATCAAGCTTGTCTTTCGAACGAGCACTAAGAATGACGATTGCGCCGCGCTTCGCGAGCTCGTGCGCAGCCGCTAAGCCGATTCCTTCTGATGCTCCCGTAACGATTATGATTTTGTCTTTGATATTCATCCAATGAACATAGTATGCGGATATCATGGAAATCATGAAGAACCACATACTGAAAGATCAGTCCTAGATTGCTGGGAAGGCGGGTAGGGTTTTGATACCAAGTGAAATTGCTATACTAAAACAATGGAAAGAGGGAACTGTTCTAGGCGCTTTATCGGCGCAACATTATTTGCACTGTTGCTTTGTGTCCCGGCACACTCCCACGCCGCAACGTTTGGCCGCCCGCTTTCAGTTGGTTCGACTGGTACGGACGTTTCTGCACTCCAGCAATTCCTCAAAAATGCTGGTTTTTACACGTTTCCAAACATAACCGGATATTTTGGACAGGTTACGAAGAATGCGGTGGCGGCCTTTCAGGCCGCCCATGACATTTCATCAATCGGTCTGGTTGGTCCGATTACTCTTAACCTTTTGAATACTGGAATAGCAGCATCTGCACCAGGTATAGCGGTCTCTGCACCGGAATCTGCTCCCACTCTTGTACTTACGCGTATACTCGATACCGGTTCAACAGGTACAGATGTCAGTGCTCTTCAGCAGTTCCTTAAAAACGCCGGTTTTTATACGTATCCGACAATCACGGGGTATTTTGGTGCGGTTACGAAGAATGCAGTAGCGGCCTTTCAGGCCGCCCACGGCCTCCCAAGCGTCGGCACTGTCGGCCCATTGACCCGTGCCGTGCTCGTTACGGTATCAAGCGGCTCTTCATCCGGAACGGCGTCGACACACCCTGAATTTACGAATGCCAATGGAGGTATTTCATCTGGAGCTTCGGAGGGTAGCGGGGGAGGGGGTGGAAGTAGTCAGAGCGCGCCTCCATCTGATACGACTCCACCTGTCGTCTCAGCCATATCATCAGGAACTCCGGGTACTACCTCTGCGACTATACAGTGGACTACGGACGAATCTGCAGATTCAGATGTCGCATACGGAACAACCTCTTCATATGGAGCAACGACAACACCAGATACTTCGCTTGTCACCTCGCATTCCGTTACGATCACCGGACTTACCGTAGCTACTACGTATCATTTTCGTATCCGTACTGCTGATTCCTCAGGAAATACTGCGTACTCAGCAGACCAGACATTTACAACCAGCGCGGCTCCCGACATAACGCCTCCGGTCATTTCTTCTATAGCGAGCACTTCAAGCGCAACGGCAGCCACTATTACATGGACCACGAATGAGGCTGCATCCTCCACGGTTGCATACGGCACTACTACCGGCTATGGCACTGCGTCTTCGTCGTCACCCTTTGTCACCTCGCACACCATTACGCTCACCGGCCTTACGGCGTCTACGGTGTATCACTACCAGATTCAATCTGCGGATAGTTCGGGCAACCTTGCCACGTCGACCGACCGCACCGTGACCACCACGGCCACTCTTGATGTAACACCGCCTGTGCTTAGCTCGATTGTCTCTTCACCGACGTTCTCGGGAGCAACCATCACATGGACCACGAATGAGAACGCGTCGTCCACGGTGAATTACGGAACGAGCAGCACCTATGGCACTGCATCTACTACGGCAACATTGATAACGTCGCACTCAATCACTCTTTCCGGACTTGCTGCGTCAACTCTTTATCACTTCCAGGTTGCGTCAGCGGATGCATCGAACAATGTCGCTACGTCTTCGGATCTCACATTCACTACAACGGCAGCACCTGACGTAACGCCTCCAACTATTTCAGCAATTGCGAGCTCCCCAACAGCAAGCACTGCAACGATAACGTGGACGACAAACGAGAATGCATCCTCCACGGTTGCATACGGCGCGAGCAGCGCATACGGCACTGCTTCCAGCTCTTCTGCTCTTGCGACTTCGCACTCCATTACGCTCACCGGCCTCATAGCAGCCACTACGTATCACTACCAAGTTCAATCTGCGGACGCGTCGGGCAATCTAGCAACCTCAAGCGACCAAACCGTGACTACGTCTGCTGCACCAGACACAACGCCACCGACCGTTGCTCTCACTGCACCCGCCGGCGGCAGTACCGTCTCGGGTACCTCGGTCGCAGTTACTGCTTCTGCCTCAGACGATGTGGCTGTCGTGGGCGTTCAATTCAAACTTGATGGCGCGCTTCTTAGTGCTGAAGACACTTCTGCGCCGTACGCCATTACATGGAACACAACGGCCACATCGACGGGCTCACACACGCTTCTTGCGGTTGCGCGCGATGCTGCGGGCAATCTTGCGACATCTTCACCAATAACGGTAACGGTCGACAATACTGCTCCAGTGCTTTCTTCGATTGCATCTTCGACTACTTCAACGGGAGCAACCATCACGTGGACCACGAATGAGAACGCGTCGTCCACGGTGAATTACGGAACAACGTCTGTATACGGAACTGCCTCTACCTCTGCAGCTCTTGTTACATCTCACACCGTAACCCTTACGGGGCTCACTGCCGCTACGACGTATCACTACCAAGTCGCCTCAGCAGACGTATCGAATAATGTGGCGACCTCGAGCGATCTCACATTCATTACGACATCAGCACCAGACACGACTCCGCCGATTATCTCTTCAATAGCTACTTCTTCCAGTTCTTCTGGCGCAACCATAACGTGGACAACGAACGAGAATGCCTCTTCAACGATTGCATACGGCACGAGCATCGCGTATGGAACCGCTTCGAGTTCTTCTACTCTTGCGACCTCGCACTCCATTACATTGACGGGTCTCTCGGCAGCTACTACGTATCATTTCCAAATTCAGGCAGCAGATGCATCTGGCAATCTCGCGACCTCAAGTGATCAGACAGTCACCACCTCTTCAGGAGTAGTGGCAGACGGAACGGTTACCGGCGTATCGATAGAATCGAGCGGCTATCTTGCCGACATCACCGTGAAGGGTCTTACGTCACGCGGCACGTACGCGCTTACGCCCGAATCGACCCCGAACTCACATTCAATGTTTCTACGCATGGATATGATTCCTCTGGAAACGCCACGACGCTTAGTCGTTCGATACTTGGAACCGTGCCATTCCGATTCCCATACCCTAATGGAGCTACGACGACCGAAACGGCGAGTGGCGGGAATCTAACGACGACCGTACTACTCTCTGACGATATTCTTCCTACCGATACGGTGACGCTGACGGGTCTCTCTGGATGGTATACGCACAGCACCTCTACCGCAGCGGTTACCACACTCGCGGCAACGAACAACTCTACAGTAGGTGAGTATCGTCCTATTGGCGCATGGGTAACGCCAACTAATTTGCGTCGCGCGTCCACAACGCCCTTCACTGTTGAATTTTCAGTCGTAAGTAAGTTCCCCCGTAATAACGGGCAAGTGGCTTCAGTGACATTCACCGCTACTGACGGCAGCGTATCAGTAAGCCATACGACTTCTACGATGACGCAATCTACGTATCTAACCTCAACGACCTGTACGGCAACGAGCGGTTCTGCGGTGCTCACTTCCTGCGGTAGCACGACGGGTATGATCGCTGGAATGTATACGACGGTTAGTACGGGTACTGCTTCTGGCGTAGGTATTGGTGAACCAAGGATCAGTTCTGTGGATTCCCCAACGCAATTGACGCTGAACACGAACGCAACGGCTAACGGCACGGTGAAGGTAACGCTTGGTGACCCTGTATACGTATATGCAGCAACATTCTCCAGTGCTGAAATGGATACGCTTGCGCAAGGAACCACCACCGTGAAGGCCGTCGCGTATAGTAATTTCGGCACCATCACGCTCGACACGTCTCAGGGCGCTGACGGTATTCCGGTGGCTGCGAGCGTCATTACGCCAACACTAAAGAGCCTGCAGATTCTCAACGATAAGAACGACAAGTATGTACCGATATATGCGTGGGTGAGTCCGGCTGGTGCAGGCGCCAGCCCTGCAGTACAAACGACGGCGACCGACCCGGGTACGACGGCATATTATGCCAACATAAAGAATGCTGCAGATGCTATTAAGACCTACTACAACGCGAATGATGGCCACAATAACGCCTGCGGCGGAATCATATATTTGAAAGCAGGTACGACGACGGGATTCGCCGGAAGTCTCGCGCTCGATGCTCCGACGAACTGTTCTACCTATATGGTTATTTCAGCGGAACCAGGACACAGCGCTGCCGATACGGATATTGATGCTTCAACGAATAATATTTCTGGAAATACGACGTTCTTCAAGAATCTGAAATTCACTGATAACGCATCAAATAAAACGGTTATCGCAGGGCCGGACACCGGTTCGGGAACCGTGCTCGCGCACAATATATTTCAAGGCTCGTGGCTGGACGAGACACAAGCAGCCGTGAGCGCGTGGACTAACCAGATCGGTTGGCGCGAATACTATAATTCGTATATCGACGAATCTCTCGGCGACTCAAGAATTCTCAGTAGTTTCGGCGCAACAGGAGAGACCGCGACGGAATTCGGTTCCACAGTATTGGGAATTCCTGGAAGCTCTGCGATCGTAGCTCCTAATACGGTTCTCGGCAACGTTATGTCAGCAATGCGTATCAGTAGTGTAACTGAGCCAAGCTTGCTGATAGCGTTCAACAAGATGATGAACGTCAACAATGCGCAAATCGTTGCCATGACCGGCGGTCTCGTTTCAAGAAACAATGTCGCATTCGTACAGAATGTGTTTGAAGAAGTCGGTTCAAGCAGCGTCTCGCCTGCGTTCAGTTTCGGTGCAGATGACGACATAACAACGTTCTCGAATTTACTTCGTCAATACAATACGACGACAGGAAATCGCACGAATATGTATTACAACAGCCTGGGAACTACGAGTGTACTAAAAACGGGGAATGATTTGTTCAATATTGATTTCGATCGCTATAGCAAGGGTGATTATTTCTCGAACCCATTGGATCGTTTCGTAACCACCATAACCGTAACGGCTGGCGGTAGCGGGTACACCACTGCTACGGTAACGGTCGGAAATCCAAGCGGTAGCGCTAATGACGTGACGGCGCTTGCTCACGCGAATCTTTCAGGTGGCGCGGTCTCGACCATAACGCTCGATACGACGGTCTGCGGGAATACCGGAGGTGAAGGATACGCAAGTGCGCCTACCGTAACAATTACGGGTGATGGAACCGGAGCGACAGCGACGGCAAGCATCTCGGCATTCAATACGGGTCAGCTGTGCGGTGCACGCGTAGGAAACTGGCGTATGCGCTTCGGCGTTGGTGATCTTGGGGATGTTACAGGGCCGAACGGTATCGATTCAGGCGCCGCTCCTGGATTCGCTGAAACACAGGCCGATTATCTTGGCCTCCCTGGAAACACGAGCAGTGCAGGGTATAGCCAGAGCACGTTCACCTTCATGGCGAATAACGGGAATACCGCGTGGACGGGAGGCTGGGCTGGTAACGGCACAGGTCTTGGTTGGTATAAGCCGAATGTGACCACAGGTCTTACGAACCGCGTTCCCACAGGAGATGCAGGTTTCCCGGGGGATATTGAAGGTACGCCGCGTAAGAATGATGGAACAGGTTGTGCAGGTTCATACGAGTGTTAAAGACGGGGTGCGGGTAATTCTGCTATAGTCGGCGTATGGAAGAGCGCATTCGCGGAATCGTACAGAAGAAGCTGGCTGAACTCGGCGCAGGCGAGGTGAATTTCGCTGTGGAATGGCCGGCAGACCCTTCGCACGGCGACTTCGCAATTAACGCTGGATTAGCCGCGAGCAAAGTGCTTGGCATAAGCCCGAAGGAAGTGGCGGAGCAGCTCGTGCCCGCGCTTCAGGATGCGCTCGGCGAAGACGCCTCGCGTATCGAAGTGGCCGGCCCTGGATTCATAAACATCACTCTTTCTCCGCAGGCGGTGGGCGCCACACTTGAAGAAGCAAAGGGTGAGGGATGGGGGAAGAGCGATGCGCGCGCTGGCGCGCGCATCATGATCGAGTATTCGAACCCGAACCCGTTCAAAGAGATGCATATTGGTCATTTGATGAGCACTATCATCGGCGAATCAGTTTCGCGTCTGATGGAATCATCCGGTGCAACGGTGCTGCGCGATACCTATGGCGGCGATGTCGGCCCGCATGTTGCGAAAGCGATATGGGGACTTCGCGATAGCGGCTCGCTTGAAACGGCGACATCAGAAGATATCGGCAAGGCGTATGCGCACGGTTCGCGTGCGTACGAGGAAAGCGAGAAAGCGAAAGCAGAGATCGATGCGCTCAACACAGAAATCTACGTGATGAACGAAAAAGACTCCGCTTCGCTCGTTGGTGAAGAACGTACACTGCATGATGCATGGCTTCACGGCAGGGAAGTTTCGCTCGCTGCATACCGCACGCTCTGGGCGCGCCTTGGCACGAAGTTCGACTACACGATATTCGAAAGCGAAGTAACGCCTATAGGCATGCGTATCGTTAAGGACGAACTCGCGAACGGCGTCTTCGAAGAAAGCGAAGGAGCGGTCATATACAAAGGAGAGAAGAAAGGATTGCATACGCTCGTTTTTATAACCTCGCGCGGCACGCCAACGTATGAAGCAAAAGACATCGGTCTCGCATTCTGGAAAGAAGAGCATGTACAGCCGGATCAGGTATTCATAGTCACGGCTGCAGAACAGATCGGCCACTTCGTTATCCTGCTCGCTGCGCTCGCGGACTTCGCGCCGCAGCTATCTTCCAAAATGGCGCATATCGCGCATGGCTTCCTGAAGCTCACGACAGGGAAGATGTCTTCACGCGAAGGGAATGTGATCAAGGCGGAAGAGCTCATTCGTGATGTTATAGAGCGCGCAAGCGAGAAGAACGAAGATCCGCTCATTGCCGAACAGGTCGCGCTCGGTGCTATCAAATACATGATCCTTCGCCAGTCTGCCGGCGGTGACATTATTTTCGATATGGAGAAGTCTCTTTCGCTCGAAGGCGATTCAGGACCGTACTTGCAGTACGCATTGGTGCGTGCCAATTCAATACTCGCAGCGTCGGAGGTGAAGCCTGCGGCTTCACCTGCTTTCGCGAACGACATCCCGCTCCTCGCACGCCTTATCACTCGTTTCCCTGAAATAGTCAGGCGTGCTGAAGTGCTCCGTGCGCCGCACATTCTCACCACCTACCTAACGCAGCTCGCCAGCGCATGGAATTCCTTTTATATGACCGGCAAGATCATCGGCAGCATCGACGAAGCGAACACCCTCGCCCTCGTGAGCGCGTTCACCACGACGATGCAGAATGGTCTCGCTCTTCTCGCCATCCCCGCACCCGAGAAAATGTAGGTCGCAAAAAATACGAACAAATGCTAAGGTAGTCAACAGACTGTTCAATTCAGGGCAGCAAAAGGGAGACGTGCATTGTCGCTAAAAAAGCTTTCTTTTCCGAAGGGGAAAATCCTGTCGCAGTCCCACATGGACTATCGCGTGGTCATGCGGACGCTTGGTCTCGAACCTCACGAACTCTGCATCAAGGCCGGCGCTGCGGCGCGGCCTCCGATTCCTGAGGCGCAGGCCAGGCGCGATGCTGAAGTTCTCGTTCAGGGCATCGCGAACGGCCAGTACTCGCCGAAGTTCTACCTGATGACGTTCATCACGCGAGCGCGGAAAGGCACCATGATCGTCGACTTCCCGGCCACCATGGCGCGCTCTGAGAAAGAGCGCCGCAAGGGATCTGTGCGAGCCGGCGCTATCCTCGCTGAAGAAGTCCACAAGCAGGCGCTTGAACGGAGCGCATAGCGTTCCGAGCAAACAAACGAATATGGTCCAGCCGCGTACGCGTGGCTGGGCCATTTCCTTTTTATACGGTGAACGATAGGATGAATAGAACATGGCTGAAACCGGCGAGACCCCAGAAAAGACCGACGCAGTGAAGCGCGAGGAAGAGATCCTGGCGTTCTGGAAGGAGAACCATATCTTCGAGAAGTCGCTTGAAAAGCCGGCCACCGAAGGTGATTTCATCTTTTATGAAGGACCGCCAACAGCGAATGGCCGCCCCGGCGTGCACCACATGGAATCACGTTCCTTCAAGGATGCCATTCCGCGATACAAGACGATGCACGGCTATCATGTGCCGCGTCGTGCCGGTTGGGACACGCATGGCCTTCCGGTTGAGCTCGAGGTTGAGAAGAAGCTCGGTTTCAAGGGAAAGCCGGATATCGAAGTATATGGGATCGCTGCTTTCAATAAGAAGTGCCGTGAGAGCGTTTTTGAATACATAGAAGAGTGGGCGCGCTTCACCGACCGTGTCGGCTACTGGGTGGATCAATCGAAGGCGTACTTCACCTTCAACGCGCCGTACATGGAATCGGTCTGGTCGATCTTCAAGAAGATCGGCGATGATGGTCGTATATATAAGGACTACAAAGTGCTTCCATGGTGCGCGCGCTGCGGCACTGCGCTTTCAACGCACGAACTCGCGCAGGGCTATGCAGACGTGAAAGATCTTTCCGTTACGGTGAAGTTCGAACTCGTTGATGAGCCTGGTACGTATCTTCTTGCGTGGACGACGACGCCGTGGACGCTGCCTGGAAACGTAGGCCTCGCCGTAGGGAAGGACATCGAGTATGCCGTGTATGAAAAAGACGGCGAGAAAGTAGTTCTTGCGAATACGCGAAAAGAAGTCTTGCCTGAAGGATGGAATCACATCGGCTCTATGAGTACGAATGAATTAATTGGTAAATCATATAAGCCGCTCTATCCATTCGCAGAAGCGCTCGCTTCGGAAACAGAGAAGCCGAAATTCGAGAATGCGTTCAAGGTGTACGCTGCAGACTTCGTTACGACCGAAGATGGTACGGGCATCGTGCACACCGCCGTAATGTACGGGCAGGAAGATTTCGAACTCGGCACGAAAGTCGGCTTGCCGAAGGTACATCTAGTCGCGCCGGATGGTACGTTCGTTCCAGGAACAGGATTCCTTGAAGGCCGCTTTGTTAAGGAAGCTGACGAGAACGGAAAGCCCACGCTCGCCGTGGATATCATCGACGACCTCAAGAAGCGTAATCTGTTCTTCTCACAAGAGAATCATCTGCACAGTTATCCGTTCTGCTGGCGCTGCAAGACACCGCTCATCTATTACGCACGTGATTCGTGGTACATCCGCATGAGCGATCTGCGCCCGACGCTCGTTGCAGAGAATCAGAAGGTGAATTGGGAGCCGGCGCATATTCGCGATGGCCGCATGGGGGAGTGGCTTGCCGGCGACAAGGACTGGGCGATATCACGTGAACGCTATTGGGGAACGCCGCTCCCTATTTGGGAGAATGCAGACGGAACTGAGCGCGTCATGATCGGCTCGGTTGAAGAACTGAAACAGCGCGTGAAGAAGAGCGGCAACAAGTATTTCGTAATGCGCCACGGGGAGTCGGAGCACAATCTGAAATCGATCGCGACGAAAGATGATGCGACGTTTCCGTCTTCGCTTACTGAGAACGGCCGCGCGCAGGCAGCTGCCGGCGGCGCACAATTGAAGGATGCGAATATAACGAAGATCTTTGCGTCGCCGCTTACACGCACGTGCGAGACCGCTGCTGCCGTGGCGGAAGTGCTCGATTTCTCTGCATCATCGATTCATACCGATGAGCGTCTTCGTGAGTTCGATTTCGGAGATTTCAATGGAAAGGCTCTCGAGGAGTTCAAGAAGTATCGCGATACCTGCGGCTACACAGATCGCATCCCCGGCGGCGAAAGCTATCAGGATGTGAAGAACCGTTTCGGTTCATTCATGTATGAGCTCGAGCAGAAATATACGAATGAAAATATTCTCATCGTTACGCACGGTGTCGGCTTCGAGGCGGCAATGGCTGTCGCTGAGGTGGCGGACGCATCGGGTTCACGCGGTATGGTCGGCAACAAGTTGCCGACCTACGCGACGCCGAAAGAACTTACCTTTATTCCGCTTCCGCACAACGATTCATACGAGCTCGATCTGCATCGCCCGTATATCGACGACGTCGTGCTTCTTTCTGATACTGGTACTGAACTGAAGCGCGTGAAGGAAGTGATGGATGTGTGGTTCGATTCTGGCGCGATGCCATTCGCAGAAGATCACTATCCGTTCGAGAACAAGGAATGGATAGAAGGGAACGGGTATCCTGCAGATTTTATTTCAGAAGCGATAGATCAGACTCGTGGCTGGTTCTACACGCTGCTCGCTGTGGGCGTGCTTATGGGCCGCGGTACGCCGTATAAGAACGTTATTTGTCTCGGCCACTTGCTGGACGAAAAGGGAGCGAAGATGAGTAAGAGTAAGGGCAATATCGTAAATCCGTGGGAGGCGATAGAACGCTGGGGCGCAGACACGCTTCGCTTCTGGATGTACAGCGTGAATCAGCCTGGGGACTCCAAGAGTTTCGATGAGAAGACCGTCACGGAAGTGGCGAATAAGGTATTCAATCCATTCGTGAACGCGCTCGCATTCTATGAGTCGTATGCGGATGCGGATATGGCGAAGGAAGCAAAAGAGAGTACGCACGTCGTGGATCGCTGGATACGCGCGCGCTTCGCACAGACTGCTGCACGTATGACGGCTGCACTCGATGCATACGATCTGTTTACGGCAACACGCGAGTTGCGTGAATTCATCGGTGATCTTTCACAGTGGTATGTTCGTCGCTCGCGCGACCGCATGCGCGGCGGGGAAGATGCGCAGCTCGCGCTCAGTACGCTTCGATCCATTCTTTCTGACACGGCAAAACTCATGGCGCCATTCGCTCCGTTCACTGCGGAATATGTATATCGCGCCGTACGCGTGGAAGACGAACCAGAGAGCGTGCACCTCACTTCGTGGCCGCTTGCCACGGAAGTAGATGAGGAGTTGATTGAAGAAATGGCACGCGTGCGAGCGCTTGCTTCGCAAGCGCTTCAGCTCCGCCAGAAAGCGAACATCGTCGTGCGTCAGCCACTCGCCAAACTTTCTATTCCAGGCGGCCTTAGCAGCGAGCTCGTAGAGATACTTGCCGAAGAAGTGAACGTAAAGGAAGTACTTGCAGAACAGGAAGAGGTAACGCTTGATCTTGAACTCACTCTTGAACTCATTCGCGAAGGCGACGTGCGTGCATTCATGCGCGCACTCGCCGACGCCCGCAAGACCATGAATCTTTCTCCGAAGGATTCTGTTTCCGTACAGGTTTCTGAAAATGCGCGCACGATACTCGAAGGTACATCTATCAGCGGAACAACATCTCTTACCTTCGACGCACCATCCGACGTTCCCTATGCAGCAGACCTTTCGACAGGGAAGATACTATTCGCTGTTTCTCTCGATGCGGCATAAATACACCACAGCAGCGATAGCGCTCGCACGATTTCCGCTTTCGGAAGCGAGTTCGCTCGTTACCTTGCTCACCGGCGACTTCGGTGTGATACGCGCGCGCAGCCAGGGGCTGCGCAAACCAGGCGCGAAGATGAGTGCTGGCCTGCAAACGCTCGCAGAATCGGATGTCACTCTGCTAAAAGGGAAGGAGGGCTGGCGGTTAGCGGGTAGTATCCTTGCGCGCGACTGGTCTCGTGCGCTTCCGTTCAAGGCACGCGTCCGTGCCGGACGCGTCGCGGAGCTCATGCTGCGTTTCGTACGCGGCGAAGTGAACGATCCTGCTCTATTCATTATCTATACGAATTTCATCGGCTCGCTCGCGAATCTTTCCGAAGAAGAACAGGATGCAGCAGAGTGTCTCGCTGTGCTGCGCATACTCCGAACGCTCGGCTTAGATGCAGGTGTCATACCGGGCGAAAGCGATGAAGACTTCAGCGAAGCGACACGTGCCGCTGTTGAAGCTGATCGTAAAGACATCATCTCCCGCATAAATCGCGGCATCGCCGCTTCAGGTCTTTAGAGTACATATAAAAAGAAAAGGGCGGGACTTTCGTCCCGCCCGATTTTGGAATCCTCACTCGGTCATAATTTTCGAGCTCGGATGTTTTGCAGCAGCTATCAGAATCGTTGTGATCAAATCTGCTTTTGAACCTGACAGCATGAATCTGGTCGGTATCTTGAGGGCCAAACCCATCTTGATAGTCGTGATCGTAACCGATCGCACAGGGCGTCCTATGATCAACGCGATCTCGGGACGATCTTTACCTTGTACGAGGTATTCGATGATTTTCCGCCACCGACAGTTGAAATTCGCAATGCGCGCAGCAAATGTGGCGATGTGCTCTTCGCTCAGAACGAATGCTTCCAGAGGCATTTCCTTTTCTAAGGTACCGTTCTCTTGCATGTGCCGCGCTATCTGTATGAGTAGCATGCACATGTATTCGGTCTTTGAACTCATCTCTACCGTACTGAGGTCGACTTTCAAGATGCGACCCATATCAAGAATCGTGGTGCCGAGCGTACCAGGCTGCGTACGAATACGCTTCGCAATTTCCGTTCGGCTTACACTCTGTTCGAGATATCGCATGATTAATCGGCGTCGCCCATGGAAGCGTTCATGCGCGATCAACGAGTAGTGAGTGACTAGTTCGACGTCGAACTCGGCAGAAGCACCATCATATTTCTCGTCGTTATCATCATCCGTAGGCTTGGCATCAATATGTTTAATTGCCGAGATGCTTCTACGTCGTATTTCTGGGATTTCTTCCGAAGGGCGAATCGCTTCAGTGCCAAATTCCGTATGCCATCTGCAGAGTCCGGTCTCAGGATCAATCTCCCGAATATCCGGCGCGGCGGCATGCTGTGACGAACAGGCGACACAGACTCTCCATGGGCAGCGGCATCCTTTGCAGAAGCGTTTCTGCTGGTGCGGTATCGTATTCAGGTCAGTGCAGTTATCGTAGCGCGTAGGATTACCGGCAGATGCCTTGCAGGGATACTTACCGGTCGTGTCAGCTGGCTTCGGAGGCCAGGGAGACATATCAGTGGGATACATAAGCATGTGTACGCTTAAGGCTCTTGTCATGATGCCCTCCCGAGCAGAACAATGTTGATCCAAGCGCATTATGCATGAGCAAGGTGATTACTCAAGCAGCGACGCGCGTTATACTGATGGGCATATGGCTGTAGGGAATGATCCTCTTGATACGCTGCGCGCGCGATTGTACGCGCCGAAACCGACGCAGACAGTAACGCCGGAAGTCCTTTCGCAGGGCCGACCGGCAAGTACGGGCGCGTGGACGCCTCCGCCCCCTCCTATCATCAAACCGGCGCGCACTAAGCTTCCGCTCTCGCTTTGGTTCCTTATCGGTGCTGGCGCGTTCTTCGCGATCGCCGGTATCATCGCGGCACTCTTCATCGTCTTCGGCGGCCGCAGCGTTTCTGCGTCGAACGTAACGATTGATGTGCAGGGACCGACCACTATCGCGAGCGGGGATACGGTACCGATTCTCATTTCAATAAAGAACAACAACCCCGTGCCGATGAACGCAGCGACCATCACCGTTAATCTTCCGGATGGCACGCGCAACGCAGACAATACGGATCAGGCGCTCGACCAGTATTCCGATACGCTCGGTGATATCGCGCCTGGCACCGAAGTACAGCGTACGGTACGCGCTGTGCTTTTCGGCGCAGAGAACCAGGCGCTTACGATTCCGATTCACGTCGAATATCACACGACGGGTTCCAACGCGACCACGATGAAGGATCAGAACTATATCCTTACGGTAACCACTTCGCCGGTATCGGTGGGTGTTACGGGCGTAACGCAGGTGACGAGCGGACAGCCCGTAACGCTGCGTGTTTCCGTGCGTTCAAATGCAACGACGGCGCTTTCTAATATTTCATTGCTCGCTCAATATCCATTCGGTTTCGTCGCGACGAATGCGACGCCGGCAGCGACGAGCGGTTCGTACTTCGCGCTCGGCACCTTCGCGCCTGGCGAGGAAAAGATAGTGACTGTTACGGGGACGCTCACGGGTTCAGAAGGGGATCAGCAGGTCTTCCACTTCACGGCAGGCACGGCGAAGAGTGATGGCTCGGCTGCTCTGGGGCTTTCGTACATGAGCAGCGATGCAATCGTCGCTATAGCGAAGCCGCTGCTCGGTCTCACGGTTGCCCTTAATAGGGCGAGCGATGATCCGGTTACCGTGCCAGCAGGGCAGCCGGTGCAAGGGACTGTTTCCTGGCTCAATAGCCTTACGGACCCGGTCGCGAATGCGCAGGTTTCCGTAACATTCTCGGGTACGGCATTCGATCCGAACACGGTCGTTGCGCAGAACGGATTCTATCGCTCGAGTGATAACACTATCGTCTTCGATAAGGATTCGAATCCGAATCTCGCGCTCCTGCAGCCGAACGATAGCGGTACCGGCGCATTCTCGTTCACGCCGAGGAGTGGTGTGCGAAACCCAACCGTCATACTTAATTTCATGGTTACCGGCACGCGCGGCGGTACTACAGGCGGTACACTCACTTCAACCGCAACGCGCACGGTGAAAATCGGAACGGACGTTTCGCTTTCTTCGAAGATCCAGCACGCGACCGGCCCGACTCCGCCGACACCGAATACCCCGACCACCTACACCGTAACCCTGAATGCTGTAAATTCGATCAACAGCGTCGGCGGCGTGATAGTCACGACGATCCTTCCTTCCTATGTAACCTTCACCGGTCAGGTAAGTGGCAGCCAGACGCCGATAACGTATGATGATTCGAGTCGTACGGTCTCGTGGGCTATCGGCGACCTTGCCTCAGGGGCGAACGCATCAGCCACGTTTAATGTATCGCTCTTGCCAAGCGTTTCGCAGAAAGGTACAAGTCCTATAGTGATTCCGACGCAGACGCTCACCGGAACCGACCGCTTCACGCAGGCGCAGGTAACGGCAAGCGCGGATGCGCTCGTCTCAGACACGGTTAAATAATTTTCATGGAACCATCCAATTCTTCCGACAACGTAACTCTCGAAACTATCGTCGCGCTCGCCAAGCGTCGCGGTTTCATTTTCCCTGGCTCGGAAATTTACGGCGGCCTTGCCGGAACCTTCGACTACGGACCGATGGGTGCAGTACTGAAAGACAACATTAAGAATCTTTGGTGGCGCATGTTCGTGGATATGCGTGATGATATGTATCGCCTAGACGCCGCTATCCTGATGAATCCGAAAGCGTGGGAAGCGTCCGGTCATGTGAGCGGATTCTCTGATCCGCTCGTCGAATGTTCGAACTGCAAGAAGCGGTTCCGCGCAGACCAGCTCGAGAATCCGGAAAAGTGTCCGTCATGCGGAAAGGAACACACCTTCGGTGAAGTGCGTCAGTTCAATATGATGTTCGCGACGAAGGCGGGCTCAACGGAAGACGAATCAGCGACCGTATATCTGCGGCCTGAAACAGCCGGTGGTATCTTCGTGAACTTCAAGAATGTCGTGGATTCGATGCACCCTAAATTGCCGTTCGGTATCGCGCAGATAGGGAAGGCCTTCCGTAACGAGATAGCGCCACGTGATTTCATCTTCCGCCTCCGCGAGCTCGAGCAGATGGAGATAGAATATTTCGTAAAGGAATCAGGGTGGAAGGACGCGTTCTCAGAATTGCAGGCGCTCATGCATGAGTTCGCGAAAGCGCTCGGCCTTTCAGAAGTACATGAGCTCGAAGTTGAGAAAGCAGACCTCGCGCATTATTCAGAGCGCACGATCGATTTTGAATTCGACTATCCGTTCGGTCGCAAAGAACTGTGGGGCCTCGCATATCGCGGTGATTTCGATCTGAAGGCGCATCAGGAAGCATCGGGCGCGAAGCTTGAGTACCTCGATGAAGAATTAAAAGAGAAATTCATTCCGCACGTTATTGAACCATCACTCGGCGTTGATCGCACCCTGCTTGCTGTGCTCTTAAGCGCATACCGTGAAGACGATCTTGGCGGAGAGAAGCGCTCGTACCTCGCGCTTCCGCCTGCGATCGCACCAGTCAAAGCGATGGTCGCTCCGCTCCTGAAGAACAAGCCAGAGCTCGTGGCGAAGGCGCGTGAAGTTCGCGCTGTGCTACAGAAGGTGCATCCGGCAATCGCGTGGGACGACAACGGCAACATCGGTAAGCGGTATCGTCGTCAGGATGAAATCGGTACGCCCTTCTGCATCACTATCGATTTCGATACGTTGGGAGAGAATCCTGATTTGCTCGATACCGTTACGCTGCGCCATCGCGATAGCGGGGAACAGGAACGCGTAAGCATTGCCGAAGCAGCAGAGCGCATCCGAACGAGCCTGTAATACGGCCATTGTGCTAGCATAGGGGTATGGAAAAGCACACATCGATCTCAATTACCTCCGGCACCTTCATTCGGGCGATTTTCATCGCCGTCCTCGCCTATGTCGCTTGGATGCTTCGGGATCTGGTGCTCTTGATCATTACCGCTATCGTCGTAGCCACGGCAATCGAGCCAGGCGTCATGTTTTTCGCGAAGCGTCATATTCCACGTATCATTTCAGTGATCGTGATGTACCTTATTGTGCTGGGCGGTATCTTCAGCCTGGTCTATTTCTTCCTTCCGCCGATACTCGCTGACGCGCAGGGCTTGGTAACGATACTGCCGCAGTATCTCGCTGGCTTTGATCTCCCGCTCCTGAATATTCCCAGCCTCGCACCTATATCAACGGATGGTGGCACGGTGCATGCTGTTCTGAATACGATCTTCGCGTATCGTGCCGCCTTCGTTGATTCGTCACAAGGGACGTTGCGACTTGCGTCCGTAGTATTCGGCGGCCTGTTTTCCTTCGTTCTTGTTATCGTACTTTCATTCTATTTAGCGCTTCAGGATACTGGTGTGGAAGATTTCATTCGCCTGGTTACTCCTTCGAAACGGGAAGAGTATGCCGTGAATCTGTGGCATCGCGCACAGAAGAAGATCGGCCAATGGATGCAGGGTCAGCTGCTGCTTTCGTTGCTCATCGGCGTCACGATATATCTCGGTCTGCTCATCATGGGCGTGCCCTACGCGCTGCTACTTGCAGTAATGGCTGCGTTGTTCGATCTTATTCCGATCTTCGGATCCTTCGTCGCCGGCATCGCAGCGGTGCTTATCGCGTTCACGTCTGGCGGCATCGGCCTCGCGCTGTACGCCGCGGGTCTCTATGTAATCGTCAATCAGCTTGAGGCACATCTTATCTATCCGCTCGTCGTGAACAAGGTGGTCGGCATCCCGCCGCTGCTCGTAATACTTGCGCTCATCGCAGGCGGCACTCTTATCGGCTTCCTCGGCGTTCTGCTTTCTGTTCCGTTCGCGGCGGTGCTACGTGAATTCCTTACAGATTACGAAAAGCACAAGAAGTCAGCCGCTGCGCTCGTTAACGGCTAAGCACGCTACGTTCGCATTTATCGTATGGCTCGCTACATTACCACCACGCTTCCGTATGTGAACGATGTTCCGCACATCGGCCATGCTCTTGAATTCCTGCAAGCGGATGTGCTCGCACGCACGTGGCGTCTGAACGGCGAAGACGTGTTCTTCAGCACCGGTACGGATGAACACGGCCAGAAGATCTTCCAGGCTGCAGAAAAAGCAGGGGAAGATATTCAGGCATATGTAGATCGCAATGCCGCTGAATTCGAACGTTTGAAAAGTGCGCTCAGCATTTCCAATGATGCGTTCATTCGCACGACGGACCCGAAACATATCGAAGCTGCACAAGAGATATGGAAACGATGTGCAGACGCAGGCGATATCTATAAGAAAGCATATACAGGACTATATTGCGTAGGGTGCGAAGCATTCAAGACAGAACATGAGCTTACCGAAGACAAGCACTGCGTACTGCATCCGAATCTTGTGCCACAGGAAATAACCGAAGAGAATTATTTCTTCCGGTTCTCGAAGTATCAGGATGCACTCGTTACGTACCTCGAAGGTGATCAGGTAATCATCCCAGAATGGCGCCGTACCGAAGCGCTGAATTTCGTACAAGGCGGTCTCGAAGATTTCAGCATCTCGCGCGAAGCAGCAAAGCTCTCATGGGGTATTCCCGTACCGGGTGATGACTCGCAGGTCATGTATGTGTGGTTCGACGCGCTCACGAGCTATATTTCAACGCTCGGATGGCCAGCAGACGCTGAAGGACAGTTTCATATGTACTGGGAAGAAGGTCGTACGTTGCAAATGGCAGGGAAGGATCAGGTGCGTTTCCAGTCTTTAATGTGGCAGGCGATGCTCATGTCCGCGAATATTAAGAACACGGATCAGGTCTTCTATCATGGCTTCATCAATTCCGGCGGCGTGAAGATGTCCAAGTCTCTCGGGAACGTCATCAGCCCGCTTGAATTGGTAGATAAGTACGGAACAGAGGCGACGCGCTATCTGCTTCTTCGCCATGTGCACCCGGTTGAAGATACGGATATAACCTGGGAGCGTTTGGGCGAATGGTACACCGCAAACCTAGTGAACGGCCTCGGCAATCTTGTGGCGCGCGTAATGAAGCTCGCCGAGACGCATCTTACTGCTGACTCTAAAATGAATCTGTTCGCGCAGTATTCTTCCGCAGAGAAATATCTGACTGCATTTGAATTCAATAAAGCGCTCGATGAAATCTGGGAACGGATCGGTATGGTTGATGAGCGAATCCAGAATGAAAAGCCGTTTAATACGGTGAAAGAAGATCTGGAGAAAGGAAAAGAACAGATACAGATACTTGTGAATGAGGTGCATCGTATCGCCTATGAACTGGCGCCCTACATGCCGGAAACGAGTGAGGAGATAATCGCTTCGCTTCGCGAGAACAAGAAGCCAGAGAATCTCTTTCCTCGGCTTGCATAACCCTTCGTGAGTCTATAGAGTGCTCTCAGGCATGAACAAATGAGGTGAGAAATGGCGGACTCAGATACTGCTAGAATCGCAAAACTAGAGGAAGGATTCGAAAATCATTTCGCATTCAGCCTCAACGAAGCTGAACAGGCGGAATTCAAAGCCTGGTACGCAGAGCATGACATAACCTGCTCGATTCGCGATGGGCATACGGCTATCGGCGGACGATTCACGTTCTGCTTCACGAAAATGACTATCGGCGACAAATGTCTGGTCAAGTGCGCGTGTGGAGGCGAAAAGGACGTCTCGGATTACGGTCACTGGTAGAGCGTAGAGCGGCAGCCCCCTGGGCTGCCGTCTTGCTTATGATACTGTGCAAAGATGAAATACTTCGACGCGCACTGCCATATACAGTTCGATGCGTACGACGCGGATCGTGAAGAGCTGATCGCGTCGATGATTGAACAGGAAGTGGGCGGACTCGTGGTTGGCGTCGACTATGCTTCAAGCGAAAAAGCGATCTCGCTCGCCGAACAGCACGATTCATTGTTCGCGTCGGTCGGTCTGCATCCGAATGACACATTGGAAGAAGTTTTTGATATGAACGTGTTCCGTACGCTTGCCTCGCACCCGAAGGTGCTCGCGATAGGGGAGTGCGGCTTGGATAATTTCCGTCCTGAAGACGTCGATCTGTCGAAGCCGAAGCAGCGCGAAGTATTCGAGCAGCATGTGCAGCTCGCCATCGAAACAGACAAGCCGTTGATGATTCATTCGCGACCCTCGAAAGGAACCCAGGACGCGTACCACGACCTGATAGATATCTTAGGAAGCTACAAACGCGAGCACGGCGAGCGCCTTCACGGCGATATCCATTTCTTCGTAGGTGGTGTCGAAGAGGCGCGTTCGCTCATCGAGCTGGGTTTCACTCTTTCCTATACGGCAGTCCTAACGTTTACCCATGATTATGACGAAGTGGTGCGGTTCGCCCCGCTAACCTCGCTCCTTTCCGAGACTGATTCGCCGTATGTGGCGCCCCCGCCTAACCGGGGCAGCCGTAACGACCCGCGTGCCGTAAGGGCCGTCGTACGGGCTATGGCGGAGATCAGGAGCGAAGACCCTGAAATGGTCCGCAGCCAGATCCTTTCGAATGCTGAACGCGTCTTCGGGCCCGCCTTGCGGGGTGCAAAATAGCGTGTTAGTATCGCCCTATTATGGCTACTGAGAAGATTTCAACCGAGGAAGAGGTCCTCGACACCGACACCGCCGAAGTTCGCGTATACGAGCTCGGCTTTCACCTTGATCCGGAACTTCCGGAGACTGAAGTGAAGAAGGCTTATCAGGGTATCCGCGACCAGATTTCAGGTGCAGGTACGATTATCGCTGAAGGCGAGCCGACCAAGATTCCGCTCGCATACACGATTTCTCGCACCGAAACCGGCGTCGGACGCCGCGATTTCGATAGCGCATTCTTCTGCTGGATCGCGTATGAAATGGATGGTGCAGGTCACCAGGCCGTTACTACCGCAGCAAGTGAAGAGAAGCGTATCATCCGCTTTATCGACCTTCGCACCACCAAGGACGAAGCGAAGCACTCTGAGGAAATGCAGGAAGTATATGCTCAGATGGCTGCAGGCGAGCTCGTTCAGGAAGAAGAGGCAACCGTCTCTGAAAGCGAGGCTCAGCTCGATGCAGCGCTCAAGGAGGTCGTATAAAGATTTCCTGAAGACGAAGTAGGAAAAAGCCGAGCTTACGCTCGGCTTTTTCTATAGACATCTAGGCAGGGGAATCATGGCTGGTATACTTAGGGAAAGACCTAGAAATCACCTTATATCACCATGTATCTCAACAAAGTACTGCTTTACGGAAACCTTACTCGCGACCCTGAACTACGCGCTATCCCTTCGGGCCAGCAGGTAGCATCATTCGGCATCGCGACGAATCGCACCTTTAAGAACAAAGAAGGACAGCAGCAGGATCAGACTGAATTCCATAATATCGTCGCCTTCGGCCGTACGGCAGAAGTAATGGGGCAGTATCTTAAGAAAGGTCGTCCGGTATATATCGAAGGCCGCATCCAGACTCGTTCGTGGGACAAGGATGGCACGAAGCAGTACCGCACAGAGATAGTGGTGGATACGTTCCAGTTCGGCCCTCAGGCAGGCGGTACAGAGGGCGGAGGCGCTCGTACAGGCGGATACAGCGCTCCTGCAGGTGCTCCTGCGGCAGATGGCAGCCGTCCAGCATCAGTCGCTCCCGAGAAGGGGGGCGGTGAGGATGACTTCGGCGGCACCGGCGATGCTATCCAGTATCCAGACGACGAGATCAATCCAGAGGATATTCCTTTTTAGGACCTAAGAAGGCCTCATTGCAAAATAAGGTCTAATCAGATAAGCTGGCTCTACTATGGCATACCAAGCAGAACGGGAAGAAATCGAGCACAAGAAATTCGTCGACTATAAGGATGTAGCGTATCTACGCCAGTTCACGAATACGCACGCTAAGATTATGGCCAAGAAGCGTACGGGCGTTTCAGCAGGCCGCCAACGCGAAATCGCTATGGCAATCAAGCGCGCCCGATACATGGGACTTCTCCCATATCTCGCCGCGTAATCGAAAGAGTCTGGGAGACTCTTTCGACAAAAGATAAAAGCCCCGAAAGGGGCTTTTATCTTTTCCCCTAGGTGCTTTGGCGTATCGGCGCTTTACTGTATATGGGTAAGTACGGGAGGCGTGCATGATCTTAAAAGCTTTGTTCATCGGGGCGCTCTGCGCACTAGCCGGCATCGCTCTGATCGTTTCTATCCAGATGTGCTTTCCACAAACAACCAAGATGCTGCATCCGGTATCAGCATCTAATATAGTGAGGGAATACTATTCTCCGCATGGAGATCTGAAACCAGAAGAACGCCGATTCCATAGAAAACGTACGGCGATTACATAATTAAAAACGAAGGACCTGTCTCAGAAGAGACAGGTCTTGCTTTTGTAACGTGACGTATTACGCTTTCTCCATTCGCTCAACGTATTCTCCGCTGTCGGTATTGATGCGAAGCACATCGCCTTCGTTGATGAAAAGGGGAGTCGTGATGCTCGCGCCTGATTCAAGTGTTACGTACTTGCTGCCACCCGTCGCCGTATCGCCCTTCACTGCAGGCGGAGCTTCGGTTACTTTAAGATCAACCTTGATCGGAATCTTCACGGTTGCAGGCGTATCCTTGTACGTCATCACTTCCACTGTCGCATTCTGCACGAGCCACTGCACCTTGTCGTGTATCGAATCCTCAGGGAAGGCGAATCGGTTCTTAGGATTACCTTCTTCAGCGAACCATGACTCGCCGCGGTTGGTATAGAGATACTGCGCATTGATAGTCGCGATGTCTGCTTCCGGAACGCTTTCGTTCTGGTGGAAGGAGATTTCAGTCACCTTGCCCGTAACGAGGTGGCGAAGCTTGGTCTGGTTCACCGGCTTGCGCTGCTGCATGCGGAAGACGTGCGAAGAAAGTACTTCGTACGGCTCGTTGTTATATTCGATCACCTTTTTCTGGACGATCTCGTTATAGGAAAGTATTGCCATGGTTGATTGCTAGATGAAACCGATGCGGGTTGTGCACCGTTATAAAAAATGCCCAGAAGGAGTTAGCTCCGTATGGGTAGTAACGGTATGATACAGGACGTGGGACGCAAGTCTAGCATCGGGCTCGAAGAGTGGCAGGAATCCTCTGACGAGGAGGTTTTGGTGGCGTCTCGTACGCAGCCCGAGCTATTCGCGATTCTAGTAGATAGATATGAAGCCGCCTTCCTGCGGAAGGCGAAATCCATCCTCTACCGCCCTGAAGATGCCGAAGAGATGGTGCAGGACACGTTCACCCGTATTTATCTGTATGGACATCGCTTTAAGGCACAGGAAGGCGCGCAGTTCTCTTCTTGGGCATACGCCATCCTTACGCGGCTCTGCTTCACGCGGTATCAGAAGATGAAGCGTGAGCGCGGCCGCACAATGGAACTTGAGCCGGAAACGTATGAGCGCATCGCGGACACAGAAGCGTTTCTTGATGATCTGACTATCCGCGACGAAGTGCTTATGGCATTCTCTCGCATACCCGAAGCTGCATCACGCATCCTCTCTCTGCAGTTCCTGGAAGGGAAGACACAGGAAGAAATCGCAGCCAGTGAGCATCTTTCAGTGGCTGCCGTGAAGACGCGCGTGCATCGCGCCAAGAAGACATTCAAAGACGCCTTTATCTATGGAGAAAAATAATCTATTCGCTATCCAACCTACTATGCAATCCGACATGCAATCCAAAGTCCGTGCGAATGTGATGCGTCGTGTACACACGATACACGCCGTTCGTCCGCTTCTAAGCGGTACGATGCTTGCTGCGGTACTGGCTATCGGATCTCTTTACCTTATCGGAAGGAAAGTATGGGTAGCTCGGGTGTTCGAGAACATGCCGAACCCGATACATCTTGCGAGCGTGATCCGCTTCTTCGAGGCAGCGTTTTTCAATACCTCCACCGTTGTGCAGGTTCTCTGTGTCGCCGTGGTATTCAGCTTTTTCTGGATCGCACGAGACCTGATACGATCCCTCCCGGTCGTTCGCTTCGCTTAAACCTCAGCGAGCTTCACGCGTATCTGCTTGAGAATCTCGTTCGCGATCGGCTTGTTCTCGCGCAGGAAGGTACGGGTCGCGTCATAGCCGCGGCCAAGCTTCACCTCACCATAGCTGTAGCTTGAACCAGATTTCGATACGATGTCATATTTTTCGCCAAGCGCGATGATTTCACCTTCACGGGAAATGCCCTCGTTGTACATGAGATCGAACTCCGTCGTCTTGAACGGGGCAGCGACCTTATTCTTAACCACCTTTACACGCACACGGCCGCCGACGATTTCCTCACCTTTCTTGATCTGAGCGATACGGCGAATATCGAGACGTACCGAAGTGTAGAACTTAAGCGCCTTACCGCCGGTCGTCGTTTCCGGATTACCGAACATAACGCCGATCTGCATGCGAATCTGGTTGATGAAGATGATGATCGTGCCTGACTTCGAGGTGATAGCCGTAAGCTTGCGAAGGCCCTGGCTCATGAGGCGTGCCTGCTTTCCCATCTGCGCCTGGCCCATATCTCCTTCGATTTCATCCTTAGGAGTGAGCGCAGCAACGGAATCCACGACGATGATGTCTACTGAACCGGCACGCACGAGCGACTCGACGATTTCGAGTGCCTGCTCACCAGTGTCTGGCTGCGAGATGAGAAGCTCATCGAGTTTCACGCCGATCTTTCGGGCATACTCAGGATCAAGCGCGTGCTCTGCATCCACGAATGCGCAGATACCGCCTTTCTTCTGAGCTTCTGCAATCGCATGAAGCGCAAGCGTCGTCTTACCTGAAGACTCCGGACCGAATACTTCGATGATGCGTCCGCGGGGAAGTCCACCAACGCCAAGCGCTGCATCAAGGCCGATAGAACCGGTTGAGATAGAAGCGATAGCTGCAGGCTTACCTGCGCCGTAAGTCATAATCGCTTCGTCGCCGAACTTCGTCTTGATTTCTTTGATAGCGAGTTCGATGGCTTTTCGTTTCGCTTCCGCATCAGCGGGCACGCTTCCGTCGGCGCGTTCGCCCTTTTTAGACGCACCGCCTTCTTCAATAACATCCAATTCCTCGGGAGAGGAAGGTGATGCGGACTTACTAGCTTTCTTTGGGAGGGTTTTCTTTGCAGGCATAACAGTGATTATTACGTATCTATAGGATTAATTGTACCGTTTTTCCTGAGGGTAGCTATCGAACAGGGGAGGTCAAAAGGGCTCGAAGTTCATGGTTATTTTAGAAAAAATTCAGGGTGCCACTATCTCGCGCGTAACGCTGGTGCTGCGTCCGAATCTATCATGTGCTTTCAACGTAAACGTAACGCCCCCGTGGGGGAGGGAAAGCATTTTCGAGAACCTGCCTTTTTCATCAATGAGCAGCGTACCTCCGTCTAGCGTCAGGGTTTCAGTATGAAGCGCCTCACCTGAAAGCGTCATGAAGCCCTGGCTGGCGTCGAAAGTGATAGGGTCTATGCGTATCTCTGGCCCTGCGAGCAGGGGAATGGCCTTGAAGATGCCGTAGATCGCGATAATAAGGAGTACTCCGGCAATAACGAAACGGAGCTGCATACTGGTTTAGTAATCGGATTCAGGTGCAGGCTCAGAACTTGCAGCACCGTGGCCTGAAAGGACATCGCGCGGACGGGAGCCATCAGCGGCACCAATGACACCCTTTTCCTCAAGGATATCCATAAGACGTGCGGCACGGGAATAGCCGATGCGAAGCTTGCGTTGCAGGTAGCTCGTTGAAGCGCGTCCTGCTTCTTCAACGGCGGCCTTAGCGTCTGTATAAAGGTCATCATCTACATCGCCGTCTGCGTCCGAAAGAAGGATTGCATCATTCGGCATTTCTTGTACGGCTCCGCCGGTACCGGAACCAAGATCAAGGCCGCCAAGCGTTCCTGCGTTGTGCTCCTTTATATAGGACACGACCTTCTTCACCTCACCCTCTGCGATATATGCCGTCTGAATACGGACAGGCTTCTGCATATCGGCGCTCTGGTAGAGCATGTCGCCAGAACCAAGAAGGAGTTCAGCGCCGGAACCATCAAGAATGGTGCGCGAGTCGATCTGGCTTGCTACCTGAAGCGCCATACGGGTAGGGACGTTCGCCTTGATAAGGCCGGTGATAACGTTCACGGAGGGGCGCTGCGTAGAAAGAACGAGGTGAATACCAACGGCGCGGCTCATCTGGGCGAGACGCACGATAGCGGCCTCTAGTTCGCGCGGATAGGTCTGCATGATATCGGCGAGCTCGTCGATAACGATGACGATGTACGGCATCGCTTCAGGCATATCTGCCTTTCCGCGCTTCTTCGCTGGCTCGAAAACCGTTTTATGATAGGACTCGATATCGCGCACCTGCTCTTGCTCAAGAATGGTATAGCGACGATCCATCTCCTTTGCTGCCCACTTAAGCGCCATGATGCATTTCTTCGGGTCGGTAATGACCGGCGTCAGGAGGTGGGGGATACCATTATAGAGTGTGAGCTCAACACGCTTCGGATCCACCATGATGAAACGAAGCTGATTCGGACCGTTTCGATAGAGCAGGGAGGTGATAACGGCATGGATAGCGACAGACTTACCTGAACCGGTAGCGCCAGCGATAAGGCCGTGCGGCATCTTCGCGATATTCACGTAATGCGGTGTGCCGGCAATATCGCGACCAAGGCCTGCGAGGATAGGCTTCGTGCTGGTATTCCATTCAGGAGCAGAAAGAATGCCGCCAAGGCCGACCATAGCCTTCGTTGCATTAGGTACCTCAATACCCACGAGCGACTTGCCTGGAATCGGCGCCTCGATACGAACAGGGTGCGCTGCGAGGGCGAGTTCAAGGTTCTGTTGCAGAGCGATGATCTTCTGAAGGCGGACGCCCTCGGCTGGCTTTATGGCGTAGCGCGTGACGGTAGGGCCGACAGACACTTCGTCCATTTCCACGGAAATACCGAAATTCTGAAATGTCCTCTTAATGATGTTGGCATTCGCCTTAATATCGCCGACACCCGGCTTGCCCTTATCTTCGCCAAGAAGAGAAACAGGAGGCGCATTGTATTCAGCATCAAAGTTAGGAATCGCGGTGCTTGCCGATGCCATCTTTTCAGGACTATTGAAATGCGTGATGGTGGGTTCGCGCTCGGGTGCGGGTTCCGCGCGGGCTGCCTCTTGTTCCGCAACAGGTTCCTCGGTTTCGCCATCCTCTTCTTCTGTTTCATCACTCGCACGACGAGAGGGAAGACGCACAGAGCCGATCGCGCTTCCAGCCTTAGCACCGATGCTGCCGATTGCCTGCGCAAGCACGACGATGTCAGTAACAATACCGACACCCACTAATATGAGTGCGAAGAGAAGTACGAGCGCACCCCAGATACCGAAAAATTGTTCAGCGGTGTGTCCTACGTAAAGGCCGGCGGTCCCGCCCAATGTCTGGGTAACCATGCCGAGCAGGGTAAGGGTAGAGAGCACGATAATCGCGATGCCAGCTCCGGTCAGCGGAGTCACCAGCATGCGCCCAAGCATGATTGCCACGCCCACAAGTATAAGAATGATAGGAAGAAGGAATGCACCGACACCTATGATTCCGAAGGCGAAGCCGAAGATCGCGCTTCCTGCAATGCCGGCAAGATTCAAGCCGACGATGCTGAACGCGCCCAAAAGGAGAATCAAACCGAGTGCCACCAAAAGGATGGCAGTAACCCATTTTATAAGTGCACGGTAATTCTCCGCGTCGCGTTTCTTGCTCTTCCGTTTTGCCATGTAGCCATATTTTAGCACCTTGTGCGAGGTAGCAGGAAAATTCCTTGAAACGGTTCTTTAAAGACTTTGCAAAGAAGCGGGGAGGGGTATACTTGTCCTTAAGGCAATGAATATACCTATAGGACACTCATGACTGATAACGGACACATCAAAGACAATCAGTCACTCAAGGCGCACGAATCAAAGGCGCCTACTACTGATTTCGTCCTAGAAAAGAGTATATTCTCAAACATATTTGAAAAAGACATACGTCGTGTCTATATCTACAAAAAAGCTGAGCGTCTCGCAAAAGCGATTCACTTGGTAGCTCCGGCATTCCGAAATTCTCCTGCGTTGCGTGATCGTATGGATCACGTTGCCGTTGGCTTAGTGGATGCGGCAATCCTTCCGCCCACCTCTGCGCGCGATGCGCTTTCCCGCGAGTTGCTAGCACTCTCCAGCGTTCTTTCAATCGGACGCACGGGCGGATTACTTTCCAGCATGAATGCCGAGCTTATTGCCCGAGAAGCGCAAACGCTTCTGCAGGAGGTAGCTGCCTATGAAGAGCCGCGCCTATTTCTGGATGACGCGCCCTCCTTGGCAGAACTCTCGAAGGAGCTTGCTGCTGAGCGCCACTCACCAACGCTTTCCCCAGCCCGTATCGCAGCTGCCCCTGCGATGCCACGACCTACTCGCAAAACCTCATCCAAGGCACCGTCAGTTTCTAAAGGACACGATAAAGGACAGATATCAGAGAAAACAACTGATCGCCGCGAAGCCATCCTTTCTATACTGCGTAGTAAGGGCCCTTCCTATATAAAGGATATTTCTACTGTTATCCGAGATGTGAGCGAAAAGACCATTCAGCGTGAATTGCTGGCTCTTTCGGAAGAGGGAACTATCATCCGCAGTGGCGAACGCCGTTGGACGACTTACGCGCTTGCATAGAGCAAAGCGCGAGCTACTCATTGACTTTCTTCATGAAAGCAGGTAGGGTACTGGAAGGGATAGCAGGGGAATTCTCTAGGGAATTCCTAGGTTATCCACATTCCTGTATAGGTGTTTACACCCATCTGCTCGGTATACTTAACCGGTACCGAACGCAGGGGGCGCAACACTGAATGGGAGAACGTTGACATTAATCAGGGCTTCACGATAGCTATGCTATTGAGACTCTGGAAATAGTGCTCAGCAAATGCACATGTGCTCGTGGCGTAAGAACCCACGAGCCGGCCCGTCATATATGACGGGCGTTCAGCACGGAAGCACGATCCCTACTATGGAAGGACACAGGATGCTACTGAACTTTGCCAGCTAACCGATGGGATGCGGGTCGATACTGCGTCTCGTCGGATAGTCCAGGAATGTGCTCAAAAAATCGGTGCGCTTCTTCGGAAGCAAACCATTACCAAACTAGCAAGCGGGTGTGTGCGATGCACTTTTAGTATTTATCGCACCGCACATGCTTCGTTCAAAATAATTAATAAATCGAAATTGTTTATGACAAATTCAACAAACGTTGCAGCGAAATTCGCTTCAGTCGTCGCAGGTCTCGGCCTCGTCGCTATGGCAATCGCTCCTGCAGCACAGGCTGATACGACTTCTGCGCTTCAGGCTCAGATCGCATCGCTTCTCGCGCAGATCTCTTCGCTCCAGGCTCAGCTTGGTGGTTCGCAGACGACGACAACCTCGATGATGTTCACTACGGACCTCACTGTTGGTTCAACCGGCGCTAGCGTTACTGCTCTTCAGAACTGGCTTATCAGCAAGGGCTTCACCATCGCAGCTGGCGCGACCGGAACTTTCGGTCCTCAGACGAAGGCAGCTCTCGCAGCGTACCAGGCAGCTAATGGCATTTCGCCAGCAGCTGGCTACTTCGGTCCAGTAACACGCGCTAAGGTAAATGCTTCGGCAGGAACTACGACGGGTGGTACGACAACTGGTGGTACAACTTCAACTGGTCCTCTCTCGGGCGGTGAAGGCAGCATCGATAACTTCAAGACTATCGGCGCTCTAAACACCACGCTCAACCAGGCTGATTCGCAGCAGGTTCTCGGTTTCGAATTCAAGGCTGACGGTTCTGACCTCGCAGTCGACCGCGTCAACTTCGACATCGTAAACACTGGCAGCACTGGTACGATTCGCCCTTGGGGAGTCTTCCAGACAGCAACACTCATGAATGGCAACACTACCGTTGGTACTGTTGACCTCACGAATGCAAACAACTACAGCCAGGACGGTACAGGTGCAAACGGAAACCAGCAGTACCGCATAAGCTTCTCTGGTCTTAAGGATGTAGTTAAGATGGGTAATACCGTTGACTACACTCTTACGCTATCGACACAGAACGCGATCAGCACCACGAACGCTGGCGGTGTGTATTCAGTAACACTTCAGTCCCAGGCTGTACGTGCTACGGATGCTGCAGGTATCCAGCAGTATGCTCCAAGCAACGCAATCCCAGCTACGGTTACTGTAGGTAGCGGAACTTCTGGTTCAGCAGTACTTTCGACGGGTTCTGACAATCCTCAGACCACTACGGTTCAGGGTGATACTCAGAATGCGACGACTGGCATCACGCTCAATACCTTCACCATCCAGGCGAAGAATAGCGACTTGATGCTCTACTCGCTCCCTGTTCAGCTTGCAACAAGCTCTGGTGCTGTTCTTCCGAACATGATTCGTTCGCTCAAGCTCTACCAGGGCTCGACGCTTCTCGACACCGAGACGCCAACGAACATGGCAGGCGCAGCAACGACTACCTTCCAGAACTTGAACTTCAAGCTTGCGGCAGGTACGACTAATTCCTTCAAGATTGTTGCTGACATCAATCGTATTGATGGCATAAACTTCGCAGAAGGTTCAAGCGTAACGGTTACGGTTCCTAGCTACGGTGCTGACATCGAGAATGGAAGCAACCGCGTAACGCCAACAGGCGCAGCTTCAGGTAATCCAATTACCTTCCGCTCACTCGGCCTCGCAGTTGATTCTGCTCCAACGACAAGTACTTCAGCTTCTCAGGTTGGTACCACAGGTACTCAGCAGGGTAGCTTCATGTACACGTTCAACGTAACTTCGTTCGGTCAGGACATCTTCTTCTCGAAGGTTGGTAATCTAGCTGTAACTGGAACCATCACTGATCAGAGCGGTGTTGCAACGTCTACGGCCTCGTCAACAGCTATCTCTTCGACAGCTGACACAAGCACGGGCAACCACTACGTTGTTCACAGCGGTCAGACGAAGCAGGTGAGCGTTACGATTACTGTTCCTGCAGGTTCTAACCAGTCAGACACGTCTGTACTGAAGACCTTCACGTTCAGCAACAGCGACGCGTTCACGACGACAAGCACGACTACTCTTCCTTCTGCTTACCAGGCTGGCCCGCTCTTCCTCCACGCTTAATCTAATTAAGTAACGAGAAAGATCGACCAACTGAATAGTTGATTGAGAAAGCAAAAACCACCCGCAAGGGTGGTTTTTGCTTTCTATACCCAAGCTTGGTGGGGAAGCAGCATGGTACTCTGTAGGGAATTCGCATGCAGTACTTTCTTCGATTCCTTCGGTATCTTGTTGTCTTCGTCGCACTGGTCTGCATTGCGCTGTACTTATCTCAGCGTCTCGGCTAAGTTGCGACTTTCGGCCCGAAAGGGTATAGTCCTCTAGTACGGACCGAAGACAGCAGGCATTCATAAGCCCTGCCGAGGACCGAGCGGAAGAGTATTCGTACTGTTCCAAGCTCGTCATTCTCCTTCAAAACGGTCCCGCAAGGGACCGTTTTGCGTTCCGTACATAACAATCCCACATGGCAATTACCAAACAGAAGAAGCAGGATATCGTCGGTAAAGTTACTGACGCGCTCGAGAATGCGGTCTCGGTCGTTTTCGTGCACTTCAAGGGCCTCACCGTCGCGGACACGTCTGCGATGCGCAAGGCACTGAAGAGCGAAGGCGTCGGCTACTACGTAGCGAAGAAGACTCTCTTGCGTCGCGTACTTGCGGATAAGGGCTACACAGGATCGATTCCGGAACTCCCGGGAGAAATCGCAGTGGCTTGGAGTGACACGGATGTAACGAGCGCAGCTCGCGGCATCTTTGAGCACGGCAAGAAGCACAAGGATGCGCTTTCTATCGTCGGCGGCGTATTCGAGGGCATGTTCCTCGACGCGCAGGCGATGACAGCAATCGCAACCATTCCGCCTGTACCAGTTCTCCGTGGCATGTTCGTGAACGTTCTCAACAGTCCTATCCAGGGCCTCGTGATCGCACTCGACCAGATTGCTCAGAAGAAGGCAGCGTAACTTTAGAGAATTATTTAATCCCAATACTATGGATGAAGAAATCAAGCAGGATGCAGTAGAGGAAACTCCAGCTGCAGAAACGAAGGAAGAAGCAGCTCTTGCGAAAGCCCCTGCAGTTGCAGAGGCTGAAGTAGAGGTACCGGCTAAGTTCAAGAAGATCGTTTCCGAGATCGAAGAGATGTCTGTTATGGAACTCTCTGAGCTCGTTAAGGTATTCGAGAAGAAGTTCGGCGTATCGGCAGCAGCAGTCGCTGTTGCGGGCCCGGCAGCAGGTGGTGCTGGTGCTGAGGACGAGAAGTCCACAGCAACGGTAGAGCTCACTGACGCAGGTGCGAACAAGATTTCCGTGATCAAGGTGGTCAAGGAAGTACTTGCGCTCGGCCTTAAGGAAGCGAAGGATCTCGTCGATGGCGTCCCTTCGATCCTCAAGGAGAACATCAGCAAGGAAGAGGCGAACGAGCTTAAGAAGAAGCTCGAAGACGCAGGCGGCAAGGTTACGCTCAAGTAACAAGCCCTCGTGCTCTAAAGGACAAGCCCCCAGCGAAGCTGGGGGCTTGTCCTTTTATGGGCCAACCGTCAAGACTTGTGGACAGCCCTAAAAGACAGGTACAATAGGGAAAATTCCATGGATCCTCTCTCCCGTCTGTTCGGCTCCTTCCCTCGTCTCAAACTCCTGCGACTTTTCATTTTTAATGACGATGCGAGCTTCACTGTCTCGGATATATCATTTCGTACGAAGGTACCGAAAGATCAGGTCCGCAAAGAGCTCACGCAGCTTCTCGCCGCTGACGTAATACGTAAGCGCGCAAGCAAAGATGGCGCGGCGTATGGCGCTAATCGAAAGTTTGCATACTACGAACCGCTCGTCGTGTTCATGCGTGCTACTACCAGCCTGAATGACACAGATATAACAACTACGCTTAAGAAAGCAGGTGCGCTACGTGTCGTTGCTCTCTCTGGACTCTTCACCGGCGCAATCGAAACGAAGGTAGACTTGCTGATAGTGGGGGACAATCTAGATGATAAGAAGCTGGAAGCAGCGATACATTCGCTTGAGGCTAATCTTGGACGCGAACTGCGTTACGCATCATTCACGACAGTAGATTTCCGTTATCGCGTAGGCGTCTATGATCGTCTTATCCGCGATATATTCGATTCTCCACACCGTACTATTCTGGATAAGATCGGGATTCGTACATAAAACCCTCTGTCCACAGGCCCTCATAAAGGCCCGTGCGGTCTTGGTACACTTTAGGTAAGCAGGCCTGTTTCCTGCAGGTTACTCAACTAATATCTATACAACCATTATGTTTCTCAACTCATGGGCTGCTGTGCTCACCCAGTCCTTTCAGAGCCTCTCCTGGGGTATTATCCAGTTCCTTCCGAACGTGCTCGCAGCGATCATAATCTTCATCATCGCGTGGGTGATCGGTGCATTGCTCGGCCGTCTTGTCGCGCAGGTTATTACTGCTATCAAGGTTGATCAGGCGCTTCGTTCGGCAGGTGTCGATCGCGTCGTATCACGTGCAGGCTTCACGCTTAACTCCGGCGCATTCCTCGGCGCGCTCGTGAAGTGGTTCTTTATCATCCTTGGCTTCCTCGTGGCACTTAGTGTCCTCGGTCTCAACGATGTGAGCATGTTCCTCGGCGCGGTAGTACTTGGCTACCTCCCTCAGATCATCATCGCCGTACTCATCCTTATGGTTGCTGCGGTAGTGGCTGAAGCAGTGGAGCGTCTCGTTGCAGGCAGCGCACGCGCAGCAGGCATCCGTTCAGCGAATTTGATCGGTGCAATCGCTCGCTGGGCTATCTGGGTCTTCGCTATCCTTGCAGCGCTTAACCACCTTCAGGTGGCTAATGAGCTCATCCAGCCGCTCTTCACCGGCATCGTCGTCGCATTCGCACTGGCATTCGGCTTGGCATTCGGCCTTGGCGGCCAGCAGGCTGCTGCGAAGATGATCGAGAAGATGCATCAGGAAATGAAGTAAGAGGCAAAGCCTCTTAGAAAGCTGAAAAGGCCACCCCGAAGGGGTGGCCTTTTCATTACTATTTCATGGGCTCCGCCTTTTGTTGACAGGGTTTTTGCCCTCCTATATACTCCTCTTACGTGTTTATCACCACGAAATTACTAGCCAGCGGTACGGAGCAGTAGTCAGCCCACCTAGGTGAGCTGGTGACGCCCCGGAAAGGGGCTTTTTATTTTCAGGGGGGAGAAGCGCGCGTTCGTTGACACACGAATACGCAAAGAAAAGGTAAATCAACCCGCATCATGCGCAGCATGGTGGGATTTGAGCAATCAGATCTCACCATGCTGCGCAGCGATGCGGTAAGAATTGCATGTTCTATATGAGCCGTAAGTCTCATATAGGGCGATCACAAATTAAGAACACAATTGTGGTGTTCAGGTTTCCGCACTGGAAACATGAAGGGTGCACGGTGGATGCCTAGGCTTATGTTGGCGATGAAGGACGTGACTAATCTGCGAAATGTTCCGG
>JAQBRE010000006.1 GCA_028286605.1 Parcubacteria group bacterium | reverse complement strand
TTTGACATCTTAGCCAATGCATCAATTGTGCCTCTAAGCATTTTATTCTGGCTTTCCAACTCGCGGACTGATATGCCTGTAAGCATTGCATAGCATCTACTTAAGATAATTTCAGGGTTTTTAATTGCCTTAGTGAGCTTATACATAAGTTATTCAAGTTTATTGTCCTATGAGTATAGCCCATCTCTACTTTTTGGGTAAATTTACTAGGTCTATGTCAAGAAACACGACCAAATGAGGCGGTGCAGGCGTTTTTGATACAAGCGGGCATAGGCGAATTAGGATGGAATGAAATTGAGACTGCTATTTTGAAATCGAAACGAAGGAAATTCCTTTCCTAAGTAGATAAAAAGAAGGCTCTTGCAAACTAAATAGTATTCTTACTCGCTTGGATTTGGATCGTGGAAGACTGCTTCTATATTGTTACCTTCTGGGTCTAGTACAAAGGCAGCGTAATGACCGGCATTGATATTCTTCCTATATCCAGGAGCGCCATTATCCGTACCCCCTGAAGCGAGACCTTTAGCGTAAAATTCATTAACCACTTCTTTACTTGGCGCAGTAAAAGATATATGCGCATGGCGTGTTTCTCCTACATGCACCATGAACTCTGACCAATCTACGCCAAAGCCCACAATTTTATCTGGAACCTCGAAACGCACAGGTAGCCCGAGAGGCAGGAGCGCCGCTTCGTAAAATGTCTTTGCTGCACGTAAGTCTCTAACCGCTAGTCCTGTGTGATCAAGCATACATTTGTAACTATTTTATATAAGCCCATCATAGAATTTTCTCGATGAAGAACAAGTGTTTTTATATGAGTTGAGTCAAATCAAAGCACTTTCATTTCTACTAATTGTGGACTGTCGTTAGGGTTCCAACATCGCTCCAGGCAGCCATAAAATGAAAAGGTGGTCGCGTTTCCGCAAACCACCCTCTTTCAGTATTTGGCAGTTACGCTGCCTTGTTCAGTTCACGCAAACGCTGGCGAATGAACTCGATAGCGTCTCCCCGCATAAACATGCCGGGGTGGTCGACACCTGTTCTCCAACGGCTGACCGTGCTGAGCGTAACTCGTAGCTTGCTAGAGAGCTCTCCGGCGCCTATGCCGTAGAAATGCGCGAAACGTAGAATGCGCGCAAAAGTCTGGCCGCTTACCTGTTCGGGATTGATCTCTGAAGCCTCTAGTAGGGCAAGAAAGTCTCGTTTCGCAACGGTTTCAAGAGATTCCAGCGCAGCAGAAAACATAGCGGTATCAGTCATCACAAAACTCCTTTGTTTGTGATTTCAGAACCGAACCTGGTTCCGCTATCTATGGTACGTCGGTTGTGGGAAATGTCGAGGCACTGTAGTGATGAAGGTTCCAGCGTCGTCTTTGACCACCTGTTATCATAGAGAGAATGATCGCCGTAGACACCGAAAGCAGCGGCTTGGATCCGAGCAAAGCGTCGATACTTTCTATCGGTGCAGTTGATACCGATGAACCCACTGCGCAGTTCTACGATGAATGTCGCGTATGGGATGGTGCAGACATAAGCGATGAAGCGCTTGCGGTGAACGGGTTCACGCGTGAGGAGATAACGGATCCAAGCCGCAAGACTGAAGCGGAAATGATAACCGCATTCATGGCATGGGCGATGGATAGACCCGGCAACCATACGCTCGTCGCACAGAATGTCGCATTCGATAGCGCGTTCATTCGCGCCGCAGCGCGGCGTGCCGGTATTGAATCAACGTTCGCCCAGCGTTCGCTTGATACGCATACGATCGCCTGGATGCACATGACGAACCGCGGCATCACACCGCCGGAAGCGAATCATCGTTCTGCTATCAAGCTCGATACCATTCTTCAATACTGCGGCATCCCTGAAGAACCAAAACCGCACAATGCGCTCACCGGGGCGTTATCCCATGCGGAAGTGTTCAGTCGCATGGCGTATACTAAACCTCTATTACCGGACTTTGAAATGTACGAGATACCATGGAAGAAAACGTAGTGCCCCCTGTGCTCCCGCTCGCATCAGATACGCCTGAACATCACGAAGTGATGGGACAGAAACTTGCCCAGGCTATCCAGGTGGGGAAGAGGGAAGTGCCTGCACAGCCGCAGCCGCTCGTCTGTAAGCCGACGCAGCTTGAAAGCTGGCGCGTGTTCAAGATCATGGCGGAGTTCGTCAGCGGCTTCGAATTGATAGGGAAGTACGGACTCGCTGCGACCTTCTTCGGTACCGCGCGCGAAACCTTCGAGCCACATTTCTACGCAGATGCCGATGCGCTCGCAGGGAAGCTCGCGCAGGCGGGATACGCCGTTATAACCGGTGGCAGCACCGGCATCATGCAGGCAGCTAACAAAGGCGCGTTCGAGGCTGGCGGCGCATCTGTAGGCCTGAACATCAACCTTGGCGATAAGCAGGGCCTCAACAAGTATCTAACCGACTCTCTTTCCTTCGACCACTTCTTCGTTCGCAAAGTGATGCTCGCCTTCGCTTCAGACGTATACATCTATTTCCCCGGAGGCTTCGGAACGCTCGATGAGTTCACGGAAATCATCACGCTCATCCAGACGAAGAAGATTAAACGGATACCCGTAATCTGTTTCGGCAGCGAATACTGGAACCCGCTTGTAGCTTTCTTTAAAGATAAGCTTCTCGACGAACACGGCGCTATCGATGCCGCAGACCTGGATCTCTTCTACATCACGGACAGCGTCGACGACGCAATGGCGTACATCACGAAGAATGTCACGAGCTGCTAGGGTTTTGTATGGAACCCGTAGAGCTAACCAAGCAAGTAACGCATCTGGAATCAGAGACTATCGAGCGCGCAGACGGTACGTTCGCGACGGTGTCGATCTACTTCTCTGAAGAAGTCAGCCGCCACCTCGTAGGCGCGATGGAATTCACCTGGGCAACGCATTCAGGCATGACCATGAAGCAAGTGACGAACTGGGCTCCCCTTGAGCAATATGAGACTGAAGCTGAGGCACGAGCGATCTATCAAGCCTTGCTAGAAAAATATTCAAAACGGTCTGGGGATAAATAAATAATGATTTAGATATATAGAAATGATGAATCGTAAGTAGGTTGTGAAGTACTAATTTACGGTAGTTCTGTAAGGATGAATTTTATAATTCGTCTAATGATAAGACTTAAGTTTCCAAACCATTTCCAGCATCGAATGCAAGAACGTAACATAAATGTGCAAGAACTTAGGTCAGCAATTTCGTCACCAGATTCTACGATGAGAACTTTTGAGGGTAGGGTTAAGGTAAGAAAGAAGCTTGCTAACGGAAAGATAATCCAAGTTATATACTATAAAGAAGACGTACGGGGCACTAACGATTATTTCATTATTACTGCTTATTATATCGATGTATGACTATTCAATACGACAGAATTGCTGATGCACTCTATATGTATGTAAGTGGCGGAAAAGTGCACAAGACACTTGAACTTGAGGATCGTTTGCTTGTTGATGTTGATACTCTCGGGAATATAGTCGGTATGGAAATACTCGATGCATCAAATCAAGAAGAACTCATCAAGAATCTTGAAAGCAATGTAGACACAGGAATCCCCATTACTATAACCTCGGGATTACCGGCAATAGTGTAGGGGAGCGAGCAGGGGAGCGAAAGCTCCCCTTTTGCTCTCTTAGGAAGAGATCCATTTATGAGTTCCCCACCGGTGTTTTTTCGTTTTCGGGGAAGTGGTCGGTTTTGAGTAAATAATATTTTAATAATTTTGTGCAGATAAAGAGGTGAGTTGGCTCAGAAATTTACAGACACATGAAGAGGGAAGAGAAGGGGAAGATCGAGTCAAAGCATAGAAGCCTAAATTTAATGATTGTCAGAAGGGGCCTTTGTATATGAGTACGTCGCACAATATATCTTTTACGTCCTAACATTATAACAAGCCTTGGATTGGCGGCATTTGAATCATTCCCTCAGATCAATTACCAAGGCATCTTCCCTGTTGCTTTGCGCTTGCAGGCTATATTCTCAAGGTCTTACAGGATTACTTCTGATCTGTGCGTTGCTATCTATTTCTTTTTCTCTGTTTATTTATATATGTACAAAAAATAGACCTACCACTTCCCTGCTAGCCTATCCGAGATTGCGTCTATCCGAGACAGAATCCGGCCCACTATATGAGTATTTTGTGAAAGGGGAGAGTTGATTTCTGTAAGCGCTAATAGCATTAGACGTCTTCTTAACAGTACCGTTCTATCGCACCAATGGATGCAAACAGTAAAGGATGAATATGGTTCGGTACGCCTTATCAGCGTAATGATATTCACTTTATGCATTTCGCAACAAAATTAGGAGCCATGTTCCTTGCGCCGTTCATGACCTTCTCGGGCATGGCGCACATGCCTCCCACGAATCTTTATCAGGCACCTAACCAACCCGTTACGGTAGGTAGCGCGCCACAGATTTCAAGCGTTGTTGGTCCGACCAGCCTTGCCCTCGATCAGAACGGAAGCTGGACGGTGAACGTTAAGGAAATCGGTGATCAGAATCTTCATTACTCCGTTATATGGGGTGATGAGAATTCGGCGCTACGTCGTAATGCTCTGATTTCGCCGGTGGCGACAACATCAGCGACCTTCACTCACGCGTACAGCACGAAGGGCACGTATCAGCCGACCTTCACCGTAACGGATGACTCAGGACACTCGGTAAGTAAGAATGCAGCAAAGGTTCAGGTCGGTACGAACAATGTGGTTGCAAGCATCACCTCGATAACGCCGGGTACGGGCCTAGCCGGTACGGCGGTGACACTAGTCGGTTCTGGATTCGCTTCTAGCAGCGTAGTACACTTCGGCACTACGACCGTCAGCGCGGCAATTCAGGATGCAAACGATATCAGCTTCACAGTTCCCTCCACTACCCCCGCAGGCACGTATAAGGTGTGGGTGAAGGGTAACGATAGTAACAAGGGAAAGAGCAATGTCGTGAGCTTCACGGTGACTGCCCCAATCAAGGCGCACCTTTCAGTTAACGGAATCGACGCGCCAGTAACGCTGGTTGCGGGTACCGATGGCACATGGACCGTGCACGCAAGCAGCAATGTCTCGGGCAACCTGCACTATTCAGTAGTATGGGGCGACGAGAACATGATGCTTCGTGCTCTGGCTGTTGTGATGCCGCAGACGACTCAGACCTCTGCAACATTCACGCACGCTTATGACGCGGCAGGTTCGTATCAGCCAACCTTTACGATCACGGATGATGCCGGTGATACGACCAGTACGAGCGCTTCCGTTCAGGTTACTGCTCAATAGCAGGAATAGTATCTGAAGAAGCTATATAGAATACGGGCCGCGGGCTTTGCCCGCGGCCCGTATTCATCTACCAATCATGAACTTGACAATATCTATTTAATATGATAATAAATATATAGGGAAAGAATTTCCCACCACAGTACAAGGAGAGTTTGTTATGCGTTTGATATTTTGTGCGATGTTCGCACTCCTGCTGTCTGCAGGGTTGTGCGCCGCACAGGAATCCGCCGCGTCCGACCCAAACTACCAGTACGGAACGATGATGCAGTCCTCTCTGGACTCCGCTGAATCGAAAGCTTTTTACGACCGCATGATGGAGAAGCCGCAGGCTTCGCCTGCGGCCGCGCGGGTCGTTCTCTCACAAACCGACCCGCGCTGGAATAAAGTGCGGCTTGGCAAGAAGACAACGATCGGCGGCCAAGGATGTCTGTTCATGGATATTGCCATGGACATGATGCAGAAGGGCCAAGCTCGCGATCCTCGCGAACTTGCCCAACGCTTCAAGGCACTGGGACTGATCGACCCTTCGGGTCGGATTCGTACTCAGAGCCTCGAGATCATTTCATCGAGCTTGAAAATCCTGGTGCGCCAACCGTTGTCGCAAGGTAACGGACTCAGCGTCATCCAGGACTGGCTTTCACAAGGTGCATCAGTCGTATTCCGGCTCGATCATTCGCACGGTTCACGTCGCGGCGTCACGTCGCACTGGATACGTGCCGTGTCTGACGAAGACGGCACGTTTGTTGCAGTGGATCCTGCAGGAGGAAAAGTTACCCTGCTTCAGGATTTCTATCTGTCGCACAAACCCAAAGAATTGATCGCATATGGGGGCGACTGACGCTCCCGAACTACCCTACAGCGCCCGGCACACCAGCCGGGCGTTTCTATTGCCTAATTTAGATAAAAATGTTAAGGTTTTACCAGCGTTCTTTCAAATCAATTGGTTCCAATTTTTCAACGTGGCCTAAAGCGCTCATCTCAGATGAACTTTTTAGGCCACGTTGAACCTTTTGGGGATCTGTAGGCACAACCTCAGTTACGGAGAATTCCATTGCGACACTCTCTTCTTCTTGCCGTTTGCGCGGCCTCCTTGTTGGCTCTCGGCGCCGGCGCCGCTTCGGCGGGCACGAACACCTTCGACACGCCGGTGCTGCTGAGTGCGACTCCGGGTCCGGGCGTGTGGTCTCCGGACCGTTTCGCTCCGGCCGGCTTCACTGTCACTAATATTGGCGGCACCCACGGCAATGTCCTCCAGGAGATTATCACCGCGGGCGACGGGCAGACTGCGGCCAACTCCTTCTACAATACGCAGGGGCGTTCGACGGTCACTGATCCCGGCACCACCCACATCTCCGCCGACATCTTTGTCGACAAGACGTGGAACCCGGGCAATGGGCGCATCGCGGGTCTGTGGGCCGTCGGCAACAACGGTGTGAACAGCGTTCCCACCGACTATGGCATCATCGAGCTCGAGAACAACGGCAGCGGCATCAGCGCCTATGGCTGGAACAACGTCACCTCCGCGTTCGTGGACATCGGGTTGCCGACGGGCTTCACCACCAACGACTGGCTGACGCTGGGCGTGACCATCGACGGGAGCAACCTGCTCTACACGGTGTCCGACGCGTCGCACAGCGTGAGCCTCCTCAGTCCTGATTATGCGACCGGTAACGCCGGCGATCTCAGCACCAACTTCGGAGCTGTCATCCTGCAGAACCAGAATGCCGTCGGCGGCGTGACTCGGAACGTCATGTGGGACAACGTCACCACCGGCGGCGTGCCCGAACCGGCTTCCTGGGCCTTGATGATTCTGGGCTTCGGTGGCGTCGGCGCTGCGCTCCGGCGCAGGTCGCATCTCGCCGCGATCGCCTAGATCAACGCGAAAACACTACAGCGCCCGGCTTCTCAGCCGGGCGCTTCTATTTGTCATATGTAAAGAAAAGTGGTAAGGTACACGCTGAGTTCTTTCACATTAGTTCAGTCCGTTTTGTTGTACACCGTAGCCTAGAGCGCTTATATACATGAGCTTTCTATGCTGCGGTGAACCATTTAGGGGATATACCGAGCAAACAAGGGATATGCGTCTTGAAAATCAGGAAATTGGAAATCAAGAAGAATCGCCTTCTCGCCGGCGCCATCGTGGCCAGTGCGCTCGCTGTCGCGCTTTTTGGCGCGAACGTGGCTCGCGCTGACACGACGGTCCAGAATTCGAATCCGTCGGACAACTGGTTCTACGGCACGGGCAACGGCTATACGCCTGCCAATACCGAAGTGCTCTCGACCTCCGGCGGCGACCAGCTCTATCTGCGCATGCATGATACCTTCCAGACGGCGCCCGCGTCGTCTGGGGGCGTCTACGACTTCGCGACGAGCGCCGGCCAGTTCGTCAGTTACGACTGGGGTTTCGACGACAACGAGACCACTCCCTTCGCTGGGACGGCGACGCTGACGTTCACCAACCTGGCGGGCGGCAGTTTCAGCTACAATGCGCTCGCTCTCGGCAACGACAACTCGGTCGCCAACGGCAGCACGCAGAACAGCTATCGTCTGAACTTCCTGCCCGGCCTCAACTTCGATCCGGCCATCAACGGCACCTATGACGTCAAGCTGACGGTGACCGGGCTGGCGGGCGGCACGAAGTCCCTGACGACCGTGGCTCAATTGGGCACGGGTTTCGCGGGCAGCGGCGCAGTGCCGGAACCGGCGACCTGGGCGATGATGCTCGTCGGCTTCGGCGGTCTCGGCGCCGTGCTCCGTCGTCGTCGCGCTTCGACTTCCCTCGCCGCGGCCTAGGCCAACGCGAGAACTATAGTAAGAATCCTACGGTTCTTACGAAATGGGCCGCCCCTTACAGGGCGGCCCAACTTCTTTATATATTCTGAGTTAGTTCGTTGCTTGTAGCGTCCATGTGGTGCCGACGATCGGAAAGCGAGCGTTCACTGCGCCCGTGGTGCTGATACTTGCCGTATCAAGCATAAGCGTGGTGCCGTATGCGCTGCCGGTGCTCGTAAGCAGATTGTGGCTGACCTGCGCCTTGATAGTGAAGATGCGGAGCTGGCCAGGCGCGAATGCTGCATTCAGCGGAACGAAGGCAAGGCCATTCTTGAATAGTGCTGCGCCTTCCGTACCGCCGACGCTCGTGCGGAACTGCGCCTTATCATCCACCGTCGTGAAGCCGATGATACTACTCAGCGGCGCGCTGCCGTCTTGTTTCAACCAGACGCCAGGAAGGGTGGTCTGCGTGCTGCTCGTGTTGATGAGCTGCAGATATTGAACAGGAACGACTGCGCCGGGCGTTGCGACTCCCCCGGCAAGGAGCGGAATTTCAGATGCAGAGAATGACGCCGTTGAAGGAGTCGTGCTTGCGGTTGCTGGTGATGTGGTAACGGTTACGGGTGTCGCTGCTGAAGTGCTTGTTACTGATGTCTGCTGAGCAGGTGCAACAGCAACCGGGCCAGTCCCCTGCCCTGTCGTGCCGGTGAGTACGACGGCCGTTACGGTGCACGTGGTCTGTGCACTTCCTGCAGCGAATGTGTAGGTGTACGCCGTCGTCTTCGTCGGCGTAACCACCTGCTGCCCGGTGAATCCTATCGAACCGAGATTATTGTATGCGATCGTGGCATTCGCACTGCCCCAGATTATCGTTACTGGTTCGTTCGGCTGTGCGATCAGGTACAGCTTGTTGTTGATCATCGGCCAGAACTCGCCGTCTGCAGTTTTGGTAAGAACGCTGCACACGGGCGGAAACGTTGATGCAGACGCCGCGAATGGCATGCTCGCACTGAGCACGAAGAAAAGTACGGGAAGATATTTCATAGGTAGAAGTATACAGAATATGACGGTTGGTTTCTATAAAACATACCGCAGGGCTGCCCGAAGCAGACCTGCGGTATGTTCTTGCATAGCGCGAAGCTTGGCTTACACGCCGCCGACGCTCTGGCCAGCGACAGGATTAGCGGTTGAGTTCGAGACATTAAGATCCATAACTCCGCTATGGGTAGCAATGTTCGGTGCAGTCAGGATAGCCTGATTTGCGGTAGTTGCATCCATCGTCTGAACATCGCCGCTCGTATTAACGTATGCGAAGGTGTCAGCGAAAGAAACAGCGGGAGCTACGACCGCAGCGGCCATAGCGAGAGAACCAAGAAGTAGCGTTTTCATATCTATCGTAAGGGTTAGTGTCAGTCAATTAGCTACTGACCATGTATGTATACAAAGTAGACCATGAATATGGCGTGAAGCTTCTTCATGAAGCGTCAGAGCCTTTAAAATTCAGGGTCGTTGAGGTGGCGCGTGAAATGCTGCTTAATGGTTGCGTCGAGCGCGCGGCTGAAATCGATAGCATGCTTCGGCGAAAGCACTATCTCGGCGATGAGCTGGCCGGTGGTGCGGTCTGGGCGAACATAGGCAAACTGCAGCACGACGGAGTCGTCAGAAACGGTCACCTGCGTCGCGTTCGAGAACGTGGGGCTCGTGTCCTGCGGAATGGTGATAGCGATAGGTTCGTCAGGCATAGAGTTATAGAGGGAAATGGATATGCGTCATCGCGACGATGGGATCGATGAGCATATGTAACCATACGCTAACCGTAGCCCATCCTTGATGAAGAAGCTGGGAAATGAATGAAAGGTTTTCCTTGTTCGTTGGCGAGTTAACGAGGCTTTTCAACGATACGCCGAAGAACGAAAGTGCCAAAAGACCAACGATGACCCAAATAAGAAGACGTACCATGTATGTTTAGTATACTGGCCCTATGAAAGCTGCCAAAGTAATAAAGGGGGAAAAGGCTGCTGAATCTCCAGCTCTTCTTCATCTTCGCAAGATAGACCCAATCCTGTACAAGGCTTCCCTGCCCCATGCGGAAGAGATTCTTTCGCGTAAAGGTCACCGTCGTTCGTACCAACAGCTCTTCGATGCGCTTGCGGGTTCGATTGTCGGCCAGCAACTCTCTACCAAGGCTGCAGATACCATTTGGGGACGTCTGAAGGCCGCCTGCGGCGGCCAGGTAACAGCGGAAGCCATATCCCGCCTCCGCACGCCGACGCTCCGTAAAGCGGGTCTTTCTGCAGCAAAAGTAAAATCCCTTAAAGAACTTTCTAAAGCCGTTATGAAAGGTGAACTTAAGCTGGAGACATTAAAGAAGATTCCTGAAGAAGACGCGATTGCGCAGCTGGTCGCGATATGGGGAATCGGCCGCTGGACTGCGGAAATGTTCCTGATGTTCGCGCTCGAACGCGAAGACGTCTTCTCACCTGGTGATCTCGGCTTACGCCGTTCCATAGAACAGCTCTATTCCCTGCCGAAAGACGCGCCAATAAAACAGCTTGAAGCGATCGCGCTGAAATGGTCTCCACACCGCACGTTCGCGAGCCGTGTTCTTTGGAAAGTCCGCGATACGAAATAGGTTTTCCTACACAGGCTGATTCATCTCGAATGGTCGCTGGTTCATATCTGAACGTGATGTGTCGCGACCAGCACCCAAAGAAAGTACCATCATCCCTTCAATCATAATGAATACGAATGCAGCGATGAGCGTCCACTTAACCGCTTCAGACATCGGCTTTGCAGGTGGGAACGCGTTCACGTACGTTGACGTTCCGAAGGCAAGAATAGGATAGAAGATGAACGGAAGAAATATGAGCCCAACAGTGAACCAGACTCCCTTTCCGAACGCATGTGCCAAGCGGCGAATGGTTATGACGATGATGAACAGGTTCACGATTGGAACGAAGAACAGAAGTATCCACCAGAGCGGCTTATTCACGAGCTCAAGAAGCACGGCCTGACGATAGAATGGAATGAGCGAGGCCCATCCTGGGCGGCCTGCTTTCTGAAAGATCTTCCAACCCGAAACAATCAGCAATACGCAGATAACGACGATTACTAAAAGCACTACGAACACGAGGGAGGCTGCGCCGAATAAGGAGTTCATAGAAATGTTGCTAGATAATATAAATATCCTAGCACCTTTTAGGAGCCTGTTATGGCAGGAATTTGCACCATAGACCCACCCTTTCCTTGCCCGTTCATGTCCCCTGAAACGCTATCTCCGACATAGAAATAGAGAGGCTTTCCCTCATACGTAACCTGCATGCCAGAAGCTCGAATAATACTGCTAATCGCGCCTGGAATCCCTTCCTGCACGTTCGCAAGGATATCTTTAGAAGGCACCAGATATGGAACCCACTCCTTCACGCACGAAACTGTGCAGCTTGAAGTGCCGGAGGTATCTTTCGCATACGTATAGAGCGTCATGCCATTGAAGCCAATGAGATACGCGCTATTTGTGCTGGTCCCGTCTGTCCCAAGCAGAAGATTTCCTGCCACGTACATATCCTTCGAAGGAATAGATTCTTTCTCAGATTTCGCATAGGCATACCATCCTCCGACAGCGGCAATGATAAGCATCACCGCTGCGATACATGCGTACATGAGCATCTTCCTTCGCTCCGTCATACAACAAGTATACGCCTTCTGTCTGAAACTATAATTACTCTATAACAAAGCATTAGGGCCCATAAGTCCCGTCATCTTTTGGAATAAATCCCAATGATTCAAACGGATAATTCTTAATATCAATATATTTTCCTGGCTCCATTAGTTTATCCAAAATGAGTACCCCATCATTAGTCATTTGTTCTAATTGCTGCTTAAGATTGAAATCAACGCTCTGCGGCATAATATCCACACCAGGATCAATTTGAATAAGACGATAAATTACTTCCTCATCTGTTTCGCTGCTCATTCTGCCACAAATCAGTATTGGATTAACTACCCTGCGGGCCAATAGTTCCCTTTTTAACTCTAAAAGCGGAGGGATTGTTGTAAATTTACTGACGCGGCAAAGAATAATTAGCTGAGGATCATCACGATATTTATTTAATTTCGTTCTCTCCAAAAAATCTATAAGAGATTCAGATGAATGATCTTCATACTCAGTTACTTCAATGAAATGTTCCCACATGCCATCAGGAATCCTTCCAGAGTGTTTCCAAGAATAAGTCTTTATATCAGGAGTTTGTTCTTTATTATCGATCAAACGGAGCCAGTAGTCTTGACCATCTGCAGCCCTACGACCTGCCAACATTTCTGCAACAAAATATGCCTCGGTAGCCTTCCTAAATTCTCTACTAGAGATACTCGTCTCTGCTAAAGAATCGCGTAATTTATAATAATGGACTATAACATTCCGAGTTGAAAACAACTTCAATGGCTCAGTTTTAGACATAAATTTATAGCACATTAGGCATTGAATATTTACCTACAAAAGATACGACATCGGATTGAGGTATGCGTTGTTCGGAGCAACTGGCATGGTTGCGTTCGCACATGGCGTAACCGCGCCGCGGAACTGGTTAAGAGTGAGGATCTGCACGCCGGCAGAAGCGTACACGCCGAAGTGAAGGTGTGGGCCCGTAGCGTAGCCGGTCATACCGGAATAGCCGAGAACGTCGCCAGTGCTCAGAGCGTCGCCTTTGGCGACGTCTATTTCCGAAAGGTGCGCATACATCGTATCAAGACCGTTTGCATGCTTGATCATCACCCACTTGCCGAATGAAAGGCACTGCTGGCCTGCAGCGTTGTGCGCGGTGTCCGTGTTTCCTGTTCCAAGCACGACACCCGAAAGCGCTGCGTGCACGGGCGTACCAATAGGCATGCCGATGTCGACGCCGTCGTGGCCCATGCCGTTATAGATAGATGCGTTCGCCGTAGCGAATGGTGTATTGCCGAAGTATTGCGTGATGCAGTAGTTGTTAACCGGATCAAGCGCGTTTGCGATGGTGAGGCAGTGCGCAGCGAAGGTAGCCGAGTATGGCCAGGAGAGGATGCCGGCACCGACCGTAGGGATACTCGCCTTTCCGACTGATTTGAGCTGGCTCTGCAGGCTCGTGAGTTCGCTTTCGAATGCAGTTTCCTGCTGCTTCTTGGTTGCTATAAGCGACTGGTAGCTGCTTTCCTTGCTATTGGTTTGCGCGAGCAACGATGCCTTTGCCGCCTTGTTCACATCGAGCGCTTTCTGCTGGACCTTAAGCTGAGTTTCAAGCGAAGCGAGCTTCGTACGAGTGTCGGCGGCGGTATTCTCTTGGCCGGTGAGGGCGACCGTATCGCCGGAAAGTACATTTGCTTGCGTGCGGAGTGCGTCGGTGACAGCAGCGGTATTATCTATATCGGTCCACGCATCTGAAAGACTGTTTGCGGCAAAGAGCTGCTCAACAAGGCTGGACTCGCTCACTTCCTGCAAGCTTCGTATGGATGCACCAACTGCGCCGCGATCAAGGTTAATCGCCTGCTGCTTGGTGAGGATGGCACCTTTGATCTGCGTGAGCTGCAGGTCGGTCGCGCCGATCTGGTTCTGCGTAACTTGGGCTTGCGTCGCGGTCTGCTGACGCGAAACATCAATCGTCTTTATGGCTGAAGTGAGCGTCTGCTTCTGGCCGCCAAGTACATCGAGCTGCTTCTGGTATGCAGCGATCTCGCTGTTCAGTTCCGTTATCGCCGCATTGTGCTGATCGATCTGTGCCTGAACGCCTGAGGTATCCGCGGCAGCAGCTTGTGCGAGCGCGTGATGCGCAGGATCAATGCTCGCTATGACGAGAAGACAGAGCGCCAGTAGAGCAATACGGAATGAACTCATCCTTCCAGTATATCAAGGGCGTTTTGTATGCGCACGCTGCTTTCCTCAACACCAAGTATAGAAATAAGGGTGAATGGGTCTGGTGAACGTTCTTGGCCGGAAAGCGCATAGCGTAGCGGCCAGAGTGCAGCTCCGCGACCGCCTTCTTCCTTTGGAATCGCGTCTGCGTATGGCATAAGGATGGATTTCATTTCTTCGACACTCATGCCTTCATGAAGCATGGCGAATTGCGCGCCGAAGGCGCGCAGGTGAAGCGCCGTTACGCCTGCGAATTCTGCTGGTTCCTTCGACATGAGCTGCGCACGATCCGGCGTTGGTGCTGTGAAGATGCTCGCGAATTCTCCTGTAATCATTTCGCGCGCTTCGCCGAAGGTCTTCGCACGTTCCTTAAGAAGCGGCACGATAGAGCGTAGCTTGGCTTCATCCGGCGCCACCAAACTTCCCTGTGCGATGAACTCATCATCAGAAAGCTTTCGCATCCATCGCTGGTTCACGTCGAGCAGCTTCTCGCGATTCCAAATAGCGCCGTGCGTCTGCACGCCGCTCAAATCAAACGCATCCACGAGCTGTTCAAGCGAAAAGTCTTCGTCATCACTACCTGGACTCCAGCCAAGCAGGCCCATGAAGTTCACAAAGCCTTCCATCATGAATCCTTCGTTGCGATAATCCGCGATGCTCGTTGCGCCGTGGCGCTTTGAAAGCTTCGTACGGTCTGGCGCGAGGATAAGCGGAAGATGTGCGTAGGCTGGGCGCGGAGCGCCCAGTGCTTCCTGTATCAGTATCTGTCGCGGCGTATTCGAGATGTGGTCATCTCCGCGTATCACGTGCGTTATTTCCATATCCATGTCGTCCACCACAACGGCGAAGTGGTAGAGCGGATCATCAATGGCACGAGCGATGACAAAGTCTCCGAGTTCGGTGGTGTCGAAGGTGATGTCACCGCGAACGAGGTCGTTGAAGGTAACGCTCGTTCCGGGATTCTTCAGGCGAACGACCTGCACTTTCTTGCCAGGCTCATTCTTGCTTTCCTCTTCGGAAACGTATGCCTTCCTTTCGTCAATTATTTTCTTCAGCAGTTCCGTATGCCGCTCGACGCGCTCGCTCTGGCGAACGAACTCATCATGCTTGAGGCCGAGCCATGCGAGGCCGGCAAGAATCTCCTCCTCATATTCTGGAAGGCTGCGTGCGCGGTCCGTGTCTTCGCTGCGAATAGCGAACGTGCCGCCGTGATGCTTCGCGAACAGATAATTAAAAAGCGCCGTACGTGCGGTACCGATGTGAAGCCAGCCGGTGGGCGAAGGAGCGATGCGGGTCTTTACGTTCATACCTTTGGCGTTATTGGTGCTGGCGTGGCCGCTGCGATAGCAGCATCGGTCGGGTTATGAGACTGCGCGATAAGCACGAGTTCTTTCGCGATGAGCGCTGCAGCGTCTGCATTCGCGAATGTCATGCTCGAATTGGCCATTTCCTGCCATACATTCTGATCGCCAAGGATACGCTTCACTTCAGAAACCAAAATGTGCTGCGTCATATTGTGCTCTTCCAGAACCACCGCAGCACCCGTGTGCGCATACGCGTATGCATTCGTTCGCTGATCGTGGCTCACTGATTCAGGAATCGGAATAAGGATGGATGGCTTATGCCAGAGCGAGATTTCCGTGATGCTCGTCGCACCGGCTCGTGATATCACCAGCGATGAAGCGCCCGCTGCTTCACGCATCGCGTCGCTCGTAAGGAACGGGAACGCATGATAGCGGTCAGCATGCGCGCTCGTACCGAGTATCACTTTCGCCGTGCTCTCTGTTTCGGTGAATAGCTCTTTTCCGGTTTGGTGAATAACGTTCGCAACGTTTACGAGTTCTGGAAGTCCTTCCAATACCACTTCATTTATCTTCTTCGAACCGCTTGAACCGCCGAGAATGAAAATGGTCGGTACGACAGGATCGAGGCCGAGCTCTTGCGCAGTGCCCTGCGGGAGCGATGTCGCAAGTTGTGCGCGAATCGGAATACCGGTACGCACGATATTCTTCTGCGTCTTCGCGGGGAATAGTGCGGAAGAAGAGTCGAACGTAATCGCGATGCGATATGCGTACTTCGCGGCAAGCAGGTTCGCCTTCCCTGGCTTCGAATCCGATTCGTGTATAACGATAGGAATACGCAGGAGATGCGCTGCAATAACCGTTGGTATGCTGGCGAAGCCGCCCTTCGAAAAGACAACATCAGGATAGATCTTAAGCAGGATGAAAAACGCACGCACGATACCCGTGAGCGTTACGAACACGTCCGTAAAATTCATCACCGAAAAATAGCGGCGAACCTTCCCTGCGGGGCACGCGATGTACTGAATATTATTCGCGAACAAAGACTGCTGATCGTACGGAGTCGGCGCGATGTAATACATCGTCGGCGCGAGCAGCCGCTCGTCCGTACTTATTTTCTGAACGGCCTCGGCAACCGCTATGATCGGAAAGAAATGGCCGCCCGTTCCGCCGCCTGTGAACACGATTTTCATAAGTATTTAAAAGGATTATACCACTTATGCGGTCGCAGGGCGTCTCTTTGCGCGATGTGCGGCAACGTTCAGGATTATTCCTACGGAGGCGAGCGCTGCCATGAGTGCGGTACCTCCGTGGCTTATGAATGGCAGCGGCAAGCCGGTGAGTGGCGTGATGCCGAGCATCGCGCCGATGTTCAGAAAGGCAGAGAACGTAATGAGCAGCGTAAGGCCCGTTACGGCGAACGAACCGAATTGCGAGGAAGCTTCAGCAGCAATCATCAAGCCGCGCATAGCGAAGGCAACGAACAGAATCACCAAAAGTACGGTGCCCAAGAAGCCGAACTCTTCGCCGAAGACGGCGAAGATAGAATCGCCCACCGGTTCAGGAAGATAGTTGAACTTCTGCACGCTCTGGCCATAGCCGCGACCAAGGAGGCCGCCCGAACCTATGGCGATAAGCGATTGTTGGATCTGATATCCGGTGGTGCTCGCGTTGGCGGCCGGATGAATGAACGTCATGACGCGGTTCATGAGGTACGGGCGCATGAAGACCAGAATAGTGAGCGCAACCAGTGCTCCAAGGACTATCAGGCCGAAGTCGCGCCATCGTGCGCCGGCAAGGAAGTAGAGTATCGCGCATGCTGCCCCGATAACGAGCACGGTTGAAGTGTTCGGCTGCAACAGAAGGATGATGCACGGTATGCCGACTATGATGCCGAATGGCAGCAAGCCATATTTGAATTCCTTGATGGACTGCTTCGCCTGCGCAAGATACGCGGCGAACATCAGGATTACGGAAAGCTTGAGCATTTCAGATGGCTGGAAGGTAGTGAAGCCGAGGTTTATCCAGCGCCGCGCGCCGTTTATCGTAACGCCGATATGCGGGATGAATACGGCAAGCGTAAGCACCACGGTGAATATATAGAATGGCAGGATAGTTCTTAGCAACAGTTTCGGTGAAATGAAACGCAGTGCAAAGAGCGCAATGAATCCTGGCAGGAGCCCGAGCACCACCTGCGTGAGCGCTATCTTGCCGATATCTCCGTTTGCTTGCGCAAGCAAGCCGAGCGCGGCGCTTGCAAAGAGCGCGATTCCCCCAACCACAAGGATAAGAACGATGCCGGCAAAGACACGATCACCCGAAAGATTGAAGGATAGTCCTTTCATCTCCCTACTTTACCATCTCACTCAAATGATAAAGAACTGTAGAAAGTCTCAAATTGATATAAAGCGAAATTGCAGCTACAAACGTTACTTTTTATAAACAATAATCGGACTAGCTTCATGCTTAAAAGGTGTCTAATTCATTCGAAAAGCGCCAAAAGCGCATATATAAGAAGCTGCAGCCTGTATGGTGCCCTGCGCTACAAGAAACTGTCTATTTCAATGCTGATGGATTTCATCATTTGGTATACAAGGAAAGAGAACAAGGTCCTCGAAGCCAATCCGAGCGGATATATCGGTTAAATTTGATTCCTTATATTCATGAAGTCCTTTTAAAGGCTACAAATGCAATTCCAGAAATAAAATCTGAGAGTCCAAAAGTTATCACCTGGAGTTTAAGCCACTCTGTAATTAAAGGTTTAGGAAAGAGCATAGTCTGCCCCGTTAAAGTTATTGTTATACGTAAGAAGCCAGGAGGCAGACTTTATTTCTTAAGTACAATGTGTAAAGGAAAGTGTAAGAAATAAAAAAACCGAGACGAATCTCGGTTTTTTTATAGTATCCGTTACTCGCACACATATAAGTGGCAAGGGACGGCCTTTCAGCCACGGACACTCCAGAAATTATACACACACCGACTATTTGAGTAAAGCGATGGCGATTCCGAATATCGAGGCGATGATAGTGATGATCCAGTACCGCATGGTCACTTTATAAGCCGGCCAACCAAGGACTTCGAAGTGATGGTGGATAGGTGCGATATGAAAAAGTTTCTTCTTGAAGACTTTCTTGAAGAATACTTGGAGCATGCTTGTTACGACGGTTATGAAAAGCGGAAAAGCAATGATAGGAAGAACGGCGACACCTACGCCATCGCCTAGCGAGTCTGCTGAGAACGCGATAACGGCGAGCGTCATGGTGAGTGCCATGCTGCCCGTTTCCGAAAGATAGAAACGCGCGGGCGGAATATTGAACCAAAGAAATGCGAAGGTTGCGCCGGAAATGCTGGCGGCTAAAGCCGCCAGTGAAACCTGATTCTGCGCGAACGCGATAGCGGCATACGCCATGAAGATGATCGCGAAGACGCCGCCGGCAAGGCCGTCGATACCGTCTATTACGCCGCTCGCATAGATAGCCAGCGTGACGGCAACGAAGAACGGAATGAAGAATATTCCGAGCGGAAGGGTGCCGAAGAACGGAATACCCACTGCAGACACGCCCAGCTTCGCATAGAACCACCAGCCGCCGAATACGCCGAATGTCCCGACAACAAGCAGGCGCCATCGCAATGAAAGCCCCCCGCTACCCTTCGTTACTTCAAGGATATCGTCCACCATGCCGGCAAGGCCGCCGATGATGAGCGCGAAGAGCGGCAGCCAGGTCTGGCCGCGATTCACGAAGTCCAGCGGTGCGAATGCCGCAGGCATGAGCGCCGCAAGGATAGCGAGGCCGACGACGGTGAATGTAACCGTTCCCCATACCAAAATGCCTCCCATACGCGGCGTGGAAACTTCACGCTCCTTATGAAGACCATCGAATAGCGGTGTGCCGGTATCGTCGCCCATTCCCTTCCCTTTTCCTCCTTTCTTTTTCCACGCGCGATATTTATAAAGATAGTACGTAAGCAGCGGAGCGCCGGCGATACCTACGGCGAAAGAGATGACGAATGGTATGAGCACGCGAGCTGCATCGAAGATAGTCATAGGTTAATTCTGATCGACGACGCCGGCGAAGTGCGCGCCGGTCGCAGTAATGAGCTGCTGCACATCCGTAAAGCGCCCGTTCACCGTTGAACCGAGCACGACCACGGCGACCGGATGCCCGATACCTGCGTCATACACGACGACGAGGTTACCGCCGGCAAGATCCGTATAGCCGGTCTTGGAAAGAAGAATGCCAGGCACCTTCACGACATTCTGATTCGTATTCGGCATCGAGTGTACGGTTCCTTCTTCGGAACGAATGGTGATTGATGGTGCGACCGTCGCGCCGGCTATCGCCGGCGCCTTTTCAAGCAGCTTTCCTGCGAGCGTTGCAATATCGCGCGCCGTGCCGTACGCACCAGCTTCGCTGGTGCTGATATCGAGACCAGTACCGTTCTCTGCATGCGTATCAGAAAGACCTGCGGCACTTACGGCGCTGGCAAGCAGCTGGGTGTTTTCCACGCCCTTGTTCCTCGCGGCTGCCTCGGCTATCGCCGCCGCCGCCGTATTCGAAGACGCCACCAATGCAAGACGGGAAATATCCTTGAATGCGAACGTCTCGCCTTCGGTGAAGCCATAATCTGCTGCATCACCATTCTGCGCGAGTGCGGTCGCGGTTATCGTTACGGGTGATTCATCCTGTAACACACCGGCTGCGCCATACATCGTGATGAGTTTCGTCAGCGATGCGAGCGGCAATGCCTGGTCTGCGTCCTGCGCATAAAGCGTTTGCCCTGTCTTCAGGTCGTAGACGATGGCTGCTTCGCCAAGAAGATGAAGATTCGCGTACGCATTCGGTGCTGGTGGCGTGCTGGTCGCTACGGTCGCAACGACCGCCTGCGCTTTCTGCGAAAGCGCAGCGACACTTGCCGTCGCGAGCAATATGGCACCGAGTACGACGATCACCGCAGCGATGATCATTCGCTTGTGCGCATGGAAATAGGTTAAGAAAGTCTGGTTCATGAAAGCTCTGCGTCTTCTGCGGCGCCGCGCGCCGCATCTTGTCCTGCGAATGTTGCCTGGAACTCGGCATAGCGCGGCAAGTCTTCCTTGTTCGAAACGCCAAGATGCGCGAGCGCATCAACCGTTGCGGTGTATCGTGCACGACGGCGATCGGTAGTATCTTCGCTTCGCTCAACTAATCCGCGCAGAAGGAGCGAACGGATCGCTGCCGTCGAGTTCACGCCACGTACCCAGTCCACATCGCTGCGAGTTGCGCCGCCTTTGTATAAAATAATCGCGAGAGTCTCCAGGCTTGCCTTTCCGAGGTCCCTTGAAAGCTCCGCTTCGCGGAGCTTCTTAACTATCTCTGCGGCATCAGGTGAGGTGCGCAATTCCACCTCTTCTCCAGTGTCGATAAGGGCCAAACCGCGACCATGCAGATTCTTCGCCAACTCGCTCAAACCAGCCTCCAGAAGGTCCCCAGAAACGCCTAAAAGGGCGCCTAGGCGCTTCTTTGTCATCGGTTCGCCAGATGCGAAGAGTGTGGCCTCAAGGGTCGCTGCGGGGGAAAGCGCCATATCTACCCACAATAGCGCAGAATCGAGGCCTAGAGAAGCTATATTTTGTGGGAATGTCCAGCGTATAAAAGAAAAGAGCGCCGTACCGGTTAGGGTCGTGCGCTCTCATTTCGTCTCGCCTTTTCCGTTTCAGGAATGCGGGCGGGATTGCTTGCTCTGATAGAGCTTGTACTGCCAGTTCGCTCTGATGAACCAGACGAGGAAACAGATGCCGCCGGCAACGAATCCGATGAACGAGAGTCCCATCAGATATTCGTTCCACTTCAGCATGCCGTAGGCGCCGCAGATGATGTAGCCGAGCGACAGGATGAGCAGCGCCAAACTTGCGATGAGTACTTTCAGGCCGTGAAGCATGTGTTTCTCCAAACGTTGGTGTGAATGAGCTTTGCAATGACTATACACTACATATAGACATTTTGTCAAGTATTTAGTAGCGCGGAAGGTCGGTCGCGGTGTTCGTGATGCGAATGTCGCCGAACGCATCGTATTGGGCAGCGTCTACGCTGCCCTGCTTCACGAGCTCAAGAAGCGCGAGGAATGAAACGATCATCTCTACACGCTCTGCTTTCTCTCCGGCGAACTCCTTGAATGAAAGCGTCACGGCGCGCTGTACGCGAAGCTTCAGGCTGTCCATCACTTCTTCAAGCGAGATGGTCGGGCGGACGCGCACTTCCGGAAGCTTCTCTTCTTTCTCGAGTGCGGTGAGCGCATCCGTGAGCGCGCGTTCTATCGCTTCAAGGGTGAAGTCGCGGCTCGGGCTGAACATCGGTTCAGGTATTTTCTCTCCGGCAGAGACCATCACGTTGCGTCCGAACAGCTGTGCAAGCGCGCGTGCTGCTTCGCGCGCCTTCTCATACTGTTCAAGACGACGCTTTAGATCGTCGACGTCTTCCTCTTCTTCAGTGGAGAGCTCGAGCTCAGGGATGAGCGAACGGGATTTTATTAAAAGCAGCGTTGCGGCAACGCCGATGAAATTCGTCGCATCTTCCATCGGGAACGCTTCGTGCGAACGTACATACGTTATGAAATCGTCCGTCACCTGCGAAAGCGAAAGCTCATTTACATGCAGCTTTCGCTTCTCGATGAGTTCGAGGATCAGCTCGAGCGGGCCTTCGTGGCCGCTTGCCTGAATGATGAAGGGTGCGCGTGCTGCACTGCCTGTTCCGAGTTCTTCTATGAGTTCCATGCTTCGATGAATGAAAGGAGGAGGCGGACCGGGGCGCCTGCGGCGCCCTTCGCGAGCTCATCACCGGGTGCGCTCGTCATACGAGAAGCGATATCGAGATGCGCCCACGGGCAGTCGAGCTCTTTGGCAAACTGCCAGAGGAACATGCCTGCGCCGGTCGCGCCACCATACCGGCCCGGCCCTCCCAACGGATAGTTCTGTAGATCTGCGAACGTGCCCTTAACGACATCTTCGTATTCATCCCAGAGCGGCAGCGGCCATACATAATCTCCACTCACTTCGCCAAGCGCTCTGATTTTCTCACTGAGCGCGTCGTCACGTGTCATGAGTCCGCTCGCGTAGAGGCCGAGCGCAGAAAGCACCGCACCAGTAAGCGTCGCGATGTCGATGACGACGCCAGGCTTGAAACGTTTCGCATAAGTAATGGCATCTGCAAGAATCAGACGTCCTTCTGCATCCGTGTCTGTCACCTCGACAGTCTTTCCCGAAAGCGAGGTATGAATATCTCCAGGGCGCGTCGCGTTCGGTCCGAGCATGTTCTCTGCAGCAGGAACGAGGCCGATAACATTCTTCTTAAGCTTCAGTTTCGCCGCGAGTGCAACCGTGTGAATGACCGATGCAGCACCGGACATATCCATATGCATTTCGTAGATGTGCTGAGATGGCTTTATATTAAGACCGCCTGAGTCGAACGTGATTCCTTTTCCAGCAAGAACGATCGGTTTGCCGCTTGCCGAGCCGCCTTTGTATTCGAGTATCGTAAAGGTCAGTTCGTTATTCGAACCGGCGCCCACGCCAGCAAGCAGGCCCATGCCGAGCTTCTCTATTTGGGCGCGTCCGAGCGTCTGCACGGTAACGGGAAGGCCGGTTACGGCTTTCTTTGCTGCAGTAGCGAGCATGCGCGGCGTCATGCTACCGCCCGGCGTATTTGAAAGCTCACGGCAGGCATTCACTTCTTGTCCGATTATCTGTCCACGCTTAGCAGCTGTTTCAATCGAGGGCGACGAAGCGCCGCAAAGAAGGATTTCTTCAACTTCAGTCCACCCTTCTTTCGGCTTCGTCTTGAATGAACGGAACTCGAAGTTCGCCATCTCATAATTCTCTGCGGCGATCTGTGAGACCTGTTCCGGCGTAAGGTGCTGAAGGTTTCCGAAAAGCTGTGGCGAGCGATCAAACTGAATGACAATCTTCTTCGCCTTCTGCTGCTTAGCGGTGTTTACGATCGAACGACAGAGCGTAACGAACTTGTGGAGATCCATTTCGCTTCCCTTGCCTGCGCCGATCTCGATCGTGTCCACTCCGTTCTCGCGTACGAGGCGCTTTGCGCTTCGTGCTTCTTCCGTAAGACGGATGCGTGTATGCGTCTTCGGTGCCTCATCTATCGATTTCTTAGAGAAGACGAGTTTCATAGGTTAGGATTTGTCTCCCTTCTGCGGCCGCACTTGGATACCGAGTTCCTTCAGCTGTTTCTCTGCAAGCGGCTTCGGTGCGTTCATCACTGCGGTCTGACCGCCACGGGTCATCGGGAATGCCTGCACTTCGCGCAGCATGTCTTCGCCAGTGAGATTCATCAGGTTACGTTCAACGCCGAGCGCGATACCGCCGTGCGGAGGTGTTCCGTATTTGAACGCTTCGAGCATATGGCCGACACTCGCCTCGGTCTCCTCTTCGCTATATCCCATCGCTGCGTATGTGGCGCGAAGGATTTCCGGCTTGTGTGCACGGACAGAACCTCCTCCGGCTTCGAATCCGTTGCAAACAAGGTCGTACTGCGTCGTAAGGATATCTTCGATGTGCTCCCCTTTCATGAGCCACTCAAGATGTTCCGGAATCGGCATCGAGAACGGGTTATGAGTGAAGGTCCACTTTCCGTCGTCAGTCTTCTCGAAGAATGGAAAGTTCACCACCCATGCGTAGGCAAGGATGCCGTTCGCCTTATCTTCTTCGGTGCGCATGTCGAATTTGTCTGCGCCGTATTTCTCCATCGCGTCCTTGTATGAAATGCGCGGAAATGGCTTCTGCTTAATGGTGAAGCCCATGTCTTCAACGCTCTTCGTTATCATCGCCTCGACAGTGTTCATGACGTCTTCCATTGATACGAAAGACATTTCCATGTCGATCTGCGTGTGCTCGAAGCCGCGGTCTGCACGAAGGTCTTCATCGCGAACGGCGCGCGCTATCTGGAAGTATCGCTCGAAGCCGCCGGTCATAAGGAGCTGCTTGTACTGTTGCGGAGACTGCGGAAGCGCGTAGAACTTTCCTGGGTTCAGGCGTGAAGGCACGACGAAATCGCGCGAACCTTCCGGTGTTGATTCAGTGAGAAGCGGTGTTTCAATTTCCGTGAACTTACGGTCGAAGAGGAATGCACGGCAACGCTGGATGAATTCGCTGCGCATGCGAATGTTGCGTTGCATGCGTGCGGAACGAAGGTCCACATAGCGATGCTTGAGGCGAGCAGACTCATCGATGCCGATCGTGTCAGAACCGATATCGAACGGCATCGGTTCTGATTCGTTCAATACTTCGATTCCTTTTATCTCGAGCTCGATGTCGCCGTTCACGCGATCGGCTTGCACGTTCTTTTCAGGACGCTTGTTCACGATACCTTCTATCGAGACGACGAATTCGCTGCGGATGCTCTTGGCAATTTCCATGAGCGCCTCGTCACCTGGCAGGACGACACCCTGTACCGTGCCGGTCATATCGCGGAAGTCGAAGAAGACCAGTTTTCCCTGATCACGACGCACGTCCACCCAGCCTTGGATGGTTACGGTCTCGCCTGCGTGCGAGCTAAGCTCGCCTATAAGAATGCGCCCAGATTCCTCTGTCATATGCATATAAAGTAGCACGCCCGCGCTGGTTTTGCGCGGGCGCTTCGCTATTCGAAAACAAGGATGGTCGAGATGTAGCCGGGCCGTGGGCCAGCCCCAGGAATCTTCAGAACTTGGCTGATGAGCGGGCGGTTTTCCTGGCATCTCCTGAGATTTTCGTCATTGATGAAGATTCCAATCTCTGTATCGTGAAGTGTGAATCCGTCGAGCGGGTCGACACGCGACGTAACTAAATTCTCTTGCATACAAGAGTTCCTTTCGTTCTAACCCGCCAAACTATATAAGAAATTACGCTGAAACACCAATCGCTTTACGAACGGCTGCCATCTTCGTGTTCGCAGCTTGGCGGGCGGCTTCGCCGCCCTTCTCTAGTACTGCATCAACAAATGCGCTGTCCTGCGAAAGCGCTTCATACTGTTCGCGCATCGGAGCGATGAAGGCATCGAGGTCTTCGATAAGCGCTTCCTTGAGTGCCTTGTACTTCCCTTTATGCTCTTCGTATATCGGTGCGAGCTCGGCTTCGCTCTTTATGAGGCGATGAATCGCGTAGACGTTTTCAGGACGGTCGCCACCGGAATCCGTGACGATTCCCATGACCTTCTCCGTGAGCACTTCGCGTGATGCAAATAGCGGAATCGTGTTTCCATAACTTTTAGACATTTTCTGTCCGTCTGTTCCGGGAACAATAGCGACGTCGGGCATTATGTGCGGCTTCGGTAGCACGAAGGTACCTTCGTTTTCTTTTGCGAAGATGCGATTGAACTTCTCAGCGGTGTCGCGTGCGTATTCGATGTGCTGCTTCTGATCCTGCCCCACCGGTACCACTGCGGCGTCATACAGAAGGATATCTGCCGCCATGAGCATCGGATAGTTGAAGCTTCCAACACTGATCTCCTTATTCTTCGCTTCTGCATCCTTGAACGCATGTGCGCGCATGAGATACGGCATCGTGGTTATGGTATCGAAGATCCACGCAAGCTCGGTATGTGCAGAGACATCAGACTGCTTGAAGAGCACGACCTTTTCAGGATCAAGGCCGCAGGCAAGGTACGTGAGGGCGAGCTCGCGCGTGAGGCGCTTCATCTCTGCAGCATCCTGTACGAAGTTGAGCGCGTGATAATCAGCGATAAAAATATAGCCCCGATATTCGCCGGTGTTGAGAAGATCCACCAGCTGCTTGATTGCGCCGAAATAGTTGCCGATATGGATCTCGCCGGTCGGCTTGATGCCGGAGAGGAGAACGGGCGTGCCTTGGTTCATGAAAATACGATAGCACAGCAGGAGGAAAGAATGGAGTAAAAGAAAACGCCGCGAACCCTAGGGTTCGCGGCGCGTTGGTGTGACCCTTCTGGGCCGGTTAGGCGGCGTTGGCTGCCTGTTTGGGGTTGTTCGGAAGTTCAATCGACACGAGGTCGAAATCCTTTCCATTCACCTCATAACTGCGGCCGGCGCGTTTCCGCAGGACAGCGCTGCCCAACGGACAGGTGTAGCTGATGAGCGGCAAGCCGGGATTCGGGCCCGAACTGCAGCCTTTCGTATCGCCTTCGCCGTGACCGACGAGCTGGAAGCGATAGACCGTGCCTTTCTCGTCGGCTTCGTTCGCATATTTGCGGATCGTAACGATGCTCCCGAGCTCGACCTGCTTCTTGTTCGTGGGAACAGGCGCGGTCGTGCCGTGGCTGTTCTTGAAGGTTTCGGCGATTTCGTCCATGCGACCGATGCAGGCAGCGAGATCGTTATCGAGCTCGCTACCCTCAGGATCTTCATTGGACTGACCGCGTCCCAAAGCGCCCTGGCGCTTTGCGCGCTGCTGCTCGAGTTTCTTCTCGAGCAAACGCAGTGTCCCCATCTCGTCGAGCAGACGTTTCCGACCTTCGGCCGTTTGGTAGAATCTCTTGCTCACGTGTGTGCTCCCCAAAAATGTACAACGACCCAAATTGGCCGTTCAAATATTTTACTATATTAAATGAAAACAGCAAGCCGAAGGCTTGCTGTTTTCTCTGGTGCGCCGGGAAGGATTCGAACCTTCGTAGACCGAAGTCAAGCGGGTTACAGCCGCTCGCAATTGACCGCTCTGCCACCGACGCATTCGACACGATATTCATCTATCCAGACAAGTATCTGACGTAATAACTTTGTATCACAATACCGAACATGTACAAGGCCGTGAATCATGCCTGGCCCTCGTGGGCCAGGCTCAGCCTGCTTCTTTATATAGGGTTTGGTGAACTGCTCCTCAGGTATAGAAAGCAAGGTGCTCCAAAACTGAAGAATCGAAGGAATATCCTGTCCTTCATAGCAATAGAGCTTCATTCGTACACGGCTCTTGTCTACATTGCAAACAGTAGAAAGGAATTTCCAAAACAAAACCACCATATCCGGATCAGAGTTACAAAAATCAACCACACCTTTTCCAACGTTGTATCCTTCAGCCCAATACAGCATGACTGCGGCAATCTTGAGCCTCTCTTCTTCCGGGGTGAGATCTGTCTTTATCTCATATGAAAGTGGCAACGCTTCGAAGCGAATAGAATTACTGTGCTCTTTCGTCCTACGCGGAATATTGTTATGGCGAAGAACATAGTAAATCGCTCCAAGGCTCACTGCAAAATATTGTGCAAGCATAGGAGCGCTCATCCCACCTTCGTACAGGCTGATGACTGCATGCTGCTTGTCTGGAGAGATTGCTGCTGGTTGCCTCATTCGCCAAGTATGGCAAATCAGTGGTCAAAACTATTTAAAATAGTTCTAAAGAAAAACTGAATTTTATGAGAGCGAAAGCACAGCTAACTGCTTGCCACGCTTGAGAAGTGCCAGTCCGTTCTGGAAGTGTTCAGATGCGAGCTGTGCGTCTACTGACTCAACTTTCTCATCATTAAGAGAAACACCATTCCCTTCGACAAGCCGCTTCGCCTCTCCTTTGGAAGGAGCGAGGCTGCTGCCGATGAGGGCGTCTACGACGCTGTACCCTTCGGTGAGCTGTGCCTGCGTGATCTTAAGAGATGGCGCTTCAGAAAGAATCATCATACGTTCTTCCGGAGAAAGCGAGCTGAGTTCACGCTCGCCATAGAGTGCTTCCGAGACGGCGATGCTGCGCATCGCCGCATCTTTCCCATGTACCAATTCTGTAACCAAGCGCGCAAGCATGCGCTGCGCATCACGGCGTCCTGGGTTGCGGCGATGCAGTTCGCAGAGCGCATCAATCTCCATCACCGGCATGAAGGTGAAGAATTTCAGATACCGTTCGACATTCGTGTCCGGCTGATTCAACCAGAACTGGTAGAAGGTGAAGGGTGACGTCTTCGAAGCCGCAAGCCAGACGGCGTTCCCTTCGCTCTTGCCGAATTTCTTTCCGTTCGCATCTGTAACGAGCGGCGTGCAGAGCGCGAACGCTTCCTTGCCAAGCTTGCGACGAATGAGCTCAACGCCTGAAAGAATGTTCGTCCACTGGTCCGACGCGCCGATCTGCAGGTCAACCTTATATTTCTGGTTCAATACGAAATAGTCATACCCCTGAAGAAGGCTGTATGCGAACTCGGTGTATGAAATGCTGTCGTCCGGATTATCAAGACGGCGTTTGATGATGTCTCGCTTGATGAGCTCGTTCACGGTGAAATGCTTGCCGATGTCACGGAGGAAATCGACGAGCTTAATCTTAAGCAGCCAGTCTGCGTTATCGACGAGCTTCACTTTCGTGCCGACGATCTGCTGCATCTGTGCCTTGAGCGCTTTCTTGTTACGATCGATTACCTTCTTGTCGGCGAGCTGACGCTCGCCGCTTTCGCGCGGGTCGCCGATCATGCCGGTACCGCCGCCCACGAGCAATATGATCTTATGACCGTCCTGTGCAAGACGACGCATCGTAAGCACCACCATCAGGTGGCCGGCATGCATCGAGTCCGCGCTCGGGTCCACGCCTAGATACACGGTGCGCTTCTTCCCCAGAATGACGGGAAGATCGGCAGAGGTATGTTCTATAAGGCCGCGTGCGGTAAGATCTTTAACCAGGTCCATATGCAGGATTATAGCATTGCGCGTCAGGCGTAGGCTCGTCGGGGGATTCCCTGCTCTTTTTCCCTAATGAACCAGGAAGATCATTCCAAGCAACGGTGCGATGAACCACCAGAAGAAATACTGGTCAGGGCCGAAGAGCGTATTCATTGGTTCAGGGAACGTGTAGATATTACTTACGTGAAAGACATGATAGCCAACAGCAAGTAGGAATGTCGCGGCAAGCAGTGAAAGCACGAAGCGCGGTACGAAGGAAAGAACGCCGAAGCCGCCTTTGGTGAGGCGTTGTATGAAATGAAATGGCACGTAGGTAGCGATGCCATAGAGCACGATACTGATCACCGCCTTGATTATGGGTGTGCCACCTGCATTCACGATCACGGTCGTATACGGAAATAGCGAATAGATCGCGTAGCCTGCATAGAACGCGAGCAGCAGCGAAATGATTCCGCCACGACCTGCCTTATAAGAGAACGCGAGCATCAGGCCGAAGAGAATGAGTAGTATGAGAAAATTCGTCGCCCATACGCCGGCGCTCGCTGCGCTATGGCCCGCAAGATTCGTAATCTGTAAGCCGAAGTTATTGACTGCGTCCATCCGCTAATTATAACCCCTCCGTTTTCAAATCTTCGATCGCCTTCTTTGCTTTGTTGGATAGCTTCTTTGGAAGCGTCGCTGTAACGTGGATAAGAAGATCGCCTGAACCGCCTTCAACCTTAACGCCCTTGCCGCGGATACGAAGAGTCTCTTCTGCGCTCGTCATCGGAGGCACTTTCACATCGAGCGTCTTATCATCGATCGTATTGACGGTGACCGTCGTACCAAGCAGCGCGTCGGTTAGCTTCAGCGGAAGCTGCATGATGAGATTCAATCCTTCCTTACGGAATGTCGGATGCGTTTTCACATGAATCTTCACGTATAGGTCGCCGGAGGTTCCTCCCTTCACCGCTTCGCCGAGGCCTGGCATGCGCACCATCTCCCCGCCATCGATACCGGCAGGAATGACCACGTTGATTTCTTCTTCCTTACGAAGTACGCCGCGACCCTGACAATTCGTACACTTCTCGTTCGGAATCGAGCCTGAGCCTTCGCACTCAGGGCAGACGCGCTGATTCTCCATCTGACCGAATGGTGTGTTCCGTACTTCGCGGATGCGTCCGTTTCCGTTACACGTCTTACACGTGTGCATCTCCGTTCCTGGCTTCGCACCGGAACCCGAACATACATCGCACTTCCCTACTTTGGTGATAAGTACGGAACGGCGTCCGCCTAGTACTGATTCCTTGAAGGTTACTTCTACATCTATAGAAATGTCGCGACCGCGCTTGATACGCGAACCGCCGCGCGCGCCTCCGAACAAATCGCCGAAGAGGTCCGAGATATCGAACTCCACGCCTTGGCCGCCGAAGCCCTGCCCTCCGAATCCGCTGAAGTCGAAGCCGCCTGCACCAGGCTGCGGACCGCCACCAGGGAACGACTGACCGTAATTGTCATATTCCTTACGACGCTTCTCATCCGAAAGAATGCTGTATGCCTCGGTAATTTCCTTGAACTTAGCCTCATCACCTCCCTTGTCAGGATGATGCTTCTGCGCGAGCTTACGGAAGGCTTTCTTCACCTCATCCTGCGTTGCCTTCTTATCGACGCCCAATGTTTCGTAATAGTTCTTTGCCATAATTACTCTAACTATACGCTTGTTGATTTTCGGATGCAAAAGTATTGATTATACAAGTATAAAAAGGAAAAGGACGGCCGCGCTCATGCGCTAAGCCGCCCTTCGACACCATTACCCTCGAACTCTGTTTGGAAACCAAAGCTCAAAGCCCTCTTGGCTAACTTGTGTTGTCGTGAACACCAGTCCTTCTCGTCTGAGCACTTGCAGGGCGTCTTTGACGACCATCAGTCGAGGTTCAAAAGGTTTTGATCCTGCGTCCCGCTGCTTGCGGCTTAACTCACCTTGGGCAGCAAGAGATTGGAAACGGCTGCTTCCGATACGAACCTTCAGATACTTAGAAGTCATGGGCGCCACATGATTTCTAAGCACAGACATAATTTCAGGCTTCATTTCTCTTCGTCTTTGTATGTGTTCAAGGACGGCAACAGTAAATCCGATGACTACTCCTCCTGCAAACACCAGTGCAATAATATGGATTGGCATTTCTGTCTCCAGTTCTTTCCTGTATTGTTTTAACACATAGTTGTAAAAGAAAAAGCCGCCCCTAGGGGCGGCTTTTTCTTTATTCTGCTGGCTTCTCTGTCTCTGTGAACTCAGCATCAGTGGCTGCTTCAGGTGGTGTGTCGGTAGTTGCTGCTGCATCTGTGCCTTCCTTCGGCGCTGCATTCTGAGCATCCTGATGATCTTTCATCATCGCTTCGCCGATCTTAGAGAGCGAGCTTGAAAGCGCTTCAGTCGCAGACTTGATAGTGTCGAGCGCATCACCTTCGCGCGCTGCCTTGAGCGCAGTGATCTTCTCGTTCACGTCAGTCTTTATCTCTTCACTCACCTTGTCGCCATTATCCTTGAGCGCCTTCTCTGCCGTGTAGATAGCCTGCTCTGCGAAGTTCTTCGCTTCGATAAGATCCTTACGCTTCAGGTCGTCATCCGCATGCGCTTCTGCATCGGTCTTCATCTTCTCGATGTCTTCCTTAGAAAGGCCAGTCGAGCCTTCGATGCGGATAGACTGTTCCTTGCCGGTGGTCTTCTCGAGCGCCTTCACGGTGAGGATGCCGTTGGAGTCTACGTCGAACGTAACTTCCACCTGCGGCATGCCGCGCGGTGCCGGCGGGATGCCATCAAGGTTGAAATTGCCGAGCTGCTTGTTGTCTGCGCTCATGGCACGCTCGCCCTGCGTAACGCGGATCTCTACGGACGGCTGGTTGTCTGCAGCAGTGCTGAATGTCTGGCTGCGGGAAGTCGGAATCGCTGTGTTGCGCTCGATGATCTTCGTCGCGACGCCGCCCATCGTCTCGATTGAAAGAGAAAGCGGAATGACATCAACAAGAAGGATATCCTTCACGTCGCCCTGCAAGATGCCGGCCTGGATAGCAGCGCCGATAGCAACCACTTCGTCCGGGTTCACGGTGAGGTTCGGCTCCTTTCCGAAAAGTTCCTTAACCTTCGCCTGAATAAGCGGCATGCGGGTCTGTCCGCCAACGAGGATGATCTCGTTGATATCTGAAGCCTTCATGCCGGACGCCTCGAGTGCGCGCTTCGTGATGTCGATAGAGGTCGTAATGAATTCCTCAGCGAGGGACTCAAGCGTAGAACGCGAGAGCTTCACCAGAAGGTGCTGCGGCGTGCCGTCCCCACTCACCGTGATGAACGGAATGTTCACTTCGGTTTCAGCGGCGCTGGAGAGCTCATGCTTCGCCTTCTCTGCGCCTTCGTCGAGACGCTGCAGCGCGAGCGCGTCCTTCGTTACGTCGAGGCCGGTCTCTTTCTTGAATTCGTCTGCGAGGTAGCGGACGATCTTCTGATCGATATCGCGGCCGCCCATGTGGCTGTCGCCATCGGTGCTCTTCACCTCCACGACGTCATCGCCCACTTCGAGCACGGACACGTCGAATGTTCCGCCGCCGAAGTCATACACGACGATCTTCTCGTCCTTCTTCTTATTAAAGCCGTACGCAAGCGCGGCGGCGGTCGGCTCATTGATGATGCGCTTCACATCGAGGCCAGCCACCTGTCCTGCTGCCTTCGTTGCATTACGCTGTGCGTCGTCGAAGTATGCCGGCACGGTTATGACCGCTTCGGTTATCTTCTCACCGAGCTTCGCTTCTGCGTCTGCCTTCAGCTTGGAAAGTATCATCGCCGAAATCTCTTCTGGACGATAATCCTTGTCGCCAAGATGTACGACAACGCCGCCATCGAGTCCTGCCTTTATTTCGTACGGAACGATACCCTGATCCTTCTGCACGGCCTCATCCTTGAAGGAGTGACCCATGAAGCGCTTGATGCCATAGATCGTGTTCTTCGGGTTCGTCACAGACTGGCGACGCGCGAGCGTACCCACGAGGCGCTCGCCGTTCTTCGCGATAGCCACGACCGAAGGAGTCGTGCGCTGCCCTTCTGCGTTCTCTAGCACGCGCGGCTCGCCACCCTCCATGATAGCCATGGCGGAATTCGTCGTACCGAGGTCAATACCGAGTATTTTTGCCATAGTGAAAATCAGTTAATTTAAAACCTATAAAATAGACGCCCCCGCACGTATGCTCGTATTGTACGCTTCTTAATTTGCGTGTTCAAGTGTCGATTACTTATCCCAATACTCGTAAAATGCAGTAGATTTTACTCCAAGGTAAGGTGTGAGTTTTTTGGTTAACCCCTCTCCTGCAATATCTTCTAAAAAGCATGCACCAACAGCATTATCGAGAAGCGCCCCTAAATCACCTTGCTCTATTTTCTCAGCGTCGTCCTCACCCATATGAGATTCAACGAATGTAAATAAAGTTTGCAACTGCGTATCACTAAATTCTGTGACGTGTGCCAGAAAATATGAAGTGAACCAACTTAAAACGCCACAGTGAGTATAGATGCCTGTTTCCTTTTCAATAAATAGATTCCCATCCTCCCAATGGATTGCAAAACCAGGAAAGATTCCAATTAAATAGTTCTTTGTTTCTTCTGAGGTCATAGATATTATTTTAGCTTTCGAACTGTGCGACGCGTACCTTGGCAGGACGAACGACAGACTCACTTGCCATCCAGCCGGGCTGGAGCACGGCGCTTACGGTGTCATCTTCTTCCTTTGAAGCGGCCACGTCCTGACCAAGTGCTTCGTGAATGTTGTGATCGAACGTATCACCGACGGCACCGAATTGCACGAGGCCGAGCGACTTCGCCGCGTCATGCAGTTGCTTCGCAATTCCCTGGAATGCTTCTGGAATATCGCCGGCAGCTTCGGCGCGAGCGAGCGAGTCCATGGCAGGAAGAAATGCTTCTGCGCTCTTCGTTACGCCGCGCGCAACGGCACCACGTTTCTCTTCTTCGAAGCGCTTAACGGCATTCACGTAGTCTGCCTTGGCGCGCTGCCAGCCGTCCATGTATTCCTGACGCTCTGCCTTGGCGGTATCGAGCTCCTTCTTAAGTTTCGTCGCCTTCGCATCAACGCGGGATTCAGTGGCATCGAGCTCTTCCTCGCTCATGCCGACCTCCTCGCGGCCGTCTTGCTCGATTGTTACGTCATCTTCCATATAGATACACTATGCCGGAATGCGCGGGCGTAGTCAAAAGCTTGAAAGATAAAAGTCACTAGTTTATAGTCGACTTATGTCTGTGGGCGAAAGCCCCTTTCGGCCAGATCCTAGATCCAAGCCGAAGAGCAGGCATGATAGAAAAACCGTCCCTAGGGACGGTTTTTCTATTTAATCAATGTCTGAAGATTTTGTTACGTAATACGAGCAGAAAGTTGCCTGAGTGCTTCCCTAATTTCCTTGAAGCTTTCCTTAAGCCAAGCAATATCGTTTTCCATTATTGCAATTCGACCTTCAATTGATGAAAAACGATTCTCAATACTTTTGCTAAATACAATAAAGAAGCCAGTAATACTGACAATAATTCCAACAAACTGTGCCCAGCCGATGTTTATGACAAGTTGATCCATATGCTTTAACTATGGATCCTGCGTGTCTGCTGATAATTGGTTTTTCGTGTGCATAACTCAATTTCTCTTCAGATTTATTTTATCTCAAAACAAAAACCGCCGAAGGCGGTTTTTGCAGGAAGCTTAACGCTTCGACCAAGATGGTCGCTTGCGAGCTTTCAGGAGTCCTGGCTTCTTGCGTTCAACCGAACGAGGGTCGCGCTTAAGGAAGCCTGCAGCCTTAAGGGGACCGCGGAGCGTGTCCTCACCCTTGGTGAGCGCGCGAGCGATACCCATACGGATAGCCTCTGCCTGCGCGTTGAGGCCTCCACCCTGTACCTTCGCAGAGATCTGGAAGGTGCCGGTAACCTCTTCGAGGTTAAGCGCATCGAACGTGATGGAACCGCGCTCCTTCGTCTTGAAGTAGTCAGCAGCGCTCATGCCGTTCACCGTAACGGTAGACGTTTCTGCGGGCGTAAGGCGTACGCGAGCAGACGCAGTCTTGCGGCGGCCGATGGCGACGATATAGGGAACGGTGTTCTGTTCAGACATATATAATTAAATTGCTTACGCGGTTACGGTAAGACGCTTCATGCGGTCCTTGCGGAGCTTGTTGCGCGGGATCATGCCGTCTACAGTCTTGCGCATGACCTCTTCGATGCCCTTCTTGTCCATCATGCGGCTCATAGGAGTCTTACGAAGACCGCCTGGGTATCCGGTGTAGTGAACGTATACCTTGTTCGCGATACGCTTCTCCGTCATAGCGAGCTTGGAAGCATTGATGATGGTGACACGGACCGGAAGGACGGCGTTCTGAACGTAGTGAACAGACTTCTTACCAAGAAGCGCCTGTGCAGCATCGCTGGCAACGCGGCCGAGCGACTTTCCTTTAGCGTCGATGGTGTACGAGATCTCATCGAGACCCTGTACGGTGCGCTGCTTAGATACTTTTTGTGCAATGGAAGTCATAAGAGTTTATACGAATGCGATGTACGCGTTCTCGCGTGCGTTAACGGCATTAGGTGCGCGCTTCACGATACGAGTGTACCCGCCTGGGCGAGTCGCGTAGCGAGGTGAGATCGTGTTGAAGATCTTCTTTACGATCTCGTCATCGTTGCCGAGACGAGCCGCGATAAGACGGCGGTTAGCGACAGAGTCCACACGGCCCTGAGAAACGATCTTCTCGATGAACGGACGCAGCTCCTTAGCCTTAGCTTCGGTGGTGGCGATGCTCTCGTGAATGATGAGCGAGCGTGCAAGCGAGCGCATCAAAGCTCCCCGCTGATTCGCAGGTCGGTTGAACGCTCGTCCTTTTTTGTGATGTCGCATACCTTGAGTCTTACAGTTTTAACACGAAATTAACTTCCCTACAAATTACTCGCCTTTGAGCGTTACGCCGAGGGTCGAAAGAGCCTCTTCGATCTCCGTAACGGCCTTGTCGCCGATACCGTCGAGTTCCTTCAGAGCGCCTGCAGACTTGCGTGAGAGACCTGCAACCGTCTTGATACCAGCGTCCGTAAGGGCGGTGATGATGCGTGCGCCAAGGACGAGATCTTCGACCTTGGTCTTGCCTGCATCCTTCGAGCCGTCGATTACGCCTGAATCGTCCATCATCATGCCGTTCGAAGATGAAGAAGTCTCTTCTTCGCTCTCCTGGAAGCCGATAACCGACTTAAGCTGGTGAATCATGATCTCGATAGAGCTTTCAAGGGCTTCACGAGGACCGATAGTGCCGTTCGTCTCGATGAGGATACGGAGGCGGTTGAAATCAGTACGATCACCGACGCGCATGTTCTCTACTTCGTAGTTAACGCGGCGGATAGGAGTGAAGGTCGCATCAAGTGCGATAGTGCCGATGTCTACCTTCTCCTTAGTAAGCACTTCGCGAGGCACGTAGCCGAGTCCGCGTTCGATGGTCGCCTCAAGCTCGAATGAGCCCTTGCCGGTCATAGAAAGGATGTGCTGCGTTCCGTTAGCGATAGTAACCTGGGAAGGAAGCGAGAAATCTGCTGCCGTAACTTCCTTAGGGCCCTTAACAGAAAGACGGACGGTCTGTGCTTCGTCGCCATGAAGCGCGAAGTGAACGCGCTTGAGGTTAAGAAGAACTTCCATAACAGTCTCACGCATGCCTTCGACGGTAGCGAATTCATGGCTGACATCTTCGATCTTCACCGAAGTGATGCTCGCGCCAGGGAGCGAGGAAAGGATAATACGGCGAAGCGAATTGCCGAGGGTGTGGCCGTAGCCAGGATAAAGCGAATCTATCTCGTATACGCCCTGAAGACCTTCTTCAGAGACGACGCGAGGCTTAGACGGGAGGGTGACTTGGTGTTCCATAACTCAATCAGTGTTACCTAGTAGGTGAATAATATTAAAAACTAGCGGCTGTAGAACGAGAGCACCGCGACGAGGTCGCCTGCAGGATCTGCAGACTCCTTCGTCGGCATGTGCTGAATGCCGCCTTCCATAGACTTCGCATTCCACATGAGCCAGCTCGAGAGCGTGCGCTCCGCGAACTTCTCTGCGAAGTTCTCGAAAAGCACGCGGCTCTTGCTGCCCTCGCGGACGCCGATCATCTCGCCCACATGAACCATGCGGGACGGGATGGTCGTCTTGCGGCCGTTGATAGTGATGTGGCCATGAGAAACCATCTGGCGAGCAGCACGACGCGTCGGCGCGAGGCTTAGGCGGTACACGACGTTATCGAGACGGGTCTCGAGCGTCGTGTGAAGCGTATCAGCAGGGTTCGCACCGTGCGTAGCCATAGCTTCGCGCACGTAGCGTCCGAACTGACGCTCTGGAAGTCCATAGGTCATACGGACCTTCTGCTTCTCGAGCAGCTGCTTGCCATATTCGGTCGGCCCGCGGCTGCGCTTGCGCGTCTTCATTCCACGCTCCTGTGCGAGCGCGAATTTCTGCGTCTGCGTCTTCTCGAAGACTGATGCTCCGAGGCGCTTTGCGATCTTATACTTTGGTCCGACTTTCATATTGAATAATTTAAATGACTATACGCGGCGCGCCTTCTTCGGGCGGGGGCCATTATGAGGAATCGGAGTCGCATCCTTGATAGAGCGGATCTGAATACCCTTTCCAGAAACAGCGCGCAGTGCAGACTCGCGGCCGGCACCAACGCCACGGATGATAACGGAAACTTCCTTGATACCGATGAGAAGCGCCTTCTCGCCGAGAAGCTCGCCAACCTTAGCGGCAGCGTAGGGCGTGCTCTTGCGAGCGCCAGAGAAGCCAAGTGCGCCTGCAGAAGAGGACATGATCGCATTTCCCTTCTCGTCCGTAAGGACTGCCTTCGTATTATTGAAGGTAGCTTCAACGTGCAGGATACCCTTTTCGAGGCGACGCTTAGACGCTTTTGAAAGGGCACGCTCCTTGCGTCCCTGATCGAGACCGCGGCCGCTCTTCTTGATGATTCGTTTCTTTCCCATAGATAATTAGAGTATGCGCAAGGATTATGTCTTCTCGAGCGTACGGCGACCAGAACCCATCGTCTTACGCGTGTTTCCACGAACGGTACGAGAGTTGGTCTTCGTGCGCTGTCCCTTAACAGGTAGGCGGCGCTCATGACGGATGCCACGGGTCGAACGAATATCCTTTAGGCGTTTGATGTTCTGACCGACTTCACGCTTGAGCTCGCCTTCGATCGTGTACGCCTCAGCGAGGGTACGGATGGTCTGCTCTTCCTCTGCAGTGAGCTCAGAACCTTTCTTAGTGAAAGGAACCTTCGCCTGCGTAAGGATGTCCTTCGCACGAGTAGGGCCGATGCCAAAGATAAGAGGCAGCGCGTATGCGAGCTGCTTGTTATCTGGAAGGGTGACACCTGAAATACGCATGCGAATGAGTTAGAAGTTAAATAAAATTATAGAAATTATCGCCGTTTTATCCCTGGCGCGCCTTGCGACGTGGATTACGCTTGTTGATGCGATATAGGCGGCCACGACGGCGGACGATGATGTCCCCCGGCTGCTGAACCTTGATTGATGCTCGTACTTTCATGTTTTAGCTTAGTCTCCGCACAACGCGAGCGCGCCCGCCGTAGGGATCAAGGACGAGTTCGACCTTGTCCCCTACCAATACGCGGATACGATGCAGACGCATCTTTCCGGCAAGGTAGGCGAGCAACAGCTCACCAGAGGGC
>JAQBRE010000007.1 GCA_028286605.1 Parcubacteria group bacterium | reverse complement strand
CTCGCACTATTTCTGCCAAACGGACAGGGTCAGAGAATTTGTAATCCCGGAGTCGAAGTAGCGGCAGTCCCGCCTCCGCAAGCATGCGCTCGACTTCCCTGTCACGCTCTACTCTGTCTTTACGATCATGTGACCAATCATCTAGCTCAATAGCAAGGATCGGCGCAATAGATACTCTTTCGCATAGTACGAAATCGACGGACTTCTGACTTATATGTGCGAAAGCAGGACGCCATTTCTGACCATTTACCTTATGATCCAAAATCGATGGAAGGTGTACCTGGGGAAAGATATGGTACTCCGTCCCGACTGTCTGAGTCAGAAGCTCGAAGAACTCCCGCTCAGACTTTGTCATGAAGTTTACCTTTCTCGTGTATTGATAGGGCCGTTTCTTCGGTGTAAGGAAATAGGCGATTATATTAATTACAATTACTGCTACGAGCAGCACTGCAAACATGGGAAGAAGAGTGTGAAGCACGCTTGTGGAATTCATGACTAAATCATATCGTACGTATAATCAGGTATATGGAAGAATCACCAAAATATTGGCTCGTAAAATCCGAGCCCTCCACCTACTCCATCGACGACCTCAAGAAGGACAAGAAGACTGCCTGGACCGGCGTCCGCAACTACACGGCCCGCAACTTCATGCGCGATAGTATGCGGCCCGGCGACCCTGTCCTCTTCTATCACTCCAGCTGCCCTGTTCCTGGCGTGTATGGCATAGCGAAGGTGGCGAGCAAAGCGTATCCCGACCCGACCCAGTTTGATCCTAAAAGTCCCTACTACGACCCCAAAGCCACCAAGGAAAAGCCGATCTGGTATCTGGTGGACATCGCCTTCGTGAAGAAGTTAGAACAACCAGTAACGCTCGAGCAGATGAAGCAAGACCCGCGCCTCAAGGATATGACGCTACTGCAGAGGGGTAATAGGTTGTCGGTTATGGGTTTATCAAAAGAAGAATTTGATGTAACTCAATCCTAAATAGCTAACTCTTTGAATCGATTAGAACTTTATGAAAAAGTGAGCCTGTAAGTAACTATCATAAGGAAAATCGACAAAAGTAATATGCCGCTCATCGCGCCCACATATACAAATGCTTGCGCGAAATTATGCGCCTTAAGCCAGAATTTTGACCTGTGCTGAAAATCTGTCTCTAGTTTCGCATAGTTCTTTTTACTCTCTTCAACATTTTCCTTCGCTTCTTCATCGTTTTCTGCATCTGTAAACATAAAAACCATCCCTGATGCTATAGCTTCAAGGGCCACCTCCTTCGATTTTCTATTTTCAGATGACCAGTGATATGCCGAATTGTAATTTAAATGTAATGCACTCCACAATCTGACCAAAAGGCTTGCAAGAACTGAAAGCAGCAAACACATCCATCCAATAATGAGAATATTAACAAGTGGAGTATTTATAAAAATTTCTTCAGAGAGAATATGCTGCGCTGAGCCATTTGAAAACAAATACCCAATTAACGTAAAACTCAATGAGATTGTTGCGGCAGCAAACCAACCAACTCTTTCTGCCGCGGCGACTCTTTCTTTTTTAACCTCAAACTGAGTGGTATTGAAAAGCGACCCTGCTTGATTAGCATTTTTCTGACGTTGCTCTAGTTCAAGTTTTTTAATCAACGGGTCTGCCATAATTTATTTGCTACGATACAACCGAGATTTAGTAACTCGTTCTAAAACTGGATTTGTTAAGTGCAGCCTTTGTTTGTGGCCCAACCGTTCCTGTTAATGGGAGATAGTGGAGTGCTTGATACAAGCTGACGGCCGCTGCTGTATTTTTGTCATAGGGGGTACTTACCAGTCCGGTATACAGACCCCTAATTGCCAATAGGTTTTTTAGATTCACTACCTCTTTACCTGTTGATCCGATATTCAAGTTTCTGGTAAAGATTCCATATCCAGCGAGACAAGAATTAACTGTGGCATCCCATTGATAACCTGTTGAGCAATAGCAAAGACCGCCATGTGCTTCAGCGCCGTTCCCGTATACTGAACAATTTGTGCCTGTCGGGGGTATTGCTGTCGTGTTTACCCTTGAAGATTGAACAGGAGTTGCTATGCAAGATGTCTGAGAGCTGTTCCATTGATAACCTGTTGAGCAATAGCAAGAAAGTCCACTTCCGTATGAATTCAAACCATATTTACTTTGACAAACTTGATTTATCGCAACACAAGATCCACTATTACCAATTGCGTAACCAGAATTACATTTACATGACGAGACACCGTCGTAGTAAGAATTAAGCCCACAGATTGGATTCACAGGAGGAATATAGTTGTAGGCTGCGCCGTATATACAACCTGTCTTATTATAATTGGCTGTATAACCAGATGAGCAAGAACATTTTCCAGTTGAATAGTTATAAGATGAGTTCGAAGGACAGCTATTGAAAATATTTCCTCCTCCACTACCCATTGTGGTATTTCCGTAGGTTGTATAACTTGATCCATCATTACCCATTATTGTATTTCCATACTGGGTGTAACTTGAACCATCGCTACCCATTGTGGTATTTCCGTATCTCGTATAACTAGTTCCATTACTACCCATTAAGGTGTTCCCATATTGGGTGTAGCTCGTGCCATCGTTGCCCATTATCGTATTTCCGTATTGGGTGTAGCTCGTGCCATCGTCGCACATCGTGGTGTTCCCATATCTAGTACAACTTGAAGCAAAGGCACTTGGAGTAGAAAATACTAGCAAAAAGAAAAACGGGACAACAAAACTAGCATAGCCGGTCATGGAGATTTGATTCTTGAGAAGATTATACATAGTGATTTATGTGTATGCTTTCTTGTTAAGTCTATAACCACTCAGCTACTCCCCCATGGTGCGAACAGGTACCCTGTCGATGCTGACTGAAGCTACAAGTGCCATCCCCACAAATTGCGCTGCCCGTGCAGGTATTCAAGTGAACCGGAGATGGAACGGTATTACCTGAGACATTGGTATAGGTGGAGTCATGGGAAAGGGTGTTCGCATCTTGTGATTGAGTAGATGTTTGGACCTGTACAGGAGTTACTTCCTGAACAGGTGCTTGTGCCGCAGGAGCACTGGGGCCACTGCTTGCGAGTGCTGCTCCATACAAGCCGAGACTTGCGAGCGGGATCAGATAGCGTTTCTTTTTATACCAAGGGCGAGGGGTAGGTTCCATAAGCTAGTCTGGATTCGGAACGCTATCAATCGTTGTTAAGTTATCGAGCGCAGAACCCATACTGTCATAGTCGCTCCATGCGTTTCCTTGTGCATCTTCAATCTCAGAATTTGCATCATCAATATTGCTGTTAGCGTCATCCAATGCAGATTTATAGTCTTGGAGCACCTGTTTTTGCTTCTGATACTGATAGTTAAGAAAGAAAAGCACTACCACTAAGAAAATTGCCGCTACTTTGTATCCGTTCTCTTTTTCCATAGGTAGTAGAGGGTGAGGAACGTGGCGCACAATGTATATCCGAAAGCACCGTTGCCGTAGGGATCTACTTGGAAATAATCATTGAAAAGGAAATGAAAGAGAAAGTAGACTGAAGCTGCGACCAGGACTCTTGGAGTCCATTTCTTAAGGAAACGAGTAGTTTTTTCATCCGTAAATTGCATAAGGAGAGTCGTGAGGTGAAGCTTCTCTAATAGAATAGAGCTACAGCTCTCTTCATGAAGTAAGCGTACCTTCTGTCCGCTGGCACGCAAGCCTAGAGGGTGCGTAACCTTTGAGGAGCTGACTCTATTGGACGGTGACGGTAAAAGCTTTCACTTGCATCATTGGGTTCGCTTTTACTGCATATTCCAGTGCCGTATCTCTAGTACCGACAACAATTATCCCTCTGACTTTTTGATTTGGTTCAGCTTTGTGAGACATGATCCAACCCATATAACGCTGAGTCTGATCAATAATTGATTGTCCAGCCGCACCACGTTTCAATTCGACCACAACCAAATCACCATTTCTGTCTTCACATAAAAGATCAAGTCTACCAACTTCCCTAGTATCAAGTTGTCTATCAACAAGCTTAAGGCCATCTTCAATTGCTTCGATATCTTTAACAAGCAGATTCTCTAGATTCGCCTCCAATATCGACACATTTCCAATTTGTCTAGTAAGTCGATCTTCAATTATATCTTTTTTAACTTTCTCTGGAATTGCCTTCTCATGCTCAACCCATTTCCCTTCACTAAGGTAATTTAAAAAAGCATTTATTGAAGTGTACTGATCCTCAAGATATTTAATCTTATCCTCATGAGTTGCCGCAAACCCATAAGGAAAGAAGTTCTCTGAATATCCCAATAACTGATTGAAAATTTTAACTGGCACTGAAATTTCAGTAAGATTGTCTAAGAAATAGATATATTCCCAAGTTTCGCCTTCACTGTTCGTTTTCCACAAGTGTTTAGCAAGTTCTGGGTTATGTATCTTAAATGTTACAGCGGCAAAGTATTCAAAATTACCCTTTCGATAAATGAGTATTGGATCACGAAGTTCCATCTGTTCCCAAGTGCGAATGTTTCCATCTCCAGGAGTTGCTCCCCAAGCGCGTATTGGATTTTCAGCATAAATCGCGTTTAGTGCATCATATTGTCTTTCAGATAAGTATTCCCTAATAGAATCCAGTGAAAACCCACGTTCAATGGTATCTATATAGTGTTGGTATGCCTCAGGATTACTGGCGGTAATTCGAAATAGATTAGCCATACCTGCATAGTAACTGAAATATATATAAAGTCAGAGCCAAGTTAAACACAAGTAATTACTTGTAAAAAACCGCCTTTCAAGATTCCTTTTAGGAGTTTATGTCAGAAATTTCTTTCTTGAAAAGGCAAGAATCACAATAATTGCTCCAGCTACCATTATTGTACCTACAATTCGTGCCCAGCCTGGTATTCCTGGGAGAGTTATTGAGAAGAGAATAAGCTGCATCAGACCAATGACAAATAATTGGAATGTGAGAAAGAAAAGTGCTTTATTGTATCTGTCCGTTGAGCTACTCGATTTTTCTAGAGATTCTGTGAGTTCTTTTAGTGAGCGGCGCGTTAATTCATCTGAAGCGAGAGAGCCAAACTGAGGACTAGAATTGTTTATATAATCCCAGAGTTGATCATCTGTAGAACTTTTTAGACTCGTAGGGAAGTTGCTCATTAATTTCTAATAACTCTTGAGGCGGCGGGACTTCTCGTGAGTTCGTATTTTTTCGAGAGCCTTCGCCTCGATCTGACGGATGCGCTCGCGCGTAACACCGAACTCCTTCCCCACTTCTTCAAGGGTGTGATACACGCCGTCTAGGAGGCCATGGCGCATTTCAAGGATCTTGCGTTCCTTCGGGGAGAGATCATCGAGGATATCGCGGACCTGTTCGGTGAGGATGCGCTCGGATGATTCCTGCACAGGCGAGGGGATCTTGTCGTCTGCGATGAAGTCGCCGAGGGTGGAGTTGTCGCCATCGTCGGAACCGACGGGATTCTCGAGGGAGAGAGTGTCCTGATTGATTTTTTCAATCTGGTATATTTTTTCAACTTCCACGCCCATTTCAATAGCTATTTCTTCGGGCTGCGGGTCGCGGCCGAGCGCCTGCGAAAGGCGGCGGGATACCTGCTTGTATTTCGCGATGGTTTCCACCATGTGCACAGGAATACGGATGGTGCGGCTTTGGTCTGCAAGCGCACGGGTGATAGCCTGGCGGATCCACCACGTTGCATAGGTTGAGAACTTGTATCCCTTCTTCCAGTCGAACTTGTCTACGGCCTTGAAGAGGCCGAGGTTTCCTTCCTGGATGAGGTCGAGCAGGGTGAGGTCTGGGGAACGGCCCACATACTTCTTCGCGATGGAAACGACGAGACGGAGGTTGGAACGCGCGAGGATGTTGCGCGCCTCTGCGTCGCCAGCGTCGATGCGCTTAGCGAGTTCCTTCTCTTCCATGCCCGTGAGAAGCGGGTACTGGCCGATCTCACGCAGGTATATCTGGATGGAGTCGTAGCCGGTTGAATCGCGGCCCTTGATGTTGCGGGTGGCGAGGTATTCGTCTGCATTGTCTTCGAGCATGCCGCCTTCGAGGATGTCGATGCCGGCGATAGTGAAGCGCTCATAGAGATCATCGAGGAATGCGACGTCTTCTTCGACATGCGGGAATTCCTTGAGAATCTCGCTGTATGTGATGTATCCGCGCTCCTTTCCTTTCGTGATGAGGCGGAGTGCTTTGTCCTGATTGGCTGCTGCGGCTTTCGCCTTAGCGCCGCCTACGGCGGCGCGTACCACGTTCGCTGCACGCGCATTCTTCGACGCCTTCTTAGGCGTCGCCTTTGCACCCTTCGCTACTACCTTCTTAGGCGCAGCTTTCGCCGTATTTTTCTTTTGCACCTTCTTCGCGACAGGCTTCTTGGCTACGGCTTTTTTAACCGCCTTCTTAGGAGCGGCTTTCTTTACAGCTTTTTTAACTACTTTCTTTTTTGGAGTAGGCATAGGGGAATAGATATGGATAAATATCTGAAATATGAAAACTAGTTGAAGGAGGCCATCCGGGCGGAAAGTTCGCGAAATGTGCGCATCGCTTCGGTCATGGCTTCATCGTCGTTCGCGGCTTCTGCTGAACGGAGCGCTTGGGTAGCGTCGCGCAGTTGCGCCGAAAGGACCGTATATTCGAACATTTGGAGCAATTCATCGCCCGCACTCTGATCCGGCGTCTCCCCGTAGGTGAGTCCCGCCTCAAAAAGGGCTCGCTCGTCCACTGGTAAATCCAGCGAATCGTCAGCGCCTGTAATACGAATATACTCGGTTTTTAGCCTCTCGGCAAGAGGGGTTTCGGCATATGCCTGCATAACCGCTAGCACCATTGCACGGCGAACCTCAAGAACCGATGAAGATGGAGACGCGCCAGCGAGCACGCTCTTACGGACTTCCCCGATACCCTCTACTCGTTCTTCGGGTGCCACCTCTATCTTCGGGAGCGCCTTGCGCACGGCTTCCGGCGTTGAGTTCACGGCGCGCGCGATAATGTCGACGAACCGGTTCTGCTCCAGCGGACTTTTCACCGCCACAACCAACGGAAGCACGATTCCCTCCACGGCGCGCAGCAAGCGTGTCTCGTCCTTTTCCTGCGAAGAAAGCACAGCAAGGAAGAATTCGATAATGCTCTTGGCATCCTGCACGAGCGTGGTGAATACCTTTGCGTCTTCGCTAACGACATCCGCAGGATCCTTTCCATCCGGCAACCGCACGGCTTTCACACGCATGCCGGAAAGGAGCGCGGCACGCGCGTTCTTGGCCGAGGCAGCGAGGCCGGCACGGTCTGCATCCAGGCAGAGCATCAGGTTATCGGCATACCGCTTGATAAGCGAAAGGTGCTGGCTTGAAAGCGCGGTACCGGAAAGCGCGATGGTATTGGTGAAGCCGGCCTGATGCAGCAGGACTAGATCGAACTGCCCTTCCACCAGTATGGCGAACCCGCGCTGACGTATCGCGTCCTTGGCTCTATCCATGCCGAAGAGCACTTCAGACTTCTTGAACAAGTCGGTCTCGGGCGAGTTCAGATACTTCGCCTGGTCATCCTTAGCCAGGGCGCGGCCCGTGAAGGCCACCGTGCGTCCTGCACTATCGCGAATGGGAAACATCAGGCGGTTCCTGAAACGGTCATAGAACGTGCCGCGCTTCTCGTCTGCTTCCTTAACCAAGCCTGCGGCAGTGAGCTCAGGCAGCGTGAACCCTTCTGCAGAAAGCGCTTCAAGCAGGCTGCGCCAGCCATCCGGTGCCAAGCCCAAGTTCCATGCAGCGATAGTTTCCGGCGTGAGGCCGCGCTCGCGCGCGTATTTATACGCTTCGGTACCATCACCCAGCGCGCGGCCAAAGTATGCTTCGGCATGCGTCATCGCCTCGCGTAATCTATCAAGTTTATCTTTCGATACTTTATTTTCCGCGCTGCCGGAATACACGATTTCAACGCCGGCTTTCTCAGCCAGAATCTTAAGCGCACCCTTGAAGTCCACGCCCTCCATCTTCTCAATAAAAGTGAACTGATCGCCTCCCTGCCCGGAAGAGAAACAGTAATAGGAACCGCGCTCGGGGTTCACATAGAAGGATGGAGTCTTTTCCTTATTGAACGGTGAGAGGCCGCGATAGTACTTCCCCGCCTTGGTGAGCTTCACATATGGCGAAATAGTCTCTACGATAGAGAGCTTATCCTTCACCTGCTGTACGGTATCTACCCCTGCCATTTCCCTCATTCTACTCCAGAAACCTATCTGCGTATAAAAAACGAAACCCCCACCACCAGACTCTGTCTAGCGGCGGGGATTAGTTGTGGCCTCCGAAAAGAGGCTGTTGATGAAAGGAGCGGCCCTTGTTGTTGACCGCGATGTCGTCAGGCGGCGCCGGCGGCCTTCTGGATCAGGTGGCTGAGGAGGGCGGCCATGGGCGAAGCGGTCGACAGATGAGACGAGCCGTGAAGTTTCATAGGGCTTCTCCATGCGTTGACATCCAGCGGGTGCTGGCTCTCTGCTCAATCACTCTACACCCGTTCATGAAGCCGGCAAGGAGTTATGAACGCCCTGCCAAAAGCGCACTATTCGGCTTTGAATTTTCACAATAACTATGAGAATATGGTGAGGAGCCGGAATTTTCCGGCACTTGTTGTTCTTAGGGGAAACGTCATGATTACGTGGAAACATCGGGGCTATCTGGTTGCGTCTACTGTCGCTGCTGTTCTTGTGTTTGGCGTATTTGATACGGCCTGCACTACCCTGTCCAAGACCTCCAACGTCTGCGACGGTCTTCATCTTAAGAAGGATGCGGCAGCGAAAAACGCCTACAACCAATACTGCGGCAACGGGTAAGCCCCGTCGCCAACGCCAAAGGACCCGACGCATAATGCGACGGGCCCTTTCCTTTTTATTGTGTCTGCAAAAGGAAAACGGCCTCTTGGCCGTTTTCCTTCATGCGAATCTATAAAATATAGACCACCCTGACTCATAAATAGTATTCCTTTTCGAAATTCATGTCAATCAATATTCTGTGCTGGCGGAAGAAATCGAATCCTCGGGCATCACATGTCAGGGTGTGCCCACCACCAGGATCGCCAGCTGTATGAAAGCATACGAAATGAGTGGTCAAAACTATTTAAACAAAAGATAAAGAAATTATGGAAAAGAAAAACCGCCTGCGGAGCAGGCGGTTTTTCTTTTCTTTGAAACTGATTGCTTACACCTTGATCGCGACACCCGGAGCTTCAACCTCTTCCTCGCGCTTCGGCATGCGTGCTGCGCGGGCGATCTGAAGGGCGTCGATAGACGCGCGCTTCTTGCTGCCGTTGAAGCCGGTACCTGCGGGGATGAGGCGTCCGAGGATGACGTTCTCCTTGAGACCGCGGAGCGTGTCCACGGAACCCTTGAGCGCGGCGTTAATGAGGATCTTCGTCGTCTGCTCGAAGGATGCAGCCGAAAGGAACGACCGACGAGAGAGTGCAGATTCCTTGATACCGAGCACCATTTCGCGTGCGGTCGGGGGAATCTTGCCCTGATCTTCCATTGCCTTCACTTCCTGCTCCATTTCCCAGTGCTCGATCACGTCATTGATGGACCATTCGGAATCACCCGTAACCGTAACCTTCGCACGCGAGAACATCTGCTTCACGATCACTTCGAGGTGCTTGCGAGAAACGCTGGCGCCCTGAAGCTCATAGATCTTCGAAGTCTCCGTGATGATGTATTCCTGCACCGCAGCGCGACCGGCGTACTCGAAGAGATCGTCAAGATCAACGGAGCCGTCCGTAAGTAGCTGGCCACGAGTAACGGTGTCCCCTTCCTTAACGAATGCCTGGCGAGGATACGGCGCGGTGTATTCGATCGCGGTTCCGTTCTTCTTGCCCTGGCCGACTTCCGGCTGCACGACGATGATCTTCTCACGTCCCTGCTCGCGGATTTCCGTAACCATACCGTCGGTCTTAGAGACCGCAGCAGGATTCTTAGGCGAGCGCTTCTCGAAGAGCTCCTCGACGCGAGGAAGACCCTGCGTGATGTCTCCGCCGACAGACGCGGTTCCTCCTGCATGGAAGGTACGCATCGTGAGCTGAGTTCCCGGCTCGCCGATAGCCTGTGCGGCAATAGTGCCGACCGCTTCGCCAAGATCCACCATGAGCTGCGTGGTGAGGTCCATACCGTAACAGAGCGAGCAGATACCGTAGCGAGTCTCACATGACATAGGCGAAAGCACCTGAACGCGCTCGATGGATTCATCGGCAGCGATATCACGTGAATCGTCTGCTGTGATGTAGTGACGAGTCTTGAAACTTCCGGCTGGTGCCGAAAGGACGCGACCGCGTACGCTCTCTGCGAAATCGATCTTGATGCCCGAAGCGGACACGCGATTGATCGTAACGCCACGCTTGGTACCGCAATCCGTTTCCGTGATGATGGAGTCCTGCGCAACGTCGAAGAGACGACGGGTGAGGTATCCGGCACGTGCGGTTCCGAGTGCGGTGTCGGTAAGACCCTTACGTGCGCCGTGCGTACTCATGAAGTACTCGAGCGGGTTGAGTCCTTCCGTCATGGAAGACACGATCGGCACTTCGATGGTCTCGCCTGCCGTGTTCTGAATGAGACCCTTCATGCCGGCCATCTGGGTAAGGTTACCCATCGAACCGCGAGCACCTGAAGTCACCATGTCTGCCACGGAACCCATAGGGTCGAGGTTCTCGGCAACGAGCGTCTCGACTTCCTGCTTGGTGTTGTGCCATACCTCGATGACCATACGACGCTTCTCATCAGATGAGAGAAGACCGTCCTTGTAGTCGCCTTCGATCTTCGCGATGCGTTCGCGGGTGGCTGCGATAACCGCTGCCTTTCCTGCAGGAACGATAACGTCGTCCAGGCTCCACGATACGCCAGACTTGGTCGCATACTGGAAACCGAACTTCTTGATCTTGTTCACGATGCCTGGAATAGCGTCGAGACCATACTTCACGATGCAGTCCATCATGATTGCTGAGAGCACCTTCTTAGTGATCGCATCATTGATGTACGGGTAGTCGCTCGGAAGGACCGTGTTGTAGAGCAGGCGACCGACGGTCGTCTCGAAGGTCTTTCCTTCGAACTGCGCGTACTTCACCTTGTCGGACATCGGAAGAACATGAACCTTCGCGCGCAGGTCGATAGCGCCATACTCGTGAGCGAGGATAGCCGCGTTCGGCGATGCGAAGTAATTCCCTTCTCCCTTCACGCCCGTAACCTCCTTCGTGAGCCAGTAGGCACCGAGAACGATGTCGAGCGGCTTCTCCGTAAGGACCACCATCTTGCCAGAACCTGGCTTGAGGATGTTCTTGTTCGCGGACATGATGTTCGCTGCTTCCCACTGCGCCTCTTCAGAAAGAGGAATGTGAATAGCCATCTGGTCGCCGTCGAAGTCTGCGTTGAATGCAGGACAGACGAGCGGGTGCAGCTGGATAGCGTCGCCTTCGATGAGCTTCGGGCGGAATGCCTGAATACCCTGGCGGTGAAGCGTCGGTGCACGGTTAAGCAGTACGTGCTTGCCCATGATCGCCTCTTCGAGGATTTCCCATACTTCCGGTACGCCGTCTTCGATCAAACGTCCTGCACCGCGGATGTTGAACGCGAGTTCGCGATCAAGGAGTCCAGCGATAACGAACGGACGGAAGAGCTCGAGCGCCATGTGCTTCGGGAGACCGCATTCGTCGAGTTCCAAGTCTGGACCGACGACGATAACGGAACGTCCTGAATAGTCCACGCGCTTTCCAAGAAGGTTCTGGCGGAAGTATCCCTGCTTACCCTTAAGGTAGTCAGCGAGAGACTTGAGCGGACGGCGCTGTGCCGGCGTAAGCGCGCCACCTGATGCGCCGCTCTTGCGAATGGAGTTGTCGAGGAGCGCGTCTACGGCTTCCTGAAGGATACGCTTCTCGTTGCGGAGGATGACTTCCGGCGCATGGATGTCGAGGAGCTTCTTGAGGCGGTTGTTGCGATTGATAACGCGACGATAGAGGTCGTTGACGTCTGACGTCGCGTGACGGCCGCCTTCGAGCGCCACCATAGGGCGGAGCGCCGGAGGAATAACCGGAATCTTCGTGAGGAACATCCACTCTGGGCGAACGCCTGCAGCAACCATGTTGCTGATAAGCGAGATACGCTTCGCGAGCTTCTCACGTTCTGCAGCGCCTGCCTTGGTGTAGCGCTCTTCGAGCGTGTCCTTCAGCTTAGGCAGGTCGAGACCGCGGAAGATATCGTAGATAGCTTCAGCGCCGATCTTAGCTTCGAAGAGCGTGCCGTACTTCACCGAGAAACGGTGGTATGCCACTTCATCGAAGACCTTGCCGACGACGACAGAATCAATCTCGGACTTCGCAAGCGTCATGCGCTCCTTAAGGGCGTCACGAGCGGTGTCGGTCTCAGATGCTTTGTGCTTCGTCTTGTATTCGCTTTCGAGTTCGTTAAGAAGGCGCTTCTTAGTTTCTTCGTTCACCTTAGTGACGATGTAGCCGGCGAAGTAGATCACCTTCTCGAGTTCTGCGGAAGGAACACCAAGGAGCTGCGCCATGCGCGACGGCATAGAGCGGAGGAACCAGATGTGCGCTACCGGCGAAACGAGCTCGATGTGGCCCATGCGCTCGCGACGAACGATAGAGCGCGTGATTTCCACGCCACACTTGTCGCAGATGATGCCCTTATAACGGATGCCCTTGTACTTGCCGCAGTAACACTCGTAGTCGCGCTCAGGGCCGAAGATCTTCTCGTCGAAGAGTCCGTGCTTTTCAGAACGCTGGGTACGATAGTTGATCGTTTCCGGCTTCGTGATTTCACCACGAGACCATTCAAGGATGCGTTCCGGCGAAGCGATAGAGAGACGCAATGCGTTCCAGTCGTTACGACGAGGACCATGCGAACGAGGTGCGGAACCGTCGTTCTTCTTGCCCGGGAATGTGTTTGGAGTTGCCATATGTTTTTGGGATTAGAAGATACGATTACGCATCGATGTCACGCGCATGTTCCATCGGCTCGATGTCGAGCGCGAGGCCGCGGATCTGGTTAGTAAGTACGGCGAATGATGCCGGTGTTCCGGAGTGCGAAACGGGTTCGCCCTTCACGATCGCATCGAAGGTCGCGGAGCGGCCCGTGATGTCGTCCGACTTGATGGTGAGCATCTCGCGAAGCGTGTATGCCGAACCGTAGCCGAGGAGCGCCCACACTTCCATTTCTCCGAAACGCTGACCGCCGTTCTGCGCCTTTCCTCCGAGCGGCTGCTGGGTGATGAGGCTGTACGGACCGATCGAACGCATGTGGATCTTGTCTTCCACCATGTGGTGGAGTTTCAGGATGTACATGTAGCCGACTGATACGGGCTGTGCGAATGCTTCGCCTGAGTGGCCGTCGAAGAGCTGGAGCTTTCCGGTCTTGTCGAAGCCTGCCTTCACGAGCTCTTCGCGAATCTCTTCAGCGGAGGCGCCGGCGAATGGCGGCACGATTGCCTGATAGCCGAGCGTGTTGGCTGCGAGGCCGAGGTGAAGCTCGAGGATCTGTCCGAGGTTCATACGGGAAGGAACGCCGAGCGGTGTGAGGATCACATCGACAGGATTTCCGTTCTCGTCATACGGCATGTCTTCCACCGGAAGCACGCGCGAGATGACTCCCTTGTTGCCGTGACGTCCTGCGAGCTTGTCACCCACGGATACGTTACGGACCTGCGCGACGGTAACGACGATCTTCTTGATGATGCCGCTCTCGAGCTGGTCGCCGCGTTCGCGGCTGAAGACCTTCACGCCGATGACACGACCACGCTTGCCTCCTTCCATACGGAGCGAGGTGTCCTTCACGTCCTTGGCCTTGTCGCCGAAGATCGAACGAAGGAGACGCTCTTCAGGAGTAAGCTGCGTCTCGCCCTTTGGCGTTACCTTACCTACAAGAATGTCGCCAGGACGTACTTCCGCGCCGATGCGGATAACGCCTTCCTCGTCGAGGTTCTTAAGGCGCATCTCGCCGACGTTAGGAATGTCGTGCGTGGTGACTTCCGGACCAAGCTTGGTGTCGCGGACGGCTGCTTCGAATTCTTCGATGTGCACGGTAGTAAATTTCGAGTCCTGCACGAGGCGCTCAGACACGATGATCGCGTCTTCGTAGTTTGCGCCGTTCCAGCTCATGAAGGCGACGCGTACGTTCTGGCCGAGAGCCATCTGGCCCTGGTCCGAACTTGAAGCATCTGCGAGCACATCACCCTTCTTCACCTTGTCGCCCATCATCACGGAAGGGCGCTGGCTGAATGCCGAGTTCTGGTTCGTCTGCGTGAGGCCCTGGAGCTTGTACTCCTTCTTCTTTCCTTCCTTGTTCGTGATGGTTACGTGGCGCGCATCAACGAAGGTAACGTCGCCCGCTTCTTCAGCGAGGACGAGGCGTCCCGTGTTGCGTGCTGCGTGTCCTTCGATGCCAGTCGCGACGATAGGTGCCTCAGGGATGAGGACCGGAGTCGCCTGCTTCTGCATGTTCGAACCCATCAGTGCGCGGTTCGCATCGTCGTGGTCCACGAACGGGATCATTGCCGTTGCGGCGCTGAACATCTGGTAGGTGGAAGCGTCGATGAGCTCGATCTCGTTGCGCTCAACGATAGCCGGCTCGCCGTTCTTACGTGCCTCGATGGAATCAGGAACGATACGTCCCTTGTCATCTACCGGAGTAGCGGCATGAGCGATGGTTACGGTTTCTTCTTCGAGCGCGTTGAGGTATACGACGTCTTCAGAGACCATGCCGTTCTTAACCTTTACGTACGGAGTCTCGATAACGCCGAACTCGTTCGTACGCGCATGAAGCGCGAGGCGAAGGATGAGTCCGATGTTCTGACCTTCCGGCGTGTGAATCGGGCAGAGGCGTCCGTAGTGCGAAGGGTGCACGTCGCGAACTTCGAAGCCGGCGCGCTCACGAGTGAGGCCGCCCGGACCGAGCGCGGAAAGCGTACGCATGTTCTCGAGCTCAGCAAGAATGTTCTGCTGGTCCATGAACTGCGAAAGCTGGTTGGCCGTGAAGAATTCACGGACCGAAGCCTGAAGCGGACGAGGATTCACGAATGCCATCGGAAGCGTCGTCTCCGACTCGATGGTGCTCATGCGGTCCTGGATGTTGCGCTTCATGCGGCTCATACCCACGCGCATGCGGGCCTGAAGAAGCTCACCCACGAAACGGACACGGCGGAATCCGAGGTGATCGATATCATCCGGCTGCGCGTCTGGCGTTACGTTAAGGCGTGCAATCTCTGCGGTGATGCGAGTGAGGTCGTCGAGCGTAAGCGCGCGCTGCTCAAGGGACTTCTTGTCCGTAGGGAGGCCGAAGCGCGCGTTAAGGCGATGACGTCCGACCTTAGAAAGGTCGTAGCGCTCAGGAGCGAACAGGGTGTTCACGTACTGCTTCGCGTTATCTGGCGTCGCGAGGTCGCCGTCGCGCATGCGGCGGTGAATCTCAACGTATGCGTCGTCAACGGTCTTAGCCGTGTCGTGCGCGATAGTCGCGTTCATAGCTGCGAGCGCGATTGGATCCTTCGCGAAGAGTCCCATAACGTCTTCCTTCGTTCCTGCACCGAAGATGGTGAGGAGGTTGCTCATAGGGAAGCGGCGCTTGCGGTCGATCTTAACGAAGATCGCACCGTCTACATCGGTTTCGATCTCGATCCATACGCCACGCGCAGGAAGGATCTTCGCGCCGAAGTACGTCTTGCCCTTCGTTTCCTCTGAAGCGAAGAATGCGCCGAACGAACGTGCGAGCTGCGGCACGATAGCGCGCTCAACGCCGGATACGATAAAAGACCCATGAGGGGTCATCATAGGAATATCCGCGAGGAAGATGTCCTGCGTCTTTTCTGAACCGAATGTCTTGTTGAGGAGCGTGACGGTCGCCTTCAGAGGCGCCTCGTACGTGCGCATGTTCTCACGCGCTGATTCCTCATCTCCCTTCGGCTCGCCGATTTCGAACCCGTCAAAACGAAGCTCGAACTTCTTGCTGGAATAGTCGCCAATCGGAGAGAACTCGTTGAAGAGCTCCTTGAGTCCGTCGCGGAGGAACCAGTTGAAAGATTCGCGCTGGTGTCCTACCAAATCTGGGAAATCCACGCGAGGTGCGCGGTATGCCCCGAACGTCTTCTGCACGAGCGTTTTTGCCTTCGGCATAGAGTAGGTAAAAGTGAAGCCCGGAAACGCCAAATGGGCTCATGTGTACCATGAGCCGCGTCTCTCGTTTCCGAGACGCTTGTAAATCGTGTATTTTATTTCGTTGGAGCCCGGTGTGCCCGCCAGAGTGCCTGCCGCCACTCAATCCGTTCTGGTTAAAACCAGTATAGCCTCCCTACCATATCGGGTCAAGGGAGGGCCGTGAATATTATGTGAATAGGTATAGAAAAAGGCGGGTCACCAGAATTGGTGCCCGCCTTCGTATTTTTGATTCCCCACCATGTTCGTGTCAAACCAAGCGGTTGACCTTGCAACCAGGCATGTGGCCAGGGCGATTGAGTACGACAGGTTCGTCCTGACGACTCAAATCGAATCCTCGGCGCAGCAGGCAGCCGATCACCATGCCGGAGATGGCGCAGATGATGCCGAGACCGATGCGGTCATAATCGAATTCCGCTTTGTCGGCAAAGTAGTTGTACGGATGGCCGTAGGCGAAGGTGATGAGACCAGTAATCACGACCGGAACCAGAAAGGCCAGGTTCGTGAAGGACCGAAATCCACCGAGGATCAGGGTCAGAATCGCTGCGATGATCGCAATGACAATCGGAACGAAGATCAAGTTGATCATGTGGTTCTCCCAACAGAATGTGGTGTGAATGGAAAGGTCAGTGGTTCCCTACTAATATACGCCTTTTAAGCGTATTTGTCAATAGCCTGCAAATATGTCCTATTTTGAAGCCTTCTTTATGGCTTTCTTGGCACTCGTGGTTTCCAGCGTTCCGCCGCGCCATTCTTCAATCAAAGCTGCATGGCCTGTAAGGAGGATCTTTGGGGTTGGATACTTCTTCCCTTCCCACTCGATTACCTCAGGACGGGTATACACGGCGCGCGAGGCAACGCGGCGTTCTTCAACCGATTCGTCTTTGCCGAGCACGCCAGGCAGGCGGCGGGTTACCGCATCCACGATCGCCATCGCAGGAACCTCCCCGCCCGTGAGCGTCGCTTCGCCAACGGAATAGGTCTTGAGCGTTCCCATCGTCTTGATCATCTTCTGCGCGCGATCATCAATGCCTTCGTAGCGTCCGCAGACCAGCACAACGTCATCAAACTTCGCGAGCGCATCAGCTTCTTTATTATTGAAAGGTTTCGCACCAGGAACGAACCACACGATGGCAATCTTTCCGGTGCGTCGCGTAAGCGACTTCTTCACCGCCTTCACCACCGGCAGCGCGGTCATGACCATGCCGGGGCCGCCGCCATACGGGCGCTCATCGACTTTTCCCCACTTGTTCGTAACGAAATCACGCGGACTCTGATAATCCACCTTGATCTTCTTATTCATGCGAGCGCGCCCGAGTATCGATGCATTCAGATACGCATCGCACGCCTCAGGAAATAGCGTTATGAGATGGAAGCGAAGCATAAGTGTGCTGCGCAGTTGGCGCTACTGGTTTATGTCACCGATGACGTCTTCAAGAGAACGCTCTTCGCCGAAACGCTTGCCGCCGGCTGGCTCGTTGATCTTCATGTTCACGCGGGCGTTGTGCTTCATGCCGACGACGCGCAGGAGCGTACGGAGCGCTTTCGCGATGTTTCCATCACGACCGATGATCTTACCCATATCGTCCGGAGAAACGGTGAGCGTAAGGAGTACGCCCATTTCGTCTACGGTGCGTGCAACAACGACGGCGTCCTGATTATCTACAAGCGCTTTGACTACGTATTCGAGAAATTGCTGGTCTATATCCATAAAAGGTTTTCAGAGTGTTACAGGGTATCGGTACAGGATGACAATAGAAGAACGAAAAATGCATGAAGAGCAGCTGCTTACGCAGCGACTTCTTCTGCAGGTGCAGCCTCTTCAGCTGGCGCCTCTTCGACAGCGGCTTCTTCAACCGGAGCTTCCTCAACGGTCGCGACTTCTTCAGGAGTTACTTCAACTGGCGCTTCTTCAGCAGCAGTTTCTACTGGTGCCTCAGCAACGGGTGCTGGTGCTGCAGGTGCTTCCTCAACGACAGGAGCTGGAACGGGATAGGTCTTCATGGGAAGGACGTTCTTCTTCTTTCCTTCGAATACGCCCTTTGAGATAAGGAGGTTCATGAGTGAAGGTGAAACCTGTGCACCCTTCGCGACCCAGTCCTTGATGCGCTCTGGCTGGAGCGTTACGGCCTTAGTCTTAGGGTTATAGGTGCCGACGAGGTCGACATACTTGCCCGCCTTAGGGCCGGACGCTTTCTCGAGCACGAGCATACGGAACGCAGGATCATTCTTGCGGCCGATGCGCTGGAAACGGATCATCAACATAGTGGAGCCAACGATACCAGATAGGGGTCAAAAGGTCAAAAGAAGAACCCCGCCCGTGTATGCGGGAGGGGTTCGGAGGCCGGTGCGATGCTAGAGACCAAAGGTCTCTTTTCGTCCATTGATGAACGTCACGATCGACCAAAACATAACCAGAAAGACCCCGACACTGATCATCCAGGATAATCTGTAGGCTCCTACGATAGGCAGAAGAAGCGCACCTAAGGCGATAATCGGCGAAAGCATGAGCGTGAAACGATCCGCCCGAACGCTGCGCTCTGATTCTTCCTGTCCTTCCCGTTCGGCTTGCTCGACGTGGTCCGGATACGAGAGCCAGTTGACGGCGCATATGAGACACATGAAAAGACCGAACGGTACGAGCAGGTACGGCAGCATGTTTTCCTGCATCAGCATGCTAAGCAGGGCGACCTGATGCACGATCGCATAGAACGTGCAGGCCGCAACAAAATAAGCGAGGAGGATGCGCCGGCAGAAACTAACGCACTGCCAGAACGCGTACTGCTTCGCCCACGTCGGCATGCGGGTAACTTGTTCCTTCATCGTTTCGCTCATGGCGAATCCTTCCCTAGTTGATTGTTGATCCGTTTTTAATATACCACGAATTTTATAAAAAGCTACTTTGCTGAAGCGTTCAACAAATAAAAAGAGGGGCGGCCTGTGCGTCTTAGGCCGCCCCTTAAAGTTGCACAGAGCTGTGGTGGGGCTTGGCTTCATCAGCGGGGGAGCTTCGAGAGCCAAGTTCACAGGACTGCACGTATAGAGTAGCAAACGAATCGAAATGTAAAATGAAGAACAATCTGGTAGAGTGCATTCATATATGGCAATTCCACAAGGAGCGATTTACGAAGGACCGATCAGCGTTATCAAGTCCGGCAAAGGATTTTTCAAGATTCCTGATTCAGAAGACGAGGAACTATTCGTGCCCGGCGAGAATCTTGGCACCGCATTCCCGAATGACATCGTGAAGATCCAGGTTTCCGGAACGAACACGGACCCGAAGAGCGGCCAGACGCGCTCGACCGGCAACGTTATAGGTATCGTGAAGCGTGCTCGTGAATCATTCGTGGGAAAGATCGTCCCTTCGGATCCTGCGACTGAGTTCGGGCTTCCGGGCCAGTTCTTCCTCATTCCGGATCTGAAGAAGATGTACACGCCGTTTTTGATGCATGGCGATTCCCTGCCACTTGGCATGAAGGTGGTCGCACGTTTCCAGGGATGGGAGAAAGGACAGCTTCGCCCGCTCGCGACGCTCGAGGAAATAATCGGCCCTGCCGGCGTACACGAAACAGAAATGCGCGCACTCGCGCTTTCACAAGGCTTCCATTCCAACTTCCCTCCTGGCGTAGAGAAAGAAGCGGCCGGTCTCGAAGAGACCGGTAAAGAGGCGCTCACGAAAGAAGTCATTGAAGCGATCGCTTCCGGCGCTCGCAAGGATTTCCGTACCACCACGACCTTCACCATCGACCCGTTCGATGCGAAGGACTTCGATGATGCGCTTTCCGTAAAGCAGCTTCCTGATGGAAACACGGAAGTGGGCGTACACATCGCTGACGTTTCCTTCTATGTTCGCCCCGGCACCGCTATCGATGCCGAAGCGCGCGAACGTGCGACATCCGTATATCTCGTGGACCGCACCATCCCGATGCTTCCGGAGATTCTTTCCAACGGACTCTGTTCGCTCAATCCGAATGAGGATCGTCTCGCTGTTTCTGCGGTATTCACCCTCAATAAGAATGCAGAGATCGTAGACCAGTGGTTCGGCGAAACCGTCATCCACTCTGATAAGCGCTTCACGTACGAGAATGCGCAGGAGATTTTAGACAATAACTCAGGTGAATTTCTTGAAGAACTCGTTTCGCTCCGTACGCTCGCAGATAAGATCCGTGCGCGCCGTGTTGCGAACGGTGCTATTGCATTCGATACCCCTGAAATCAAAGTCTTGCTCGACGAAACCGGAAAGCCGACGCAAGTCGTGCTTAAGGAACGCAAGGCAACGAACCTCCTTATCGAGGACTTCATGCTTCTCGCGAATGAGCATGTTTCTGAATACCTTTCGAAGAAAGGCGAGGCCGCAGGCCTCGAGGGCAGCGTCGTATACCGCGTTCATGATGTACCGGATGCAGACCGTATCGAGAACCTTACGCAGTTCCTGAAAGTCCTCGGCTATCATCTCGATTCGCAGAACGGCCATGTGAAGGGAGCGGCTATCAATGCCCTGCTCGCGCAGGTCGAAGGAAAGCCGGAAGAGTATCTGATTAAGGTCGCAGCGCTTCGCTCTATGGCGAAAGCGGTCTACACCACGAAGAACATCGGCCACTTCGGCCTCGGCTTCGAGTTCTATTCGCACTTCACCTCCCCTATCCGCCGCTATCCGGACCTCCTTACGCATCGCATGGTGAAGCACTATGCAGAACGCGAGAAGATCACCAAGGCGGAAATAGCAGAGCTCGAGGAGCTCGCCCGCCATTCCAGCGAGCGCGAGGTTTCTGCCTCAGAAGCCGAGCGCGACTCGGTGAAGATGAAGCTCGTTGAATTCATGAGCGACAAAGTCGGACAGGAATTCGATGCAGTTATCTCCGGCGTTTCCGATCGCGGCCTCTACGTTGAAATAAAAGAGACGCGAGCTGAAGGACTCATCAGCGTCCGCAACCTCGGGGATGATTACTTCGATCATGACGAGAAGCGCTACCGCCTCGTCGGCCGCCGCACGAAAAAGGAATACGCGCTCGGAGATCCCATCAAAGTGAAGCTCGTCGCGGCACGCATCCAGGACAAGGAGCTCGACTTCGCGCTCGCTGACGCGAAATAAGAAAAGGCCCGCGTAGCGGGCCTTTTCTTATTTCATCTCTGCTGATGTTTTCACTATGGGACCAAATCCTCCGCCAATCCTATGTTCGTGCAAATAATTATATTGCTCCGGCGTAAGCAATAAGAAATCAATGCTATTGTCTCCACTGGCTGAAAAATACATGCGATTCTTATTTCCCTGCTTTTCAAGTAGTGCGTCAGTAATTTTCACTACGGCATCAACAGCATAAAACCAGTTATATGGTTGCGGATTATCATACACTTCGTAGTCTTTTCCATTCACTGTTACGGAATACGATGGCTTTTCAGAAACAGTTATATGGTCAGTACAGCTCGTGACGAGAGATTCTCCTCTTAGAGCAAAGGTGACCTGTATATTATTGAGAAGTTTGCAGATGCTTCCCTCACTCAAATTTTCTGGATCATCACTGAATATCTTAAGATCTGGGCTTGGCATCAAGCCGTCAAAGCCCTTTGATATCAATTCTTTTTCATGAGGATCATTCTCTTCCATCCCAGAGCCGACGAATTTTGATTCTAGAGTTCCTTGCAAATTCTTTTCTGCGTCTTCTTTATACGTGGAAGGAGTGAGATCAAACCAGCCAAGATTAGTCAGGTCAGCAATCTGCGTTTTAACATCTGGAGTCTTTGAAACGAAGTTAAGTTTTGAGAAGAATCCCATATTGTAATAAAGCGTTACCAGTAAAATTATGATTAGTACGATTAGTCCTGAAACAAGGACTCGTTTTTTATTCATAAAATAAGTATATATGATTGAAGTTACTTATTTCGCGACCGTGACCGCGTCTTCGAATCGTACGGAAAGAAGTTTTGAGATGCCATCAGCGCCCATCGTAACGCCGTACAAAATGCCGGCGCGGCTCATAGTCTCGCGATTGTGGGAGATGACGATAAGCTGAGACTTCTTTGCGAGATTGTCGATCATGTCGCCATAGCGACGGCTGTTCGCTTCGTCGAGGGCGGCATCCGTTTCATCAAGAATGAGGAACGGTGGCGGATTCACCTGACTCATGGCAAAGATGAGCGCGATAGACGTGAGCGCACGCTCACCGCCGGAAAGCTGCATGAGGGACTGTACGCGCTTCTTCGGAAGGTTTACGGAGATCTCGATTCCCTGCTTACGGACTTTGTTGGTGACTTCCTCATCATTCGTCTCCTCTTCGTCATCTTCCTCCTCTATCGTTGCGAATTCTTCAAGCACGAGCTTCGCGCCGCCGCCGTTGAACATGAGGCTGAAGAATTCGCCGAATGATGCGTTCACCTTCACAAGGCCTTCGCTGAAGGTCTTATGCAGTTCGGTATCAAGGTCCGTAATGAGTGCGCGTAAACCTTCGGCGGATTTTGCGAGATCAGTAAGCTCGCGTGTGAGGAATTCCTCGCGCGTAACGGCATCTTCGTATTCCTTCTTCACTTCTTCAGTACCGCCACCTGCCTCTTCGACGCGGATCTTAAGACGCTCGACGCCGCGCTTGCGTTCTTCCTGCGTACGACGATCTTCGTGCGGAAGCTCGGTTAGTTTTTCGTATGAAAGCGCCGAGCTGCCTGCGAGTGCAAGCACCTCATGGCGTTCGCGTTCGAACTCTTCAGCAAGGTATGAAAGCTCATTGAGTCGTGCTTCAAGACGTGCCACATTCGCTTCTTCGGTTGCACGCGAGTCGGCGACTGAAAGGAGCCGATGCTGCTGCTCGCGACCGGTCTCGTCGTATGCGGTGCGATCTTGGCGTGCGCGTTCAAGCGCGGCGCGAGCATCCGCGATGCGGTTAGCGAGATCTTCGTCTTTCATCGCGAGCTGCTGGCGCTCATTCTCGAGCGTATAGACCTGGTTCTCTTCGTCGGCGAGGTATTCGTCTTTGGGCGCGGTGAAGCGAAGGAGGAAGGCGCCTATGGCGCCGCGTATCGCATCCAGGGCGGCGCGAAGCGCCGCCTGATCGCTATCGTGTGCCAAATCACCTGCACGCTCGATAGAGCTCTGCAGCTGCGCCAAGTCGTGACGCGGCACTTTCACGTACGGTTCTTCTGCCACCGCGTGGCTGCGGCGCTTCGCCGAATCCAGAGCACCCTCCACGCGACCCATCTCTCGCGCCAGCTGCGCGCGTTCCTGCGTTACGGCATCAAGAGCACGCTCCGCCACACGCACTTTCTCTACGTGCTTCATTCCTTCGGAATCATGTGTCGTGCGGTCTTCGAATGCTTTCAATTCTGCTTCGGCAACCGCCAGTTTCTCACCCGCCACCGCACGCTCGCGTATCACGCGCGTCTTCTCCGTATCCAAATATAATTCCTCGATAGCAAAATACTGCTGGCACGCGGTCGCGAGTTCGCGAGCAAGTTCCTCTGCGCGCTCTAGCCGTTCAACCTGCTTCTTAAGGAAACGAATGTGCGGCGCGATCTCACGACGCAATGCCTCGACCTCTTTTACGTTCGCATCTGTCTTCTCCAGCTTTCGCTCTGCTTCCTGCTTTCGGAATTCGAATGCTTTCAATCCGAGCGCATCCTCAAGCATCGCGCGACGTTCACGCGGATTTGCCAAAAGGATTCTGTCCGCCTCTCCCTGCGAAATAATATGATGACCAGTCTCGCCGATGTTCGCGCTTGCGAGCAGTTCCTGAATATCGCGCAAACGAACTTTCGAACCATTCAGCGAATACTCGCTCGAGCCATCACGGAAGACGGCCCGCTCTATCGTCACCTCATCGAAATCGATCTTCGGGAAGATGCGCTTCGTGTTATCAAAGACAATCGCAACGGCGGCACGATTCGCACGCGCGCTCATGTGCGTACCGCTGAATATCAGATCCTCGCTGCGCTTGCCACGCATGCTCTTCATGGACTGCTCGCCCAGCGCGAAGCGGAAGGCTTCTGCAACGTTCGATTTTCCCGAACCGTTCGGACCGACGATAGCCGTGGTCTGGTTCGAGAAATCGAGCACGGTCTTCCGCGCAAAGGATTTAAAACCCGCGATTTCAAGCCGCTTCAACATTTGTACCTAGTATACCGTACGGATAAAACGATGCCCCTCCTTTCTTAAGGGAGGGGCTATTCCGTTTGTTCAGACGATCCATGCAAGCGTGATCACAGGAAACGCAATCACAAGCGGCACCATCGCGCACAAGTACTCGTTACGGCGCAGCATCGCGATTGCAGCGATCACGCCCAGCATCGTTGCCATGAGAATCTGGAGAATCTTGATGACCAGCAGGATACTGCCGATCTGCGTGACCCATCCAAGAGCAAACAGTGCCTGCAGGGCAAGCTCGTAAATGAGCCCTGCGGTAAGCGCGATCAGGAAAATTATGGTGAGACGCAGGAACCATTGCTTCTTTACGAACTCAAGCAGCGGCGTAAGGTGTTCCATTGAAATCCTCCTGCTCGCGTGCGAGCGGTTGGTGTCAGTCCTGAAACACTATGCCCGAAAAATAGAAATTGTCTACCAACCGGTTTTCGCGAGCGCGTTCTGCGCTGCGTCCTGTTCTGCTTCCTGCTTGCTCTTCCCTTCGCCCTGCGCGACTTCATCCTTCGTTCCAAGAAACACGCCGACCGTGAACTTCTTATCGTGATCCGGACCGGTCTCATTGAGCGTCTTATACAGAGGTGTCACGCTTTTCTTTTCCTGAGCAGCTTCCTGGAAGCGACTCTTCGCGTCCTGCCACGTGCGGTTCGCAAGCACATCATCGATCTTTCCGTACAGATGCTTCGCGACGAATGCTTCTGCGGCTTCGTATCCCTGATCCATATAGATTGCGCCGAGCACGGCTTCGAATGCATTCGCAAGGATTATCTGACGCGCACGGCCGGTATCTTTGCTCTCGCCTTTCGAAAGAAGGAGGAGGTCGTTCAGGCCGATGAGTTCGGCAGTGTCCGCCAGCGAGAACGTGTTCACGAGCGCCGCGCGATATGCAGTGAGGTCTCCTTCCGGCTTGCCGGGGAATCGAGTGAAAAGGAAGTGCGTGGTGGCGAGCTCAAGAACCGCATCACCAAGGAACTCAAGGCGCTCGTTGTGCGCCTTGGAGGTCTTGTGTTCGTTCAGGTACGAACGGTGCGTCAAAGCCTCCTCGAGGAGATCGAGGTTCTTGAAGGTAAGCCCCAGATGGGCCTGCGCGGTGACGAAGTCAGCCATATACCTGTAGCCTATATAAAAATCGAATAATTACCAGAGTTCAGGATTTCTGTATCTTTTGTTTAAGACTCCTTGAACACCTTTTTGCTAACCTTCCCCAGTCGGTGGCAGGTTGCGGAGGCGTCCCTCATCAAGATCCCTCTGAGGGTTCAAGTCCCTCCACCGGCACAACCTATGGTGTGTTGACGCGATAAGGTGAGGGGAATATAATCGTAAGCGATGAGGGATGCACTCGCTCTATAGAGCGGAGGGATCGAGAAAAACGGCCGAAAGGTCGTTTTTCTTTTATCTATGCGTGAATCTTTTCTTTCTCCGTAGCCGAGCGATCAAGGAGTTGCTGCACGGCAGCCGTTACTATCGGCAGCATGTCGTCATAAAAATTAAGATCGAGGATATCCTGCAGGCGGAACCAGCGCGCATCATCGAGGCCTCCCTTCTTTTCAAGCAACAGCTCTTCATATGGAGATTCTGCAAGGAAATACGTGACGCGCTTACGCATCTTTCCTTTTTCAGGATGCGAAGCGATATATTCGTTCTCGCCGATCTTCGCCTTTATGACAATGTCGAGACCGAGCTCTTCTTTGATCTCGCGAATAGTCCCTTCCTCTGCCGTCTCTTCTGCGATCTCAGGCGCATCACCAATCTTTCCTTTGGAAAGAGTCCAGTGTCCGAAGACGTCATGCACGAGCGCAAGGAAATATTGTCCTTCGTGCTTCGCATATACGATGGCGCCACCGAGGCGCTGAAGCGGCAGATCTTCGCGACGCACCTTTTCCTTCTTCCCCACTTCGTCTTTGCCTGGCTCGCCCATTTCCTTGTACACGGCACCGAGCACGCCGTTCACGAAACGGCCCGATGATTCACCGCCGAATACCTTTGCGAGCTCAATCGCTTCGTTGATAGCCACTTTTGCCGGAACCTGCGTACGGTCTGCGAACAGAAGCTCGAAAAGCCCTATGCGAAGGATGTTTCGGTCTACGGGTGCAATCTTGTCGATGGGCCAATCAGGCGCGGCTTTCCCTATAACGAGATCTAGGTCTGCGCGTTTCGCGAGTACGCCGGTGAGGAGGCTTTCCATAAAAACCTTATCCGTATCCTCGCCGCCGAATTCTTCGACGTTACGTGCGAGCATCTCCGGCACTGCTGATTCTTCCGCATGAGAAGTATCCCACTCGAAGAGTGACTGCAGTACGACGGAACGGGCTAAGTGGCGGTTGGCCATATGGAAAGAGCTATGTATGTAGACTACGGCAAACAACAACGCCGCGCAATGGCGCGGCGTTGTGCATAACTTTCGCTTGCAACAAAAATAAAAGAGGGCGCTCCGGGCCGCTCGGCCAAGTCTTACCCTCTTTTATTTTTTTGCTGTGCTCTTCTCTAACTAAACCCCGCCTCCGAAACCAGAACGGCTCTTCGCTTTTCCGAGAGTCATGCGACCCATGAGACCCGTCTTCTTGTCTTCCTTGTCTGAGTGAATCGGCTCCTTCGCGCCTTCTGCATGAATGTGCTCCTTGTTGTGCTTCTCTACTTTCTTCTCGTGCTTCGCTTCCTGCTTCATTACCTTAGGAGAGACGATCTGCTTGCCACGGTACATGCCGGTGGACTCGTCGAGGCGATGAGGAAGGCGCAACGCGCCGGACTCCTTATCGGTAACGAGGTTCGTCGCTGCAAGCGCGTGGTGGCTGCGGCGATTCTTGGTGTGGGAACTGGTGTGGCGCATTCGTACTGACATAGAAGATACCGTACCACAGGGCCTTAAAAAGAGGAAGTACTGTCCCTGAGGCGCCTCTTCCCTAGGCCATATATAGGTGGTAGAAAGGAATTACCGACGAGAGTTTCTCGATGACTCGGTACCTGGCTGGGGTGGCGCTAGCGCCTCATTCTGGAGAGCACTTTAATACATTGGGGTCTTTAATAGGATGTGTCCTATGAAGAAGTACAACTGCCGTGCTGCGTCAAACTCCTGCCTGAAGGAGACGAATCGATCCAAACGGAACAACGATGACTATCACGACCCGCACTACGACCCTGGCTAGTTTCGCTTGATGCGACACCCTGCGTGGGCATTCCCGTATAGGTGTCGCATTCCGGGAACATGTTCCCCGAACCTCGGACATCCCCTGTCCTTGTAGGTTCCTCCCCGTGTGTCGTTCTTACGGCACACGAAAGGCCGCCACGCGCGCTAGCGTGGCGGCCTTTCCAGTTTGTATATGTAGAAACACCGCCGCGACTAAGAGTCGGGCGGTGTCGTTTCGGTACGACCATCCTGAAGGACGATGCGCATTAAACGTTCACGCATGAACGTGGGACCGCTGCAGTCCCGAGCGTAGACTATCGGCAGCCATAAGAAACCAAGCACTTCCTGAGAAACAGTACAGAAAACCTCGATACTGCTTCCATTCCTGCAACTACCTCCATTACCGCTCTTGCACTTGCCGCAATGAAGGACTGCGACTTGCTCTGATTTTGCTTTTGCTTCTACGAGCATACCCACGATTTTCTCTCCCAATGAACAAGCTCGTAGCGTAGCTCCGTTACTTGGTACGGTCAAGATGAATAAAGGTCGCACGGTGGATAGCGCAGAGGCCGTGGGTACGGAGTGCATTCATATGAGCGAGAGTTCCGTATCCTTTGTGAACCTCGAATCCGTAGAGCGGATGCTCGAGCGCGAGCTTTTTCATGAGTCGGTCGCGCGTCACTTTCGCTGCGACGGAGGCGAGCATGATGGCTGGAATAATAGCGTCGCCGCCGATGATGGTCTCCTGAATATATTCCGGCGGAGCTTTCAGGGAACCATCAAGAAAGACTTTTCCTTCTTCCGGATTCGGCATGAGTTTACGCACGCCACGTGCGAGCGCGCTTCGCACGGCGAACGCGATTCCCTTCTCATCTATTATCTTCTCGCTTGAAAGGCAGACGATCGCCTGCACGTTCCCTTTCTTTATTTCTTCCTGGAGCTTTATGAAAATCGCTTCGCGTTTCTTCTCCGATAGTTTCTTCGAATCGTTGAGGCCTGGGAAGACTTCGAGCAGGTCGTATCCTTCAGCGACTTTCACCACGCCGACGCTTACCGGCCCTGCCAGCGGGCCGCGTCCTGCTTCGTCGATTCCTACTATATAGGCCATTTGTTATGAGGATAACAGGCAACCTGTAATTTGGTATCCTTAGGGTAATGAGCCGTTTCGTACACCTCCATACACACTCGCACTATTCCTTCTTGGAGGCGCTCCCGAAGATACCAGAACTCGTGAAAGCGGCGAAGGATGCCGACATGCCAGCGCTCGCATTAACGGATGCCGGCAACATGCATGGCGCCGTGGACTTCTATCAGATCGCGAAAAAGAAAGGACTGAATCCCGTACTTGGCGTGGATGCGTATCTCGCGCCACGCAGCAGGTTCGATAAAGACCCGCAGCAGGATGCGAAGCGTACGCGCATCGTACTGCTCGCAGAAAATAATGCGGGGTATAAGAATCTATTGAAACTCGTGAGCCTTGCGTACACCGAGGGGTTCTTCGAGAAGCCGCGCATGGATCGCGAATTACTACGTGCGCATAGCGAAGGAATCATCGCGATCATTCCTTCTTTCGCCGGAGATGTATCACGTTTGTTTGCGGCGGGCGATGCGAATGGCGCCGCTGCGGCACTCGCCGAATATCAAAGCATATTCGGCAAAGGAAACTTGTTCCTTGAAATCACGCACCACCCGAAAGCGGCAGGACACGAAGAGCGCATGAAGAAAATAATCGCGCTCGGCGAAAAAGCGGGCGTGCCGGTAGTGGCGCAGCATGATGTGTATTATCTGAAATCGGACGATCGCGAGGCGACAGAAGTGATGCGACGTATCGCGTACGGCGGCCGCACCGCGAACGATGAAGAGGACTTCTCTTTCGTTACGGAAAAGCAGATGCTCGAGTGGTTCAGGGGTGTGCCAGGGGCGGTTGAGCGTTCGGGTGAAATCGCGGAGCGCTGCAACGTAACGCTGGAACTCGGCAGCTGGAACTTCCCTAACATCGAGGTGCCGGAAGGGGCGACTCATGAATCAGAGCTGCGCAAGAAGACGATGGATGGCCTTTCGATGCGCGGCCTGGAGCTTACGGAAGAAGTGCAGAAGCGCATGGATTACGAGCTGGATATCATCATTGGCAAAGGCTTCGCGCCGTACTTCCTGTGCGTGTCGGATCTTCTTACCTTTGCGAAGAACAGCGGCATCCTCACTACTACGCGCGGTTCGGCCGCCGGCTCGCTTGTTTCGTACCTTACTGGCATCACGAACGTGGATCCTCTTTTATACAAGCTTCCCTTCGAACGCTTCCTGAACCCTGAACGTCCGAAGGCACCGGATATCGACATGGACTTCGCCGATAATCGCCGCGACGAGATGATCGCGTATGCGAAACGGAAGTATGGCGAAGATCACGTCGCGCAGATCGGCACGTTCGGAACGATGATGGCGCGCGCTGCAGTGCGCGACGTCAGTCGCGCACTCGGTCATGCGTATGGCACCGGCGACCGTATCGCGAAGCTCATCCCTATGGGCTCGCAGGGTTTCCCAATGACCATCAAGCGCGCGCTCGAACTGGAACCTGAACTGAAAGAGCTATATGCCGAAGATGATGATGTGAAGGAAATCATAGATCTCGCGCAGCGGATCGAGGGCTGTGCGCGACACACGGGCGTGCACGCTGCCGGCGTGGTTATCGCTCCGACGCCGCTTACTGACTGGACACCGCTGCAGGTTGACCAAAAAACCGGCAAGCTTATTACGCAGTACGACATGCATGCCGTGGAAGACGCTGGCCTTCTTAAATTCGACTTCCTCGGCATCAAGAACCTCGCCATCCTTTCCGACGCTATCGATCGCGTGCGCGAAACGCGCGGCATGTATATCGATATCGAGACCGTGCCTATCGATGATGAGAAGACATTCGCCATGCTCGCACGCGGCGACACCGAAGGCCTCTTCCAGCTGAACGGTTCCGGCATGACGCGCTACCTGAAGGAGCTCCGTCCTTCCACTATTCATGACATCAACGCCATGGTTGCCTTGTATCGTCCGGGTCCGATGGAAACGATTCCGCAATACATCGAACGCAAGCATAATCCGAAGCTCATCAGCTACATGGATGAGCGCATGAAAGATTATCTTGATTTCTCGTACGGCCTGCTCGTATATCAGGATGACGTGCTCCTCACCGCCATCAACCTCGGCGGCTATTCCTGGCTTGAGGCAGACACGCTTCGTAAGGCAATGGGAAAGAAGATTCCGGCGGAAATGGAGGCACAGAAGCAGAAGCTGCTCGACGGGTTCAAGGATTTCGGAAAGCTTTCGCAGGAAAAGTCCGAGCGCATCTGGAAGCTTATCGAGCCGTTCGCTGCGTACGGTTTCAATAAGGCGCATGCTGCCTGCTACGGAAAGGTCGCATATCAGACCGCGTACATGAAAGCGAATTATCCGGTGGAGTACATGGCGGCCGTTCTTACGGCCGATGCGGGCGACACCGAATCCATCGCGACCTTCGTCGCAGAGTGCGAGCGCCTCGGCATCCCTGTCCTTCCGCCGGACGTAAACGAGAGTGGCACAGATTTCACGGTGGTTGCGACAACGGAAGGCGGTCCGATAGACGGCATCCGTTTCGGTCTCACCACTATCAAGAACTTCGGCGAAGGCATCAGCGAAGCGATCCTTTCCGAACGCAATGCGCGCGGCACGTTCGTTTCGCTCGCCGATTTCCTTTCGCGCGTCGCAAACAAGAGCCTCAACAGGAAATCACTGGAGTCACTTATAAAGTGCGGCGCGCTCGACCGCTTCAGCGCACGTCGTCACCTGCTCGTGCATATCGAAACATTGCTCGCCTTCCATCGCGACGCGACAAGCGAGGCGCCACAAGATTCCCTCTTCGGTGGCATGATGGCTGCACCGATACTTTCGCTTCCTCCTTCAACGGAAACGACGTCGCTCACCGAACAGCTCATTTGGGAGAAAGATCTGCTTGGCATCTATATCTCGGGTCACCCGCTCGACGCGCATGAAGCTTCGATGGCAAAGGCAAATGCCACCATTGCATCGCTTCGTGCCGAAGCGCAAGCTGGCCGCCCCGTCATTCTTCCTGTACTCGTTACCGAAGTTCGCACCGTGCTCACCAAGAAGGGCGACAAGATGGCGTTCGTTAAATTCGAAGACAAGACTGACTCTATCGAAGGAGTCGTCTTCCCAAAGATCTACAAGGATCATGTTGGATCGATCGTCGTCGGTAATTGTCTGCTTATCAAGGCGACCGTTTCCGGTCGCAATGGCGAAACCTCTCTTTCCATAGAAAACATGAAGCTTCTTACGAGCGAATAGACATTAATCACAATTCGTGTTATATATAGTACTGAACAGCACATCAACAGCTTGAGGAAATGTAACGATGCTAAAAGTCGGTCTGCACGATCAGATCTTGGAAATCCAACAAAACCCTCTAGAGGGAAATCAGCTGATCGGATATACGCTTGCTCATCTTGAAACAGATCTGGATCAAATGAGCAACGCGATCGCTAAGGCGAGGATGAATGAGATTCCGATTCCTGCTAACGTGCGCTCGATCATCGCAGGATTCCGATCCCAGCTGCGCCAGGCCGAAGCGGCCTGCGGAAAATCAACGAGCTAATTGCTCAGCCAGTGGCGGCCCTTCCGAGGGCCGCCCTTTCTCTTATATTTTATCTATTATGGTATTCTCATACCTATGACTTCCCTCGAAGAAAAGCGCCACACATTGGCTCATTTATTGGCTGCAGCCGTAGCGGAGCGGTACCCACATGCTAAGCCAACCATCGGCCCGGCTGTCGAAAATGGCTTTTATTATGACTTCGATTTCACTGGTGGCGACATGCCTGGTGAAGCTGATTTAGCTGAGCTTGAGAATTCGATGCGCGAGATGCTTCCCTCGTGGAGCGATATGACGGGCACTGAAGTATCCGAAGCAGATGCTCGCGCTCGGTTCGAAGGAAATCCCTTCAAGCTCGAACTCATCAACGGCATCGTGCAGTCCGGCGAAAAGATAACGCTCTACACTGCCGGAGATTTTACCGACCTCTGCCGTGGCGGCCATAGCGAGCACCCGTCGAAAGACATCAAAGCAGATTCATTCACGCTCGACCGTATCGCGGGCGCATACTGGCGCGGTGACGAGAAGAATCCGATGCTCACGCGCATATACGGCCTCGCCTTCGACACGAAGGAAGACCTTGCTGCGTATCACGAGAAAATAGAAGACGCGAAGAAGCGCGACCACCGCAAGCTGGGCGTTGAGCTCGATCTCTTCACCTTCTCTCCGCTTGTTGGTTCCGGCCTCCCTCTCTATACGCCGAACGGCACGATCATCCGCGAAGAACTCGCGAAGTTCTCAGAAGAATTGCAGCGCGCTCATGGATTCCAGAAAGTATGGATTCCGCACATCACGAAGATCGACCTGTATAAGACGTCCGGCCATTGGGATAAGTTCGGTGACGAGCTCTTCCTCGTTAAGAGCCAAGAGTCTTCAGACGAGTTCGCGCTCAAGCCGATGAACTGCCCGCACCACACGCAGATCTACGCTGCAAAGCCGCGTAGCTACCGCGACCTCCCTGTTCGCTATATGGAAACCACGACCTGTTATCGCGATGAGAAGACCGGCGAACTTTCTGGCCTTACCCGTGTCCGTTCCCTTACGCAAGATGACGCACACATCTTCTGCCGTCCTGACCAGATCCAGGGAGAATTCGAAGCGATCATGAACATGATCAAGAAGATGTACGGCACCCTCGGCATGGAATTCCGCGCGCGCCTTTCCTTCAGTGATTCTGCGAAGCCGGAGAAATATCTTGGTGACCCGCAGCTCTGGAAAGAAGCAGAGGCGACTATTCTTGAAGTGGCGAAGAAACTCGAACTGAACTACGAAGTCGCGCCTGGCGAAGCTGCGTTCTATGGTCCGAAGATCGACATCATGGTGGTTGATGCGCTCGGCCGTGAGTGGCAGTGCGCGACAGAGCAACTCGACTTCGTGCAACCACAGCGCTTCAGCCTTGAATATACTGATTCAGATGGAACAAAGAAGACTCCGGTCATGATTCACAAGGCGCTGCTCGGTACGATCGACCGCTTCATGGGCGTATACATCGAACATACGGCTGGTGCCTTCCCTACCTGGCTTGCGCCGATACAGGTGCGTGTCCTTCCGGTTTCAGAAAAGCATACGGAGTATGGCGAAGAAGTTCTTGCGCAGCTACGTACTGCGGGTATTCGTGCAGAAATGGATGATGGTGATTCCCTTGGCAAGCGCATTCGTAACGCGAAGGGCTTGAAGATTCCGTACGTCCTCGTTATCGGTGATGCAGAGTCTGAGGCGAAGACCGTTACCGTCGAGAGCCGTGACGAAGGAAAACTCGATGCGGTGCCTGTGGGAGATTTCGTAGAACGAGTAAAGAAAGAGATCGCGAACCGCGCGTAAGACACGAACGTAACGCAAGAGAAAACGCCGAGCCTAAGGGCTCGGCGTTTTTCGTATGCAACGTGCATGCGCTAGCGGTAGCGCGGCGGCGATTGGTACTGGTTGATCAGCGTCGAGTCCAGGCCGCGTATGGTGTCGGACGCGGTTGGCATTGCTTCACGCGGCACATGCTTGGGCGAACCCAGCGAGATGCTCGCGATTAGCGCATACAGCAGCCAGCCTCCAACTAAAATAAAGGCGAGTACTGAGACGAGATCGTACCCGTGTATCAGCCTCGGTGCGCGATATCCGCGGATGTCGACGACTTTACCTCTATCGGTTCGCATTATTCCCTCCCAATGAACTCGTGTGAACTTCCGTTTAATTATACCCTAGATATATAAAAAGGAAAGAGCCCGCGAAGCGGGCTCTTTCCTTTTACTTTATGTTAATTCTCTTATCCGTTCACCACAGCAAGCGCGCGAGTGATCGCAAGCTTCGAACCGGTGAGGCCAGCTGAGTAGCTTGCATCGATAGCCGTTGCGAGCGAAGAGACGAGGCGCTCAAGGAAGTTCGTCGCGCAATCAGAGGTGATGCGTGCGATTTCAGGATGAACCGAGGTACCGTCGATACGCGCACGATAGGCATCGTCGAGGGCACAGACAGCGTGCGCAAGGAAGTCCTGCGTATCGCCACCCGCACGATTCACATTGCGAAGCGTACCGAAGACAGTGTCGCGATCTCCTGAAAGGAGTGCGCTAAGGAATCCAGAGACATCATCCGAGTACACGATCGCAGGTGCAATATTTGCAGACGCTTCCTGAGAAAGCGTGAACGCAGGAGCAACGCGCTCAAGCTTTGCCTCTTCCTTCGGCATTGCTACTGGCGCTTCGTACGCGGGCATAGGTGCCGGAGCTTCCTCTTCGAGGTGCTGCGAGAATACCATGCCGGACTCGCGGGAAAGTCCCTTTACGATGTCGTCGATAGTGAGCGCGTCACCGGTCGCGAAGGACTTGAAGCCGTCGCGAGAAAGCACGCTGTGCGAAGGTGTTGCAACTGACGCTGCATACACTTCGATCGGAGCAATGTGAGCAGCTGGTGCTGGTGGCACATACGTAGGAATCGACGCTACCGGCATTGGTGCAGAAGTCGGAGCTTCATACGCTGGCATGGGCGCCGGTGCAGCTGGCTGCGCATTAAGCGCAGTCTGTACGCTGCCGCCAAAACTCTTTGCACGGCGAAGCGCGAACGGTACGCCGGCGAACAGAATCAGATACGCAGCAGCAAGACTCCAGATGATAAGTGTCAGCCAATAGATGGCCGTACCGACAGGCCCGAGATCGAGACCCGTATACGGAATCTGCGAAAGATAGACGGATGCAAGCGGCTGGGAAGACGCGAGCAAGATGCTCGGGCCGCCTCCACCGCCCCCTCCTCCACCGCCACCACAATTAGTGACGCAGCCTCCGCCTCCGCCGGGTGGCGTCGTAGTTGAAGTGCCACAGTCGGTAGTACAACCTCCGCCTGGGGGTGTCGTAGTTGAGGTGCCGCAGTCAGTGGTACAACCGCCGCCGGGTGGCGTCGTTGTTGCTGCAATAGTTACCGTAGCCTTACACTGCACGCTCTGCGTTCCATTGGAAACAGTCGCGGTGTATGTCGTGTTAGTAGTCGGGTGCACGATCGTAGTGCCCGTCGCTGTAGTGAATGTGCCTCCGCCATTATCAATAGTTATAGAGGTCGCATTACTGGTCTGCCACGTAAGCGTGACCGCATCACCAGAATTAATCGTTGTCGGCGTTGCCGTAAGTGAAATACACGCAGCGCCAGTGGGGGGCGGAGTACAGTTGCTCGTACAGCCGCCGGGTGGCGTCGTGGTGGGTGGTGTAACTACGACAGGTGTCGTTCCTACCGGAGTCGTAACGACAGGCGTAGTAACCACCGTCGATGGAGTCGTCACATCAACCTGGCAACAAGGATGGGTACCGTGAGAATCGGTATCAACTGATGATGGTGCATCAATAGTAAGAGTAGAAACGGTTGAGCCTGAGCCAGAAGTTTGAGTCTGGCAACAAGGATGTTTGCCGTGAGAATCGGTATCGCCGCTGGCGGTCGCACCCGCGACAGTAAGTTCAGAAACAGTAGCAGCAGTAGTTACCACATCACTACCTGGCGTACCGGTAATCGTGTCATCACCGCCACTTCCTGCAGAAGTAACGGTGGCTTCAGAAACGGTAGGGTTTGAAGCTGTAGATGGAGTACTCTGTGCCACCGTTGTGGGCACAACAATAGGAATGACAGGGACCACGACAGGAATGATTACCGGGGCCGGTGCAATAACAGGGACAATCACCGGCGCAACAATAGTGATTGGTTCGACGAATGCCTGTGCATACGCTTCAGCCGGAGAGCCGAAGCCAGATGCATATCCAGCAGCAGTACCTGCAGCAAGAACGAGCAGAACGGCGAATACACCCGACAGGATCGGCTGGAGCTTCATATTCTTTTTGTTGGTTTGTGTTGTTGTCATAGGTGTTTTCGTCGCACGCTAGTAATTTGTGAAATAATTCCCTGCCGCAGTGCGGCGTATAAAAAAGGAGAGGTGTGGTGAGCACCGAAGCGCTCACCACTACCTTCCTACTTCGGCGGTGTCCCGACTGGTTGATCCGGTGCGGGGCGCATGCCTTTGAAGGCCCGCTTGTCAGACAGCTCCCAGGTACGCACCGTGCCGACCCAGCTGATTTCTGCGCGCGACGCCTTCGACATCTCTTTGTCTGGGAAGTCGAGATAGGCACGCCAGCGCCGAGTGTAGGCCGTCTTCGAGATCTGGCTCGGAACGGTTTGAGTACCGTCCGCAAACAGATCACAGAAGTCGAGTACGACATCGGAATAGGCGACGCTCTTGGGCAGCCGGAGGATGTAGATTCCAGAAACCGGCGCTTTGAAGCTGAACCACTTTCCGAGGTTATTGCAGACAACTCGAGGGCACTGATCGAAGATCAATGCACTTCTGAATTCGTTGTCGTTCGGCTCCTGAATTGCAGGCCGGCAGACGTCGTCTTCAGAATACTTGAGATTGTCCTGCTCAGGACCAACGTGCACCTCGTCAGTCTCGTGCAGACTGAAGTAGATGTACGCGCAACCATTTTCGGGAACAATGTCCCCGATGAAGTTGACGCAGTTAAGCGGTATCACCGGCTTCATGTTCTCGGGATCGACGTAGACCTTCTCACCCGGGTCATAGGGCCGCGTCATGCAGTCCCATTTTTCCTGTTTCGTGTTACGGAGGATGCATCCCATCCAGCGCTGCGATCCCGGAGGATCAGAGTCTTTGGCGAGGACGAGAATCCGCACGAAGGCCGAAAGATTCTGCAGCGTCAGCCTGCCCTTTCGGTCGGGATCCGACCTAAGAGCAAGTCTCAGTAGAATGTTTGGCGTCCCGCATGAATAGCCATTCGGTTGGCACATGGCCAAGTTAACCGGACGATTACCAGTCGGATCGATGGCCAGGCTCGCGTCAATGTGATTGGCGAGGTCCTGGTTATTCTTCATGCCGACCACCACTTGTTCGTAGGGATGAACCCTATGAGCAGTAGTCGGCGTAGCCGCAGGCTTCGGGGGCGCAGATTGCGCCTTCGGAGCCGGCGGCGCAGGTTTCGCAGGGGGTACAGCCACCGGAGTGTCCGTAGCAACCTTGCTCGTCTGCGTGATCACCTTCCCATCAGGCGTCTTGGTCGTGGCCGTAGCCGTAGCTTCCTTGTGGATGATGGGTTGCGGGATGGTTTGGGCCGTTGCGGCCGTCGCGCCGATGAGGAGCAACGCCGCGAGTAGGGCGATTTTCATCGCGATTCTCCTATTAAGGTTCTGGGTTGCTCCATCCCTTGCGGGCGAGGCTCGAAGTAATTGCTTACCGCGAGCGATCCGATAAGAGCTTACGCTCCGAGCGGGTCGCTCTCGACAAGATTCGCCGTAACGACGAAACGGTCTGACGTAGTCTCGAACGAGTTACAGGTAGCGAGCGTAAGTACGCTGCCTGAAACCGTAAGAGGAATTGCGCCGGTCGCTGTGTTCTCCTTCTGTACCGACTGCACAGAATATACATAGGTATGACCGGAACCGGTAACCGTGATGCGGTCGCCGGTCTTCAGGTTCTGGATGCCATCGAAGGTTTTGTAGGCGGGGTTGTTCACGATTGGCAGGTAGCTCGAGTGGCCAAATATGATTACATTCCCTTGTTCCCCAAGTTCTGATGAAGACGGGTAACGGACGGCTCCGGTGAGGAGCGCATTATCCAGTACCTGCGCATCAGTGGACGTTGGGTTCGATACGGTAACGGAAAGCTTGATAGCAGGAATCTCGATCTTAGTCGGGAGTTCAGGAGTCGGCGCTGCCTCTACGGCTGAAGCCGTAAGAGTAGTAGTTGCGGGCTTTGCAGCCTCTGCCTTGGAAGCATCCGGAAGCAGGTCCAGCGCCGCGAGGCTGCCGAACGAGCTAAGGAATACCAACGCAAAAACTGCCATGAAGCTCCACTTCTTGGTCAGTGCCTTCTGCCCTGCACGGATTCCCCGTACGGCAGCTATGGTTGCTGGTCCGTTGTTTGCCATATCGTCTTGTACATATTTACACCATAATAGCTGCAATGTCAAGCTCTTGTGGGCATGTATCGACACTTGAAATACTTGACACTATAAATACCTTGTGGTACATACTAGGCATATGGAAATGACGACAAAGACAACGATCACTCGCAACCCGCGTCGGATGGCGGCAGTGCACGGCCTCGCGGTCGTGGGCTTTATCACGCTTATCCTGCTCGGTATCATGCTCGCTATTTATTCAGCGCGTTTTGTCCCTGCAGCTGTCAGCCGCGTCGGATCTGCAGCCGTGTACCTTTCACAGGTATTCGAACCGGCGAAGAAGACCGACCTCACGGTCGTTCCTCAGACGGTCTCTTTTGCGGCGACCACGACGGCTTCTACCACTCTTGCGAACGCAACGAGTACGACGGTCACCTCTCCTCTTCTAGGAAACACCGGTACACCGGTAGCAACGAACGCAGGTCCTAAGACGACCACGACCATCAATGCAGGCGGTGCGTCTACCGCACCCCTCTATGGCCAGCCCGACCTCGCCGTTACGATTACTCAGACGGGATTCCTTACAGGAAACTCGACGGATGATTTCGTTGCAGGCACTTCGGTTCCTCGCGGTGACAATGCAGCAGTGAAGTTCAGTGTTACGAACGTCGGTACGAACATCAGCGGCACGTGGACTTTCAAAGCCACCCTCCCTACTTCGAATACCTTCACGTACAATTCGAATCCTCAGCAGTCGCTGCGCCCGGGCGAGCACATCGAATACACGCTCGGCTTCAATCAGGCACAGACCGGTAATCGCACTCTTACCGTTACGGTTGACCCGAACAATCTCGTAAGCGAATCGAGCGAAGCGAACAACAGCGCCGCTTCAAGCATCACGATTCAGTAAGAGATAAAAAGAAACCGCCCTCCTAGGAGGGCGGTTTCTTTTTATCTCTTAGACGTCGAGGTTCGCGAGCTTCGCGTTGCTCTGGATGAAGGACTTGCGAGAAGGCACATCGGAACCCATGAGGATGTCGAAGATGCGATCTGCATCGGTAGCGTCTTCAACGGTTACGCGCTTAAGGACGCGGTTCGCAGGGTTCATGGTGGTCTCCCAAAGCTCGTCCGGGTTCATCTCACCGAGACCCTTGTATCGCTGAATAGAAACCTTGGCGCCCTTCTTGGTCGTAACCTCCTGCTCGGGAGTCTCGCCTTCCGGGTCTTCATCGGTTCCCTGCTCTTCTTCGCCGGCGTCTACGGCCATATCTGCATCAGGGCCGAGCAGCTGGAATTTCTCCTGGTCTGAATAGGCGTACATGACTTCCTTTCCGCGCTTGATCTTGTAGAGCGGTGGCTGGGCGATGTATATGAAGCCGCCATCGATGATCGGGCGGAAGTGGCGATAGAAGAGCGTAAGCAGGAGCGTACGAATGTGTGCGCCGTCCACGTCAGCGTCAGTCGCGATGATGATCTTGTGGTAGCGGAGCTTGGAAAGGTCGAAGATATCGCCGATAGCGGTTCCCATAGCGACGACGAGGTTCTTGATCTGCTCGGACGCGAGCATCTTATCGAGACGTGCGCGCTCGATGTTCAGAATCTTGCCGCGAAGTGGCAGAATTGCCTGGGTGCGACGGTCACGGCCGGTCTTTGCCGAACCTCCTGCCGAATCTCCCTCTACGATGAAAATCTCTGACTCTGCAGGGTCTTTTGTCTGACAGTCTGCGAGCTTGCCCGGAAGGGTCATGCCCTCGAGGGCGCCCTTGCGAAGGACGGAGTCCTTCGCCGCTTTTGCCGCTTTGCGAGCCTTGAGCGCGAGCAATACTTTGTTCACGATAGCGCGACCGTCTTCTGGATTCTCTTCGAGGAAGGTGGTGAGTGCGCCGCCGAACACGGTCGCTACGGCGCCCTGCGCCTCAACGGAACCCAGCTTTCCTTTCGTCTGTCCTTCGAACTGAATCTCGGGCATCTTAACGGAAACCACGGCAGTGATACCTTCGAGCACGTCGTCACCCGTGAAATTCTCTTCGCTTTCTTTCAGGATTCCTGAAGTGCGTGCGTAGGTATTGAGCGTACGCGTAAGCGCAGTCTTGAAACCGGTTACGTGTGTGCCAAGCTCTGGATTATAAATATTATTCGCAAAGGCAAGAAGGCGCGGCGAGATGTCATCCGTATACTGGAACGCGACTTCCACCATTACTTCGTTATCGGTTGCATCGACGTAAAAGATATTCTTGTGCGCTGGCGTCTGGTGCTTGTTATAGAACGCGATGAGCGAACGAAGACCGCCTTCGAAGAAGAAGGTCATCGAAGGAACTTCAAGGTTCAGCTCGCGAACATACGCAACATCTTCAGAATCCACCATGCCCGCTTCGCGGGCATCAATCACGCAGATGCGTGTTCCCTTCACCAAGTACGCCTGCTGGCGCACATGGCTCACGATCTTGTCCCAGTTCCAGCTGATGCCGTCCTTGAAGATAGTGACATCCGGCTTGAAGAACGTGACGGTACCGTTGTGCTTGGTCTTTCCGATCTGCTTCACTTTCGCCATCTGCTTGCCGATCTTGTATTCCTGCATGTGCGTGAGGCCGTCCTTGTGCACAATCACCTTCGCGTGCTCCGAGAGCGCGTTCACCACGGATGCACCCACGCCATGAAGACCGCCGGATACCTTGTATCCGGAATCCTCGCCGCCGAACTTGCCGCCTGCATGCAGCGTCGTCATGATAGTCTCGAGCGCTGATACTTTCGTCTTCGGATGGATGCCTACCGGAATGCCGCGGCCGTTATCGACGACGCGAACATAGCCGCCCGGAAGCAGCGCGATCTCGATATCGTTCGCGAAACCGCCCATGGCTTCGTCGCGCGAGTTATCGAAGATTTCCCAGATAAGGTGGTGGAGACCATCAGGGCCCGTAGTACCGATGTACATGCCCGGGCGCTTGCGGACCGGGTCGAGACCCTCGAGCACGCTGATAGAGGACGCGTCATAGTCGCTGCTCTTAGCAGCGACTTTTTTAGTCGTTTTAGCGCCTTCCTTAGCCATAATTTCTTACTTTCAGTATAGCACGAAACAGCCCGGAACGTGCCTATCTGGTGCGGGTTATGGTCACCCCAGGAACGCCATTCTCCCAGACGTCGAGCTTCTTGATAGTGACCGTTACCTCGAGCGCGCGGCCATCCGTAAGAATCTGCTCGGCAATGTCATTCGCCAATTTTTCAATAAGATAGCGACGGTCTGCGGCGAGAATATCATTCACTGCTTTCTTGAGCGCGTCGTAATCGATCGTATCTGCAAGCGTGTCGGTGTTCCCTGCGGGACGTGAATCAAAACCGACACGCAGTGAAATAAGGAAACGCTGTTCGCGGCTCCACTCTGGTTCATAATGGCCGTGCGTTGCCGAGACGAGCAGGTCGTCTATATGTAGGAAATCCATGCTAACGGACTTCGTAGCCGTCTTTTGCGTTCAGTGCTGAAGTGACTTTTTCCATTGTAGGATCGAGGTCCGTATCGGCGAGCGTGCGCTCGAATGACTGGAAGACAAGACGGAATGCGAATGAGGTGCGTCCATCCTTTTCGAAACGGTCGAAGCGGTCGATACGGGCGAGCAGCTCGCCCGCCTGTTGTTCGATGAATATAGAAACTTCCGATTCCTGCGTGCCTTCAGGAGTCCATACCGCGATATCGCGAATGGCAGACGGATATACGGAATAGGTGCGATACGCGCCGAGGGCGATTTTCTTCGGCGTATAGTCCGTGCCGAATGGCGTGAATGAAACATTATTCAAATCCACTTCCGCGATGTTCTCCGCAACGATCGACGTGTGCATGCCGAATTCATCGGCAAGCGCAGCAGCCATCTCAGCGAGGAGCATCGCATACTTCTTTCCACTCATCTGCTGATAGCCGAAACAGAGCGAAAGATGCTCGCCGTCTTTCGTGAACACGGTGCCTATCTCGAATAGCTTTACGAATGTCTCAGGACCGAGCACGCGCGGCGCAACGGTCGCAGCATGCGCGAGCGATACCTTCATGTTTTCTGTGAGGGTCGTGCGCAGCGCAGGCTTCGTCTTATCAAGCGGATTCGCGAGCGTGATATCGCCTTCCACAGCAAACGTCTGCGTGCTGATTTCCGTATAGCCATGTTCGGCCATGAAATCTTTTATGTGCTCGACACCGCGATAGCGGATCTGATCTGCTTCTACGGCTTCGTTCGGAAGCGGCTGCGCCGCGATGCGGTCGTAGCCAAGGATGCGGCCAGCTTCTTCAACGAGATTTTCGGGTAGCGTGATGTCGCGGCGCTCGAATGGCGGCGTGACGGTGAATACCTCTTTGCCATCTCCTTCCTGCGTGTATGAAAAACCGAGACGATCGAACGCGCTCGCGACGTCGACGGTAGTGAACGATGCGCCGAGCAAGCTGTTTATCTTCGCGAGCGAAACAGAAACGTCTGCGTGTTCCTGCGTGTAATGATTAATATCAACGACGCCCGCCACTTCCCCGCCCGCAACCTGCTGAATGAGCGCGAGCACATCGCGCATGCCGTATGCCGCAAGTGCAGGCGAAATCTTATTTTGATACCGCTGCGACGCATCGGTCCATAGCTTCAGCGCACCTGCGGTGCGCCGTACGCTCGTACCATCGAAATTCGCAGACTCGATGATGATATCGGTCGTGCTTGCGTTCACTTCCGCAGCTTTTCCGCCTTTCACGCCAGCAATACCTGCAGGCGAATCGCTCGACGCATCCGTAATAAGCATCGTGCCTTCAGGAAGTGCATACTCTTCGCCGGTGAGCGTCGTGATCTTTTCACCGGCACGTGAATCGCGTACGGCAATGGCGTAGACGCCGTCCTTATTTCCCAGCTTCGCTGCATCGAAGGCATGCAGCGGCTGGCCGATGTTGAGCATCACGTAGTTCGTCGCATCCACGACGTTGTTGATAGAACGCTGTCCCACTGCTTCGATGGAGGCTTTCAGCCATTCCGGCGACGGGCCGACTTTCACGCCGCGTATCAGTGCACCCATATAGCGCGGGCACTTCTCGGGATTCTGTATTGAAACGGTAAGCGAATCCGTATGCGGGAATTCAGGCAGTGATTCGCGAAGCGAATCACTCTTCATCGGCATGTCGAGTACGGCAGCTATCTCATGCGCGACGCCGCGATGACTCAGGCAATCTGCAGCACGATCAGGCAATACCTTCACCTCAAGCAAATCGCCTTCTGCTTCCTCTATCTCGAACGAATGGAAGGTTAGCGCATCGCCGAGTTCCTCCGCAGTGGGAAGCGGTTTTTCGAAATAGGTCTGAAGCCAGGCGCGTGAAGTCTTCATATATTAATTCTGGATAGTCTCGTCGAATCCGTAGACGAAGCGAATGTCGCCGGCATGGAAGGCGCGCACATCCGGTACGCCGTGCTTCACCATCACCAATCGCTCGATGCCGCCGCCGAAGGCGAAGCCCTGATACTTTTTCGAATCGACGCCGGCGTTCTCGAGCACCGTAGGATGCACCATGCCGCCACCCATCACTTCGAGCCAGCGACCTTCTTTCCCTTCCGGCTGATACCACACATCCACTTCAACCGAAGGCTCAGTGAATGGGAAGAAGCTCGGACGAAATCGCACCTTCGCTTCTACGCCGAGATATTCCTTGAAGAACTGATCGAGCGTGCCTTTCAGGTGCGCGAGCGAAATATTCTCGCCGATGCACAGCCCTTCGTTCTGATAGAACTGCGCTTCATGCGTCGCATCCGTCGCTTCATTGCGGAATACTTTTCCCGGAACAATCACGCGATAGGGCGGCAGGATGCCGCCCTGCATCTTCGCTTCCATGTAGCGGATCTGCATCGGGCTCGTCTGCGTGCGCGGCACGCGCCGCGGCTCTTCATTCGTCCAGAACGTGTCCTGCATATCGCGCGCAGGATGATCCGGCGGAATGTTGAGCATATTGAAATTGTAGTGCTCTTCCTCGAGCTCTGGGCCAGCCGCTACCGAGAATCCCATACGGCCGAATATATCCGCGATTTCGCGTACGGCCACGCTTATTGGGTGAAGATGCCCGTCTGTCATAGGTTCGAGTATACCCTCTGCTACATAGAAAAAATAGGGCTTTTTTGCTAGACTGCTTCTACCGCAGGCCTCTATGGATCTAACTCTCCTCGCCTATCCGTTCCTCTTTCTCGGCCTGTATTTCCAGGTCTTCCTGCTCGTTACCTTCCTTTCCACGCCCACGCGTGAGCGTCGCGAGCGCCCGGCATCTATCGTCACCCCCAAGGTCGCGATTATCGTTCCCTGCTGGAATGAACAGGACACGATAGACGGCACGGTGAAGTCGCTCCTCGCGCTTGATTATCCGAAAGACAAGCTGCAGATAGTCCTCGTGAATGACGGCTCTACGGACAACACGCAGATGGTGATGGATTCATATATCGGCAATCCGCAGATCACCGTACTGCACAAAGAGAATGGCGGTAAGCATACGGCGATAAATGCAGGCATCGAAATCGCGCACGACGCAGAGTTCGTCGGCTGTCTTGATGCGGACTCGTTCGTTGCGCCTGACGCGCTTCGCGAGATAGTCTCCTGCTTCGAGGATCCGCACGTTGCAGCAGCGACGCCGGCAATGAGCGTGTTCGAACCGCACACCTTCCTTGAACGCATGCAGCACGCCGAATACATCTTCGGTATCGCCGCACGGCACGTGCTTTCGGCCGTAAATGGCATCTATGTGACACCTGGTCCTTTCTCCTTCTACCGCATGTCTGTCATCCGCGAGATAGGCGGATTCCGTCATGCGCATCAGGCTGAAGACATGGAGATGGCGCTGCGCATGCAGCGCGCCGGTTATGAGATCGAGAACGCGCCGCGCGCACGCGTATATACGAAAGTACCGCTCACTATTCCGAAGCTCGTGAAGCAGCGCACGCGCTGGACTACCGGCTTCCTGCGCAACGTAACGATCGAGTACCGGGACCTCGTTGGCAATCCGAAGTACGGCGTGCTGGGCCTCTTGGTGCTGCCGCTCGGTTTCGTCGCCGTCATCGGCGGCGTCATCCTGTTCGTATTGGCAATCGTAGTGGTCGCGCATGATGTGCTCAAGACGTATTTCATCACACAGGGCGTTCCTCTTTCATACACGCTGGCGCCGCACTTCTCTTTGGAGGGTCTGTATCTATCGTTGAGCTTTGTCACGATCCTTTCGTTCATCACCGCAATTGCATCGGTTGCATTCATCATCATCGGCAAGCGCGTTTCCAACACGCCGCACAATCTTACGATCGGAATCATAGGCTATGCGCTCGTACTGGGCTTCATCGCGCCGTTCTGGCTCATGCGTTCGCTTTCCGACCTCATTACCGGCACCAAGCGCAAATGGCGTTAGTTTGGTTTATACTGCCCTTATGCCTCCCTCGAAATCTCCGGTCCGCTCGCTCGCCTTCCGCAATTCCATACTCGCCCTCCTGATAACCCTGTTCATTATCGGCAGCGTTATCTATGCAGTGAATTATCTGGATCAGCAACGCGTCGCGCAACTTTCGGCCCTGCAGAACCAGCTCGCTACCGATACCCTTTCCGTAGAGACGCAGCTCGCGCTTCTGGAGTCTGCGCCTTGCGATGACATCTCTGATACCGACACTCTTTCACAGGAAGTATCGACGCTCGGCGGCCAGCTATCTACCGCAGAGAGCCGCTTGGGCGCGAATGACGCACAGGTTATCCAGCTGAAGGATCAGTACACGCTCCTTGAGATTCGTGACTACCTGCTCGTGAAGCAGCTTGAGACGACCTGCCACACGAAGCCGACCGTTGCGCTCTATTTCTATTCGAACGTTCCCGGTTCCTGTACGGATTGCGATCGGGCCAGCTACGCGCTTTCCTACCTCCACCAGGCAAACCCGAATCTGCGCGTGTATTCCTTCGATTACAATCTCGACCTCGGCGCGCTTAAGACGCTCATCGCCGTGGAGAAAGTACAGCCGAAGTTTCCTGCCTTCGTGATAGACGGAACGCACACCTATGGCTTCACGACTATCGCTGATTTTGAAACTTCCTTCCCTAAGGACTTCTTCGCCACCAGCACAGCGACCAGCACCACCGCTACAACCACGAAGAAGTAAGGTAACGGATGATAGAAAAAGCCCGCTCCTTTTGGAGCGGGCTTTTTCTTTTGGAGCCGCCTCCCAGGCTTGAACTGGGGACCTTCACTTTACAAAAGTGTTGCTCTACCAACTGAGCTAAGGCGGCACGTATGTTTTGCGTCTTTATAGTTCTACCACATCCTGCACCTCCTGCGCACCCTGGCCTGGCAGGTTCTTCGGAGCACGGCGCGTGCGGCGAAGCGTACTCTTCAGATACGTCATCGTCTCTGAAATGCGAGACGTTTTCGGCTCGAAACTTGCCTGTGGCAGGATGCGTTCGCGGCGCATGCGCAGAGAGCGCACGATGCGTGTCAGCACGCGCTCGACGAAGCGAACCACCATGAGCGTGCCGTGCGCGATGTCATGAAGCGCGCGTTCGAAGAACGTGCGCGTAACATCATTCACGAATGCTCCCCAATCCACATGACGAAGCACGAATGATGCGCGTCCGATGCGCGCATCGAACTTGTCGCGTGTGCCGCTGAACATGCGCATGCCGCTTTTCGCTTCCACGAACGTGAGCAGCAAAAACAGCACGAGAAGAGCGAACGTTATCGGAAGAAAGATGAAATACAGCATAGTGATGCAAGCGGAGCTCGCGGACGAACCCTAGCGCGCGCTGAAGCGCGCGTACTTCGTGATCTCGACGCGCTCGCCGAACTTCTGTGAAGCCTCCGTGATGAGGTCCTTCACGCTCTTAGAATCATCCTTGATGTATGTCTGATTCATGAGGACCATGTCCTTGAAATACGAAGCCATCTTGCCCTCGAGGATCTTCTCCTGCATGTCTGCGGGCTTGTCCTGCACCTCTGCAGTAAAGACCGCCTTAGCGGCTGTTACAGCCTCAGGAGCGATGTCTGCCTCGTTCAGGTACTTCGGATCAGAAGCGGCGATCTGCATCGCGATTTCGCGAGCGAGCGCAGGGAATTCTGGGTTACGTGCAACGAAGTCCGTCTCGCAGGAAAGAAGCACCATAGCGCCGATCTCGCCGCCGTGTACGTAGGAACCGATAGCACCTGCACCGAGCTCGCGATCTCCCTTCTTCTCTGCGGCAGAGCTCGAGCGCTTGCGCAGGATAACCTCAGCCTTATCAATATCTCCCTCTGCCTCTTCCAAAGCTTTCTTGCACTGCATTACTGATACTCCCGTTTTGTCACGGAGAGTTTTGAGCATTTCGGTAGTGATTTCCATATTTGTGTTTCGTTTATTGTACAAAAGATATCGAACGTAAGGAAGCTCTGAGTAGTTCCCGCAGCGCGCGGAACCGTGCAGGTACTCGAGGTGAGCACGCGAGGGAAGCTACTCAGAGCTTCCTGCTATCTATCCCTTCTGACCGACTTCGAACGCGTTCGTGAGTTCCTGAAGAACGAGAGTCACCGTTGCGCGTGAAGCGTCATTAGTGACTATAGGGAATGCAGCATCGTGGATATCGCAATCCGAGCTCATGATGCCGATAACAGGAATGCCTGCATCCTTCGCTTCCTTAGAAGCGTGTGCCTCAGCCTTCGTGTCTACGATAACCATAGCGTCAGGACGCTTCGCGAGGTTGCGGATACCGTCGAGGCGCTCAGTGAGACGGTCGATTTCGCGGTCGATGTAGACGCGCTCGAGCTTCGTGTAGAGCTTGCTGAGTTCGCCAGTAGAGCGCTTCTCGGTGAGGTCTGCAAGGCGGTCGATACGCTTCTTGATCTCTACGAAGTTAGAGATAGTGCCGCCGAGCCAGCGACCAGCAACATACGGCTGTCCGATGCGCTTCGCTGCTTCACGAACCTGATCGGATACTTCGCGCTTGCCGCCGACGAAGAGGATGGTCTTGCCGTCGCGTGCGAGCGCCGCGATAGCGGTCTTAGCCGCTGCAAGCTGTGCATCGGTCTTAACGAGATCGAAGATCTCAACCTTGCTCTTAGAGCCAAGGACGAACGGCTTCATAGTTGGGTGGCGACGGCTTTTCACCTGGGCAAAGTGAGCGCCCGCTGCAAAGAGAGCGTCAACGCCAGGCCCAGCCGATGTATCGGTAGTCATAGACAGAAGATACCACACGCCATATAGGGGCGCAATACGGCCTTACAGACCGTCGCGAAACACTTACTCAGCATCCTCAGCAGCGCCCACTCCCCCGTTCGCTGCGGCAGCCTGAAGGGCCTCAACGATAGGATCGAGGTTTCCGAGCATGATTTTAGGCAGGTTATGCCAGGACTCTTTCAAGCGGTGATCCGTGATGCGATCCTGCAGAAAGTTATAGGTGCGGATCTTCTCGGAGCGGTCGCCCGTACCGATCTGGCCTGAGCGCATATCCGCGTGCTTCTTTGCCTCTTCTTCCTCATAGATAGCTTCGAGCTTCGCGGAAAGGATTTCCATAGCCTTAAGGCGGTTGTTCAGCTGCGAGCGTTCGCTCGTTGAGCGAACATCTATACCCGTCGGCTTGTGAATGAGACGCACCGCAGACTCCACCTTGTTCACGTTCTGGCCGCCTGCGCCGCCGGAGCGCGAGAATTCCATCTCGATATCCGTAGGGTTGATCTCGAACTTCGGCTTCGTGCGAATAGGGAGCGAAGCGACCGATGCAGTTGAAGTGTGTATACGTCCGGATTTTTCCGTTTGTGGAACGCGCTGCACGCGATGCACGCCAGTTTCGTACCGAAGCGCCTCATACGCTTTCGTTCCGCTCACTTCGATCGTGAGCTCATCTATAACGCGTACTGGCCAACCCTTCGCTTCTGCGTACTTCTGGTACATCTCCTTCAGCTCTTGAGCGAACAACGTCGCTTCATCGCCGCCAGCGCCAGCACGGAATTCCAACACCACGGCCTTCGGCAAGCTTTCTTCCTCCTTATCCTTATTCAAAATATCCTCGATGGTTCCGAGAATCTCCTTCTGCCGCGCATCAATACGGTCCTCATCTTCTGCAGCCATCTCACGCAGCACCGCGTCCTCCCCTGCCGCTTCTCTTCCGCTACTTCGTTCTGCCTCCAGACGCTCAAACTCCTCCGCCAAGTACGCGGTTTTGTGATTCGCCTTAAAATCAGATGAGTACTCAATCATGGTTGTTGCTCGAAGTATATCAACACAAAAGGCTGGGAATAGTTCTCGCAGCGCCCGGAGCCGTGCAGGGCCCGAGGCGAGGACGCGAGAGAAGCTATTCCCAGCCTTTTGCCTTACTTATTCTTCGCTGCAGCGACACGCTGCTTGAACTTCTCAACACGTCCTGTCTTGTCGAGCGTACGGTCTTCACCGGTGTAGAACGGGTGAGACTTGCTGGAGATTTCAACGACAACCTTCGGGTACTCCTTTCCCTCATGTGTGCCGGTTTCTTTCGTGTGGATGGTCGAACCGATAAGGAACACCGCGCCCGAGGACATGTCCTCGAACATCACAGTGCGGTAATCGGCTGGGTGGATGTCTTTCTTCATAGTGGAATGACTATACCAAAAGGACGCCCGTCAGGCAATGCCTGACGGGCGTCCTCCTTACTATCGCTAGAACGCGGTGAATGTTGGGTTCAGATTCACTATGATCTTAGTGGGTACCGCGATATCAGCACACGTAACCGTAAAGGTAGATTGAGTCGTAATCGGTGGTGTCGTGACGGTCGTTGGATTCGGGCTCAGCGTACACGAGGTCGGTGTGAGCACCTGATTCACCGTTGCGCCAGAGCCAGTTCCGGTAAGCGTACAGCTGCTGGTAAGACCTGTTCCGGTAATCGTAAGGACCGTCGTGCTTCCCGATTTCACGCGCGTCGGTGATGCCGTTACGGTAACCGTCGGACTAGAACAAACAGTGGGCCCAGGAGGAATAACGACACACGATCCACCCGTCATAGTTCCATTAAACGTAGTACCGCAATTATCAACACAGGTTGAGCCGGAACACGTATTGGCTGCCGTACATGCTCCATTAGGAACACAGCTAGGAGGTGGCGCAGTACAGGTTGCTTCGGAAGGAGGCGGCGCACTGCACACGCTACCTATTAATACTCCAGTATTCGTAAGCGTACCGCATGTGTTACTTACAGAGCAGGCAACCGAACAGTTCTTGGTACCGGCAATCGTACTGGTACTACAATCCGCGTTCGTTGCTGTACAGGTGCTCGTCGTACAGGTGTTTGCTGCACAACTCGTATCCACGGTGCACACGCTTGCGGGTGGCGGCGTATAGGTACACGTGTACTCGGTCACATCCCAACCGGGGCCGCGACACACGTTAGCGACGAAGCTATTACCTACCGTACTCGCATTACAGCTAAAGGCCGTAGGGGTGCTAAAGCTTGTACAAGGAATCCATGTATCATCGTAACTAAGATACTGTGAGGTGAATGCATAGGTACCGCCAGCGGCAAGTGCCGTGTGGGTATGGTTTGCGAAAACGATCACGCCTGCGATAAGCACCACAAGAGTAACGAGAGACTTGGTAATGAGGGACGATGAAATTCGAGGCATATGCATAGAAGTTAAATTGAACCGAGCCACAGACGAGTTATGGCAGCCGACAGCGGGAGACGCCCAACTACCGTTGCGCTTGCACCGAATGGCTGCTTGAGAATTTCCGTTTCTGATGCGACTGGCTGCAACTCGTAGAACGAGTCGTTGCCGAGCGCTACCCAGCGCAATGAATCTGGTATCAACGTCTTAGGCAATGCCATAGCCGCAGTCGCAGTAACCTTGTACGGCATCATTGTCTTCGTTGCTCCCTGATACCAAGCGAACACGCTGTGATCAGGAGACACAAGAGTAGCGGCTGATGCACGTCCCGTCGTGTCCGGTACGAGAATCTTGGATTGCCCTGTCGAGAGGTCTGCCACCGCAAGACCGGCAGGCGCGAGCCACGCAACATGTGTCGTATCGATGAAGAATGGCGACACGCCTGTACCCAGATTGATGGTAGTGTGCGAAGCCGGCACATATACCAATACGTTCCAACCCTTACGGTCTATATGCAACGTTGGTGAGATAGCAGGAGGAATGAATGGGATTGTACTGCTTGCTTGCGCGAATACGACACTCTTTCCGTCAGGAGATCGATCGATACCGATGCGCTGTTTCGTATCCTGAATCACTACAGTATTGTCGAGGAGTACTTTGAACGTGCCGTCAGCCGAACGTGTGATGCGTGCACCGCCGCTGGCATTTTCAACCGCGGATACTATAACGGTGCCTGCGTCCTTAGGCGTCTTTATTGAATCAGTACCCTGATACACGATCGTGTTCCCTGTCGGCGTATCTGAAAGGAATGATGCGCTCTTCAATTCCGTAGGAATCGAGGTCGGCACAAACATAGTCATCAGCTGAGTGCCGAGCGGCGTGAAGTAATAGAGGCCGGCAACAATGGCAAGCAATACGATTAGGGCGCCTACAACGATTAGGGTAATGGTTCGACCTCTATGAGGAGGTGCCGGAGGAACAGGAGGAAGCTGATAGGAAGGTGGGCTAACAGTGCTCTGATCAGCTGGCATTGACGCTGCGGGTTGTGTCGGTGGCATTAGATATATGATACCGCACAAGCCAAGCGCGCTAGTGTTGCTTTGTGAACAACTACGAGCCGGAAAGCGTGTCGATATCGCTCTGGAACTGCGTCGCGTAATTCATTACGCCGTCGCCGTAGAAGGAATACGCAGGATTCGTCGCACCTCCCCATCCTGCGTAGTAGCGAAGTGCTGAAAGTCGCTCGGCAGCGGGAGTCTTTGCCGATGCACCATTATCTGCCAGCAGAAGCGCGGTTGCAGTGAATGCGTCAAGATTGTTATACGGATTGGAAGGCGTGCTTGGGTGGCCTGCATCCTTCGCAAGGCGATCTTTCGATGCGTCGTATGTCCACGGGCCGGCATAGGTGCCATCAGTTCCCTTTCCGCAGGAACCGGTCGTCGTATTTATATAGCCGGCATAGCATGCCCAGGTTGAAGGGATGAACTGGCTCGGGCCCATCGCCCCGCCCCAGCCGCCAGCTTGTGCTTTGGAGACTTTCACTGAATTTGGATCAAGACCGAGATTCGCCATGATCACTTTGAAGACCGGCTGATCGCGCGTCGGACTCATGTCTACCGTCCATACGCCATTGCCAAGATTCTGTCCGAGGTTAGTCTCCTGCTTCAAGATGCCAAGGATAAGCGCGGGACGCACGCCGGTAGCAGCGCCTGCCTGCGTGGCGAGCGTGATAGCTATAGGCAGCGTGATGGTGCCATTGCCGCCGGCAAGGGCGAAGAGCTCAGCACGAATCTGTGTCGCGGTCTGCTGCTGCGCATTGAAGATGCTCTGATAGGTGGTTTCCTTTGTTGTCGTCTGCGCAAGCAGCGTCTTCTTCTGATTCTGCTGGTCTACAATACTTTGCTTCGCCGCGGCCTGCACTGCTTCAAGCTGCGTCTGCTGCGTCTTCTGGTCTTCGAGCGACTGCTTCTCGGTCTCCGTAGCAGACTTTGTTTGCGTAAGCTGCTGCGAAGATGCGCCGAGCTGCTGCTTGAGCGTCGCGAAGGAATCAAGATCGTTAAAGAAGCCTGAAACATCCTGTGCAGAGAAAACGAGTTCTACGAGCGACTCGTCATCAACTTCGCGCGTCTCACGTACGATCTGTGCGAGCGATGCCTGTTCGTCAGAAAGCTTTCCGCTGAGCTGGCCGATCGTGCTGGCATGCACGGTAATGTTTTCATTCAATGCCTGAATCTGGATCTGCGTTGCCTGTACCTGAAGCTGAGCTTTCTTTATTCCGGTGTCGAGAATATTTATATCGTTCTGAAGCGAAGAGTGCTGGCCGTGGAGCGTGGTGAGCGTCCCTTGGGTCTGGGTAATCTGCGCTTCGACCTGGTCGAGTTGGGACTGAAGCGCGGCACGCCTGGCAGCGACATCGTCTGTTGCAGGCGCTGTGGCTGTTTGGGCACGGGTAATCTGAGGCACAAGCGTACACGTGAGGAGTACGAAAAGAAGTACACCTGTACCGAAAACAAACCGATTTTGCCTTAGGAACATAACTGGAACAGTGTACCACGATGCATATATTGAAAGAGGATCGGCGAAAAGATGCCGATCCTCGCCACAGGCGCGTCTCTTTCTTCTTCAGATCTAAAACTATTATCCTTCAGCAGCTGCGTCTTCTGTAGAAGCGGCGTCACCATCTTCACCCTTGCCCTTCTGCTCAACCTCGATAGCGTCCATGTCAGGACCTTCGGTCGTTTCTGGCTCTACTTCTACTTCCTGGATGAGCACGATGACCTCTTCGCCATCTACTGGAGTCGTAACGCCTGCGGGAAGCTTGATGTCCTTAACGTGGATCTGATCACCGATGTTCTCGAGCGTGCTGATATCGACTTCCAGTTCATGAGGAAGCTTCGACGCATCTGCAGACACTTCGAGCTCGTGCATGACCTTGACCATGCTTGCACCTCCCTTAACTGCAGCGGACTCGCCGATGAAGGTAAGCGGAATAGCGACTTCGACTTTCGCACCCTTCTCGATCGCATAGAAATCTGCGTGGCGCGGGCTGCTAGTAACGGGGTCACGATCCACTTCGTGAATAAGAACCTGAAGCGGCGTGCCGAGGCCGGTGAGGTCGATAACCGAAGACTCTCCGTTCTCACGGATCATGCGCTTGAATGCAAGGAGACCGATCGAGATCGGCATCGCTTCCTGCTTAGGTCCATAGACGACTGCAGGCATCTGATCCTTAGTAAGGAGCTCCTTCACGGCCTTGCCGGTAATGCTGCGGGGTTCTGCTGCGAGCGTGTTCATAGTAGGCCCTAGTATGCCTGAATGCGCACTGAAATGCAAGAAACGGCCTAGTCAGGAAGCGCTACGGCGCAAAAATTCGGCGATATTGTTCCCAGAGAGCCAACACTACAGAGGGGAGTACTGAAACAGCATGCATTGATTCCCACCGCACAGGTAGACGTGGTGGAAGCGAGTCCGCCATCGGGAACATACAGGATGAAATGTCCTAGCGCAGAAGGCGTCGCAAAGACACAGTTCTTATAGACTTGTCCGAACACATACACATATCTATCTCCGAATCCTCGGGCGGGAAGCGGATCTACAGGCATTTGGATGAATGGCTGAAAATCGGCCGCAATGAAGGAGTTTCCAAGCACCAAACCGCCCCAGCAAGACCCCGCAGAGAGACCTAAGCATGCCGTACCTACCAATGAACCGCCGACTGAAGGGTACGCAGGATTATGATCATTTGCGTACAGTTCAATCGCATTCGTTATTTGATGAACATCAGATAACCGCTGCGCGTCGCGCGCCTTCACTCGTGCAGAATTAAGCGAAGCAAGAACGATTGACGAGAGCGTACCGATAATCGCGATCACGACGAGAAGCTCGATAAGAGTGAATCCGCGTTTCATAGAATTTAGGTTAGCGCTGCGGACACCTTCTTAAGACGTTCAAGGAATACTTCGCGGGCTGCGGGGATATTCTCATCCTTTCCTGCCCACGTAGCGAGCGCATCTTCCTGCAGCGCGCGCGCATAGGAGAACGTAAGCGGCCATGGCGCATTCATCTCTTTCGCGAGCTTCGCGATAGCCGCGAGGTTCGTCGTTGCCTGATCCGGAGACTGACCTCCTGAAAGGAAGACTATGCCCGGCACCTCTATAGGTACGGTATCCATAAGTACGCTCATCGTGTCTGCAGCGACTTCTTCAGGGGTATCGGTATGTCCGCTGTCTTTTCCCGAAAGAACCATCGACGTTTTCAGAATGATCGCGCTCATGTCTACTGCTTGTTCTTCCATCACCTGCATCAGCATGCCTATCACGTCCGTAAGGACCTCCTTCGCGCGCATGCGGCTGTGGTTGCCGTCGAGAAGCATTTCCGGTTCCACCATCGGTACCATGCCGGCTTTCTGCACTTCGAGCGCGTACATCGCGAGGCGCTTCGCATTCTCATGGATCGCCTGAGCGGTGGGCAAGCGCGTGCCATCTATCTTTATCGCCGCGCGCCACTTCGTGAAGCCGGTGTCGTAGGTCTTCTTATATTCAGCGAGGCGTTCAGGAAGGCCGAGCAAGCCTTTCGTTATCGTTTCGTCAGGACTTTCCGGGAACGGCTCGAGACCTTCATCCACTTTGATACCGGGGATGATTCCCTTATTCGAAAGTGATTTCGCGAATGGCGTGCCAGCATCGTCGCTCTGATGCAACGTCTCGTCGTACAGGATTACGCCGGTGAGATATTGTTCTACGCCTGGCGTCGCGAGCAGGAGGTCGCGGAACTTTCGGCGATTCTCTTCTGATGGCTCGATGCCATGGGGCTTCAGTCGTTTGTTATCTGCGGTGTCACCGCTTTCGTCCGCGGCAAGGATTCCTTTTCCGTGCGCGACGAGCGACTGCGCGATATCAGTAAGGTCAAGCATGTGCGTTCAGTATAGCGTACCCCTGCATGCGCTTGCTATACTTTCATCATGAATCAACTCGACTTCCTCGCCATCGGCGACATCGTGTGCGAACCGTTCATCCGACTGAAGGAAGCCGAAGTGCATTGCGACAAGGGCGCGAGCAAATGCCAGATCTGCATGAGCTGGGGCGATAAGATTCCGTACGACTATGCGGTATTCATGCCGGCTGTAGGAAATGCAGCGAATGCGGCCGTCTCGGCCGCGCGCTTGGGACTCAATTCGGCGCTGCGCGCCTATGTTGGCGAAGACAGCGAAGGTGCGCAGTGCATGGAACGTCTTACGCAGGAGAAAATCGATACCTCGTATATGGTTACGGAGCCTGGGAAGAAAACCAACCATCACTACGTGCTGTGGTACGAGAGCGAACGCACGATCTTGGTGAAGCATGAGGAGTTTTCGTATACGATTCCTGAACTTCCGAATGTGCCGAAGTGGGTCTACCTCTCTTCCCTTGCCGACCACACGCTGCCCTATCATCTTGAGCTCGCGAAGATGCTCGAGGCGCATCCCGAAATACAGCTCGCATTCAATCCAGGAACGTTCCAGATGTCGCTCGGCACGAAGTCACTCGCATCGCTGTATGCGCGAACTAATTTCTTCAGCTGCAATAAGGAAGAAGCCGGACGTATTCTTGGAATAGACCGCCTGGATGATATCCGCGGCTTGCTCGTTGGCCTCGCTAAGCTCGGTCCCAAGATAGTTGTGATAACGGACGGCACAAAGGGTGCCTATGCCTTCGACGGCTCACGCATGATGTATGTACCGATGTATCCCGACACGCGCGGCCCCTACGAACGCACCGGCGCAGGCGATGCCTTCACGTCAACGGTCGCATCAGCGCTCGCGCTTGGCGAGCCGCTGGAGAAAGCATTGCTGTGGGGCCCTATAAATTCTATGAGCGTCGTACAGCAAGTGGGCGCGCAGACCGGTCTCCTTACGCGCAATGAACTGCTTGAGTTCCTGAACAAGGCACCGAGCTCGTACGTGGTACGCGACCTCTAATTAAAGGCCATCTGCCTGCAGGTTCTGATCTGAAAGATAGACCGGAGGAATATTGTTTATCGTATGCACGATGAACCATGTCGCTGCGCCGCCAGCGATGAGTATAAAAATAGCTCCGAAGATACTGTCGACGCGGCGGATTTTCATATATAAAGTATAGCCCTACTTGAGCGGGCGCTTCGCGCCCGCCTGCGCACGTGCAACCTCCACGATATTCGATGCAGAAAGGCCGTAATGCTCCAGTAATTCTTCCGGCGTACCCGATTGTCCGAAGACGTCCTGTATGCCGATGCGCGTTACCGGAACGGGATAGTGTTCTGAGAGGCACTCCGCAATCGCACTTCCGAAACCACCCGCTACTTGATGCTCTTCTATCGTGATCACGCAGCCGGTACGCTTCGCTGCAGCAATGACTGCTTCGACATCGAGCGGCTTAATAGTCGGGACATGCAATACGATCGATTCGATTCCGTCTGCAGCCAGCGCACGTGCAGCCTGCAGTGCCTGATAGGTCATCGCGCCGGTTGAAAGCAATGCGACTTTCGGCTTCTCGCCTTCCCACACCGTGAGTGCCTTACCGATAACGAACGGCGTTTCTGGCGTCGTAAACGTCGCGACATTCGCACGGCCGAACCGTATATATATAGGTGTCTTCGCTTTTGCGGCAGCGACGACGGCTTTGCGTGCTTCTTCTGCATCGCCCGGATTTATAACCGTCATATGCGGAAGCATGCGCATGAGGCCGATGTCTTCGAGCATCTGGTGCGTTGCGCCGTCTGGCCCCACAGAAACTCCTGCATGCATGCCGCAGATGATGACATGCCGCTCATTGAGGGCGATGGTTGTGCGGATCTGCTCGTAATTGCGACCTGGATTGAATGCTGCGTACGAGGCGATGAATGGAACCTTATCTGCCGCAGCAAAGCCTGCACCAAGCCCTGCCATATTCTGTTCGCCGATTCCAACTTCGATGAAGCGATCAGGAAACTCTTTCTGGAACCACTCTGCACGCGTGCTTTCGGAAAGATCCGCGCAGAGCACGACGACGTTTACGTCTGCATGCCCTGCTTCGATCGTGCCTGTACCGAATCCGTCACGGGTCGGCTTCATCACGATATCTTTCGCGAATACGTCAGCGACTAATTTTGCGTTCGGGTTGATCATGTTATGCGTATTCGTGCGGAAGCTTTCCCTTCATTGAACGAAGCTCTTTCAGGAATTTCTTTCCTTCTTCTGGTGTAGGCGGTTTCCCATGCCAATGATAATCGTATTCGATATCCGGCACGCCTTTTCCTGCGATTGTGTGTGCGATGATAACCGTCGGCTTCTCGACGATCGCCTTCGCTTCGTCTACCGCTTCGATGAACTGACGAATATTATGCCCATCCACTTCAAGCACGTGCCAGCCGAACGCTTCCCACTTCGCGCGAAGATTCTCCAGCGGCATCACGTCTTCGGTGAGGCCGTCGATCTGAATGTTGTTTCGGTCTATGACTGCAGTGATATTCGAAAGCTTGTTCTTCGCTACCCACATCGCTGCCTCCCACACGTTCCCTTCATTCAGTTCCCCGTCGCCCATCAATACATATATATGCGGCGCAACGGCGCTTGCGCCATTAGACTTAGTTTTGCCATCCATGCGGAGCGCATAGGCCATGCCGCCGCCTTGTGAGAGTCCTTCGCCCAGCGGGCCAGATGTCGTTTCCATACCGGGAAGCTTCAGACGTTCTGGATGGCCCTGCAGGCGTGTACCGAATTTGCGAAGTGTCAGGCACTCCTTCACGGGGAAATAGCCTACATGAGCCATGGTCGCGTAGCGCACCGGAACGATGTGGCCGTTCGAAAGTATGAGACGATCGCGTTCCTCCCACTCAGGATTCTTTGGGTCGTGCTTGAGGATATGAAAATAGAAGGCGGTAAAAATATCTGCCATGTCGAGTGGTCCAGCAGTATGCCCTGAACCGGCAGCGACGAGCATCTCTATAATAGTCTCGCGAATCTGCTCCGCGTCTTTTTCAAGGATCTTGATCTGTGCGTCAGTGATAGCCATTAGTGTTTTTGTAGGTTGAGTACTTGTGCCTTGATCGGTGCAAATTCTGAACGTTCCACTTTTCGATCTGCAATTGAATCAATCTGATTCTGAAACTTAGTTTCAAGTCTATCGAAGCGATTATCCACTTGTTCAAAGCGCTCATCGATTTCTGTAAACCCATTAGCCATATGCCCTGCAAGGCTTTCTATTTCGCCATGCACATTCACAAATTCACTATGGATTTCCGCAAACTCCGTATCAAGACGGTTGTTTATTTTTGCGAATTCTTTATGAACCCTAGCAAATTCTGTTTTCACCTCTTCATCGAGACGAGTGTGAATTTTTGCGAATTCTTGCTTGAGCTCAGGATCCAACATACGTTCATTATATCACTCGACTTCGAAGCACCTAGCAGGGTCTTCAGGAATATTTTATCTTTTCTTCAGTTTTTCTTGCTTGCGCTGATTACTATGCGTAGAGGCCGTATGTTTGCACGAGTCCTTGAAGTTTCTTGAGTTCTGCGGTGAGGTCGGGCGCGTTCCAGAGGTCGGAGCCGACGACGAGGCGCGTAACGCCGGCCTGCAGCAGGCCGGGGGCAGTGGCAAGCGAGACGCCGCCATCCACTTGCAGCGGCATTGCGGGATATTTCTTACGGAACGCCGATATCTTCGGCAGCACGCTCTTATCAAACGGTTCTCCCTGCTTCCCTATCTTCGCGATACCCATGAACTGTACGAAATCACACTGATGCAGGAAGGGTTCGATAAGCGAAAGTTCCGTGCTTACGTTTATAGCAAGTCCGAATGAAAGCAGTTCCGGCGTGAAATCCTTATCGTGGCCGTACGTCGTCGAGAGATCGTTCATGAGTTTCGGCAGCATGCGCGTCGTCTCGGCATGAATGATGATGCGCGTTGCTCCTGCTTCGATCCAGTGACGAATAACGTGCTCTGGTTCCTCAACCATGAGATCCACTTCGAATGAGAGCTGCCCCAGATACGGAAAGGTGTCGCCACTCGGTTCCCGTACGTCAGCGTTCGCATCTTTATAGGGCCAGGATGCTGGTGTAACGAAACGGCCGTCTACGACATCTACCTGTACAGTGTCGACAAGACCATGCAGACGAAGGAGTTTTTCGTCTAAGTCGTTGCGTGATGTGGGGAGAATGGCAGGTACGATGACGCCCATGCGTAAAAGTATACTCTAGAATTTCGCGAGCCTGCGTACATGTCGTGCATCACCGGAGAATTCTGTCGAAAGGAATGTCTGTACCGCTTCTTCCGCATCTGTGTGCGAGACGAATCCTGCACCGATGGAAAGCACATTCGCGTTATTGTGCTTACGAGGCAATCGTACTGAATCGAGACCGTCATCCGTATGCGAACCCTCGCTCGTGAGCGCATCCGTAACGACCATCTTTCCATAGAAGACCGCAGCGCGTACGCCCGGCACCCGGTTCGCACACATCGCTTCGCCCTGCCCGCTGCGTGCGCAGATGATACCGAAAGAATCAGGATTCTCTGCTACCGCTTTCGCGAGCGGCGTAACAAAATCAGGATAATCATCTTCAGGGTCGAGCTCGAACGGACCCATATCTTCCAGTTCATGGCCGAACAACGGAAGCTGCTCAAGCAGCATGGATTTCAAACGGAATCCTGCATGATCGCCAGCGATGAATATTTTCATAGCGCTATGCGTTACCTGCCTTGATAGCGTGCTCTACGAGCGTGTGCGTGTAGCCTGCCTCGTTATCATACCAGGCGAGCACCTTAACGAGGTTGCCATCTACGACGCGCGTACTGCCGAGGTCTGCGATGCTCGCGAACCGCTCGCCGATGATATCGCTTGAAACGAGGTCTTCGTCAGTTGCACTGAAGATGCCAGCCCAGCGCGGAAGCGTTGCGGCCTTGCGCAGGATGTCATTCACTTCGTCCGTAGTTGTTGCGCGTTTTGCGATGAAGGTGATGTCTGCGATTGAACCTGCAGGAACAGGAACGCGGAGCGAGATGCCGTCGAACTTCCCTTCAAGCGATGTGTACGCCTTAGTAACCGCAATGGCAGCGCCGGTGGAAGTAGGCACGATGTTCTGGGCCGCTGCGCGGCCCTCCTTCATATCTTTCTTCGCTGGACCATCAACGATGCTCTGGCTCGCCGTGTATGCGTGCGTCGTAGAAAGGACCGCCTTCTCGATACCGATGGCTTCGTCCAGGATTGCGATCACCGGTGACGCGGAGTTCGTGGTGCATGATGCGTTACTTGTTATCGCAACGCTGCCGAACTTGCTTTCATCAAGACCCATAAGCACCGTCGCGCCGAGCGGGTTCTCATCTTTCACCGGCGCAGAAATAACCACGCGACGTGCGCCTGCGGTAATATGCGCATTCGCCTTTTCATAATCCGTGAAGAAGCCGGTCGACTCGATGACGACGTCGACCTCGAGCGCCTTCCATGGCAACATCGCCGGATCTTTCTCTGAGCAGAATGCAACCTCCTTCCCATTGATCATGAGTTTCCCGTCTTTCGCTTCAACCGGAAACGGTGCGCGCTTGTATACCGTGTCGTACTTAAGCAAATACGCAAGATTCTCGAGCGAACCGAGATCGTTCACCGCAACTAATTCGATTTCCTCACGATCAAAGCTTTGGCGAACGAATGCGCGGCCGATGCGGCCGAATCCATTAATAGCAACACGTACTTTTTTCATATTTAAAATATATTACTGGACGATAACTTTTCCACCCATGATACGCACTTTCCCGCCAAGCACATGGAGCATTGAAGATACTAAGTTTGTTAACGTTTGAGCGGGCGTGTACGTAATAACGATAATGCCCTGACCGCCGACGCCGCCGACGCCATTAGTAGATGCACTGTTACCGCCACCGCCACCGCCACCGCCATACGTTCCGCCTGCGCCTCCAGGATCACTTATGGTTGCATCACCGCCACCGCCACCGCCACCGCCAGCACCATGTGTCGCATCGAACGCCGTATCATTTCCTCCGGCACCACCGGTACCGCCATTCGTACCTGTAAAAGCCTGGCCACCGCCACCGCCAGCACCATTTGTACCTGCTGCAGCAGCACCCGTGGCAAAGCCGCCAGCACCGCCTAAGGTACCAGAATAGCCGTTTCCTCCCGAACCACCTTGGCCGGTTGCTGGTTGAGCGCCGTTAGTTGCTTGCAAACCATCCGAACCGCCACCGCCGCTACCTCCGCGAGTAGCGGTACTAATAAGAGCAACTCTTCCAAGACCATGGGGGCCTGCAGAACCGCCACCGCCACCGCCACCGCCTACCGCCCCGCTTGTTCCTGCGCCGCCACTATTTCCATTAAAAATAATCGTTCCTTTAGAATTGGCAGACAGAGTAGCTGTTCCTGCACTAACTCCTGCTGCAGCTTTCCCGAATGCGCATGAAAGCGAAGCCGTCGAAGAAGCGGTTCCATTGAAGTATGTTTCGTTCGCTATAGTGCCGCCGGTGGTCGTTGCAGAGCCACCAACAGCATACGTTACGGTCGCGCCAGGAGTGAGTGACAGATTGAATATCTTTGCATATGCACCGCCACTACCGCCTCCTGCACTCGTGGTGTTTGCTGTGCTCGTGCCACCAGTACCCCCAGAACCAATACATTGAATGGTTGAACCTGCCGCTCTGTAGTCTGCAGGAACTGTAAACGTTTGGTTACCCGTACCCGGATTAGCCGTAAGGAATATCTGGCTCGCGAATGCGTGCGGCGCCAAAGAGAACGAAAAGACGAAAATCGCTAGTGGAAATAGAAATGTTTTAACAGGACTGAATTTCATATGCATAAGTATATACCTTATAAGTATTAGCCGCCTGTGGACGGAGTAGCGCCCGCGTCAGCTGTTACCGGGCTTGGCGCAGACGCTGCGGGAGTAGCTGGATCAGATGCAGGTGTCTGCACCGGAGCAGAGGTGTCTGCGGGCGGCGCGGTTTCAGCAGGTGGGCTTGATACTACCGGTGCCGAAACATGCACGATACGTGATACGCCTGCGCTCGCTCCGGCAGAATCAACAACCGAGTAGTTAAGCGTGTACAGGCCTGCAGTATTCGTATCAACGCTGCCTGTTACCGCGATCTGCGCGGTAAGATCTTTCCCTGCTGCGTCCTGCGCGATTGCACCCGGGTCAGTCCATGGAGCACCCTGCGCGATATCAATTGCGGCACTGCCGGTAAGCGTTATGGTCGGTGCATTCGTAGATGCTGCAGGTGTCGTTGATGCACTCGGATCAACTGGTGTCTGATCAGGATACTGCGCAGGCGTCTGCACCGGGGCGCTCGCTACGCTCGCGACCTGCGTTGCCCCCTTTTCCGTCTGCACGATGAAGTAGTCGAAGGTCACGTCTGCGGTCTGCGGACTCGAAAGATTGATCGTGAAGCTTCCCTCGCCCTTCTGGCTGATGTACCAGCTTCCATTAAGCGGAGAGGTGATGGTAACGAAGATTTCCGAAGTCGGATGCGCGAGATTGTTTACCACTACTGCCTGCGTATCACCCATCGCTATCGTGCTCGTTGCTACTGCCGACGTACCGTCTGCGGCTGGTGCTGATATCAGGTTCGTGAAGGCGAGCGATGTGAAGTGCGCGATGCCGTCCTTCACGATAACGCCGATCTGGCCGAGCAGATCCTCGAAGCCGGCGAGCGAGAGCGTGCCGCTGCCTACTGCTTGCGTACTCGACGCTTCAGCTTCGAGCATCGTCACGCGCAGTTCGACCGCATCAAGACGGCTCGCGAGCACGCCCGTCTGCGCCTGGAGCGCTTGCACGCCGGTGATTGCATACGTCGCTGCCTTATAGAGGTCTACGCCACTGCCATCTGATGCAAGCACTTCATTTGGCAGCGTGCCCGTTGTAGAACCGATCGTGAACGTAATCGGCGTTGCCGGTGCGACGAACGATGTCGCGAATGCATTGCCCTTAATAGTGAGGCTCTGCGTGTAGATTGAATTCGCAGAAAGAGTGGTTGCTGCAACGGGCGCAGGAGCGCCTGCGGATGCCGCCGCTGCAAGCGTCGTGCTTGCAAGCAGGCTTATCTGCTTCTGCTGCTTCTGTACTTCAGCAGTAAGAAGGCCCGTGTAGCGACCATAGTCGAAGGTATATGGCTGGCCCTTCGCTACGGTTACAGGATTTCCATCAGCACCAACTACCTGTATGTCAGACGCTGCATAAACCACGAGTGTTGGATCGATGCTCGCGGCCTGCAATGCATTGAAACCGTAACGAGTACCGCTTCCGTCGTTGTAGTCGTACTGGATAGCGTCGAGACTTAGCACTTCATCTGCCTGCGCATCTGAGATGCCATGAATATTGTGCTTCGCGAGCGGTGTGGACACGATACAGTTCGCCCCGCTGTCGAAGAGCAATTCACCGGTAGCGCTCATACAGACGGATCCTGCGCCAGCACCGGCAGTGAGGCTGCTGTGGACTACTCGACCGTTCGTCGTAAGCGCGAAGTTATTCGTTGCTCCTGTCGAGGCAAGAAGGTTTGCGGCAGTACTTGTTGATACCGTACCCGTGACTGCACCTCCAGGAACATAGATAGCTGATGAGGTGCTTATCGTTGCGTTAGTGCCGGCGCTATCTGGCAAGTCAACCGAGAATCCTGCGGCATTGTTTATCACGCCGCCAGCAGTAGCGAATGCGTGCGTCGAGCCCGTTATACGGAAATCTCGGAAAGTTGAAACAGCAGTATTGGATAAGTTGGTGCGCGTCTGACCAAGGTTGAAATACACATCAGACGATTCTGTAGCAGCGGTGATGGCGGTGTCGATACCCCCTACGACGGAGAAGTGGTTGCCGCTCGCGGCAGCGGTGAAGCCGGTGATAGTAAGAGCAGTCGCAGCAAACGTATATTGGCTTCCGAATGCGGTTGAAACCTGAATCGAACCTCCGTTAGAGAACAGCTTGATGTTACCGCCTCCCTTCGAGAGTATATTAAAGTTCTCGTTTGCAGCACTAGAAAGACCCTGCAGCGTAACTCCTGATCCCACGAGATTCGTTACTACGGAGAGACCCGTACCGATACCAGCGCTTTGATCTACGCTGAAGCTCGGGGTTGCGGCGGCGGTAGCGCCTACCGAAAGAGCAAGTGGGTTGGTGCCTGTGCCGTTGATGTACACTGCGCCGCTTACATCAAGCGCGTCGTTATTCATGACAGAAGTGGTGCCGACACCTAACCCGCCTTCGATGATCGCACCGTTCGTTGGCGCTGCGATGTTGTAGTCTGCTCCCACGGAAAGACCTCCTGCGCCGCCGATAGCAAGCGCGGAAAGCGGCGTGGTCGTGCCGACACCTACGTTTCCGCCAGCTCCCACGTAGAAGTACGTGTTACCCGTAGAGGTTGCGACAGAGAAGATCGAATCGCTTGAATCAAGAGTGTCGGCCTGGAGGGTTGTCGTGCCTTGTGAGTTTTCGATACCCAGCGCAGCGGCAGTGTTCGTTGTGGTCTTCACACGTATGCCGCTGGTACCCTGAACGGAAAGCGCATACGAAGGGCTGCTTGAGCCGATGCCAAGGAATCCGTTCGTGTTGTTCCAGCTAAGAATGCTTGCTCCAGAGCCCGAAGCCTGCGTAAGCTTCGTGCCGTCGCTAAATACCAAACCGCCTGCGTAGAAGGTAGTTGTTGCAGTACCGCCATTCGCAAGCGTATTGGTGAATGTACCGCCGCCCGTTGAAAGACACACGCCGTTCACTGCGTAGCATCCATTCGTAAGGTTGATGCCGCCCGTCGAACTGAAGGTTGATGTTGCCGTACTGAAGTTAATGCCATTCGTAGTACCTATAGAAAGGAGTGAACCAGGAGTACTTGTGCCGATACCGACACTGCCTGTCGTCGTGATCGTTGAAGCAGTCAGTCCGCCATTGAATTGCTGGAGACTGTTCCATGAGTTCGCCGTCGTCGTGCCGAACGCAAGCGAAATGGTGTTGGTGGTATTAACCAATGGATACGTGAACGCGAGCGGGGCCTGGTAGTCCGTTCCTGCTACTGCTGCGGTGAACGCACTCGTACCATTTCCCTTTATAAGACCGGTGAGGGTGATTGCTCCCGTACCGCCGTACTGCACTCCAATTGAAGTCGTTGCGGATACAACACCGTTGTTTGCCTGTAGCGGACCATTAAGCGCTGCGATCGTGAGATTAGGTGTCGTGATAGTACCGGTAGCGGTAACGTTCGCTGAACTTATGTTTCCAGAGAAGAGACCATTACCCTGAACAGAGAGTGCCTGTGAAGGCGTGGTAGTGCCGACACCGAGATTACCGGCAGCCGTGAGACGCAGCTTCTCAGAGAGCGTGCCTGCGTTTCGGGTTATGAATGCAAGATCAGCTGAGACGCCGCTCGGCGTGTGCGACGTGAAGACTGTTGCAAGTTTCGTACCAACAACGGTAGCGCCAGCGGTATCAGCAGTCTTGAAAACGAGGTCCGCAGTATTGTTGTTCGTAGTATCGCTATTGATGATCGATTCAGAAGCAAGTGCTGCCGTAATCAGCGATGTACTTGTATCAGCAGCTGAAAGCGTAAGCAGCTGTGCTGCAGTCGTGGTACCGATACCTACATTCGCGCCGAAGTACGAAGAGCCCGTAACATTCAATGAACCGCTGAATGTTGAGGATGCCTGCGAGATAAGTCCTGAAGTGAACGTTTGAAGCGAAGACCATGTATTAGCGGTCGTCGTACCGAAGGCCAATGAGAAATTATTAGCACTGTAGAGAATCGGATACGTCGCAGAGAGCGAGCCTGGCGCGAGATAATCCGTACCGGCAACGGCAGTGAGGAGTGATCCTGTGCCATTTCCCTTCAGTAGGCCGGTGAGCGTGGTTGAACCCGTGCCGCCATTCGCAACGCCGAGCGTGCCGGCAAGAGTGAGTGTGCCCGAGCTTGTAATCGGCCCGCCACTGAACGTGAGGCCGGTGGTGCCGCCGACTGCGTTTACGGAAGTAACGCCCCCACTGCCAGTACCAAGACAGGTACCGTTCACGCTTACGCAGCCGCCCGTGAGAGCGATACCGTTCGTGAACGTTGACGTTGCTGCAGCATTCGACGTGATCACACCGGTGTTGCTGACACTGAACAGTGTGCTGTTAAGCGATGCGGTGGATGAACCGATCGCGAAGAGCGTTGTTGCGGTGTCGCCGTTATTGCTTTGGACGCTGAGTTTCGCGTACGGCGAAGTGGTACCGATGCCGAGCAGACCTGAAACTGGTGCCGTCAGTGAGGTGGTCGTCGCTGGTAGCGTGCCGAAGATCAGGCTGCCGATGTTGAGATAATTATTCGTAGAAGCTGCAGGGAAAGAAAGGTTATATCCGATACCTATGTTGCCTGAACCTGTCGTGAGGTTGTTACTAGAAACCGATGGTCCCACCAAGATGTTTCCGTATCCGGAAGTAACCTGCGAACCAGACTGATATCCGAGCAGCGTGTTGTAATCTGAGCCGTTTGCAAGGAATGTTCCTGCTTGATATCCAAGGTACGTACCGCCCTGATTCGAGTAGTTACCCGATCCCCACCCAGCGCCGGATCCCACAGCTACGGTGGTAGTTGCTGAAATATCCGCACCAAGTGCATTAATACCAACAGCAACGTTGTTGGTACCTGAAACGTTTCCAAAGAGTGCGCTGGCACCAACCGCCACGTTGTTGCTGCCAATAGTGGTGCCGCCGAGTGCGCTGATACCGAAAGCGGTGTTGTCGAAACCGGTGGTGTTAGAAATGAGGGAGGAGAAACCTACTCCAGTGTTGGCGAAACCGGTGGTGTTTGCGGACAATGCCTTGAATCCAATTGCCGTTAAGCTGATGGCCGATGCGCTTGTGGTGGCGTTCTGTCCGCCTGCCTGAAGGCCGAAGATCGTAGCACCGTTCGTGGAAGACGCATAGGCAAGCAGCTGGCCGCCCTGATAGTAACCCGAGAATATATTCGTATTGATTGGTCCTGCAACATCGAGCTTGAATGCTGGTGCTGCCGTTCCGACACCGACGTTCCCTCCAGTCGTTGCAAGATAGGTGCTGCCCGTAACAGTGAGCTGCGTCGTTGAAGCACCGCCGTTGAACTGCTGCAACTGGCTCCACGTGTTCGCAGTCGTGGTACCGAATGCGAGCGAGATCGTATTCGCCGTATTCACGAGTGGATACGTGAACGCGAGCGGTGCCTGGTAGTCCGTACCGGCAACTGCTGCGGTGAATGCGCCGGTACCGTTTCCCTTCACGAGGCCGGTGAGTGTAACTGCGCCTGTGCCGCCGTTCGCAACACCAAGGGTGCCGGCAAGCGTGAGAACGCCGCTTGAAGTAATGGGGCCGCCACTGAACGTGAGGCCGGTGGTGCCGCCAACTGCGTCAACGCTGGTTACCGTACCGGCCGAACCAACACCGATACATGCGCCATTCACGCTCACGCAACCACCCGTGAGAGCGATACCGTTCGTGAACGTCGAGGTTGCGGCAGCATTCGACGTGATGACACCGGTGTTGCTAACGCTCAAGAGTGTCGTCGTCAAGCTTGCGGTGGAAGATCCGATCGAGAAGAGCGTCGTGTCAGTCGACCCATTATTTGCATGGACCGAAAGCTTTGCATACGGAGAGGAGGAACCGATACCGAGATGCCCTGCCGTCGGTACGCTGAAGGTGCTTGCCGTCGTGGTGGCAGGCAGTGTTCCATAGATAAAGTTACCGATGTTCAGCTGGTTGCTTGCCGTTGCACTTGGGAAGCGCGTATTGAAACCGAGGCCGATATCGTTCGCGCCCGTGGTCACATACCCAGCGCCGCTGAAGTTAGGCTGTGCGCCAATGAAAATGTTGTCGTTTCCGGTAGTGTCCTGCGCGCCAGACTGATATCCGAAGAACGAATTGTAGTCCGAGGAACTATGCGCGCTGAATCCGGACGAATAACCAACATACGTTCCGCCTTGGTTTGTATAGGCTGCCGAACCTCCAGCTGCGAACACGCCGATCGCGACCGTATTCGTAGCTGTCGTATTGTTTTGAAGAGCATTTGCTCCTATGCCGACGTTGTTGCTGCCTACCGTATTAGAGTTGAGCGCCTGCTGACCGATAGCAGTATTGCTTGAACCTGTCTGGTTAAAGATCAGTGCCTGCGAACCGATAGCGGTATTGCTTGAACCTGTCTGATTAACAAGCATAGCCTGATAGCCGATGGCGACGTTCGAGGTGCCTCCGCTATTGATATGCAGCGCATTATTTCCTATAGCAACGTTCGGGCTAGTACCTGTGGTGAGGGCGTCTCCTCCCGCGCCAAACCCAAGGACGACCGCGCCGCTCGTCGTCGATCCGTACGCAAAGAGCTGATTGTCAATCTGATAGCCGCCAGTCGTACCACTTGTACTGATAAAGCCAGTAGCCGTGAAGTTGCCAGCAACAGTCGATGATGCTTGCGAAACGAAACCGGCACCGAAGGTCTGAAGGCCGCTCCATGTATTCGCTGTCGTTGTACCAAAATCAAGGCTAATAGTATTCGCACTATTGAGAAGCGGGTACACGAACGTAAGAGGTGCCTGATAGTCGGTGCCGGCAACAGCAGAGAGCAGTGATCCTGTGCCATTTCCCTTCAGTAGGCCGGTGAGCGTCGTTGAGCCCGTACCGCCATACACAACGCCAATAGAAGTCGTTGCAGAGACGACACCGTTGATCGCTTGTAGCGGACCGTTAAGCGCTGCGAGTGTAAGGTTTGCCGTTGTAACGGTACCTGTTGCGGTAAGGTTCGCCGCACTGATGTTTCCGGAGAAGAGGCCATTGCCCTGCACCGAAAGAAGCTGCGAAGGAGTTGTGGTTGCACCAATACCTACTAAGCCTCCGTTAGATGCCAGTAATGCGTATCCAGCCGAAATACCTATCCCTGGCTGTATTGTTACGTTTCCAGGCGTCCCGAATCCTGCGGAACCGCCCTTAATAAGGACATTACCCCCAGAGCCAGGCGAGTTTCCTGGCATAATCGTGATATTCCCCGGGTTTGCAACACCACTAACCGCGCCTGTTGAGATTAAGATCGATCCTATATTGCCGCTCGATTGATCAGGCGTCTTAAGCGTCGTGGTACCTGCTTCGTTAAAGTTCACATTGTTACCCAGGTTAAGGACACCTGTTATTGTCGACGATGCCTGAGAAACAAACCCTGAGGTGAACGTCTGAAGCTGGCTCCATGAGTTTGCAGTCGTGGTACCGAATGCAAGTGAGAAGTTATTTCCCGAATAAAGAATTGGATACGTTGCAGAAAGTGAACCAGGAGCAAGGTAATCGGTCCCTGCAATCGCAGTAAGGAGTGATCCTGTTCCGTTTCCTTTCAAGAGACCTGAAAGGGTCGTGCTTCCTGTACCACCGTTCGCAACAACGAGCGTTCCTGCGAGCGCGAGTGTTCCGCTTGTAGTAACAGGGCCGCCGCTGAACGTGAGGCCGGTGGTGCCGCCGGATGCGTCAACGGAAGTTACAGTTCCTGCGTTCGTTCCGACACAGACACCGTTTACTGCGTAACAACCGTTCGTGAGGTTGATACCTCCCGTTGAAGAGAACGTTGAAGTCGCTGTCGAGAAGTTGATGCCGTTCGTGTTGCCGATAGAAAGGAGCGAGCCTGGCGTCGAGGAACCGATACCGAGGAGGCCGGTACCCGGCGCGCTGAAAGTGCTTGCGCTCGAAGTCGCGGCAATCGTACCGTATATGAAGTTACCTATGTTCAGCTGGTTGCTTGCTGTTGCGCTCGGGAAGAGCGTGTTGTAGCCGATGCCGATGTTGTTGGAGCCGGTGCTGATATATCCAGCTCCTATCGTGTTCGACTGTGCGCCGAGGAAGAGGTTCTGGCTGCCGGCGGTAGTAACAGACCCTGCTTGATCGCCAAGAGCGCTGTTGCTGTTGCCGGTGTTGCCGTTGAGGGCCAGATTGCCGATGGCATTATTATTAGAACCAGTGGTATTACCTACGAGAGTAAGACTGCCGATGGCATTATTATTAGAACCAGTCGTGTTGTTGGAGAGAACGCCGCTGCCAATAGCATTGTTACCAGAACCTGTTGTGTTACGGATAAGGACACCGTTTCCGAACGCGTCGTTGAGGCTGCCTGAGATATTCACCGTGAGCGTATTTGCTCCGAACGCGTTGTTCCCTCCGCCTGTCGTGTTTGCCGCGAGAGCATTTGCTCCGAACGCGTTGTTAACGTTACCTGTGGTATTAGCCGCCAACGCATTGAAGCCGAATGCCGTTAGCGATTTGATCGCTGCGCTTGTGGTGGCATTTTGTCCGCCTGAACCAAGACCGAAGATCGTATCGTCGTTCGTAGAAGACGCGTAAGCCAACAACTTACCACCCTGGTAGTAACCCGAGAATATATCCGTATTTATCGGTCCTGCAACATCAAGTTTGAAAGCTGGCGCTGCCGTTCCGACACCTACATTGCCACCCGTCGTTGCAAGATAGGTACTGCCGGTTGAAGTGAGCTGCGTCGTTGAAGCACCGCCGTTGAATGTCTGAAGTGCGCTCCATGAGTTCGCGGTGGTCGTGCCGAATGCAAGTGAGAAGTTATTTCCCGAATAAAGAATTGGATACGTTGCAGAAAGTGAACCAGGAGCAAGGTAATCGGTACCGGCAACCGCGAGCCCAAGCAAGCCATTCGTAGATTTCACGAGGCCGCTTCCCAAGCCGTCGATGGTTGCCGTGCCGTGAATGAGCGCATTCCCTTCAACGGAAAGGCGTGTGGATGGCGTGGTGGAACCAAGGCCGAGGAATCCGTTGCCATCGATGCGTGCGCGCTCAACGCCGCTCGTCGTGAAGCCGATAGTATTACCGGCGGCATGATAGATACCCGTCGTGAGATCACCGGCCCAGGTGAAGGATGGTGCAGAGGCGCCGTCTGAAGCGAGGCCGATGAACTGAGAGCCGGTGGTGATTGCGCCCGAAGTAATGATCGTTGATGCGCTCACGCCGCCGTTGAATGTCTGGAGTGCGCTCCAAGTGTTCGCCGTGGTAGTGCCGAATGCGAGCGACACATTCGTGCCGCTAAGCGTAAGCGGGTAGGAGAACGAAAGCGTATTACCGCCGACGCATGCGCCGTTGATCGCGAAACAACCCGCGCTCAGATTGATTCCCCCGCTACCATATAAGGTCGAGGTCGCTGCGGTGAAGTTTGCGACGCCTCCGATGGAAAGAAGCGAACCAGGCGTGGAGGTGGCGATACCCACGAACCCAGCCGTGCTTCCAAGAAGGATGCTGCCAGTTGATGCGCCAGTCCCCGCATTGATAACAATATTTCCTCCTGCAGCAATTCCGGTGCCTCCCGTAAGCGTTACGTTGCCGCCTGCACCTGAAAACGAAGCATTACCTCCGACGATATTCGTTGTGCCTCCTGCACCTAATACTACCGTTGAGGTGGTGCCAATATTCTGTGTGCTTGTATTTAATACACGTTGAATGGTATTTGCTATAAGATTACCCGCAACCGAAGTGTTCGCAGGGAAAACATAATTCCCACCTCCGAATGTACCGCCCGTAGTGGTTATGACCCCTGTACCCGAGGTATAGGAGATTACCGAAGCACCCGAAAGTGAAGTGGAAGAAACTTTATTATTAAAGAGATTGAAATCTGCAGAGGCAAGATATCCGTTCGTAGATACAGTTGCCTGTGATATCGATATTGCATTCACAGTACGTGAAAGCGGTGCATTGAATGTCAACGGATTTTCATAGTCAGTACCCGCGACCGCGAGCCCAAGCGTTCCATTCGTAGACTTAACCAATCCTGAACCGAGCCCATCAACCGTAACCGTGCCGTGAATGAGCGCGTTGCCCTCCACGGAAAGGCGTGTGGATGGCGTGGTCGAACCAAGGCCGAGGAATCCGTTGCCATCGATGCGTGCGCGCTCAACGCCTGAAGTGGTGAAGCCGATGGTGTTGCCCGCAGCGTGGTAGATGCCGGTCGTAAGGTCGCCAGCCCAGGTAAAGGATGGCGTATTTACAGCGTCTGAGGCGAGACCGATGAACTGAGAGCCGGTGGTGATGGCGCCGGTTGTAACGATCGTACCGGCCGTAGTATTTACTGTTCCGACACCGAGCCCTCCGGTTATCTGCGCGTTTCCAGAATCAGTGATACCAGCCGTAGCAAGAGTTCCTGTCGCCGTGATATTTGCAACGGCGATGTTTCCGGAGAAAAGGCCGTTGCCCTGCACCGAAAGAAGCTGCGAGGGCGAGGTGGTACCGATACCGACCCCACCCCCGTTAGGAGTAAGAAGTACGCTCGTAGCACTCGAACCTCCCGACGCGAGGGTAAGGTTCGTGCTTGCTGCTGCGGTGATGCTGTTCACCCCTGTAATTGCCGTTGGAAGCGAGAATGTTGGATTTCCTCCCGCCCCGCTACCATTCGCAACCGTTATCTGACCGGCAGTGCCGGTAAGCGTTCGATAAAATCCTCCCGTACTTGTGTTTATTCCAAAAAATCCTGTCACGACAGATTGTTGAGAGACATCATTAAGGAACGTGTCGACGAACGCATTCGGCGCCGTAAGCGTGCCGTTATTCGAAGCAACGGCGAAATGCGTACCAAGCGCAGTCGCAGTGAGCGTTCCTGTCGTCGTTATGTTTCCACTTGCGAAGACCGTGCCCGCAACACCAAGTGTCGTGAACGGCGAGGAAGTTCCGATACCAACGCTGCCTGCGTTCGTCGCAAGATAAGTGTTGCCCGTAACAGTGAGCTGCGTCGACGACGCAGCTCCATTGAACTGCTGGAGCTGGCTCCATGAGTTCGCGGTGGTCGTGCCGAATGCGAGCGAAAGATTATTCGCGGAGAACAGGATCGGATACGTTGCGGTGAAGGGTGCCGCGTAATCAGTACCCGCAACCGCGAGCCCAAGCAAGCCATTCGTAGATTTCACGAGGCCGCTTCCCAAGCCGTCGATGGTTGCCGTGCCGTGAATGAGCGCGTTTCCTTCAACGGAAAGCTTCGCTGCAGGCGAAGTGCTGCCGATGCCGAGATTACCGTTGCCGTCGATGACCGCACGTCCGACACCAGCAGTAGTGAAGCCGATGGTGTTGCCGGCAGCATGATAGATACCGGTCGTGATGTCGGTAGCCCAGGTGAAGGATGGTGCGGAGACGCCATCGCTCGCAAGACCGATGAACTGAGAGCCGGTAGTGATCGCGCCGGTTGTAACGATCGTACCGGCCGTCGTGTTTACGACACCGACACCGAGGCCGCCCGTGATCTGCTCATTGCCGGTGTTAGTTACTCCTACAACAGCGAGCGAGCCCGTTGCCGTTACATTCGCGGCAGAAATGTTTCCAGAGAACAACCCGCTTCCCTGCACCGAAAGAAGCTGCGAGGGCGAGCTGGTGCCGATGCCGAAATTACCGGAGGTATCGAATCGTGCGCGCTCTGTGTTGCTGGTTATGAACGTAAGCGCATTACTATCGGTAGTACCGAGTACTGCCGTAGTGCCGAATGCATTTCCGCTCTGCTTGAAGAAACCGGACGCAAGCGACGATGTTGAGACGGAAAGCGTATTTGCACTGAACGCAAGGCCGTTTCCGATCGTCGTTGCCCCTACGACTCCGCTTCCATTCGATGAAAGCAATGCATTCGTGACACTTGGAATCGTGAAGGCACCCGAGACCGTAAGCGGACCAGCAACCGTCGAGGAAGCCTGCGAAACGAAGCCTGCGCCGAATGTCTGAAGCGATGACCAGCTATTCGTAGTGGTCGTACTGAATGCGAGCGAAACATTATTTCCAGAGAAGAGTACCGGGTAGCTTGCAGTTATCGGCGCCTGGAAGTCTGTCCCCGCAGAAGCAACAGAGAGCACGCCGCTCGTTGCCTTAAGCAAACCGTTCAACGACGTCGATACTGTTCCGAGGTTCGGCGCGGAAGTGAGCGTGCCGATGGTCGAGGTCGCGTTTATGCGCGCATCTGCGCGCGCATCCGTGAAGTACAGATGCGAAACACCTTCTGCGAGCGCGTCGGTAGTTGTTGCGTGAAGGAACGTGTAGAACGGCGTTCCAAAATTATTCAAGTTCGTCGCATCAAGATAGAACGAGCTGGCGTGGCCATTGAATGTACCCGCCCAGTTGCCTGTCGTGTCGAGCGTCAACACGCCTGCGGTATCAAGGAGTCCTGCGCCGGTAAGCGAGCTGAAATACGTGCTGCCGATACCGAAGTTCGAAGTGAAGAACGAAGAGGAGGTTGCAGAAGCAAGCGTGGTTGCGCCCGTCACGATAAGGTTACCTCCGATGTCCGCAGCGCCCGAGGTGCGCAATGTACCAGCAACCGTATTAAGAATGCCAACACCGAGGCCGCCTGTGAAGTAGCCTGAACCACCTACAGAGAGCGCTACCGGCGCGGTGGTAGTCGCAATGCTGAGCTTCGATGAGAAGTAGCTCTGACCATGCACTTCGAAGATACTGTTTGTCGTCGAGGTTGCGTTCGTGCCGACAAGCAAGGTATTGCTTGTATCGAGTGGATAGACTAGGCCAGAAGATGTCGCGAAGATTCCGTCTGAACCGCCGGCACCGACCGTCGCGTCAACGCCCCATTGCGGCAATCCAGCCTGTATCTTGAGCACCTGGCCTGTTGAACCGACAGGAAGCGTCGTCAGCGTACCCATGTTATCGGCATACAGGATATCGCCTGGATTAAAGCTGCCGATGCCCGTGCCGCCGTTTGCCTGCGCAAGAACGCCAGTCTGATTCGCACTATCTAGATAATAGCTAGGGATCTGGCCGCCGAATGTGCCGGTCCAGTCACCCGTGCGATCAAGCGTGAGTACGCCACCAACATTCTGCAGGCCGCTACCAAGGAGCGAGGTGAAGTATGAATTGCCGAGGCCAAGCGTAGTAGCATCGAGCGTCGTAGTGGTTGCGTTCGCTGCAGTTATGTTGCCGAAGGATTGCAGCTGGCTCCATGAGTTTGCGGTGGTAGTACCGAATGCAAGACTGATGCTATTAAGCGTTCGCTGCAATGGATACACGAATGCAAGCGGGTTCTCGTAATCTGTTCCGGCAACCGCACTCGAGAGCACACCGCTCGTTGCCTTCACGATGCCCGTGAGCGTCGTTGAAAGCGTACCGAGGTTAGGCGCGGAAGTGAGCGTACCGATGGTAGTGGTCGCATTGATGCGCGCGTCTGCGCGCGCATTCGTGAAGTACAGCTTGGAACCCTCCGCAAGATCGCTCGTGCTCTTCGTACCCAGCCAGAAGTCAGACGAGGTCGTCGAGAAATAATTGTTGCTGCCGGCGAGGCCGAGCACGCCGCCGACGACCGCAAGACCGTTGCCGGTGAAGCCCGTCACGTAATCGTTGCCGAGCGCGAGCGCGCTCGTTGCAAGACGCGGAAGCGTCGAGGTGCCTGTGCCGACTGCCGTGAACGTATCGCCGCGCGTATCACCGCCGATCGTAAGCAGTGATGCAGATGTCGTCGTGCCGACCGTAACGTTGCCTGCTGCATCAATCGTCATGCGTGCGATGTTGTTCGTGATGAATGCGAGTGGGTTCGCATCCTGCGTACCGAGGGTCGCAGTCGTGCCGAAGATATTTCCCCCCTGCTGGAATGCATTCGATGTCGTTGCTGTCGCAGTAAGTTTTCCATTCACGACTGCAAGGCCCGTTCCGGTGAAATCCGTAATCGTGTCACCGCCGATACTGAATGAATTCGAAATGATGTTCGGAAGTGTCGACGTCGCAGCGAGCGATGTGGCAGTAAAGAATGGCGCACTGATCTCACCCGCGCTCGCGAGCGTTCCTGCAAGTGTGAAGTTTCCGTCTACGTTCACGTCGCTCGAAAAGTCGCCGGTCGTTGCGCTTAGCGCGCCGCCACTGAATCCTCCTCCGCCCGTGATTACCGTCGTGCCGCCGCCTCCACTGCTGTTTCCGCTCAAGCTCAGCGTCGCTGCATCGATCGACTCATCAAGCATCTGCTTCGTTACACCGCCGGTGGTGCTGAAGTAATTCTGTATGTTCGTGATGCGTGTGGTCGTTCCGCCGATGTATGCGTATCCCGTGTAGTCAGAAGGCGCCTGGCCATTCTGAGGTTCGCGAATAGTGTAGCCAGGAATCGTGATTGCAGGCGGAAGCGGAACGACCGCGAGCTGCGTCTTCGTGCCGAACATATAGGCTAGCGTCTTCGCGTACGCGCCACGAACAGAGTCTGCGAAACTATGAATCGCGCCATATGCCGCAAAGGCTATCTGACGGCCCTGCGTCAAGAAGACGGTTCCGTCGAAGGGCGAGAACGATGCTGCACTGGCGACGATATTCGTTGGAACAAGAACGCTCTGTGCATTGATGACGGGAATCGTAGAAGGAATCTTGTCGCCAAGAGCGACGACTCCGCCAACCGCATGTGGCGCGAAATCCATCGCGAGCGATGCGGCGCCATGCGTCGCATCGAGCTGACTATCAACGGCAGACTGCGTCGCGAGCGCGAGCGCGTGCACGTTCTGCTGCGTGTCGTCTGCGATCGCAAGCGCCGCAGGTCCTGCGGCGACTTCAGCATCAGCCGTGCGTGCCGTCAGCATCTGCGAACCATCGACCCATGCGTACATGCTATTCGAATAGGTATCGAGCAATGCTGTGGAAAGTTGCGGCGAACGTACGACTGTATCGCGCATATCTGCAGCGAATGCGAGCGATGCATCGCCAGCTCGGTTGAGCGAGAACGCATATGAATTAAGGATCGTATCGTACGCATCTCGCGTGCTCGAGGTCAGTGCGGTTCCTGCGTCTGCTACACGTGCAGAAATCGGTTCATCGCTCTCTATAAAACGACCGAACGCGCGCTCATTCTGAGCGCGCGATGCGTGCAGTGCTGCTGCGTTGTTCGCAGCAGCATCGTAGGCGACAAGCCGGTACGTATCTCCGTCGCGTGCGTTCGGCGCGTCGATGCGTGCAAGGCGCGTCGCGATCGCATTGCCGTCGATCACTGGCTTGAGCGGCTTCGTATTCACCGCGAGTGTCGCAGGCGTACTCGTGCGTGCTGCGCTTACGTTCGATGCGATGCGCAGGCGCGGTGCAACCGTATTCGTTGAACCCGTAATCGTCTGCTGCGCTGCAGACGTAAGCGCGCCCGCATGTTCCATCACGGAGCTGATAGGACCGAAGGTCGCTGCGTACACGCTCGTTCCCATGACCAGGATAGAAAGCGCGAACGCGAATGCCGGCGTGCGAACGAACGTGGTGAACGGACTTCGAACCGCACCTATAGTGCTCTTTGACTTCTTTTCTGCGCGTGCTGGAGTATTCTTCTGCGCGTGCTGATATTCTTTCTCACGCGACTGCGAAAGTTCTGAAGAAATCTGCTGCTTGCGCTCTTCCTGTTCGCGCACGAACTGCTGTAGCGATTCACTGTTCACCAACCACGTTCGTCCTATCTGCGTTCCAGCGATTTTTCCAGAGCGACAGAGACGCGAAAGATAGTCCGCGTTGTATCCCGAAAGAGCCGAAGCATCTTTCGTGGAGAGGAGGTGTTGATCAAGGTTCAAAGTCATGTCGGATAACCGAATTAACTAAATACTACCGCGTTAATTCATAATCTCTTCAGTTTTGGGTGGGGATAAAATTCCGCAAACACTCATGAAGAATTCTTCACGGAATATAGCTAAGTCGGGATAGTAAAATTTGCCACGTAAGAAGATAAAATTCTAAAGAATTTCTCCGACCAAGGAGAGCTTCAAGAGCGAACGCTAGCTATTCACCCCTAGCTACGCTCTCGGAATGCCTCTTCGAGATCGCAATGAGCATAATTTTTCAAAAAACTCTTATGACTCGCTTCACGTGAACATAGATTTTAAGTTTTTAGAGAAATTTTCTCTGGACACACCCTGTTCGATTAAATTTATAGCGTTTTTATATAGGCAACGTGCACTACATTCACTTCTATAGTTACAGTGGTCGAATGACCGACAAGCCTAGTGTTTGCTTACTATTTCAGTATTTGAGTGTATCCATATTTAAACCTTGAAATGCCTGCATTCTTACTACATTGATCGCATTGTTCATCGCACTTTGACATAGTCATTCTGTATAACTGATATGAATGATTATTCGTGCCTCTATATTCGTTTCTAAGGCGTTTGGATCTATAGATAGGTATGTAAGCGCCACAATATTTTGATTGAAAGTCCTCTTATATAGGCTTATAAGATAAAAGAACGAGCCCTTCGGGCTCGTTCTTTTACTATCTAGTAACTATTTATTTCTTTAACTAATTCTATCCGAGATAGAATACCCTTTATTTACTTAGTGAATGTGCTCGTTCCACCGAGATAATCGAACACAGGAAGAAGAATAGGGTTAACGCGAACGTAATTCGCCGCATACCCAGTTCCAATAATCGCTACCACAATAGCGACGAGAATCAGTACGAATAGTAACGCCTGAAGAACAAACGATCCTCCAGTGCTCTCCGTACGTGCACGACGCGCCTTACGGGCACGAACCTGTGCCTGCTTACGCTCTTTCTTGCTTAGTACAGGCTGCTCCACACGAGCAACGTGCAATACTTCTGGAGCATGGTGAATCAATACCGGCTCTGACTCCTCTTCTATCTCGTCGAATACTGGCTCCTCTGGCTCAGCATGATGTATAGGAGTGATTGAAACCTGCTCTTCTAGCGCTTCCTGTGGCTCTACTTCGTGCTCCGAAGCCTCGATATCCTGATGCGCATCCTTGAATGCCTGAATGTTGCGAGCGATCTCGTCCTCGTGATTGTGTGCCTCCTCACGTGCATCAATGATTTCAGGCGTTTCAATGAGCGTATCTTGCTTCTGTGAGAACCATTCCTTCCACGCTGCCTGCATATCAGTTAAGGATTCAGCAGAAGAAACCGCTTCTACAGGCGTTATTTCAGGCTCTGCGGGGCGCTGTACGGTTGGAATAAGCATGGAGGGCACTGTTTCTTGAACATACGTAGGCTTTTCCCAGGCATCCGTTACTGAAACAGCCAGAGGCGCTTCAACCGCAGCTTCAATAGGCGTTGCGTGCGGATCACCGCCGAAACGATGGGCACGTATCGAGGTTTCAAGCACATACCAGCTGCGACCGACCATGCGCGCTTCAACGTGACCTTCACGACAAAGCTGCCCGATGTAGTCCTTCGCATACCCCGTCAGATCAGCGGCCTTCTTAGACGAGATGTATATCTTGCCATCGATAGTAAGTTCATTCATATAGAAAGTATAAGGCTATCTTGTCTTGTATGAAATAGATGGGGACTGTGTATAAGAAATAGATAAAAGCCATTTTGGGGCACGGATATTTTCCTGCTGGAAAATTCCTCCGACTCGCGCCGTCGCGCTGCGTAGTCCCCAAAATGGCTTTTATCTATTTCTTTAGTTCAGCGATGAGCAGCTCCTTGAGCACGCCAGGATTGCCGGCGCCGCGGGTGGCCTTCATGGCCTGGCCAAGGAGGAACTGAAGAGAGGCTTCTTTGCCCGCTCGGTACTCAGCTACCACCGCATCGTTCGCTGCGATAACCTCCTGAACGGCCTTGAGCAAAGCGCCTGTATCGCTAACCTGTACGAGGCCATGCGCGGTAGCGAGAGCTTCAGGATCGCCACCTTCTGTAGCCATCAGTGCGAGCGTGTCTTTCGCGCCGCGTGATGAAAGCTTGTTCGCGCCGATCATCTGTATGAGTTTTGTAAATGTTTCCGGTGTAATTTTTATTTCACTCGTTGCATTCGCATAAATTCCTGCAAGATCCGATACGAAATAATTAACCGCGAGCATACGCATGTTCGTGTCATCACCTATCGCATTTATAACGGCGTCGAAGAATACCGCGCGCTCTACGTCGTTCGCAACGTATACAGCATCTTCTTCCTTCATGCCGAACGTTGTGTAGCGTGCACGCTTCTCCCACGGCAGTTCTGGCAGCGAGGCTTTTAATGCCTCATCGCTCCATTCAGCAATACGAGAGCGATATATCTTCGGGATATCAGGCTCAGGGAAATAACGATAGTCTGCGCTACCCTCTTTGAGGCGCTGATGGAATGTCTCCTGCTTGCCTTCGTCCCAGCCGCGCGTTTCTTGCACGACGGCTCCGCCTTCTTCGATAAGTTTAATCTGGCGATCAACTTCATAGGCGATCGCGCGCTCCACAGAACGAAACGAGTTAATGTTTTTAACCTCAACTTTCGTTCCGAAGGTGTCGGTCTTTGATACGGAAATGTTCGCTTCTATGCGCATCTCCCCTTTCTCGAGGTTCGCATGCGATGCACCGAGCGTGCGAAGAAGGAGCTGAAGTTCACGGGCGAACTTGCCTGCAGTCTCTGCGTCATGAATCACCGGCTCGGTAACGAGCTCCATGAGTGGCACGCCGGCACGATTGAAATCAACGAGACTTGCGCCGTTCGCATGCGAAGAGCGCGCCGTGTCTTCTTCAAGATGCACGCGAGTGATGTCAACGCCGCCGAGCGAACCGCCGGAGACGAATGGATATTCGAACTGACTGATCTGGTATCCCTTCGGAATGTCCGGATAGAAATATGATTTACGATCGAACTCGCTGTAGTCGGCGAGCTTCGAACCGAGCGCGCTGCCGACACGCAGTACATGATGAATCGCTTCGCGATTCGGTACAGGAATCGTTCCTGGGTGCGCAAGGCAGACCGGGCATACGTTCTGGTTCGGTCGCGTCTCTTCCGAGTCATTCGGAGAGTCGCAGAACATCTTGGTCTGCGTAGCGAGCTCGGCATGGACCTCGAGGCCGATAGTCGTTTTATATTCTGAACGGGGGTCGGACATAGCTCTAGCCTAGAGGTTCTGAGGCAAACGCGCAACCGCGGGTTACGCCTTTTTTATGGCGTCGAGGTGCTTGGAGAGCGTGTCTGAAAAGGCCTTCAGGAGCGTATCGTCGATAACCGAAAGCGGGATAGCCTGCTTACCCGAGACGTCAGAAAGAATCTTGAGCTTCGATTCGAGCTCTTCAGGAGTCAGAAGATCTGCCTTTGAAAGTACGACTATCTCCTCCTTCCCTTCCAGGTTGCCACTGAACGTTTCAAGCTCCTTTCGTATGGCGGTATAGCTTTCTGCAATGTCTTCTTGCTCAGCCGAGACAAGATGCGTAATGATTTTAGTACGTTCTATGTGGCGAAGGAAGCGAGAACCGAGACCTTTGCCTACCGAGGAGCCTTCGATGAGGCCTGGAATGTCTGCGAGTATGTGCCCGTAGAATTCACCGAGGTGCGGCTCGAGCGTGGTGAATGGGTACGCGCCGACCTTAGACTGCGCACGAGTGAGCTCGTTCAGGATGGAGGACTTCCCTGCATTCGGGAATCCTACGAAACCGACGTCAGCGATGAGTTTAAGGGTGATTTGGATATCCCCAGCCTGCCCTGGTTTGCCGGGTGTAGCCTCCTTAGGATTCTGATTTATGGAGCTTTTGAAGTGCGGATTACCGAGACCGCCAATGCCGCCCTTGAAGATGATCTTCTCTTCTCCGTCTTCGAAGAACTCGACTAGTTCCTGCGTGGTGCAGTTCTTTGCTACCGTACCGACCGGTACGAGGATGACGATGTCTTCGCCATCTTTGCCGTGCTTATCATTACCGCCGCCTGGTGCGCCGTTCTCTGCACGGAACTTCTTCGAGTATCGATAGCGTGCAAGGATTCCGAGGTCGCGCACCGCGCGAAGCACGATGTCTCCACCGCGTCCGCCGTCCCCGCCTGCAGGGCCGGCTTTCTCGTTACCTTTGATATGCAGCCAACGAATCACGCCGTTTCCGCCGTGACCTGCCTTTGCATGAATCTGCATCTCATCTACGAATGCCATATAGATGCATCTTATCACAACACACGATATAAAGATATCAATGCGAATACGGCGAACGAAAGATGCTACGCGTTCGTGCCTGCGATGAAACCGGTGGTCCAACAGAGCTGGAGGGAGTAGCCGCCCGAAGGGCGGCTGATGTGGAGCAGGTCCCCCACTACGTGCAGGTTCTCGATCTTGAGCGAACGCATCGTGCGCATGTCGATTTCCGTAAGCGGAACGCCGCCATCTGCAACCACGGCTTTCTCGAAACCGAGCAGTCCGGTGATAGTGAGCATGAGTCCCTTAAGGAGTTCCGCGAGGAGTCGGCGCTGCTCTTTCGTAACGCTATGCGTCTTCGTTTCAGGATCGATCTCGGGCAGGCGTGCGAGTAGCACATCACTCAGGCCGTTCGGTACGAATCCTCTGAATGCATTCTTTAGTGACTTGTTCTTGCTGGTATCAAAATAATCTCGAAGCTCGCGATCAAGAATGCCGAGGTCCGTTTTCGGGAACATATCTATCTCTACCGTAACGACACCCTCGTGCAGAAGGTCTGAAACCTTGCCTGCAGCATTAAGGATGGTGGGACCAGAAAGACCCTGATGCGTGAACAGGATAGGGCCCGTCGTGGAGAATTTGCGCGTACCGTTCGCGAAGAATGTCGCCTTCGCTTCCGGCACGCTCTTTCCAGCAAGATCTTTCACCCAGCCTTCCTTCGCCTTGAGCGGCACGATGGTCGGTGTCGGTGCGATAACGGTATGACCGAGATCGCGCAACCAATCGAAGCCATCGCCCGTAGAGCCAGTCTCAGGGTGCGAGACGCCGCCCGTAGCAAGTACGTATGCAGGTGCGCGATATTCGATACCGCCTGCAAGTACTGATTCAATCTTGCCGCTCTTGGCACGAATCTCCTCTACCGGCGCGCGCAGCTTCACGATTACTTTTCCTGCAGTGAGCTGTTCGCGAAAGAAATCGACGACATCACGTGCACGCTCACTTTCCGGAAAGGCGCGCTGCTTCGCCTGCACTGTAAGCGGCAAGCCATTAGATTCGAAGAATCCGTATGTTTCCAGCATGCCGAACGTAGCGAATGGCGAATGAAGGAACGGCTGCGCAGCACCATAGTTTGCAACAAGGACGCGCGCATCCTCTTCCGCGTTCAGGATGTTGCAGCGACCGCCACCTGAAATAGCGAGCTTCTCGCCAAGCTTTCCATTCTTCTCCAGAAGAAGCACGCGCTTCCCGCCCGCGCCGGCCATAGCTGCAGCCATCATGCCGGCGGCTCCGCCGCCGATCACAATGACGTCGTACGTCTCCTTAGAGACTATTGCTCGAGTACCCATCCTTCTTCAAGAAGATTTTCTGCCTTCTTATATTTAAGCGTCTGCGTCTGATCGCCTTTGCGGATAGTGACGGTATCGTTCCGATTTGGCGTATCAACTTTAACGATCGGTGTCTTTTCCTGTTCATCAGAACCATCTCCGCCTTCGCTTGCGGCAACGAGCTGGCGACGGGTCTTCTCTTCCTGTGCGCGTATGAGGGAATCATCGGAAGGAATGACATGAGGAATCGCTTCGCGGATCTGGGCTGCGATACCGTCTTCCATCTGCTGGAAGCGCATCAATCCTTCACGACGATACTCAATGAGCGGATCGCGCTGGCCATAGGCACGGAGTGAGACGGTGCGACGCAGATAGTCCATGGTCTCGAGCTGCTCAAGCCAGAATGCATCCGTAATCTGCAGGATAAGACGACGCATGAGGCCGCTCCATATTTCAGGACCGAACTCTTCCTTCTTCGCCTTGTATGCGGCGAGTGCTGTTTCATCAGTACCGATCATATCCATGATGGCCGTCTCTATATCCTCGATACTGCCTGTAAGCGCGATGCGACGGCGCTCATATATGGAAAGGCGCTGCGTGTTCATCACGTCGTCGTAGGCAAGGACCTGCTTGCGGGCGTCAAAGTTGAATCCTTCGATGCGCTTCTGCGCGGTCTCGAGGCTCTTGCTGATCATGCCGCTGGCAATAGGTTCGTCTTCAGGGATCTTGAACGTACCCATGACGCGCTTGAGCATGTCTGAAGCGAAGACGCGCATGAGCTTATCTTCGAGCGATACGTAGAAACGCGTTTCACCCGGGTCGCCCTGGCGACCCGAACGGCCGCGCAGCTGGTTGTCGATACGGCGCGCTTCGTGGCGTTCCGTTCCGATAACGGCGAGGCCGCCGAGCTGTCGGACGGCTTCCTGCTCTTGGGGGTCTACCGGTGCGCCGCCGAGCTTGATGTCCACGCCGCGACCAGCGAGATTCGTCGCCACCGTCACGCGACCCTTACGGCCTGCCTGCGCGATAAGCTCGCCTTCGCGTTCATGGTTCTTGGCGTTCAGCACTTCGTGCGGCACCTTCGCATCCGTAAGATACTGACTGACAACCTCGTTGTCTTCGATCGAAACCGTACCGATGAGGACCGGCTGACCTTTCTCCTGCAGTTCCTGGATCTCGCGTGCGAGCGCCGTGTACTTCCCTGCATTCGTCTGGAAGATAAGATCGTCGTGATCGATACGCTGCACGACGCGGTTCGTCGGAATAACCACCACATCGAGCTTGTACACCGTGTAGAATTCTTCCTCCGAAGAAAGGCCGGTACCAGTCATACCCGCAAGCGCCTCATACATGCGGAACAGGTTCTGGAATGTAACGCTCGCGTATGTGCGCGTCTCCTTCTGCACGGCAAGACCTTCCTTCGCTTCGATAGCCTGATGCAAGCCTTCGCTCCAGCGACGTCCTGGCTGCAGGCGGCCCGTAAATTCATCCACGATCATGACCTCGCCGTCTTTCACCACGTACTCCTTATCCTTATGGAACAATGCCTGCGCGCGTACGGCAGTTTCAAGGTGATGGGCGAACTTCACGCCGCCCTCCGTATATAAATTCTCGATACCGAGTGCCTTCTCTGCTTTCGTTATGCCAGCGTCAGTGAGCTGAATCGCTTTCTGTTTCTCATCAACCGTATAGTCTTCTTCCGGATTGAGCGTTCGCGCGATAGCAGCGAAGCGATCGTAGAGCTGTTCTGCGTCTGCCGCAGGGCCCGAGATGATAAGCGGCGTACGCGCTTCATCGATAAGGATCGAGTCGATCTCGTCCACGATCGCATAGTGATGGCCGCGCTGCACGATCTGCGACGCATCATACGCGGTGTTGTCGCGAAGATAATCGAAGCCGAGCTCGTTGTTCGTCGCGTAGGTGATGTCAGCATCGTACGCTTCCTTCTTCGATGCAGGACGAAGGTAGTCGTAAAACACGCGGAACGAGCCTGTCTCATCACGGGCTTCGTCTTCGCCTTGCGTCACGTGCGATGGATCATATACATATGCACCGCTGGAAGAAATGACACCGAGACTAAGGCCGAGATAGTCATACACTTGTCCCATCCATGCAGCATCGCGACGTGCGAGGTAATCGTTCACCGTCACCAAGTGCACGCCCTTGCCCGCGAGCGCGCGCAACGTTATCGCGAGCGTCGCGACGAGCGTCTTTCCTTCACCGGTGCGCATCTCGGCGATCTTCCCTTTTGCGAGCGCGAGGCCGCCGATAAGCTGCACGTCATAGTGACGCTCTTTCAGCATGCGGCGCGATGCTTCACGCACGAGCGCGAATACTTCGGCGATATCTGCATCCTTCTCGGGATGCCCGTCTGTGCGTTCTTTAACGACCTGAAGGCGTGCCTGGAGTTCCTCCTTGGAAAGGCCTTCGAACTGCTCCGAAAGCGCCGCAGCAGCATCCACTACGCCTTTACCGCCTCTAATAAAGGTCGCTGACTGGTTCTGGGCGAATATCTTGCCTAATACGTTAGCCATATCAGCCTACTATAGCGTTTTGAGGGGTATTTTGCACCTATAATAGGTACGTTACGGCGAGACACTTCCAGAACAGTACTTCAGAAGGTACGCATAATTTTCTGCTGAAAATTTGCTCCCACTCGCGCCGTCGCGCTCCGTGAGCCCTTCTTCAGCACTATTCTGTACGTGTATCAAATAGCAATCTATATAAAGAAAAACACCCGCTCGTGAGAGCGGGTGTTTTTCCAGTAGAACTACTTCTTGCGCTTTGCAGTCTTGCGCTTTGCAGTCTTCTTCGTTGTCTTCTTTGCGGCCTTCTTGACCGACTTCTTTGCTGGGCGGCGCTTTGCAGTCTTCTTTACGGACTTCTTAGCAGCCTTCTTCTTTGCAGCCATATGTTTGGTTGAATGAAAATAACTACGACTAATGTCGACCCATATGCGCACAAAAGTAATTTCAATCGAAATATAAAATTATTTTTGTGCGCGTATGTGTTGTACGTATATTATTGCGCGCAATTTTAAATTTTGTGTGAAAAAAAAATAATGTGTGGATAACTTTTCAAAAAACTTTTTACTTCAGTGAACGTACTTCGCGTTCAATTAAAATATTCGTCGCGGCAAAAACTTTTTCACTGACGTTATTCGCAAGCATTTCGACATCCTGTGCTGTTGCATTATTTTCTGTAACGAGTACGAGCGGTTGATTTTGAAAGAGATGCGCACGTCCTTCACGGTAGCCGCGCAAGCCGAGTACGTGATCAAGAATCCATGCGAGCGGAATTTTTATTCCGCTTGGCGCAGCGAATCCTTGAAGTGCCGGATACTTCGCCTGCAGTTCTTCGTATGCATTCGCAGTGATAGTCGGATTCTTGAAGAACGATCCAGCGGTTCCCTCTTGCGTAAGGTCAGGGAATTTCACGCGGCGTACGCGGCGTACAGCATCTGCGATTTTTTGCGGAGTATTTAGTAGCTCGCCTGCATCCATGAGTTTCTGTAAATCGGCATACGATGTCTTCGGCGTGCTCGTACGCGCGAGACGCAAAGCGATGCGCGTGATGATGAGATTCGGTTCATGCTTGAAACGGCTTTCACGATAGCCGAAGGCGCAGCCTTCGGCATCTAGGCGCATGAGCATATCGGTAGCAGTGTCGTAGCACTCGAGCCACGCGAAGGTGTCGGCGAGTTCGGCGCCGTAGGCGCCGATGTTCTGCACCGGTGCTGCACCGGCAGTGCCGGGTATGCCGGCAAGATTCTCTACGCCCCACAAGCCTTGCTCCGTACACTCTTGCACGAGCCGTTCCCACGAGACGCCAGCGTCGGCGATTACTTCTACGAAATCGCTGTCTGGTTTAAATGTAAGCTCATTCGTCTCCATCTTCAGAATCACCACGTCTATCGGTGCGTCCCCCGCTAGTACATTGCTTCCCTGCCCAAGCGGATACAGCGAAAGGCCGCAGCTGCGCGAATGCGCAGCTGCGGCCTTTATGGATTCCATCGAATCTCCCGTATGCACGAATCGTGCCGGTCCGCCGACGCGCAGCGTCGTAAGTGATGCAAGCGGAACGTTCTCGCGCGGCATAGCGGAATCGCTATCCGCCGAGCTGCGCGATGAAGGCGTTGCCCTGCACGGCTGCATCGGGGTGCGCAGCGATAGCTGCACGAATCACCGCTACGGCCTGCGCCTTCTGTCCGGATTCAGAATAAGCGGCAGCAAGCTGGAACGCGCTCGCTGCGTCGCCCTTATCCTTTGCCTGAAGCACGAGTACCGCGATCAAGTCATTCCAATCCTTCACCTGATAGTACGCAGGAACGAGAATAGACTGATCAACGACGGTAGCCCCGAAGTGCGTCTGCAGAATAGCCTTTCCTCCTGCGATATCGCCATTGATGATGTCGCCTGCTGCTGCGTACGCAGCGGCAGCGTCATACTGCGTATCGAGCTGGTATGCGTGCACAAGTATCGTGCGTGCATCCGTCAGGTCTCCGTTCTGCCATTCTTCCAATCCTTGTTCGATAATGATCGATTGCTTAGTCGGCGCATTGGCAACGGCGAGCGCGCTCTGCGTAAGCGCGTCCTTATAATCGCCGACGCTGCGATAGAACATCGCGAACGTCGTGTGCAAACGTGCATCCATCGGCGCGCGAACAAGCTCCTGATTCATCTGATCAGCTGCGTAGCTCGCGATAGCTTCCTTCGTTGCATCCGGTACCGTCTGCGACCCTACCGCATTTGATGCGAACTGCAGCAACTGCTCGCGAACTTCCTGCGTAGCGAACGTGCCCGTTCCAATCGTCTGCTTGAAGTATGCGAACTCAGAATCTACGTTACTACCTGAAGAAAGCGCCTTGATGAGATCTTTTCCGCCCAATATGCCCGGCACATTCACGAACCAGAGCGTAACGGCGAGAACGATGACCGCAACCGGCACGACGACTGTTCCGAGTGTCGATACCGAAACTTCCGATGCGTTCTCAAGAGTAGGAATCGGTTTCGAGCGTGCCGCATGCGCGAAGGCAAAGAGTGCGACAAGCGGTATGTAGGTGAATAGGTTGTCGAAGACGACGAGACCCTGTACCGCATACGCCACGAATGCAGAGAGAACGAGAATACGTTCTGCACGGCTTGCGCTACCGCGATACAAACCGTATATAGCGCTACCGAAAAGCGCGAGGAATAACAGCAATGCAGGGAAACCGCCTGCTATCGTCCAGTCGAGATACACGTTGTGCACGCGGTCGAACCACGGCTCCTGTCCATATAATGATGGGTCATAGAACTTATTGAAGACATAGTTGAAGCCTTCCTGGCCCCAGCCTGCTATTGGCTTTTCCTGAATGCCTTCCCACGCCATGTGCCATATCGTGAAGCGAACGGTGAGGTCACTGACGCCGATAGAGGAGAAACGTGAAAGTATCGGATTATTCGTTATGAACGGCTGATGCTGCACCGCGAGGAATCCGCCGACAACTATGATGAGCGCGACGAGCGCCGCAGCGGCACCCTGGCGGCCGCGCTTTCCTGCCTCGAAGAGCCAAAGCAATGTGCCGAAGCCTGCAGCAACAATGAAACCGATCAGCGTACCGCGCGTGCCAGTACCGATGAGTACGATAACCTGCACGATAGCGAGCACGAACAGCACGTAGCGCAACCATCGCTCTTTCTTCTCTTTGAAATCAAAGGCGAGCCATAGCGTGGTCGCGATGCAGAAGAGCATGTAGCCGGCGAGGTACTCTGAGTTGCCGAGCGTCGCGTCCAAACGTGATGAGCCCTGATGAATCGCGAGCACGTGCGCCATTTGCAAGAGAGCGTATCCGCAAACGAGCGCGCTCGCGCCGTTGAACGTGAGCCACCATTTGCGCCAGAGCTTGTCGACGCCGAACACGCTACCTGCCACGACGAAGAATAGGAATAGATGGACGAGCGTTACCCAGCCATCCATACGCTCGAAGTTGCTCCAAAGCGCCTTGTGCGGATTTACTGCAAGACAATCGGCGATGAACATCCATGCCGTGAAGAGCGCATAGAACACGAGGATCCACGAGAATTGCGGGCGATATCTCTTATCAGCGAATGCGAGCAGCACCCAGCTTGCTGTGGCGATTTCCACCAGTATGCGGAATGCAAAAGCCTTTCCGGCGATGAATGGGAAAAATATGCTGTTATCTACATATAGAACGAGGAACGGGATAATAAAGAGGGCGACGACGGTGATCCACCAGGCAACTTTTTTCATAGTACTGATAGTATATACCAGTACTACCCTCTCTATGAACAGCATTAAAACGAGGTTTTTGGCGCTCCTGCGCCTCACTGAACGATATACGAAGACGGATATGGCCTACGTATTCAAGACTGGGTTCTGGTCGAATGCGGGCAGTATCTTCGTCGCAGGCTGCTCATTCTTACTTTACGTAATTTTCAGTCATGTCCTGACGAAGGAAACATATGGAAACTACCAGTATCTTCTTTCTGTCGCTGCGATAGTGGGAGCATTCACCCTTACAGGAATGAACACGGCAATTACACGAGCCGTTGCCATGGGTCAAAGCGGCATCATACACCAGGCAATGCGCCGGCAGATGATATGGAATCTGATTCCCTTCGCTGGCGCGACACTCCTCGGCCTCTACTATCTTGCGATGCATAATTCGACACTGGGTATCGGCTTACTGTTCATCGCCGTGCTCGTACCTATAAACAGCACACTGAATTCATACGGGGCCATACTTCAGGGTCATAAGGATTTTAAGCGCACGTTCACATATAGCCTATGGTGGAACATTCCCTATTATATCGGCGTTGCGCTTGCAGCATTCTTCTTCAAGATAGCGGTTGTACTGCTCGCAGTGAACTTGGCAACTCAGACACTCGGCCTCTACATCGCCTATCGGAAAACCCTTGCACTTTATCCTCCAAGCGGATCGGCGGATCCCGGGACAATCACCTATGGAAATCATCTCAGCGTAATGAGCATATTCAGCAGCATTGCATCACAGATAGATAGCATCCTTGCCTTCCATTTCCTGGGCGCTGCCTCGCTCGCCACCTACAGCTTCGCGACGGCCGTGCCTGATCGCCTGGCGGGTATCTTTAAGTTCATTCCGGTCGCTGCTTTTCCTAAATTCTCTGAGAAGACGCCGGACGAAATTCGCTTTTCTTTGGCGCGACGCTTGTGGATCGCTGCTGGTGGCATGGCAATCATTGCCCTTATGTATACGCTCATTGCGCATCTATTCTTTAGTATCTTCTTTCCCGCGTACCTCTCTGCAGTCCCGTATACGCAGCTATATGCATTTATCGTCCTTGCGCCGCTCGGAAGCGTGCTTTCATATGCACTTAATGCGATGGGGAATATTCGCGCGCTCTATGCATTTAATATATTAGTACCGGCAGTTCAGCTCATACTGCAAGTATTTGGAATAATTTTCTTTGGTCTTTGGGGTTTAATAATCGCGAAGATCCTCGGCAATCTAATATTTATTGCGCTGGGAGTTATCTTCGTGCAGCGAGTTCAGGCGTAACACGTTTCATCACTGAATCGATTGCATCATATATCGTGGCATCAGCGATCTCGTACAAGCAACGGTAATACCGTTGCCCTTCTTCTTCGACATAGCATTCACCTCCTTTCTTTCCGTCGCAAGTGCAGTGCTCTGTTGCCAAGAGCACTTGCGCGTTCGGATTGTATGTTGGCAACCAGAGCGGGTTCGAATTGTTTCCGATCACGACGCTCTGCTTGCGTAATACGCCTGCTAGATGCGTTATGCCCGTATCGACGCCGATATAGAGTACGGCATGCTCTATTAGATACGTAATCTCTGGCATAGCGAGACCGCATGCGATGAGTACCGTTCCTTTCGAACCGAACCAATGCTGTGCTTTCGCTCTATCCGCTTCAGAACCAGTAATGACGATACGTGCTTTGGGGTAACGAATATTCAGCACATTAACGAGCTCTTTCCAACGGTGCGGCGGCAAAGAACGCATATCATTCGATGCGAATGCATGAATGATGATGAATGGTTCAGTAGGTAAGGCGAATTCAACCGGAGGTCGCGAGGAAAGAGAGAGCAGAGGTGCGGTACCGAGCGGATTTGTATCGATCCCACCATCCGTCAGGAGCATACGAATATTGTCTATATAGCGGGAATTGAAATCACAAAGACGCGTTACGTCATAAGGCATAAACCATCCATGGTCACGGAACCCTAATATCTGGACACCAGGGACAAGAGACCAAAGTGCTGCAAGGCCTTTTATCAAGATCGTATGAGTACCGAATGTGGGCTGTATGACGATCGTCGTATTCTTCTGCATGCGCGTGGTAGTACGAAGTGCGCTGCCTGTCGTTGATATGTCATCTATATAGAACGCCGGATAGTGCGTAGCAAGTGCGCGAATAAGCGCGGCGTTGCGCCGCGCCAGTACGCGTATCTGCATATCCGGATTTTTCGCAGCTACTTCGGCTAGTACTGCCAGCATCATGAGTGCCTCACCGATTGGTCCGAGTGCCAGGAATATTACCTGCTTGGTGGTACGTTGCGGTTTCATGTGAGTGAAGCGCCGAGGGCTTTTTCGTATGCCGGTAATATCGTTTCCATTGAAAAGTCACGACCGCGCTCGATACCCTTCTTTGCATACGTCGCACGCAGTATTTCGTCGGAACCGAGTTTCTGCATTGCCTCAACCAGCGCCTGTTCATCATTTACAGCCGTAAGTATGCCGTACTCGGCTTCTTCCCACCCTGCAGTACGTCGCGCGCGATAATCGGTATCTGGTGCAAGCACTTCGCGCGGCCCCGATGCGCAGTCCGAAGAGATGACCGGAAGACCGCATATCATTGCTTCGATAAGCGCATTCGGCATTCCTTCCCAGAGCGAGGTGCTGACGAACACCGTTCCTTTCGCAAGCCAGGCATACGGATTATCGATATAACCCGAAAAAGATACCTCGTTCTCGATGCGCAATTCGCGGACGATATTCCTAAGCGCTTCCTCTTCCCTACCAGCGCCAAGGATGATGAGCCGAGACGGCATATCATTCTGTACCCGCGCGAACGCGCGAAGTAATAGTGGAAAATTTTTCTGCGCATTCAAGCGTCCTGAAGCGATAAAGACGGGGACTGTCTTATTCGCGATCCATGCAAAATCTACAGGCTCCTCAGCCAGCGCTTGTATTCTCACGATATCTTTGGGGTGGTAGATAACGGTGACGTGTTCCGAAGCGATATGCGTAAGGGCGACGATGTCATCTTTCACGCCCTGAGAAACAGCTATGATTCCATCCGCATAGCGATACCAGCGACGTATCAGGAATTCGAGCGTCCTGCCTTTGATGCCTTCATATCTTTTGAAAACTTCCGTAAACATATTCCCTACCCGCAATACAATACGCGTATCGCTTTTGCTTATATAACGGGCTGCAAGCGATAGAAGATGACTATACTCATCAAGTGCCATAAGTGAGTTAGGCTTTTGATCCTTCAAATAGGAGACCAGTTTGGGGAGCGAGAATAGCATCCGGCTCGCATCAAGCGGTATCACGCGCACGCTTGAAGTAACATGCGATGCGTATGGGCCCACGGATTTTAGTACAAGAAGGTCAATGCTGTGCCCGCGAGCTGCGAGCTCATTCGCTACCGTAATCATTACACGCTCACCACCACCCGCATGAAATGCAGAGATGCAGAGTGCTATCTTCATATCAATCCATTCACTCGTTCCGCGATATCTCGTACGTCTGATTCGATAAGATCTGTCCATGCGGGCAGGAGGAGCAAAGATTCTGAGAGCGCTCGAGAAACTGGCTTTCCTGCACCACTTCCATACATCGGCAGTGATGAGAGCGGCTTGAAACTGTGTCGTGCCCGCGGTATTGCTGCAAGTATGGCTTCCTTTGCATTGCTCGGAACGTTCACTTCATAGAACCAGACCGCATCACGCTTTGGCATTGGCTGTGTAAGATATTGGTCATACCAGGCTTCAATTGCCGTTCGCTTCGCTACATTTGCTTCGTAGGCCCGCAGGCTTGCAAGCGCAAGAACCGCTTCCGCATCAGGCATTCGGTAGTTGTAGCCTATCTCAGTATGAAAATAGTCATGTTCAGTATTGAAGGCCATACTCTTCAGGAAGTTCGCGCGCTCGACGATGTGCTCCGATTCCGTCGTGATAAGACCACCCTCTTCGGCAGGAATGATCTTGTTACGGAAAAAGGAATACACCGTTACGTCCGCCTTTGATGCGTGCACGGCACCCTGCGCTTCGCAGGCATCTTCTATGACAGGAATGCTGTGGCGCTTTGCAATAGCTATGATTGCATCCATGTCCGCAAGACGCCCATAGGTATGAACGACAATAATCGCTTTTGTGCGTGGTGTGATGGCGACCTCAAGGAGCGCAGGATCAAGTGCGTACGTATCGGGAAGCACATCAACGAATACTGGCGTCGCGTTGCAATAGCTTACGGCGAATGCACACGCTGCCATACAGAAATCGGGCACGATCACTTCATCGCCTGCGCCGACGCCGAATGCGAGCAACGACAAATGCAGGGCTGCCGTACCCGAAGAACAGGAAACTGCATGCGTGCTTCCGGCAAATGCGGCGTATTTCTCTTCAAGCTCCTTATATGGCTCCATTAGAAATCCCACTTATTCCCGTTCTCTTTATAAGAATGTATGGTGCGAGCGAGCGCTTCCTCTAGCGGAACCTCCGGCCTTCCTGAGATAGTCTTATAAAGCTTCGTGTTATCTGACTGAAGATGCCATATTTCCCATGGTCGTACACGCTCAGGATCTTCCTTCACCTCGACAGCAACTCCCATCAGCTTTCCGATCATCTGCGCCAAGTCATACATCTGCACGCCCTCCTCACTACCCATATTATAGACTTCGCCAAAATTTCCCTTTTCTAGCAGTTCAACGGCCATGCGTGCGGCATCCCCAGCATACTGGAAGTCGCGGAATGAATTATTGCCAAGCTTCACGACGAATGGCTTCTCTTGTGATCCTTGTTCCTCATAACGTCCGATCTGCTCGATAATCTCGGGAATGATGTAGGGGTGTGTCTCGCGCTCACCTACGCAGTTGAATTGGCGCATTGCGATAGCAGGAGTCTTGCGCTCCTTCCATCCGACTTGCACGATCGAATCGATCGCAGCCTTAGATGCACCATAGGTGCTGTGCGGCTCAACCTTTGCCTCTTCGCTTATCTTTCCATCAGTATTGCCATATATTTCGGCGGACGAGACCTGAAGGATACCTTTCACACCCCCCTTCTTCTCATGGGCGGCATTCATCACTTTCAGCGCAGCGAAGGCGTTGATATTAAAAACATGAAGCGGGCGTTCGAACGAAACGGGAATATATGGCTCGGCAGCATAGTTGAAGATGTACTCGATCTCATGAAATTCCAATAGTTTGCGAAGCTGTTCTTCAGAACCGGTAATATCGAACCACACGAATTCTGCCTTCGGATGTACGAATCGTTTCTGACCGGTGATCAGGTTATCAAGAACAAGCACGCGGCAATTCCGTTCATTGACTAGATAATTGACTAGATGCGAGCCGATAAATCCAGCTCCGCCGATGACGCACACATTAGTATCTCTGATGCTTCGTTCCATAATATAAGGCTTTATACACTAGTATACCATTCCTGATTTACGAAGGTTACAGGTCGTAAAACGGCATATCTTTGATGATCGCGAACTGCGCCTTCCATCCGCCGGGGTGACGATACAGCTGAACGAAATTCTCGATGAAATCCGACCCCGTAAAAGAGTTCGAGAAGCCAGGTTCGAATTGCGTTGGGTCGATGAAGAACGCATTTACTCCATTAGATTCGATACCGGCGAATTGATATCCATGCTTCTTAAAAAGCGTTTTCCACCCTTGTATCGAGACTCCGTAATAAAGCTTCGTCGGCGTCGCGTATTTGTAATTGAACGTAGGATCATACACGATCGTCTTCGCAGCATCAGGCCCATACGCGGAATTATATTCGACGCAGATCACTTTTGGCTTGAACTCCAGGTTTAGCAGGCCGTTCATGATATAGAAATCATTCCCGTCGATATCGAGCGAAAAGAAATCCGGATCGTGGACACGTATCCCTTTCAGAAGCTCCGGAAGCGTATCGCGATCCACGAATGCGTTCATATGCTTTACTCCGTGGTTGTAGGCTTGGAGGAATTCCTTACTCTCTTCCGATTTCAATTTGCTGCCGTCTATCATAACGCCGCTATACTTCTTTCCAAAAGCGAGCCAGGCTGAATTATTTTCCAGGCCATCTGCGGAGCCTATCTCTACGAAATATCGATTCTTATCTTTAATATTCGCTGTTAAATAGTCGATGACCCCGTCTTCACGATTCTGGCAGAACCCAGAGAACTCCCATGACTGCAGGTTTGTGCTGTCAATTTTTCGCAAAGGCGCTGTAGCCGCTGCACGGCTGAACGCCATGGCCATCCTTCCGTTATATTCTTCTTGCTTTAGATGCTTGAAGAATCGATTCTGTTTTAGAAAGCGCAGTTCCATAATTATGTCTTTTCTTGCATGAGTTCCTTCCAGATCTCTACATGCTTCTTAGTGTAGTGCTCCCACGTCCAGTCCTTAAGTGGAAATTCCTGCAGCTTGAGGAATATGGCATTAAGCTCTTCCTGCGTCGTGAACGGGAAATCGACGCCAGAATGATTTTGGAAGCCATCGAGCGGTGCAATGATTTGCAAGCCAGCGTTAATAGCATCGAGTACTGCCATCGAGCCTTGATCAAGGCCAAAGTACAGATTGTATTTAGAATTTATGAGGAAATTATTCTGTACCTCTCTATCGAATTCCGAATGGTATTCAATATTGAGACCGAGTGCGCGTAGCGCATCGACATCCCAATTTTTTCCCATTATACGAAAGATAAATCGTTCAGGATTAATTACCTTCGCGAGCTCGTTCAGCATCGTCTCGCGCTTCACACCGTCCGGATACACATTCGTGAGTATAGTAATCGGAATCGGCAGCTTCTCATCGCCGGCAGCCGGCACCGCATATTTGAGCTTGCTTCCGTCGAATCCTTGCGCGACGAGCTCGTCGATCGTCTGTTGTGCCATGCACACGCCAACATCTGCGGTCTTCATGACCTCGCGGAGCCGTTCGATCTTTTCTTCAGTATTCAGATGCGTAATCATCACTGTATTCAAGGAATCGACATGCTTATACCCGAAATAAATAATATGATGATTTATATCGTATTTAGGATCGGGAGCATCCGTGACGACGCTCTTTATGCCCATCTTTTCCAACTCCTCGTTCATCTTCCAGGCGAACTTGCTCAGAATGCCGTTTACGAAGGCCATTTCATAGTTGACGATGTTGACGTTCATAGAGCTTATTTGGTTGGATTTTATCCTTATTTCAGGCTCTTGTAAACGCAGTTTGCAAGGCTGAAAGGAACCACGCCTTACCTATTCTTACCCGTTGTGCGGACGATTCCCACGGCCTGATCCACTTGAACGCGTCTGCCCAGGAAAGTAGCATGATGGTCGCTCCACTGCGCGCGCGGTTGCGCGTCGCAGCGAGAAGCCATTTCCAGGTACTGGTCCATCCCTTGATAGGAATCCATGCCCATTTGCGTGCGCCGAGCCATGCCCATTTGCGTGCGAAGCGCATGGAAGCGATGCGCTGGCGGTCGCCGATCACTGCCCATGCAGCAGCGGTGCGATCGAACAGCTCCTGCAATTCCTGAGGAGCTATCGGTGTCCCGCCAATTTCCCTGCGATACAGCGCAGCGAGTTCATCGCAGAACCCCATGAGTACAGCATCTTTCCGAACTGCACGGATATTCTTAAGTCCATAACGAGCATCTTCGAACTGCCACAGCATGAAGCGCGCCGGAAGCGTTGAAAGATCTGCGCCGACTGGCACCGCTTTCAGGAACTCGGCGGGAAAGACCTTCGCATCTTCTGTCGGAAGTTCGCCAAGTATTACATCTTCCCAATATCCTACTTCTTTGGGTATGCCAAGCGTATCTTCGTATGAAAAATAATCTATACCCTCTTTGCTGACAGGCTGAGCATGCGCTCGTTCGAGCGCATGCTCCTTATTCTTCGAGTCGTTCAAGAAAGCGTGCATGTCGATACACTCTACTATGTGGGGAATCTTTATCCACCCCCTTAGATAAAACGACTAGTAACGGAGCTAAAATGTAGGCATGAAAAAACATACAATATTCACGGGGAGGGTTCTCTCGCCATTATTTATAGTTGTATTGTTCTGGACTCTTGGTACTAGCCCGGCTTTGGCATTCACTACTGAATGTATCGGAGGCACAATTACGCATTCGGGCGGTAATACGATACATACATTCACTTCAAGCGGAACGTTTGATTGTAGTGGTGTTGGTAGTGGAACGGTTTCTGCCCTGGTCGTGGCCGGGGGTGGTAGCGGTGAAGATGATATCAATGGTGCAGGAGGTGGTGCTGGTGGTTTTTTAGCAACGACGAGCCTGCACGTTAGTGCAACATCATATCCAATAACAGTTGGTTCGGGCGGGGCGGGCGGTGGAAATAATGACGGCGGTAATTCCTCTTTAGGTTCCATTATGACCGCAATTGGTGGTGGTGCAGTTACTAATCCGGGCGGTTCAGGTGGTGGCGGAAACTCAAATGGTTCAGCCTATAATAATGGTGGCGCAGGTACACCAGGCCAGGGTCATGATGGCGGAACGCCAGGCGGAAATGCAAACGGCGCAGGTGGCGGTGGCGGCGCGAACACAGCAGGTCAAAATGGTTCGCCGAGTGGCGTTGCGGGAAATGGTGGTGACGGTCTCTCTTCGAGCATCAGCGGCAGTACGGTTTACTATGCTGGCGGTGGGGGCGGTGGCGGATCAGTAACCTCGGGCAGCGGCGGTGTCGGGGGTGGAGGAAACGGAGCCACGGGCGCAGCCGGACAAAATGCTACAGCAAATACGGGCGGTGGGGGTGGCGGTAACGGCGGAGGAACTTCAGCGGGTGGTTCTGGTGGATCAGGAATAGTGATTATCAGCTATACCACACCACTTAACACAATTACCAAGGTGGCAAAGACTAGTGATCAGGTCGTTACGAATTCTACGACTCCAACAAACGACAACACTCTAGTTCTACAAAACCTTCAACCTAGCGTTGGATACATTATTGACGGCGAGCTTTTCGCGATTGCCAGCTCATCTGCTGATTTGGTTATTGAATTTAGCGCTCCAGCAGGAGCAATTCTCACAATTGGATATCAGAGTGGCTCCAGCCAAGGAGTGATCATGGCTAGTAGCACTAGCTCGCGCATAGTAATTCCAGTTCCCAATACTTCTAGTCCGATTCACTTGGCTGGAACAGTATTCACAGCAGGAACTGTCGGTGACGTTCAATTGAAGTGGGCGCAAGCAACTGCGTCTAGCGGGGGCACGGCAATTCAGGCAGGCAGTTACTTACGGGGTGACCTTATACCTTAATAATTCTTTTCTAGAGATTATTTCTCTGCAATCGCGATAAGGATATCGTGCAGCAACGGATTAATAAGGCGCGCAAAGGAACGAGAAAAGAATCCACGTCCGTCATATAGTGGAAGCTTATCTGCTGTACTTTTCGAAAAATCCTTGGCTACGCGCTTCGGAAACCACGTGCATGAGGAGACGCTCCACGCGCGTGCCTGCATATCGAAATCATTGAACATTCGATACATCGTCGAAACCGAGTATGGATGGATATGAGTGTAATCTCCCCAGAAATACAGATGCGAGAACGGAACGAAGAGACGCGTCCAGTTCGGCGTCTCCAAATAGAGCTTCCCTCCTTTCTTCAGGATCATCTTGATGCCTTCGATCATTGGGACCGGATTTACGAGATGCTCGATCACATGCTGACAGATGACCGCATCAAACGAATCGGCTGCGTACATTGCAGCCAGATCGTCGACCGAGCCTTACTTGAAGACAACGCCAGCTGGCATGTATTCTTGATTATCATTTATATCCATTCCCGAAATGATGACGTCGGGGCGTATGCTATGCAGCCAGCGTATAGCTTTTCCTGAACCGCAGCCTATATCGAGAAGGTGCGCTCCCTGCGGGAGCGCACGCATGAATGCAACGAGCGCACGCTTGTGCGCTGGAAGATCACGATCCGAGACAGTCATACCAGGCATTCTAGCACTTTAGGAAATAGTAGCGCTGAACGTGAAGCCCAGCGGGAGCCGCTTCGCGGCTCCCGGCCGAAGGCTCAGAAAGACCACGTCGAGCGCACTATGGAGTGGATACAGGAGCACGCGCAGGATACGCGGCAACGAAAGCATGAGAATATTGTAGTTAACCAGGAACGGCCCGCCGCCTACTTCCCTTACCTGTACCGTATTGAATCCTGCATGATGCAGGATTCGTTCGAGCGCCGTACGCGTGTAGCGGAAATAATCATTCGGATCTGGATGATACTGCTGTAAAAATGGTACGAAGCCGATGAGCTGGCCACTCGGTTTCAGGATGCGCTGCATCTCATTTGTGAGGTGCTGATAGTTGAATATGTGTTCAAGCACATTCGCACAGATAATCGTATCTATCGATGCGTCTGCATACGGAAGCGCATCGGTTTCGAAATCGATACCTGAAAGCGATGCATCGAGTGCTTCGATCTGCGTGCCAGGTTCCTGCTGAAAGTAGTCGAAGTAATCAGGATGATGGCCGCCGCCTACGTCGATAGTCTTTCCCGAAAGGGTGAACGCGCTGAAAGCGCGGTTCATGCGGATGCGTAGCAACGTTTGTCCGCTCCAGATACAGGAAATCGTACTTCGGGTTCTCATAGCCTCGCCTTTATGCCGATCCGACCTGTGTAATCGATACGCGCAAGGAACATAGGCGGCTGCGTCGCAAGGTATTCGTCGACCGCCTGGCGAGCACCCTGCCAATGGCCGTAGTCATCAATTATTAATACGCCACCTGGAACAAGGAGCGGGAACAGGTGCTCAAGCTCATGCTTCGTCGACTCATACCAATCAGTATCAAGCCGGAGCACTGCTATACGTTCTGGCATTGTCGCAGGAATCGTATCTTCCACTTTTCCTGACACGAAGATGAGATTATCTTTTGGATAACCTGTCGTCGCAAGATTACCCTGCACTTCTTTGAGCGAAGCATAATCCCAGAGATTCTTATCGCCGTCTGCGAGCGCTTCCCACTTCCCTTGCGCTGCCGTACCGTGCAAACTCACATCTTCCTTAGTCGGCGCAGACATGCCTGCAAAGGTGTCATACAAGTAGAGTTTTCTGTCAGTCTGATGCTTCGCCTTAAGTGCGAGCGCAGAAATCATAGAGCTTCCTCCCTTCCACACGCCGCACTCAACGATGTCGCCTTCAATATTATTGTCTGCGATGTAATTGACTGCCTGATAGAGCGCCTGCTGGCGCTCGCGCGAGGTCATGGTGGCATCGCGCACGGCTTCGTGAACAACCTTGAATGCAGGGTCGCTATCCGGTTCGTCTATCTTCCGAATTTCATAACCGCGCGCGGCAAGCAGCTGCTTTATAAGGTTCTTATAGGAAGACATGCCGTTATTGTAGCGCAGCAGCAAGACGGCCCATAAGCGCATCCAGACTGTTCTCTGAGGCAGACTCCGTGAGCCTCTGCTTGAGGTCAGAATCAGGTTCCGTGGTCAGGAGCGATTCAAGATGCGTAGCAAGATCTTCCGCGGTTCCATTGAAGAATGCTTGCGGCCCTGCCTGCGCAGCGAAGTCCTGGCTCGCGGCGATAACGAGGCAGCCGCAAGCGGCTGCCTCGAACAGCGTCTTATCGAACATGCCGCTGGGTGAACAGTTCACGAATACTTCGTGCGCGCTGAATACTGCGGCGGCTTCCTCATGCGAAACGCCTGGATAAAAACGTACGCGATCATGCAGTCCGAGCGATTCCGCACGTGCTTTAAGGTTCCCGTAATACGCCATGTCCGCAGGGAGAGGCGATCCGTATATCGAAGCAATGAAGCTGATGCTTCGCTTCAGCAGTGCACCGAGCGCTTCGATAAGAATGTCGGGATGCTTAGACGGAGAGACGCGCGCCAGAAACAATATTGAATGCGGTTCGCGGCGGATATTTCTGTTCATGCTGAACAGCTCAAGATCAACACCCACCGGCATCAATACCGTCTTCTTATACTTCGCGGTATAGGAATGCTGCGATGTGCAAAAGACTTTCGTGCAGGTTGATGCAGCGAGATCTGTCAGCCATGAACCGGCATAGTGATTACGCCATAGATAGACAGGCTTATTCAGGATTTCCCACATCCAGCCCGCGATAAGGATGTATTCCTGATTCATGTGCACGAAGACGCGATCGTATTCTGCACGCAGCTTCCATGCCAGTGAAAGGAATCGCAACCCATACATGAACCCTGGCACGCTGCCCTTCTCCTTGCCCAAAGAATAGACTCGTACATTCCCTGGTAGCTGGTGCACACCTTCCTTCAAGCAAATAACGGCGATGCTCTCAAAACGCAGCGCGAGGCGTGCAATCCATTCATGAAAGAAGCCCAGCACTGGATCTTCCGTATCTACGACCTGACATACGATTAAGAATTTCATAAAGCGAGGCGAAGCATATCTGCAATAATATCAGCCGGTTCGCTATGCATAGCTGCAAGATGTTCCTTTGCTACCGTTTCCGCGCGCATCGCAAGCGAAGTGCGCAAAGATGAATCTTCAACGAGACGGCGGATAAGATACAGCAGCTGCGCCGGATCGCCTGGCGGCGCAGCCAGTACAGAATCATTACCCTTGAATACTTCGCCGACGATACCGACATCCGTCGTGATGATCGGTATGCGTGCGAGCGCTGCTTCGATGAGCGTGATGCCATACCCTTCATAGGCGCTGGCTTGTATATATGCCTGCGCGCTTTGCATGAGGCCGCGCGCGTCTGCGCGCGCACCAAGGAACCGCACACGACTTTCGATATCGAGTTTCTTCGTGAGTTGTTCCAGATGCTCTCGCTGACTTCCGCTTCCAATTATCATCAGCCCCACCGCAGGGTATGAGTCTTTCAGGCCCGCCAGCGCGTACAAGATATCCTCGATGCGCTTCTCGGGCTCAAGGCGACTGACGCTGATGAGCGAGAACGGGAACACTGGTTCCGGAAGTGCCACCTTCGGCGGGATGACGGTATCGACGTGTATAGGAATCACGACTGCTTTTTGCATCCGTTCGCCATACCGGGTAATAAGTGAATCCTTGATACGCTGCGAGACGACCCGTATGCCGTCGGCTTTCGGCAAGATGCGGTCTGCGATACGCTTTCGTATCCGATTCAGGAACGGTACACGAACGCGCGGGCTGCGGGCTATGCCGCCGCGCGTGAACCAAGGCGAAAAGGCATCCGTGTGCAGTTGCATGTGCAACTTCGCGTTCGTACCGCGCACGGCGTGCAGCGCTATCCTTCCCTGCTCGAACGGATCTTGTGCGGACACGATTGCTATATTTTCCTTTCGGACAAGAGCGCGAGCACGGCTTCGCATAGAAAGGAGCACAAGCAATCTGTTTCCGCCGACACCGTGCAGCACGAGTGGCCCATCAGATGTTTCGATATGTTTTTTAGCGTGCGAAAGAATATGCAGCATGCCTCCCGTCTTTGCTACTTCATCTGCATACGAACGCATACGGGTGCGCACTGCACTTCCTTCTTCGAAGATCGCAGGGTCGTTAGATATGAAAAGGATGTTCATATGCGAGAAAGGATCGCACTCGTTTCTTTGAGCATCGTCGGGAGCGCGAAACGTTCTACCACAGGTGATGCAGAGAATTTGGGGCCCTGCAGTGCACGTACGAGCGCTTGCGTGAGCGCCTGCGTATCTCCCGTTGGTACGAGTAAACCATTCTGTTCGTTCGTAATGAGTTCCGGGTTACCTCCTGCGTCGCTTGCGACGATCGGTGTACCGAACAGCAGCGCCTCGATAAGGACATGTGAAAGACCTTCGTACGTTGAGTTCAATGCAAAAACGCTCGCTGCACGCATATTGGCCAAGGTCTCCGGGTGCGAGAGTGCGCCTAAGAACTGTACAGAATCTGATGCGGTGTCGCGCGCATGCGCTTCCAGTGCCGCACGCTCCGGTCCGTCGCCAATAATAATGAGCGTCGCATCCGGTACTTCTTTTCGCACCTGTGCGACTGCATCGATAAGTTCCCGCATTCCTTTCCATGGTACGAGTCGTGCGACGGAAACGATCGTGTGTGGCGGAAGTATTTTTTCAGGAATTACTTCATCGATAGAAAGCGCATTGTATACGACTTCGATCTTCGTTGGATCGATTCCCCATGCGGTGACGATACTTTTCAGATAGATGCTTGGCACGATGATAGTGCGTGCGTGCTGCGCGACATATTCTTGCACGGAGCGAAGAATGGAAACGAAGAATGGTACGCGACGCGTACGCGCGAAGACATCGAGCGGCACAGTTATACCTGCACGCTGCGTGCCCTGCTCCCAGGCGAAATCGCCGACGATCTTTACGACGAATGGTTTGCGCATGAGGCCGGCGGCGATAGCCGCCGGCCATCCTACTGAAACAGGATCAAGTGCCAGTATCACGTCTGCATCTTTGCCTGCCTTCAATACGCGAAGCATGTACGCGATATGGCGTATACCGCTGGGCAGATGCCGAACCTCACTGAATGTAACCAAGGATACTTCCCAGCCGAGCGCAGGGAGGCCTTCTTCCAGCGTTTTTGCATAGGTAGCAGGGCCGCCAGGTTCAGGCGGGTACAAAGGAGTGGCTATGCAGAGCCGCATATATATTCATTGTACCAGCCCGCGCCGCCTGAGGTTTCAGACACCGAACTGATATACTTCTGCCAAAGACACACTTCTATGCGAACAATAATCTCCTACTGGTCCATAGCAAAAGCTTTAGGGGGCAAAACCCCCCCTTTGCTTTTTCTTTCTCTGATTTCGATTCCGCTCAGAAAAAAGACTCTTGGCCGTAAGCCGCGCAAGGTACATTTGTACATTAGTAAGAACAAATATGCTTTCTACTTGCGAGACGCGGCAGACATCGCTGCGCTGCACGAAGTGTTCGTCGATAAAGAATATAATTTCAACGGAGATTCTCTAAAGACTATTATCGACATCGGCGGCCACATCGGTACCGCGACGTTATTTTTTGCATCGAAGTATCCGCAGGCGCACATAACGGTATACGAGCCTGAGCCAGGAAACTTCGCTGTCCTCGAGAAAAACATGGATTCAATCAAGAATGTATCCTGCATAAACGCTGCTGTTTCTGATACGGAAGGAACGATAGACTTTTATGCTTCTCAGTCTTCAATTGCATCTTCTATCTACGAGCGCAAGAATTCAAAGAAGATCCAGGTAAGGTCAATTCTGCTCGATTCAATTCTGAAAGATCCGGTCGATGTCGTGAAGTTTGATATTGAAGGTGCTGAGTATCGTATGTTCTCTTCGAGCAAGCGAAGGCAGGCTCCAAGAATATTCATTGGTGAATTGCATTACGATCTCATGGGAGCAGACTTAGAGACATTCCTTACGTTATTCAGAGGATATAGAAGTACTATCAGGCCTATCAGCGCCAGCCGCTCGATTGCTCTTTTAGAAAAGACTTAGAAATCTTGTATCTTATCTAGGATGAGCGCGTTCGGCGCATACGTAAGGCTGTGGTTCCGAGACCAAGCGCAAGCGCAATCAGAACGAAGAGTATCAGGCCGAGCTGCCAGGAGATGCCGGCGAAGCCGGCCCCTGCTGCCAAGCTGCCATCAGACGCATGCGCTACCTTAGTCGTAAGCGAACCCGCGACCGTTGCAGCAATCGAACCCACGGAATCAAACTTCGTTCCGGATTTGGTTGCACTGCCCTTCGCGCCTGTCGCTGCGCCCTGCAATATGAGCGTACCGTTATCGTTCGCAGCGGCGCTCATGTCACCTGCAGAAAGTACGGTGGTAAGCGCATAGGTTCCTGCGGGCGCGTCGTCTGCAAACGCGAGGTCGTATCCAATAGTCACGGCATCGCCCGGCTGAAGTACGCCGATCGATCCGGACTGATCCTGAATCATCGTGCCGGAAGGATCGCGCATGATGTCATGCAGCGTAAGCGCTGGCGACGCTGCAGAACCACCGTTGCGAACGGTCAGCGTTTCATGTGCCTGATGGCCGCGCGAAATCGTCGTCGTTGCAGCACCACGCTCAACGGTGATATTCGAAAGATCAGGAACTGCTGTAGTGAGATTATTATCCTTGATATGAAGGTCGAGATCGTTCGCGAAGGAAGCTGAAGAGAGGCTGCTGAATGACGGCTCAGAAGCATTGATGGTTGCGGTGTCGGTATTATCTACCGTGTTGTTATCGGTCTCGTGCTCACCCACCGTAACTGAATTCGTTATCGCGGTGCCTGGTGGCGAATCTTTAACCGTTGCCTGATACGTAACTTCTACTGCCCGTCCTGCCGGAATCGCACCGAGCTGCCACACCAAGTGACCGTTCGCGTCTGTCGTATAGGGCACAGATGGATTCGAGATATCAAGATGAGCAAGATCCTGCGTATCCGTGAGGGTCGCATCAGACGCATTGGAATCACCGTTATTTATCACCGAATATTTGTACGTAACCTGGCTGCCATTCTGAATGAAGGAGGGCGTACTAACTTGTTCCCCCACCCATAGGTCGGGGCGACCGAAAGCGATGTTGCCGTTGAAATCGCCGAAGATATTCACTACCGCAAGAATCCAGTTCTTACCGACAACGTTCGTGTTCGCCACATTCACTACATTCGCGCTCGCAAGCGCGTTCCCCGTCGTAATGAGTGCAGAGCCAGCAACATCCGCATGATTGTCGCCCGTAAGCGCCGTGACACTTACATTGTTATTAATATGCGCAGTAGTACTGCCGGTGATATTCGTATTGGAAAGATCAGCACCGGTACCCGTTGAACCCGGGTCACCGAACAGAAGAATGCTGCCGTCAGCTCCGCGCGTCCAGTTCAATCCTGCAGGCGCATCGAATATCTGTCCTGCCCAATTACCCTGTACGCGAAATAGTATCGAGACATTCCCGCCACCGATGCTTGCGGCATTGATGCGATTGAAGACGCTACCCGAACTTTGTGCTGAGCCGGTGGCGATGGTAGACGAAGCCGCGTCTGTGCTGTTACTTCCTGAATCGGCATTCGTCGTTATATTGTTCTGCACGTTAGCGGTCGAGTCCGCCGAGAATGATCCGCCATTACCGCCTTGCGCGAGCGAGCTCAGGAAATTCGTAAGACTCGGGAAAACGATATCACCGTTAATTCCCTGAAAGGCGTTCAGCGTGACGAGCAGATAATTCGAATCGATGATATTCATATTCGCAAGATTTATCAGATTGAGGCCGGCGAAGGCATTTCCGGTATTGATGACGCCGTTGGTATTACTGGTTATATTGTTGCCCCCGGAATCCGCAGAAAGCGCGACCGCATTATCGATAGATGCGTTACTTCCTACATTCACCGTGATTCCACCGCTGTCGCAGGAAAGAAGATCACAGGCAAGCGCACCAAACGGATTGCTGGAACGAAGATCGATAGTACTGGTGGCAGTATTGAAATAGTTTCCCAGAACGACAGCGCCCTGCGAGTTCACGATGTTCGTATTCACGATATTAAGAATGTTCGCGACAGCGACAGCTTCACCGGACTGAATTATCGGCGTTGTAGTCGTTCCGGTACTCGAAGCAATCGTGTCTACGATCCGCTGCGTTGTAGAAGCAATGGTAGAAACAGTATTCGCTGCTTCGGTAGAAGATGTGGTCGCGATACTGTCACCGCTTGGAGCTGAAGGTACGGAAGGCGCGCCCGAATCTACGGTCACCACTGCAGTATCTACAGGAGAAGTACCAGGCGTGCTGCTCGCTGTGCTCGCAGCGATTTCCGTATTCGCCGCAGGCGTATCTGTCGCTGACGTATCCGCTGCAATAGTATTCGCAGGAGGTGAAGGGTCGGTTGTTGCTGGAGCTGAATCAGTCGCTGCAGGTGCGGGGTCGGACGCTGGAGCAGATATGGCGGGTGCACCTCCTGCATCACTGCCACCATCGTCTGCATACGCAGAACGTGGAAACGCTCCGGCGAATGAGCTGCCGACCAGCGTGACCATAAGCACGAGCGCGATAGTGCGACTGAGTCTAGGAAGTGTCATGAGTAAGGGTGCTAGCGCGTGTAATAACTTTTCTGCCTGTTTTCACATATGCCCTCCTGCGAAGAAAGCCATATCTGAAAACAGGAGTTAACTCCTGTTTTCGAGAGACTCTATTATGAGTGCGTGATGTGCGTTACAGTCCAGCCAGAGCTGGTAACGAGATTCGTGTGAAGAGCAGATGCGCCGGTAGAAATCATTCCACCCACGCCTCCGTCACCACCTGCACCGCCGTTTGCACCGGAAGATGCGCCGTTCTGAGTGGTCGTCGCCGTGGTATTTCCGAAGGAAGTTCCCGTACCGCCGTTTCCACCATTAGAACCAGCTGCACCCGTCGAGGTGTTGTTGCCTGTTGATGCATCGAACGAAGCGCCATTGCTTACGTTAGACGTAGCACCGTTATGCACGACTACAGAATCAGTGCCGCCGACGTACGTGCGCGTGAAGTGAAGTGACGTTACGTTGTGATTTGCAGATGCACTAGAAGCTGAATCGCTTGCGGAATTGTCTACTGCATTCTGTGTCGAGTTGCTCGTGCTTGCAGAAGCGTTCTGTGAAGCAGAACTGTTCGAGTTAGAGCTGCTGTTCGCTGCGGTCGAGCTCGCGGAATTCGCGCTGCTGCCGTTATCCGTGTTGGAAGCGGAAGCATTCTGAGCTGCGCTATTGTTCGTTGTCGAAGCGGTATTTCCGCTCGACGAGTTGCTTGCGTTGCTCGAATTCGAGCTACCGCCGTTATCGGTAGCTGAGCTGTTCGAACCGCTCTGAGATGCAGACGATGCTGCCTGTCCTGCCTGATTCGAGGCAGCGTTCGTGTTCGATGTGCTGTTAGCCGTTGACGAATGATCGCTGTGGCTTGCTGCATCATTCATCGATGCGTTCTGAGAAGCGCCAACATCCGAAGACGTGTCGAGGCTCGTGTTGAATTCATTTGCAGAGCCGGTGTCGCTGATCTCTGTATCTGTGGTGTTCACATCGTTTCCGATAGAGACATCGCCGGTAGCGGCACCTGTCGTGATGCTGCCGCCGTTACCGCCAAAGCCGCCGTAGCCGCCCGTGCCTCCGCTAGCGACGCCGCCGCTCATGCTTGTAGCGCTGCCACCCATGCCGCCGGTTCCTGACGCACCTCCGTGTGAAGTGTTGCCGCCGGTGTGTGCGGTGATATTAATTGAGTTCGTGACCGTCGCGCTACCGCTGTTGTCTACGCTGATGGTCGATGCGAATGCTGCAGGAGCGCCGAATGCGAGCATGCCAAGCATTGCAAGAATCGAAGGTATAACTTTTAAGATTTTCATACTGATTTTCATTACGAGTGTTAAGTAAAGTTTCGAAATAAATAATTGCGCCCTGCGCGATGCTCAACCGACCTCAGCGTTCTGCGCGTAAAAACTATTTTACGTATAGGGCATGAGCAAAAAATGAACGCCGCCCTTTCGGGGCGGCGTTCATTTTTGTGTACGCTATTTAAAGATTGCTTTGTCGCTTCATGAAGCAGGGCTCAGCACTTCATAAAAGAGATTTTTCATGTCTGCAGCGATTGTGTCCCAATCATATTTTGAGAAGACCATCGCACGGGCATTCGCGACGGTCGTGCGCGTCGCCTCCGGCGACGCGCGTATCTTCTCAACCTTGTGCGCGATCTGATCCGGCGCATCAGCGTCTACTGCCCACCCCGTCGGCTGCTGGGCCGGGTTACATTCTGCATCGAATAGGAAATCTGCGATACCTCCTTCCTGCGTTGCGATAACCGGAAGCCCTGCCGCCATAGCCTCAAGGAATGAATTCCCCATTCCCTCCGAGCGTGATGCGCGGATAAAAATATCACAGCTCGCAAGCATCAGCGGCATCTCAGCATGCGCGATCTGCCCCATGAAGCGTGCGCGTGATTCCACTCCAAGCTCGTTCGCAAGTGCGCGTAGTTTCGCTTCATCCGGTCCGATTCCATATATAAGAAAGGATACATTCTCCGAAAGAAGCGGGAGCGTGCGTATCACGTCGTCCACTGCATTCTTATGCACGAGACGCGACGTGGTTACAAGGAATGTATCACCCTCTTTCTTACCAAGCTTCTCTTTCATTGCAGCAATCGCATCGAAAGGAAACGTAGCCCCGAACTTCTTCGTATCAACCGCGTTCGGTATCACATCAGCCGTACCCACGAACCCCATTCGCTTTCCCCATGCCAGCAGAAAATTCGAAATCGGCTGCAGTGCATCAGCGCGCGTGAAGCCTTCTTTGAAAAGCCACCAGACTGGTTTCATCATCCGTTCGATATACTCAGGCGGATCTCCCTCCTGCAGCGTCAAAAGATATTTTACGTTCGGGTATCGTTTCTTGAAGATGCCTGCAGGTATCGCACACGAGTGCGCCATCATTGCCCATGTAGCGTCATAGTGATGCTGCCGGTGCAGCTTCGCTGCATAATTCGCTGCGAAGAACTGATAGAAATATTTATTCAGGTGCAGCGGAAACTTTTTCAGCTCAGCGATCGTCGCATCTGGCTTCGCGAAACCGATACGATGTACGAGCACATTTCCGATCTTCTCAATCTTCGGGAGATTCGAATCGAAGCGAAGCGTTATCATATGAAATTCGATTTCCTCGGGCGCAATGCGATCCGTAATCTCCTTTATAGCGACCTCTGCTCCGCCGATGAAACGCGGATAATAATTGAGCGAGAAGATTAGTATCTTCTTCATAGGCATTACGCAGTCGCGCGGATATACTCCTCTAAATTGCGCTTCGGTTCCCAGCCGAGCAGGCGTGTCTTGCTCGTATCGATATCTGAGCCCATGCGATTCCCTGCCACTTCCGGACGCATGACTATCTCGCTTCCGAATAGCTGCGCGACTTCCAGTATCGAATACGCTTTCTCATTACCGATACCGAACTCATCTCCTTCGCCATTCGCACCCACAAGCATAAGACCATCGATTATGTCATCGACATGCGTGAAGTTACGCTTCTGCGTGCCAGGCGCAGTAACACTGAGCGGCTCGCCTGCGAGCCGCTTCTGGCGGAATATCTCGATCACGGTTCCGTATGAGCCTGCACGCTCACCCGGACCGTACACATTATAGAAATACGTTATCGCATACTTCATGCCGTACCATGCACCATAGTTACGCACGAGTTCGGTATTCGTGGCTTTCGTCCATGCATACGGACTCTGATCACGACCGAGGCCGCCATCGCCGAACTTCGTCGATGAACCTGCATAGAGCATCTTCACCTTCTTCGTGCGACAGAATTCTGCGACAGCGAACGTACCGGCTTTGTTCAGGTCCCACACGAGCGCAGGCTCTTCCAGACTTTTCTCGACGCGCGAATATTCGCCAAGATGATATACGAGGTCCGGAGTTTCTGGAATAAGTGCTGCTATGTCCTTCGTGTGCCCTTCGCGATATTCCACGCCCGCGACGGGATTCTCGCGTGAACCGGTGAAGTAGTTATCGAGAGATATAACCGTGTTTCCTTCGGCCACAAGGCGTTCGCAGAGGTGCGAACCGATGAAGCCGGCGCCTCCGGTAACAAGGATGAGTTTAGACATAGTGGTACGGACAGTATAGCAAGCGGCCCATCCAGCTGCATTCTATGCAGCTGGATGGGCCATCTATGCTCGAATCATGTAAAGGCTCGTTAGCGTCGGGTAATCTCTTCACTCATTACTACGCATGGGCGAGTGAAAAAGTTTCACCTTACTTCCCGTCGCGGAAGAGCGAACGTAATGTTTCTTCAGGAACTTCGTACGGACCAGCTGCTGGTTCGGCTTGTGGTTGGGCCGGCGCCTTCGGCGCCGGAGCGGGCATCGGCTCGCTCACGGACGTGTCCTTCTTAAGTACATCAGCGAGCGCGCCCTTAAGAGGACTCGGGCCATCTTTCGGCTGCGGCTTCGACTGCTGTTTATCTTTCGCTGCAGATTCCGACATGCCACGAAGGATCGCTTTCAGGTCTTCTGAAGATTTCTGCGGGGTCTGCTGCGGTGCGCGATTCTCAGCAGGACGTGGCGTTGAAGCACGCGGGCGTTCTTCTTGCGGTTGCTGCGGCCGAGGCGCATCAACGCGCCGCGGACGCTCTTCGCTTGGGCGCGGTCTATCATCATTCGCGCGCGCAGGACGATCGCTGCTCGGGCGCGGCACGCGATTCTCATCGCTGCGCGGTGTACGGGTTTCAGTCGGCCGTGGCGTTGAAGCACGCGGTGCGCTTGAGCCTGAGTTTGAACCTGAACTGCTTGGCGCTTTTGAATAGTTTTTCTTTGCAGGCGGTTCCGGCGGCCCGTTTTCCCCTTCTGTTGAATTGAGCTCGGTAAGGATAGATTCCTCGATGCCAGCACGCACATTGCCGAACTGCTGTCGTGACATCTCTATCACTTCTTTCTTGAACGATCGTGCCGGCACTTCGATAGGAGGAATCGTGGTCGCAGAGAAGGGGCGAGAACCCACGCCGTCGATCATCAGCGAAAGATAGAGCTGATACGCGCCAAGGTTCACGAGATCCTCTTTCATGAATTCAGGACTGAACACGGTCTCCAGCACTTCCGCATCGAATGGGCCCACACGGAACGCGACGGTCGTACCTACGTTGCCGAACACGGCGGCACGCACCTGCTCCTCCATCTGCTCCACGTATTGGTGCGCGATTATAAGGTTCAGATTATATTTACGAGCCTCGGAAAGAATCTCAGCGAATGTCTCGTTCGCGAAGTTCTGAAATTCGTCCACATAGAAATAGAACGGCACGCTGGCCTGGAGCGCTCCCGGGTCCAGTTCCGCGCGGCTCATCGCGCCAAGGAAAATACGCGTCGTTAGCATCGAGCCAAGCAGGCGCATGTTCGTATCACCCACCAGTCCTTTTGAAAGATTGATGAGTAATATCTTCTTGCCATCCATCAGCTCACGGATATCGAAGGAAGATTTTTCCTGTCCGATGATATTGCGAATGAGCGGATTGCTCGTGAACTGTCCGATCTTATTCTGAATCGCCGGCGTCGCTTCCTGAGTGTACCGGTCGCCATAGTTCGCGAATTCTTTCGTCCAGAAATCCTTCACCACCGGGTCCTTGATGTTATCCACCACCTTCTTGCGGTATGCCTTATCGGTATACATGCGGTTCACGCCAAGCAGCGTGGCGCCCGGATACTCAAGCAATGCGAGCAGCGTGTTGGTAAGGATGTACTCCATACGCGCGCTCCATGCGTCTTCCCATATCTTCTTGAACGTCGCCATGAGGCCGGACACCACGAGGTGGCGCTTGTCGTAGCCCACATCTTCCATGATGTTGAAGGCGATCGGCTGGTCGAGGTCGAACGGAGCGAAATAGACTACGTCTTTCAAGCGATGCTCCGGCACGTATTCCAGCAGCTTCTCAACGGCGCTACCGTGCGGATCGATGAACGCCAATCCCTCGCCATTGCGAATATCCTGCACCGCCATGTTCTCAAGCAGCGTCGACTTACCCATGCCCGTCTTGCCGATCACGTACATGTGGCGATTACGGTCCTTCGCTTTCAAGCCAAACGGCACGCGCTTTCCGCGCGAATCTGTTGCTGCAAAGTACGTTACCCGTTCGGGATTATCCATTACCTCTATTATACCGCTCGACGCTCATGAATAATAGAAAATCCGCGCACTTTTCAGTGCGCGGGCTTCTTATTCGTTTGCGTTGGCTATGCGCGCATATGAATCGGCTTACCGGGCGTTTCAATCTCGCCGTCAGAAGTGATGAGAAAGTCATTCCACGCACAGATGGCTTGCCGCACCGTAACGAAAGCACGGTCACCATTTGTTGTGGAACCATTCTTGATGCGGTCGATCATGTCATCCTTCAGTCCGTGCGTCAGAGAATTGAATATGCCCAACGCTTGCGCCTCGCGAGCCTTCGATTTCTGGTCTGTCATGTTGCCCATGGTCCCCTCCTTGAAACCTGCCTATCCTAAGCAAACGATACGCCCTAAGTACCCTATCGTCTAGCTACTGATACTGAATGAAAAGAGGCTGCGGCGTGAGTTTCAGGAGCTCGCTCGGCGTGAGCATACGCGTAGAAGGCGGCTTGAGATCATTCTTATAGAAGAGCTTGAATCCGGTGAACTGCACAGGCTGCGAAGCGATGAATGTTTGGTACGTATTCAGCTTCTTTGCAGGCGAACCCCAGCCGTCCATGTCCATCACGATCTGCACTTCGGGAAGCGGCTTGATATTCTGATAGCCGGTCACCATATTCTGAGTGAAGCGATGCACCACCAGAATCTTCGGCGGAAGATTGTTATCCTGCACGATCTTCTGAAGGAACGTTGCTGCATAGTTTATATCTGCAGAACTGAACGTGCCGACGACCGAACCAGGCACTGCGCCGTTATGCATGGCGAATTCCGGATCTATCGCAAGATGCACGTTCGCCTGTTTAAGATACGGAGTAAGAAGCGGAAGCTCGGTCTGCAGATTGCTGTCCCCTATTTGAATGTCGAGAATGACGATGCCGTGCACTTGGTTCGCAAGCGAAATCGCTTCATTCACTTGGTCTGGTGGCATGCGGAAACGATACTTATTATCTGCACCCGGGCTTCCCTGCGCAGTAACGGCAATGTAGTCGATAGCAGGAATCGCCGGTGTAGAAGGATCCGCTGCATTCCACTTCGCTACCACTGCCTGCAGCTGCGGAATCATGACGCTCGGCGGATTCTGTCCAAGAATACCCATCTTTGTTGAATAGAAATTACCGTAGTACGCGATGATGCGATGATCAGGAAGCAATGCGCCTGCTGTGGGGTAAATACCTATCGCACCTTTCGCTGGCCAGAGGCGCGTCGTGGTTGTTGAAGTGGTAGAAGCGTAGTTCGCGATCGCCTGCATCTTCAAATCGTACTGCGCAGGATTAATGGTTTGCGGCGCCTGTACGGCAGCAGCAACTTTCTGTGCGACGCCGCCGAGTGTAGCCGAGGCGTTGTCCTTGCTGTATTCAACCGCGAACACATTCGAGAATCCGATTATATAAATAAGCACGACGAAAAAAGCTGTACCAAGAACAAGCACGAGCTTGCGGCGATCAACACTGAAGGAAGGCAAAAACTTTGAAGGAAACATATCAGAATCGTCCGCTTAGCTCCGGGGAGCGCTGCACACGTTCATTCATTTCGTTTCGTTTGCGCATCACGTACGAAGCGCCGATACCAAACGTAAGACCACCGAGTACCGGAAGAATCCAAGTAAGGATAGTGAGCGGCAAGCCGACGAACGGCGATACCAATATCAAGATTCCAAGGAGCATCAAGAGGCGTTCACGAGTCATGCCTCTAGTGTATCAAGGCGCGATTATCACGACAAATTCTCCCCTCACTTCTTTTTGATGTGTAGCGAAGTATTCCTTCACCTCTGACGCAGATCCGCTGATAACGGACTCGAACATCTTCGTAAGCTCCCGCAATACCACTGTTTTTCGCTCTTCCGGCAGCACTGCCTCCAACTCACCGAGTGCTTTCTCGATTCGGTGCGTAGATTCATAGAAAATGATGGTGCGATCGCTCGCTGCGATCTCCTTCATGAGGGTCTGACGACCTTTCTTGTGCGGAAGGAAGCCAAGGAAGACGAACTGTTCCGTAGGGACACCTGCGATAGATAGCGCCGCAGTAACAGCAGACGGGCCTGGAATAGCCTCGATGCGCACATCATCGCCCAGTTTTGCCCTAACCTCGGCCACCAGCATCGTGCCGGGGTCTGAAATGCCTGGCGTACCGGCGTCTGTTACCAGCGCGATATGCTTCCCCTCCCCAAGCATGGTGAGTATGCGGGTAGCGGCCAAACGGCCGCTCTGCGCGTGATACACGAGCAACGGCTTGCTGATCTCGTATCGCGCCAGCAGCTTCGCCGAAACACGCGTATCCTCGCACGCGATAGCATCCGCATTCTTAAGCGTTTCGAGCGCTCGGAGCGTGATATCTCCGAGATTCCCTATCGGGGTCGCGACGACGGAAAGGGTGCCATTCATATATAGGACTGTAGCAGTTTCGGCCTGAATTGACGATACCTGATAAGAAATGTATGGTTTTCTCAGACGTTCAAAATAAATCAGGGGAGCTCAAATGAACGACAGCACATTGATGCCACGGGCTCGGAAGAGCTACTTCAAGGGCAGTGGTGATGGTGTTGAGTACACCATTCACATCATCGCTCCTGACCAGACGCACGATAACACCGGTTGGTCCTATAAGAATCTGGATAAGCCGATATTCCGGGCCCGCGTGGCGCAAGAACATGCTTCGCGAGGAGTATATAAAGTTCTGGCGCCTGCAGTCGCTACTTCTAGCATGAATATCGGCGAACGGAAGGATCTGAATACGCCGATTTACATGCCATACGGCGTACTCATGCTACGCAATCCAGACTTTCCTCTAGACGGTGTTTCAGTTGATCCCGGGGAAGGAATTTCGGGTAGTTACGCTGGCTGTGGATTCATCGTCGGTAACGGCGGAGGAATCTTAACAGGGACTCACGCCGGACGAGCAGGGCTGGTCGGCGAACGAACCATCGTGGACTCACTCGCCGAATTCTACAAGAAGAAAGGCGTTCCGTTGGGAAGAGTCTCTCTTCGGCTTCTCTTTAGCATCGATCCTGAGCTTTTCACCCACCCTCTGAATCATGAGGATCCGGAATGGGCTGAAAAGAACCAGGCGCTGGCGCACTCGTTGCACGCGCGCTACGGACCGGAAGTGATGAGAGGAATCGAGGGAAAACTCGATCTTGATTTGCTTTTCAGGGCAAGTGCAAAACCGTATCGTTTCAGGGAGATAGCATCCTCCAGAATGATACGGCGCGGTAGCGGCTTCGTAACCACCAGAGAACCTGGTATGAAAGACAGTCGCAACCTGATCATTCTCGCGCGACATCGCTAAGTCCACTTTGGCCGGCTCTTCGGAGCCGGCCTTTTCTTTGATACGATAGGAGGATATGGAGGAAAAGGGACATGCGCATGTTATCGGGCTCTGCGGGGTCGGCATGAGCGGCACCGCACTGTTATTGAAGGAGTCCGGCTGGGACGTAACCGGCTCCGACGCCGAATGCTACGGGCCTCCCCGAGAGATCCTGAAGCGTGGCGAACTGGATTCCGTGCTTCGCCTTTCGTACGATCCATCCAATATCCCTGACGACGTGACTATGTTCATGATCGGCCGCAATGCGAAACTTTCGCCGGAAGAGAATGCGGAGGTGCGTGCAGCTCATGAAACGGGTCTTCCTATAAAATCGTTTCCCGAAGTGCTCGGCGAGCTTACGAAAGATCGCGACAATGTCGTGGTCGTCGGCAGCTATGGAAAATCCACGACGACGAGCCTGATCGCGCACATCCTGCGACACGCAGGCGTTGATGCGGGATATTTTATCGGCGCCGAACCCGTACCTTCGAAGGCGCTTCCCCTTCCTGCGAAACTCGGCAGTGCACCGAGCTTCGTGCTTGAGGGTGATGAATATCCGAGCGCGCATGACGACTCACGTGCGAAGTTCCTGCACCTGCATCCGAGAGATTTAGTACTAACATCGGTCGTACATGACCACGTGAACGTGTACCCGACTTACGAAAGCTATCAGGCACCCTTTGAAGAGTTGCTCGCACTCGTGCCTGAAGACGGTATCATCGTTGCCTGTGCGGACGAACCTGGCGCACGTGCGATGGCGGAAGCTTCAGGAAAGAAAGTTGTTCTGTATGGCATCCAGGAAGGCATCTACCGAGCGAGCGAAATAGTATACGGCGAACGCACCACGTTCACTCTACTTAAGGACGAGTATCCTGTTGCAACGCTTGAGACCAGCCTGCTTGGTCGGCATAATGTGGAAGATATCGTTGCGGCAAGCGCGTACGTGCTGGCACGTGAGTTAGTTACACCTGAGGCACTTGCCGGAGCGGTTGCTGATTTCGCCGGCGTGCGTCGCCGTCTTGATAACATTGCACCTGCTTCGCAGGTGCCGGTATTCGAAGGCTTCGGCTCATCATTCGAGAAAGCACGTGCCGCTATCGATGCGATCCTTCTGCATTTCGCGACGCGTCAGCTCGTGATCATGTTCGAGCCCCATACCTTCGGATGGCGTAATCGCGCGAACCTAACTTGGTATGACACCGTCTTCGATGGCGCGAGTGCGGTCTTCCTTGCAGCCCCTGCGCTTCAGGGCGCGAACACGCACGATCAGCTTTCCTATGATGAGATTGCGCAGCGTATTCAGGATGCTGGTATCCGCGTAGAAGAATATGATTCTGAAAATGTAGATGCGGTCGTAGCAAAACTTGCAGAGAGCGACGTCGTACTCCTTCTCACCTCGGGAGATTTCGAAGGAACGCTTGATTCTTTGGCGCAGAAGATACAGACGCGCTTCCCCACCTCCTAGCTATGCGCCTCAGCTTTGCAGAGTTCGGGCACGAATACGATTCCTATTCGTTCGGTTATACCGTACACGGCGTGCGCGAAGCGCACGATGAGCTTTCTGTTTCGTACGCACAAGGGTTCCTTCCGTATTCTGCGGTCGACATGGATCCGAACCTTTTCTATATGAGCCGCAGCGTGCGCGTGGCGGTAGCTGCCTATACTGCATCGAGCGAGAATCGACGCATCCTGCGCAAGTTCGATGAGCAGTTCGAGTGTTCGTATATCGAAGAGGACGCGCTTCGCGCGTCCTCTTCTTTCCGCATCCTCATGCTCACGTACTTCGCTGAACGTCACGGAGCAGACGTCATGCCCGCAGAGCGGCTCGAGCAGATTCTTGCACGCGACCTTCCGCTCCGTGCAGCCGTATATACGAAAGATGGCGAGCCAGTTGCCTACGTGCTCGAGGTAGCTGAGGACAGCTTCAGTCACTATTGGTATTCCTGCTACAGCCTTGAATACATGAATACATCGCTTGGCATGTGGCTGATGCTTGATGCGGTCCGCCGCGCAGCGGCGGACAATCGTACGCATCTCTATTTAGGAACCGCATACGGGGGAAAGGCCCGCTACAAGACAAATATTCCCTCTCTTGAATATTGGAGTGGTAACGAATGGAGCGGAGACGCGCGCAAGCTACAAGAACTGATGCGTCTCGACGAACAGGGCGCCTAAGGGCAATTCTGCGTAACGCTCGTATCAACGTGCGTTAGACTTAGCGTGCTCTTCGGCACCGCGATAATCTCATACGGGCTCGTGATCGAATCAGTCGTAAAACAGTTCGCACCGGGTGCGATACGAGACACATGTACCGTGCGCGTACCATTCGCATCCGTAATACTGCTCACCTGAATATTGTACCCGCCCGTAGTGTGCGTACCGTCAAAGATAGCGAGCACCTCATCTTTGCTGAAATCTACGCTTGGTGCGGAACCCGGAGTATTGTCTAGATAGCTCCAAAGCTGATTCAGCTCATCATTATCGGTGATGCGATAGTTCGCGCGGTCCGACATTCCCGTAGCGTTAGTTCCCTCCTTTAGGAGAGTAGGCGTCACACGTGGCGACATGCTGCCGAGCGCAACGCGGAAGGATTGCGGTCCGTAGAAGAACAGCAAAGCCCCGATCACGATAACGGCCACAATCGTTCCAAGGACGATCATTAGATCTTTCATATATAAAAGTATAGCGCACCGTTGCGCGTGCTCAACGACTAATAAACAGAAACCCGCCGCATCCCAAGGAGGGAGCGGCGGGCTGAATTCGCGACTGTGCGAGCATCAGAAGATATTGCCTTTGCGAATGTTCTTCGCCCAAGCAAGCGGTTCTAGAAACATCGCCGGTGACCAAGAAGGCGCCAAGACAGCGTGAATCTTCGTCACCTTCAGATCAGTGTCCTTGAGTCGGGCAGTCAGCGTTGCATAAGCGCGGAGCCAGTGCCACCAGCTAGCTGCCAGATGGATCTCGAACGTATCGTCCGGCGATTCGCATTGCAGATCTTCAAGATAGCTAGCGAGCGCTTTCATTTCACCGTTGGTGTTGAAGTCTCCGGCCGTTCGCATGTAGACTCGATCCATATCGATTCTACATGTGCGCCTCAGATATCGATACATGGGACCGTTACCCATAGTTACCTTGAACTTCTCCGAGAAGCCAGCTGTCACCACCAACTCGGCATTTTCTGACAGTTCGTCATACCGACGTGCTGCAGCACGGCATACGCGAGCCGTATCCGGACCGACAACAACCATAGTTGTTTCTTTGTCCTTCCACTTAAGGTCACGCGCGGTGACCATAACCACTTCGTGGTGCACTTGGCACCTCCCTTCTGAAGATTATGAACGAAAAGAACGTATGCGCAAAATAGTACAAATAAACATATATGTCAATTGCTCGAGAGAACGAAGAAAACCGCCTTTCGGCGGTTTTCTTCTCTGGTGCAAGCGGAAAGATTCGAACTTTCGACCGCCCGAGTATCAGTCGGGTGCTCTACCAACTGAGCTACGCTTGCATGTTGGCATCTATCGCACGTGAAGGGATAGTATCAAATATACTCACTTTGGCCAACTATGCCTTCTTCTCCTTTTTCTCTTTCTTTTCAAGACGACCAATTCGTTTCTGATGATCCATAAGCTTTATAGAATCTGTATCTACTGCCTTCTCAACTCCCGTGAGACGGTCTTCCGTATCAATTGCCTTCTCTTCAACATCCGTGAGTCGTCCGTGTATTGCACGCATATCCTGATGAATCTGATTGAAAGAAGTACTCATGTACTCATACATGGCATCAAATCGTTTATCAATTGCTTCAAAGCGTTTATCAAGCGTGACAGTGAGCTGATCAAAGCGCTTCTCAAGAGAATTTTGTTCCATGGCGGTCAGCATCGTTATATTTTAATTCCTTTAGCATAGCTTGTGCAACATGGTGGCACGATGCGGAATATATAAAATATTTCTGAAGCTTTTCAAGACTTGTTAGATCTGGCAGAAAAGGAAAAAGCCCCGTATGGAGAGATCTTCCGAAGAAAATCTCTCCATACGGGGCTTTTACCGTAGCAAAAATCTAGAAAAGAAAGTGGAGCCAAGAACACGTACTCTTGTGTTCCGCCTATTCAGAGTGTTAGAAGCTCAATTGATACTTCCAACACCCACCGGTGCGTTTTTCCGGCGTCCGTGCATTATTTAGGGATAAATGCCATTTCCCCATTCATCAAATTGCTCTGTTGAATGATCGACATGAGTGGTATCTCTACCATCTCTGTTCCGATTGGATATGTTCCACGACCAGCTTCCGCTAGCCGTGCCTTGTTACGACTTACTCCCTGTCATTGAATTTGCCGTAGTCCTGGATAAACCAAGATATCGGGCACCTCCAACTTCCTTG